>NZ_JBREVE010000002.1:0-854059 GCF_052921365.1 Paenibacillus sp. T2-29 | reverse complement strand
CCGCTGGTGTACCAGTTGTTCCGCCAGGAGCACCGCTGGGTAGCTATGTACGGAAGGGATAAGCGCTGAAAGCATCTAAGCGTGAAGCCCCCCTCAAGATGAGATTTCCCAGTATGTAAGACCCCTTGAAGACGACGAGGTAGATAGGTTGGGGGTGGAAGTGCAGTAATGCATGGAGCTGACCAATACTAATCGGTCGAGGGCTTATCCTAAAGATAAGACGCAAGGAAGTTTCGGATCCAGTTTTCAGGGTGTAACCTTGAAGTTAGAATTTGCGAGGCAAATTCATGTTTGGTGGCGATAGCGGAGGGGTTCCACACGTACCCATCCCGAACACGACCGTTAAGCCCTCCAGCGCCGATGGTACTTGGACCGCAGGGTCCTGGGAGAGTAGGACGTTGCCAAGCAACAAGTAAAAAAGATCATGATCTCACTGAGATCATGATCTTTTTTTTGTGTTAAATTTCAGTAGTATTTTTTATTAGAGTAAGTTAGTTATAAGTTCGACTGAATCTGTGGATATTAGCTAGTAAATAGATAGACATTTTTTTAAGAAAATTAGTACCAGGTATTAGTATCTGGTGTTATAATATGAATAAGGATTATAAAGGAGAGTGATCAGAATGTTGAATTCAAAAGCAAAGTTAACGGCCCTTGGCACTTATGTACCTGAACGGATTTTAACGAACGCCGACTTGGAGAAGCTTGTGGAAACTAGTGACGAGTGGATTGTACAACGAACGGGTATGCGGGAACGACGAATCGCGGCTGAAGATCAGTACGTATCTGATTTATGTATACAAGCTATTAAACGTATGGTTAACCTTTATAACGTAAATGTGAACGATGTTGACATGATCATTGTAGCGACAAGTACACCTGATTACTATTTTCCAAGTACGGCTTCCCGTATTCAGGCTTATTTTAATATTCCAAATACAGGATCAATGGATGTTAGTGCTGCATGCGCAGGCTTTGCCTATGGACTTCATTTGGCAAATGGTCTTATTACGGGTGGTCTACATCGTAAGGTTCTAGTGATTGGAGCAGAGACATTATCCAAAATTACAGATTATACCGACCGGACGACATGTGTTCTTTTTGGAGATGGAGCAGGAGTCGCACTTGTTGAATATGACGAGGATGAAGGATCATTTTTGACCGCAGATATAGGAACCTTTGGGCAAGGTGGAGCACATCTTTACCGCGCAGGATTATCTAACTATTTGGATGGAGAGAAGCTGCAAGATAATGGTTTTATTGCTCAAAATGGACGTGAGGTTTATAAATGGGCTGTACGCTCTGTTCCAGCTGGCATCGAAAGATTAATGGATAAGGCAAATATGGAGAAGGAAGATCTTGACTGGTTTGTACCTCATAGCGCTAATCTGAGAATGATTGAGTCCATATGTGAAAAAAGTACAGTACCTTTAGAAAAGACGCTGACAAGTGTAGAGTTTTATGGCAATACCTCGGCGGCGTCCATTCCGTTGGCTTTACAGTGTGGATTGGATGATGGGCGTTTAAGATATGGACAACATGTGGTGTTATATGGATTCGGGGGAGGCCTGACGTATGCGGGTCTGCTAATAAAATGGAGTGTGCCTGATTTGTAAGTTGGTCTAATTAACGCATAAGAAATAGTAATAGTAAGGAAAGATCATGTAAATAGACGTTCGCATTAGATTTATCGTAAGATGGCAGGATGGTATAATTAACATTAAGAGAGAAAGGAGCGTAACATGAAGGTATTGGTATTGGCAGAAAAACCATCCGTGGCCAGAGAGATTGCACGAGTGATGGGCAGCCGTGAGAAACATAAAAGTTATATAGAAGGCCCAAAGTATGTAGTGACATGGGCACTGGGTCATTTGGTCGGCTTAGCAGAGCCTGAGGATTACGATTCTAAGTATGCGAATTGGAACTTGGAGGACTTGCCCATTCTTCCGAAGAACGCCAAGTTAAAGGTATTACGGGAGAGCAATCATCAGTTCAAAGCTGTACAACAGCTGATGAAACGACAGGATATCGGGGAACTTATCGTGGCAACAGATGCTGCTCGTGAAGGCGAACTGTTGGCGCGTTGGATTATACAAATGGCAAACTGGAGAAAGCCTTTCCGACGCTTATGGATTTCCTCGCAGACGGATAAGGCTATCAAGGCAGGTTTTGCAAAATTATTGCCTGGTCAGCAGTTTGATCGTCTATATGAATCGGCTCGCTGTAGGGCTGAAGCAGATTGGATGATTGGTCTCAATGTAACTCGTGCGTTGACGGTTCGTTACAACGCCCAGCTTTCTGCTGGAAGGGTACAGACACCAACACTGGGAATGATCATGGAACGTGAGAAGGAGATCACCCAGTTTCGTTCTCAGGAATATGATACTTTGACGGCGGATTTTGGCCATTTTCAAGCAACTTGGCGGGCAGAAAACGGGGATTCGCGCATGTTTGACCGTACTCAGGCAGAGACTTTGCGCCACAGGCTTGAGGGGGCCAAAGGTACAGTTGTGAGTGTTAAAAAGAGTGAAAAAAACGAGCCTCACCCGCTGGCGTATGACTTAACTGAGCTGCAACGAGATGCTAACCAGCGCTACGGCTTCTCAGCCAAACAGACGTCCAATGTTCTTCAGCGTCTGTATGAGCAGCATAAGCTGGTGACCTATCCGCGTACAGATAGCCGTTATCTTACCTCCGATATGGTGGATTCACTTAAGGAAAGACTCAGTAGCGTAGCAGTGGGTCCGTATGCTTCCTTAGCACGTCCGCTATTGCGTAACAAATTGCCAATCACAAAGCGAGTTGTGGATGATAGTAAAGTCACAGATCACCATGCGATTATACCTACTGAGCAGACATTATTGCTTAATCAGTTAAGCCCAGAGGAACGTAAGCTGTATGATCTGATTGCACGCCGTTTTATCAGTCTGTTCTACCCACCTGCACGTTATGATGCTGTAGCTGTATCGGTCATGGTGGGGCAGGAAACATTTCAGGTCAAAGGTACAACCATAAAAGATAGCGGTTGGCGTGCTGTATATGACGAAAGTCATTATGAATTGGACGATGAAGAGATAGATGATCGTGAAAATAATGGACGGGGCGTTATTTTGCCTGAGCTGAAAAAAGGAGACTCCGTCCAATTGCAGCGTTGTATTGTACGAGCTGGACGAACGTTGCCGCCGAAGCGTTATACAGAAGCAGCCCTGCTCGCTCAGATGGAAAAGCATGGCTTGGGTACACCAGCTACTCGTGCAGATCTGATCGAGAAACTCGTCAGCTCTGATACGATAGAGCGCCAGGGGAACGTGATGCATCCAACTGGCAAAGGCAAGCAACTGATCGAATTGGCGGCTCCACAGCTACGAACGCCCGAATTGACGGCACGTTGGGAAGCGGAGTTGGAACGGATTGCCCGTGGTCAAGGACAACCTGAGCCATTTTTGAATTCTATCCGTGCTATGGCGAAAGAATTGGTTTCTACTGTGAAAAATAGCAGCGCGGAGTACAAACCCCATAACGTAACGAATAGCCATTGTCCGGATTGTGGTACAAAGTTGTTGGAGAAAAAAGGGAAGAAAGGCAAGTTCCTTGTATGTCCAAGTGCGGATTGTGGTTACCGTCGTTCAGGGGAAAAACGCTTGTCCAATCGACGTTGTCCACAGTGTCATAAAAAAATGGAAATGAAAGAGGGCAAAGCAGGTCTGTATGTAAGATGCTTACCCTGCGGCATTACGGAGACGCTGGATAAGGACAAGCAACGGGTAAACAAATGGGAACAGCAAAAGCTAGTAAAACAGTTTGAAAAGAAGGATTCCTTTGGCTCCAGTTTGGGGGATTTGTTAAAAGCAGCAATGGAGCAAAAGCAGGGCGAATAAAGATTGGCCAGAACGTGCTATAAGCTACACAATTAGCAGGCGTATGTCGGTATAAAAAAGCTTACTCCTTGGCATGGTAATCCGAGGAGGTGAGTATTTATGCCCAAGCATAAGCCGCTTAAAATCAATAATCAGCAAAATAAATCAAGTATACTGGAGGAAGAAATCGCTGCTCATCCAGAGAAGCAAGCTAAATATCCTCCAAGCTTGAATGGGATTCCCAAACAGCAGTCTTGATGCTGCCTGTAAGGGAAAACGAATGGCTGTATAAGACCAGAACGATTGGAAACCAGATAAATTAGTTATCGGTCCCAGACTCTATTTTCTTGCATAAAAGAAGCAGCAGTACGGCGGTCAACCGTAACTGCTGCTTCTTTTTCATAATAAGGAAGTTGTATTTATTTGACTTGGAATGACTGCTCTTAGTATTCATTAAAGAAAGATTGAATTTGGTTCACATCGTGCGTTTGGGTCAAAGCGAGCATGAGCAAAATCCGTGCTTTTTGCGGATTGAGCGAATCAGTGGACACAAAGTTCGAAGCTGCGTCTTTTGTCGACGGGGACACAACTCCACTTCCTACGCGGGTAGAGCGGGCAATAATAACTCCTTTTTTACCTGCGGCCTCTGCGCCTTCTGAGGAGGTTTTGGACAAGGAGCCATTACCGGAACCAGCGACCACTATGCCCTTGGCACCAGCTGCTACGGCTGCATCATACAGGTAGCGACCGTTGTTTTGATATTCGTATAAAATATCTACTTGTGGTAGCTGGGTGAGATTAGAGATATCGAATACAGAAGAAGTCGTGTGCTTATGAGTAGATTTGTTGTAGTAGTATACCTGATCGCCTACTACAGCTCCAAGGTATCCCTGCTCTACAGACTTGAACGTATCGACTGCTGTTGTATTCGTTTTTGTGATATATCTTGCTGCACCGATGCGATCGTTCAGCCATACGAGTACACCCTGGCCTTTGGAGGCCGAAGCTCCGGCAACTTTTACAGCATTATAAAGGTTGAATGGACCATCGGCACTGATGGCAGTAGCGGGGCGCATAGAGCCAACAACAACTACAGGCTTATCGCTCTTAACGACAAGATTGAGGAAGTATGCCGTTTCTTCCAATGTATCTGTACCATGGGTAATGACAATACCGTCCACATCGTCTCTGGCAAGCAGTTCGTTGGTGCGTTTGGCAAGTTTTAAGAGGATTTCATTATTAACATCGGGGCTACCTACGTTAACCACTTGCTCACCACTGACATTTGCAATACTTTTCATCTCAGGAACGGCATTGATCAAGGTTTCAACACCTAATGCACCTGCTTTGTAGCCGGTTGTATCTGTGTTGACGGAGGATGACCCTGCAATGGTTCCTCCTGTGGCCAGTATTTTAATATTGGGCAAGTGATTAGTTTGTGGCTTATCAGATTTGTCCAAAGTTGTAGTGCTAGAAGTAGATAACGTTGTACTGGTTGTAGCTGCTGACGCTACGTTGGCGGTAACTCCACCACTCCATAAGGTACTTCCGAGAATAAAGCTGGCCAACAGGGGAATCATTGTCATTTTTTTCATGTTAGTCATATAAAGCTCCTCTCCAATCTGAAACCTCAAAATATTAATGATAGATTAGCTGACAAATATTTTGTCGAATAACGTTAATATCACGCATTATAGAGTGCTAAATCACCTTTAGTCAATATATATGTTAGATAATATGACTCTAAAACTCATCTTTATTATATGTAATCGCTTTAATTATACCTGGATGGAAAAGATTTGAAAACAAAAGCAACAAGCAGAAATCTCATAAGGAGTCTGCTTGTTGCTTTTGATAAAAGGTGAACAACTGAGTTTACCTACCTTTAATTTCATTGAATGAGAGTGACACGGTGAGTTGATGTCTTACGGTATTTACATGGTTCTACAGTTGAATACAGATCTCATGATCAGGGGTTTTTGCTATGCTGTTTTGTTGGCAAGCTGGCGCTGGGAGTTCCTTTTCCTTGTTTACGGTTACGTTCTGCCTTTTTTGCATTTTCTCGCAGCTTTTCAACGTACTCATGGGTGCTTTCCATCGTAGTTCCTCCTTTAAGACAAAATAGATGCACTCGGGAATTGCCCTCATACACCGTTACTATTTCCGCAAAAACGTTTTCCCAGTCAGGGAAGGCGTTGTTTCTATAAAAGGGGTGAGGTTATAATGAAGGAGAGAGCTCTATATAAGTCCTAATACCTGAAACTGGTACGGTGTGCAAAAGGAGGGGAGACATTGCAGACAGGCTTGTTGGTATGGCTGCTGTTCATCAATGCAGTAGGCTATCTGGTAATGTCGGAAGATAAAAAGAGAGCACGTAAACACCGTGATCGTGTACCTGAACGGACGTTGTTTTTGCTGGCCCTGATCGGGGGCGCATTGGGTGTACTCATTGCGATGTACCGCAAGCGCCATAAAACACGGCATATGACCTTCAGATTAGGTATTCCTGCGTTGCTATTCATTAACGCATTGCTCTATGGGTATTTTTTACGGTAAGGCTGGAAGTTTAGCTTCCCATAGGGAAGTTTAATGATGATTGAGAAGACTATTCTCAGCCATTACATGGTGTAATGAAAGTGAACAACTACAGGAATACATAATTTCAGGCTTTGATTTAACAAACTGAATTCGGAAGAGGTGCGTATTATGCTATTTTCAAAAGTATTGCTTGCTTATGACGGTTCGGATGCATCCAACAAAGCTTTATTGAAGGCGGCTGAATTGGTGAAGGCATCACCCTCCTCGAAGCTTGAGGTCGTAACAGCATTCGATTTCCCGCGGATTTTTATGGGCGAAGGCTTGGCTCCAATTCCAGCTTCGGTGAATAAAGAGTATTATGATTTGGCTGAGCAAACTACGGATGAAGTTAAAAAGCGGCTTGCTGAGCAAGGTGTAGATGCCAAGGTGGAACTGATTCAAGGTTCGCCGGCCGAAGTCATTTTGGATTATGCCAATGAGAATGGCTTCGATGTGATTGTGATCGGCAGTCGCGGTTTGGGTGGTATTCGTGAATTTGTCTTAGGTAGCGTAAGTCACAATGTGGTGCAGCATGCACGTATCCCCGTGCTGGTCGTAAAATAACGAAATAAAAAAAGTAAAAGTCGGATCACTACCTGTACAGGTAGTGCCGGCTTTTTATTTTTGTTGGTAAGATGTATTGCTGGCCGTTATCAGTGTAGGTAGAGAGATAGCTAAATGTAATACAATAGTCCCGAGGTGTGCATATAAAGGGCTTGGTTTTTGTTAAACACGAACATTAAATTGTATCATTATGACAATGTTCGTTTTCAAGTTGACACAGGGTGTAGGGAATTGTTAAACTATGAAGTGTATTGTCGATAAAAAATGAACTTTAGGTACAATTTAATTAGGTACACATGTTGGAGCCGAAACTCACCACGATTACGCTAGGAAAGTATATCGTTGGGTATGGAGTAAGCACAATCCTGACTCGTATAATGCCGGGGATACGGCCCGGAAGTTTCTACCTGGAAACCTTAAATTTCCGGACTACGGGAGACATACGGCTGAAGCCGCATTGGATGCGGTGGAACAGGCTTGCTTTTGGCATGCCTTTAAGAGGCTCTGTCGTTTGTTTTTTCGTAGTCCGGTGTCTTGAAAATAACGTTATTTTCGAGTGCCGGATTTTTGGCGCTTATTGATAAACAGGGAGTGAAGGACATGTCAGTGCAGGTCGCTGTCATTATGGGCAGCACATCAGACTGGGACACCATGCAACATGCATGTGCTGTGCTGGACGAGCTTGAAATCGGATATGAGAAAAAAGTAGTTTCAGCCCATCGTACACCGGATTTAATGTTTCGTTTTGCAGAAGAGGCCGCCGGGCGCGGATTAAAAGTCATTATTGCTGGAGCGGGCGGGGCTGCACATCTGCCGGGAATGGTGGCTGCGAAGACATCCTTGCCAGTAATTGGCGTGCCTGTCCAGTCGAAGGCTCTGAATGGTCTGGACTCCCTGCTCTCCATTGTGCAGATGCCGGGTGGTATTCCAGTCGCCACTGTGGCGATCGGTAAGGCGGGCTCTACCAACGCAGGGCTGCTGGCTGCACAAATATTAGGTGCTTTTGACGAAAAGATAAGTCAGCGGGTTGTGGCAAGACGCGACCGTATCCGTGACGAGGTACTGGAAGGTAGTGACTCACTATGAATGAAGCATGTGAACCCGCAGGCCGAATCCGTCCTCCTGGCACAGTGATTGGGCTTTTGGGAGGCGGACAACTAGGAAGAATGCTTGTACTGGCAGGAACAAACTTAGGCTATCGCTTCGTAACACTGGACCCTGCACCGGATAGTCCGTGTGGACAGGTGTCCGAACAAATCCGTGCTGCCTATGATGATGAACACGCGGCCAGAGAACTGGCTGCACGGTGTGATGTGATCACGTATGAGTTCGAAAATGTGGATGCAGGTGTAGCCGCGCTTTTGGAACAGGAATCCAGTGTGCCACAGGGCAGTAGTCTTTTGTACACGACACAGCATCGTCTGCGTGAAAAACGTTCTATTGAAGCAGCTGGTGTTCCTGTCGCTCCATATCGTGAAATTAGCAGTTCTGCCGATATGGTTCAAGCGGTAGCCGAACTGGGTGTACCGTGTGTGCTCAAAACAGCAGTCGGCGGTTATGATGGCAAGGGCCAAGTGGTCGTTCGCCAATCGGAGGAAGCCACGAATGCCTACGAGCAACTGGCTGGAAGCGGTTCGGAACTGGTGTTGGAACAGTTCATCCGTTTTCGCTGCGAAATCTCGGTGATTGTAGCTCGCAGCACGAACGGTGAAGCTAGAGCCTTTCCACCTGCGGAAAACATTCACGTAAACAACATTTTGCACACGTCGATTGTACCCGCACGCGTACCTGAACCTGTCCAGGAAGAAGCACGCAAATTGGCGCTGGCTGTGGCGGAGTCATTGGATGCGGTGGGGCTGCTCGCTGTGGAGATGTTTGTCACCGAAGATGGACAATTGTACGTTAATGAGTTGGCACCACGTCCCCATAACTCCGGCCACTACACGATGGAGGGATGCGCCACATCGCAATTTGAGCAGCATATACGTGCGATTTGTGGTTTGCCACTAGGCAACACGAAGCTTCTGACTCCGGTCGTGATGGTCAATGTACTAGGTGAGCATTTGGAGAACGTAATTCGGCGGTTCGGACAAACAGATGCTGAAGCTGAAAGATTGAGTGTTGTACCGAAGCTGCATTTGTATGGAAAAAGTGAAGCCAAGCCAGGCCGGAAGATGGGACATATTAATCTGTTGTGCCAGGATACGGAACAAGCGCTGGAATGGATTGATCAAACCAATATTTGGGGGGATAAATAGTCATGATCGAACGCTATAGCAGACCGGAAATGAGAGCGATTTGGACGGAAGAAAATAAATTCAAAGCTTGGCTGGAAGTAGAACTGTGTGCCTGTGAAGCATGGGCTGAGTTAGGTGTTATCCCAAAAGAAGATACCGTGGCTCTGCGCAAAAATGCAAGCTTTGATATTGAACGGATCTATGAAATTGAGCAGGAAACAAGACACGATGTCATTGCTTTTACCCGCACGGTATCCGAAAGTCTTGGCGACGAGCGCAAATGGGTGCATTACGGTCTAACCTCCACAGACGTGGTTGATACAGCACTGGGCTATTTGTTAAAACAGGCGAATGAAATTCTGGAACGAGATATTCTGAATTTTATTGATATTTTGAAGGAAAAAGCATTGGCTTACAAGCACACACCGATGATGGGACGTACACATGGAGTGCACGCTGAGCCGACCACATTCGGACTGAAAATGGGCCTGTGGTACGAGGAAATGAAGCGCAATCTGGAACGTTTCCGCTATGCTGCTGACCAGGTACAATACGGTAAAATGTCCGGTGCAGTCGGAACATATGCCAACATTGACCCAGCTGTGGAAGAATTCGTATGCCGCAAGCTGGGCACCAAGCCTGCTCCGATTTCTACACAAACGCTTCAGCGTGATCGTCATGCTGAATATATGGCCACGCTGGCGTTGATCGCCACATCGTTGGACAAGTTTGCTACAGAAGTCCGTGCATTGCAAAAGAGTGAATTCCGCGAGGTGGAAGAAGCTTTTGCCAAGGGTCAAAAAGGATCTTCCGCAATGCCGCATAAACGCAATCCGATCGGAAGTGAAAACATCTCCGGCCTGGCACGTGTGATTCGCGGGCATATGGTATCGGCGTATGAGAACGTTACGCTGTGGCATGAGCGCGACATTTCGCATTCTTCTGTAGAACGCATCATTCTGCCAGATGCAACAATGCTGTTGAACTACATGCTGAACCGTTTTGGCAATATCGTGAAAAATCTGACGGTCTTCCCTGAAAATATGAAGCGCAATATGGCGCGTACGTATGGTGTACCATTCTCTGGCCGTATTATGACGAAGCTGATCGACAAGGGCTTTAGTCGTGAAAAAGCTTACGATACCGTGCAGCCGCGTGCTATGCAGGCATGGGAAGAACAACGCCAGTTCCGCGAAATCGTCGAGGCGACTCCGGAAATTACTGCCGTGCTCAGTCCAGATGAAATCAAGGATGCGTTCAACCCAGCTTGGCATTTGAAAAACGTGGATACGATCTTTAAAAAGCTGGGATTAGGGGAGTAAGAGGGAAGGTTGGCGCTTGGGAGAGGATCAGGAGCGTGATGAGACCGCTGCGCGAACGGATCGTTCTTCCGATTGCTGTTGCCCCTGGATTCCTGAATTGGAAAACCTGCAAAGGTTGGAATCCAGGGGCAAAGGCAAACGCTAACGCTTCTACAGAACGATTCCGTCTGCTCCGCTGCTTCCAGCACCACCCCTCATGTGGGAGCAGAACTTGAAAAGGTGCGGCACATAAGATGCCGCACCTTCCCAAGAGCGATGGAAAAGCAGTGGAACACGCTTTTCTATCACAAGCAACGTTTCTGGAAGGACTGCCGAATTTGCACAGCAAACAGCCCGCAGTCCTTCCAGAAACGCACAGGCTCAAGAAGCGAAGCCTTGAGCCAGCCGTTCGCACCGACGTAAAAGCGTTGCTGGATGAGGCTTGTGCCAACAAGCTTCATCCAGCGGAGCGCGCTCACCCGACCGTAGCTACAAAATAGACGCCCTCACCCGGCTCACCAGCCAACTCTTGCGGGAGTCCCGAGGGCAGCAGCCCTGGGGGTCCTCCCCGAGGGGAGGATTTAGGAGGGGCAACTTCTATGAAAGAGGTGTAATGAAATGTCATTGTCTACCGCCGAAGGTCTGATTCATGCGCCGCTCTTGTACAAAGGCAAAGTGCGTGAGTTGTATGATCTCGGAGAACATTTTCTGATTGTCGTGACGGACCGGATTTCGGCTTTTGATTATGTGTTGGAGCCGCCCGTACCGGAAAAAGGAAATGTATTGAACAAGCTCAGTGCTTTCTGGTTTGAACAGACGAAAGACCTGCTGGAAAACCATGTCGTGCATACCGATGTAGACAAGCTCGGACATGTCATCGACGAACAGCATAAAGAGCTGCTAAAGGACCGGATCATGGTTACGCTGAAGGCTGAACGCATCGACATCGAGTGTGTGGTGCGCGGATATATTACCGGAGGTGGCTGGCGTCAGTATGAGCAGACCGGCGAGGTAAACGGTATTCCATTGCCCAAGGGGCTACGTAAGAATGAACGCTTTCCCAAGCCTCTATTTACACCGGCTGCAAAAAATGATGTCGGTCACGACGAGGACATTTCCCTTCACCAAATGAAAGAGCTTGTCGGGGCCCAGCTAACCGGTGAGCTTGAGGAAAAAAGCTTGGCATTGTACGAATTTGCGCGTGCTTTCTGCGAAAAGCGAGGAATCATTTTAGCGGATTGCAAGTTTGAGTTTGGTCTTGTTGATGGCAAGGTGATTTTGATTGATGAAATTTTCACCCCGGACTCATCCCGTTTTTGGGCGCAGGAAAAGTATGAGCTGGATGTGGAGATTGACAGCATGGACAAGGAGCCGGTACGAAGCTATTTGGCATCATCCGGTTGGGACAAGAACAGCAAGCCCGATCCGTTGCCTGCTGAGGTCGTAGAAGAAACAACTGCAAGATATACGGATATTTGGCGGCGTCTGACGGCACAGTAAATAGTAATCATAATTCAACCAATAGGATTCACTCATTCGGAGGAGGAACTGAAGGAACATGATGAAAGCAACAGTCTATGTCACGATTAAGCAAAGCGTTTTGGACCCGCAGGGGGTTGCGGTGCAGGGCGCACTGCATTCTATGGGTTTCGGAGAAGTGGACAGCGTCAGAATTGGTAAGTATATGGAACTGAATCTGGATACAACAGACCGCGAGAGTGCAGAGAAACGCATCATCGAGATGTGTGAAAAGCTGTTGGCCAACACGGTCATTGAAGACTACCGCTACGAACTGGAGGGCTGATTCCATGAAATTTGCAGTTCTGGTTTTTCCGGGCTCCAACTGTGATATTGACTGCTATAAGGCGATAGAGGACACGGTCGGTGAACCTGTCGATTATGTTTGGCATACGGCAACGGATCTGTCACCTTACGATTGTATTCTTGTTCCGGGAGGCTTCTCCTACGGGGATTATCTGCGGTGTGGTGCGATTTCCAGGTTTGCTCCGGTGATGAAGGAAGTAGCCAAAGCGGCTGCCGAGGGCAAATATATTTTGGGGATTTGCAACGGTTTTCAAATTTTGACCGAAGCCGGGCTATTGCCAGGAGCTTTGCGCCGTAATCTGTCGATGAAATTCCTTTGCCGTGATACGGTGTTGCAGGTTGCGAATAACCAAACGCCTTTTACAAGAGATTATGCTGCTGGTGAAGAGATCATTATTCCGATCGCACATGGTGAAGGCAACTATTACTGTGATGATGAGACGCTGGCTCGTTTGCAGGCGAACAATCAGATCGTATTTACGTATAAAGATAATCCCAATGGTTCCATGACGGATATTGCAGGGATTTGTAATGAAGAAGGTAACGTGCTGGGCATGATGCCCCACCCGGAACGCGCGGTGGACGCATTGCTTGGAACGGATGACGGCAAACGTATGTTTACATCTATTTTGAATGCTTGGAGGGATCGTCATGGCGCAGCAAGTGTCCGCTAAGGAACCGACGGCAGAGCAGGTTGCCGAACATAAACTGTATCAGCAGATGGGTGTGTCGGACAGTGAATATGCGCTGATCTGCCAATTCATGGGGCGTCAGCCGAATTATACGGAGATTGGCGTGTTCAGTGTTATGTGGTCAGAGCATTGTGCTTACAAAAACTCCAAGCCGTTGCTGAGACGTTTCCCGACGAGCGGACCGCGAGTTCTGATGGGACCCGGTGAAGGAGCAGGGATTGTTGATATTGGAGACAACCAAGCGGTTGTATTTAAAATCGAAAGTCATAACCATCCATCCGCTGTAGAGCCTTTCCAAGGGGCAGCAACTGGGGTAGGCGGCATCATCCGTGATATTTTTTCCATGGGCGCAAGACCTGTTGCCGTTTTGAACTCGCTGCGTTTTGGCAAGCTGGAGAGCGACCGTGTGAAATATTTGTTCGAGCATGTGGTATCGGGTATTGCGGGCTACGGGAACTGTATTGGTATTCCGACCGTGGGTGGAGAGGTTGTATTTGACGAAAGCTACGAAGGCAATCCGCTGGTTAATGCAATGTGTGTTGGACTGATTGACCATGATAAAATCCAACGTGGTGTGGCAAAAGGGGTTGGTAACCCGGTGTTCTACGTAGGCCCACCAACAGGACGTGACGGGATTCATGGAGCAACTTTCGCATCCGTTGAGCTGACAGAGGAATCCGAAGCAAATCGGACTGCGGTTCAAGTAGGCGATCCATTCATGGAAAAGCTGGTTATGGAATCATGTCTGGAACTGATCGACAGCGGTATTGTACTGGGTATTCAGGATATGGGCGCAGCGGGACTTACCTGCTCCAGTGCCGAAATGGCAAGTAAGGCGGGCAACGGTCTTGAGCTGTATCTGGATCAGGTACCGCAGCGTGAAGAGGGCATGACACCTTATGAAATGATGCTGTCCGAATCACAGGAGCGTATGCTGTTCGTTGTTGAGCCAAAGGACGAAGCACAGGCACTTGAAATTTTTGAGCGTTGGGGCGTCATTTGTGCCAAGGTCGGCAAAGTGACGGATGACGGGCGTTTGCGTTTGTTCCATCACGGTGAAGTGGTGGGGGATATGCCAGTGACGGCGCTAGTAGACGAGTGTCCGATCTATGACAAGCCTTCCGAAGTTCCTGCTTATTATGAGCAAAATGCTGCTGTTGACACATTGCGTTACCCAGAAGTGACTGATTTGAACGGTGCGCTGAAAAAGGTGCTGTCTTCACCAAGTGTAGCCAGCAAGAAATGGGTATACGAGCAATATGATTACATGGTTCGCACCAGTACGGCCGTTCGTCCGGGCTCGGATGCGGCTGTAGTGACTGTACGCGGCACCCGCAAGGGACTTGCGATGACTACAGATTGTAACGGACGTTATGTATACCTGGATCCAGAGGTAGGCGGACGAATTGCAGTCAGCGAAGCAGCTCGTAACATTGTATGCTCCGGCGGAGAACCTTTGGCGATTACGGACAACCTCAACTTCGGTAACCCTGAAAAGCCGGATATTTTCTGGCAAATGGAAAAAGCCGTGGACGGTATGGCAGAAGCTTGTCGTGTACTGGATACACCTGTTATCGGGGGTAACGTTAGCTTGTACAACGAAAATGCCAAAGGTGCGATCTATCCGACGCCTGTAGTCGGTATGGTCGGTCTGGTACATGATACAGATCATATTACGACACAAGGCTTCAAAGCTGAAGGCGACGTCATTTTCCTAGTGGGGGAGACGAAGGCTGAGCTAGGAGGTAGTGAGTTCCAGGCTGTCATGCACGGTGTATCCGAAGGACGTCCGCCTGAGCTAAATTTGAACGTAGAGAAAAAACTGCTGACCGCAGTACTGGGAGCGATACAAGCCGGATTGGTACAATCCGCGCATGATCTCGCAGAGGGCGGATTGGCTGTGGCGCTTGCCGAATCTGGAATTAGCGGCGGATTGGGAGCACAGGTTAACGTAGAGACGTCTTTGCGTCCTGACCATGCTTTATTCAGCGAAAGTCAATCCCGCATTTTGTTGTCCGCATCGCCGGATAAAGCGTCTGCGCTGGAAGCACATTTGCGTGGATTGGAAGTGCCAGTTACCGTATTGGGAAAAGTTGAAGGATCACAATTGACAGTTGAGGTGAACGGACAACCCGCTTTGAACGAGGCAGTCGCCAGTTTGAAGCAAATCTGGGAGGATGTCATTCCATGTCTGATGAAATAACAGCACGGACGTTGTGGACTGGAGATTATTATAATGAAGGCTCGGGTAAAGAGGGGCTGTTTGATAAATTAAAAGAGGAATGCGGCGTATTCGGGGTATACAGACACTCCGATGCCGCTTCCCTAGCCTATTACGGCTTACACGCGCTTCAGCATCGTGGTGAGGAAAGCGCAGGGATCTGTGTGAGCAGTGGCGACGAGTTCCATTATCATCGTGGAATGGGGCTTGTCAAAGAAGTATTTAATAAAGACTTAATGGCTTCGTTGACAGGCGATATTGCTATAGGACATGTGCGCTACTCGACAAGTGGAGACAGTAAGCTGACAAATGCACAGCCTTTGGTGTTCAAGTATCGTGATGGTGATCTGGCGGTAGCGACGAACGGAAATATCGTAAATGCTTTGCAAATCCGGCATGAGTTGGAGCAGGGTGGGTCTATTTTTCAAACGACCAGCGATACCGAAGTAGTAGCTCATTTGATCGCCCGATCGTCCAAGGATTTGGTGGAGGCTGCCAAGGATGCATTGAAGCGTATTGTCGGTGGGTTTGCTTTCCTTATTATGACCAATGACAAGCTGCTTGTGGCTTCTGACCCCAACGGCTTGCGTCCATTGACGATGGGCAGATTGGGAGATGCTTATTTGTTTGCATCCGAATCCTGTGCTCTGGAAACGATTGGTGCAGAACTGTTGCGCGATATCGAGCCAGGTGAGCTGTTGATACTGGATAAAAATGGACTGCACGAAGACCGCTATACGGAAGATAAGCAGCGTAAAGCGCTGTGTGCGATGGAGTATATTTATTTTGCTCGTCCTGACAGTGATTTGAACGGAGCTAATCTTCATGCTGCACGCAAACGGATGGGCAGCCAACTGGCGCTGGAGGCTTTTGTCGATGCTGATTTGGTGACCGGTGTACCGGATTCCAGTATTTCGGCTGCAATTGGTTATGCAGAGCAAACAGGTATTCCTTATGAGCTGGGCATGATTAAAAATAAATATACCGGTCGTACCTTCATTCAACCGAGTCAGGAGCTGCGCGAGCAGGGTGTGAAAATGAAGCTGAGCGCCGTACGCCGTGTGGTTGAAGGTAAACGGGTCATTATGATCGACGACTCTATCGTTCGTGGCACCACGTCTCGTCGAATCGTAAATATGCTGCGGGATGCAGGCGCGTTGGAAGTACATGTACGTATTACCTCGCCGCCTTTCAAAAACCCGTGCTTCTACGGTATCGACACGCCGGACCGTCGGGAACTGATCGCTTCGTCCAAAACCGTAGAGGAAATTCGGCAAGAGATTAACGCTGATTCGCTCTTCTTTATGAGCGCCGAAGGGTTGATTGCCGCAGTGGGCGGACATAACGAACAGGATTACAAGGGCGGTTTGTGTCTGGCTTGTTTCGATAACGATTATCCGACACAGGTAGATTTCAAAGGCGAAGAAAAGTTCGGGTGTAGTTGTTAGTATAGGGAACAAAAGAGGCACAGAGGTGCATGGGGATGGTGGTTCTAAGGGGGCCACTCCGCGTTGGAAGGTTCTTACGATCGCTGCGTTCCTCAGGTGTGCAGCATTTTGCAGCAGTGCCTGTACCTCTTCTGTTCCCACAGGGAAGAGGATAGGTAAGGCCGTTAAAAACTCATGGCATAACTATTTCATGCCATGAGTTTTTAACAGGCAGGGCGCAGCTGCCTGCCTCAAGGGTCAAAGAAGTAAGCCGCCCGTTGGCGCTGCTCACTTCTTTGACCGGCACGTCCCCGACTTTGCAAAGCAAACAGCCCGGGACGTGCCCCTGCCGCCGTCACTACCAAAGGCGGCCACGCATCAAAGCGTGTCCTTGTGAATTGCGGGAAGACCCGCAACTCACAAAGGAAAACACGCGACTCACAGCACGAACCACCACCAAGCAGCACCCAATCCTACGCATCTGACCGACTCTTGAGGGGTCCAGGGGGAGTAGCCCCATGGAATCCTCCCTGCTAGGGAGGACTTAGGAGGGTCAATCATTTGAAGGAGTGTTCATGAATGTCCGAAGCATACAAAAACGCAGGGGTAGATATCGCTGCTGGTAATGAAGCAGTAGAACGGATGAAAAAGCACGTTAAACGTACCTTCCGTCCGGAAGTGCTCACGGACTTGGGCGGATTCGGTGCATTGTTCGGCCTGAATAAAGATAAGTACGAGGAGCCTGTACTTGTGTCTGGTACTGACGGTGTCGGCACGAAGCTGAAGCTTGCTTTCGCAATGGATCGTCATGACACCATCGGCATTGATGCAGTTGCGATGTGCGTAAACGACATTGTCGTAGGGGGCGCGGAGCCACTCTTTTTTCTCGATTATCTCGCCTGTGACAAGGTTATACCTGAGAAAATCGAAGCGATTGTCGCCGGTATTGCCGAGGGCTGTCACCAGTCAGGTTGTGCGTTGGTCGGCGGTGAAACCGCAGAAATGCCGGGGATGTACAGCGAGGGCGAATATGATATTGCCGGATTCACGGTAGGGATTGTAGATAAAAGCAAAATCATTAACGGCAGTTCCATTGCTCCTGGAGATACCGTAATCGGACTAGCTTCCAGTGGCGTTCACAGTAATGGTTTCTCCCTAGTTCGCAAGCTGTTATTGGAACAGCAAGGTTATGATTTGCATGATGAAATCGAAGGCTTGAATGGCAAACTGGGCGATGTACTGCTGGAGCCTACGAAAATTTATGTGAAATCTGTGTTGGCATTGCTGGATAAGGTAAAAGTAAAAGGCATGGCGCATATCACTGGTGGCGGTTTTATTGAAAATATCCCTAGAGTGTTACCGGATCACGTCAATGTGGATATACAATACGGCACTTGGCCGATTCTTCCGATCTTCCAGCTCATGCAGGAAAAAGGCGAAATCTCCAACAAAGACATGTTCACGACTTTCAATATGGGGATTGGAATGGTGATCGTTGTCGGTGCAGAGCACGCACAGACCGCACTGGAAGTTCTGAAGGAACAGGGTGAAGCTGCGTATGTGATCGGAAAAGTAACGGAAGGCAGCTCTATCGTGACCTTTACAGGAGCCGAGGTGTAATGAACGAGTACCGGATTGCTGTTTTTGCATCAGGCGAAGGGACGAACTTTCAGTCTTTGGTGGATGCGGCCGCGCGGGGTGAACTGGGCGGCGCCTCGGTAGAACTGCTCATCTGTGACAAGCCTGCGGCTCCTGCTGTAGCTAGAGCACAAAAAGCTGGAATTGCCTGTCATACTTTTCGTCCTAAAGATTATCCTGCCCGAGAAGACTATGAGCGTGAATTAGTGGCTTTGCTGGAGCAGAAATCGATTGATCTCATCGTGTTAGCAGGCTATATGCGTTTGCTATCAAGTGTCATGGTTGATGCGTACGCTGGGAAAATCATTAATATTCATCCGTCGCTGCTTCCGGCATTTCCAGGGAAAGATGCTATTGGACAGGCATTAGCCTATGGGGTCAAGGTAAGTGGGGTCACCGTCCATTTTGTGGACGGGGGGATGGATACTGGTGCGATTATTGCCCAACGTGTCGTGGAAGTTCACGATCATGATACAGCGGAATCCTTATCCGCAGCTATTCAATCCGTGGAACGTCAGCTATATCCTGAGGTAGTTGGCAGACTGGCCCAAGGCAAAATACAATTGAATGGCCGCAAGGTGAACTCACTTCTCTAAAGATAACTGTAATTTGTCATATCATTGTCCTAACAAGGATACTGTACAGGCATTTTCCGATATTTCTCGGGAAATAAATTGATAGAAGAGAAATTTGCAAAATTCTGAAAGAGCTAAAGGAGGAGACAGGGTGAGTATTAAAAGAGCGCTCGTCAGCGTATCAGATAAACGGGGAATCGTAGAGTTTTGCCGTGAGTTGTCCAAATTGGGTGTGGAGATCGTTTCGACAGGAGGAACGAGCAGTTTGCTGTCGAAGGAGGGCATTCCTGTTATCGGTATTTCAGAGGTAACGGGATTTCCAGAAATTATGGATGGACGTGTTAAAACACTCCACCCTGCGGTACACAGCGGTTTGCTGGCTGTTCGGGATAATGAAGAGCATCAGCGCCAGATGAAGGAGCTTGGATTGGATTATATCGATCTGGTCGTTGTGAACCTGTATCCTTTTGCGGAAACGATCGCCAAACCCGGTGTAACCTATGAGGACGCGATTGAAAATATCGACATCGGCGGTCCAACGATGCTTCGTTCTGCGGCAAAAAACCATGCTTTTGTCAGTGTAGTGGTCGATGCTGATGACTATAGCACTGTACTGGAGGAAATACGTAAGGATGGCGACACGGAACTGAATACTCGTAAGCGTTTGGCTGCAAAAGTGTTCCGTCATACGGCGTCATACGACGCTTTGATTTCCGATTATTTGTCGAATGTGACAGGTGATCCGCTGCCTGAGCGTTACACTGTAACCTATGAAAAAATTCAGGATTTGCGTTATGGCGAAAATCCTCATCAACAGGCTGCGTTTTACCGTGAGCCATTGGCGGTCAAGGGTACACTGACAACAGCAAAGCAACTTCACGGTAAAGAGTTGTCTTACAATAATATCAATGATGCTAATGCAGCCCTGCAAATCGTCAAAGAATTCAGCGAGCCTACAGTAGTTGCAGTTAAGCATATGAATCCTTGCGGTGTGGGAATTGGCGGCAGTATTTATGAAGCGTACAGCAAAGCTTACGCAGCAGATCCAACTTCGATTTTTGGCGGCATCGTCGCGGCTAACCGGATTATTGATGGTGATACAGCGAACAAGCTGAGTGAAATCTTTCTGGAAATTATATTGGCACCGGGCTTCACGAAAGAAGCATTGGAGATTTTAACGAAAAAGAAAAATATCCGTTTGCTTGATCTGGGTGAGCTTTCCCCGTCTGAGGCGAAGAGCCGTTTCGTCGTGACTTCCATTGAAGGTGGCATGGTTGTTCAGCAAAATGACGTTCATGCTGTAGACCCGGATGCACTTACGGTTGTAACAGAGCGTGCGCCATCCGAGGAGGAACTGAAACAACTTTTGTTTAGCTGGAAAGTGGTTAAGCATGTGAAATCCAACGCCATTGTATTGGCGGCAGATAATATGACCGTTGGCGTAGGCGCAGGACAAATGAACCGTGTCGGAGCAGCCAAGATTGCAATCGAGCAGGCCGGTGACAAAGCAAAAGGTGCCGTACTGGCATCGGATGCATATTTCCCGATGGGCGATACGCTGGAGTTGGCAGCTAAAGCAGGTATCACGGCAGTCATTCAGCCGGGTGGCTCTATCAAAGACGAAGAATCCATCAAGGTTGCTAACGAATATGGCATTGCTATGGTCTTTACGGGCGTACGTCATTTCAAGCACTAAGTTGCGTGAGTTGTGGATGCAGCACACCTGAACGATCATACTGGGAGCGGGAGGAATCACCTGAATGGATATTTTGGTTATCGGAGGGGGCGGTCGCGAACATGCAATTGTGTGGGCGCTGAAGAAAAGCCCCAAGGCCGGACAAATCTATTGTGCGCCAGGTAATGCTGGTATTGGACAATTAGCGGAGTGTGTGCCGATTCCGGTGAGTGAGTTTGACGCGCTGACAGAACTGGCGGAATCCAAAAAAGTCGGACTGGTCGTGGTAGGCCCCGATGATCCGCTGGCAGACGGCATTGTGGATGCCTTTGAAGCCAAAGGCATCCCAGTATTCGGACCGCGTAAAAATGCAGCGGAAATTGAAGGTAGCAAAATCTTTATGAAAGATTTGCTGCATAAATATCAAATTCCGACAGCAACCTATCGCAAATTTTATACCTATGAGGAAGCACATGCCTACTTAAAGGAACAGCCTATTCCGGTGGTCATTAAGGCCGACGGACTGGCAGCAGGCAAAGGCGTGACAGTCGCTTACTCGATGGAGGAAGCGGAAAAGGCGCTGTCCGATATTATGGTGGCAAAGGTATTTGGAGAAGCGGGCGCACAGGTCGTGATCGAGGAGTTCCTCGCTGGACAGGAAATGTCGATTCTTTCCTTTGTTGACGGTGAAACGGTACGGCCGATGGCAGCGGCGCAAGATCACAAGCCGGTTTTTGATGGTGACAAAGGACCGAACACAGGTGGCATGGGAACATATTCCCCGCTGCCTCACATAGCCAATTCCATTATTGAGGAAGCCATTGAGACGATTATTAAGCCGACGGCCAAGGCTATGGTTGCTGAAGGACGCCCGTTCCGTGGTGTTTTATTTGCTGGACTGATGATTTCGCCGGACGGCAAGCCGAAGACCATTGAGTTTAATGCACGTTTTGGTGATCCAGAAACACAAGTCGTATTGCCTCGACTACAATCCGATTTGCTCGATATTTTTCTCGCTGCTGTGAACGGCACGCTGGATCAGGTAGAGATCGAGTGGAAGGATGAAGCTGCGGTGTGTGTGGTACTGGCATCCGGAGGTTATCCTGCAGCTTACGCCAAAGGAGTACCTATCCACGGACTGGACCAGGCAAACGAAGCTATCGTCTTCCATGCCGGAACAGGCATCAACGAACAGGGTGAGTGGGTAACGAACGGCGGACGCGTGTTAGGCGTGGTTGGTTTGGGACGTGACATTGCCGAGGCACGGGACAAAGCTTACGAACAGGCTGCTCATATTACCTTTGAAGGCAAGCAAAACCGTACAGACATTGCGGCAAAAGCATTGCTATAACAGCAATATATAGGATACAGAGGACCTCTTTGGAGGTCCTCTTTTTTCGTTTGACAAAAGTATACTTATCCTATAGGATTAAAAATACAAAACTGACTGACTGATCAATCGGGAGGAGGAAACCCATGCAGCCACGCAAGGCGAAGCAGCCCAAAACCCTTTCGAATGACTCACCTGTTGACCACGGGGGAGAAGAAACAGACCGCAGAACACAGCTTCTTCACATTGCGTTAAAGCGGTTCGCTGAGCAGGGTTATCACCAAACGAAGATTTCAGATATCGTGGTGGAGGCAGGAGTAGCTCAAGGCACATTTTATTGGCATTTTAAAAGTAAAGAGGCCTTGGCGCTGGAGATTATCGCTACAGGTCGTGAACAGCTTTTGTCAGCGATCGGGCAGGGGTATCGCCGTGAAGCGGGAACACTGGCTGATATGGTTAAGGCATCGGAAGCGCTGTTTGTTCGGCTATTTCATTTTGCATTCGAGAACCGTTATCTGATGGGTTTGCTGCTGATCGGCAGTGGTGTCGATGAACCAGTGAGGCAGAGCATCCGTGAAACAAGGACTGCGATGGAGCTTGCATTCCGGCGCAATATGGAGCGAGCGATCGAGCTGAACATGTTGCCTGCCGAATTAGATGTCGAATTAAGGGCAGCACTACTCATGAGCATGATTGAAGGTGTCATTATACGCTGGCTATTCGGTTCAGAGGGAACACATGACCACATCAAGCAGGTATCCGCTACAAGATTGGCAGAAGAGGCTGCTAATTTTGAATTTTACGGGCTATTAGGCCAAAGCTAGACGTCAACATCGCATGAATGAGTATGGGCAACAAATAATATAGCCCAATTACACATACAAACTTAAACATTTACATCTAGACAGGAGAGAACGATACATGAAAACACGTAAAAAAGGATTCTTGGTGACCACACTCATGGCTCTGGCATTGTTTAGCCTTGTGCTGAGCGCTTGCGGTACAAAGCCAGAAGCTTCGAATACTAGCAATGGAGCAGGCAGCAGTAACGAGGCAGCCGCCAATCAGCTCGAAGCCATCAAGAAGGCTGGTGTAATGAAGGTAGGCATGATGGGTACTTACCCGCCGTACAATTTCTTGAACGACAACAAGGAGTTGGACGGGTTTGATGTGGATATTGCCAAAGAATTGGCGAAACGGATTGGAGTAAAAGCGGAGTTCACGGCACAAGAATTTTCGGGACTGATTCCAAGTTTGCAAAAGAAAAAATTCGATGCAGTGGTTAGCCAGGTGGCGATTACAGAGGATCGTAAGAAGGCCATTGACTTCACAGATCCCTATATCACCAATAATGTGAATATTATCGTGAACAGTAAAACCAATGACATTACGACGTTGGAAGACTTTAAAGGCAAAACGATTGGTGTCGGCTTGGGAACAAATGATGAGTCTTATCTGCGCAACGAAGTGCTGCCAAAGGTAGGCGATTTTGAGATCAAAACATATGATGATGTCATTACTTCATTGAAGGATCTAAACTCTGGTCGTATTGATGCAACCATTAACAATCTGTATGCTCTTAAGCCCATTATCGACAAAAACGGATTTCAAATTAAAGCTGTAGGCGAGCCGATTAAATCGGATCAGGCGGCTGTAGCTATTAACCAGAAAACTCCTGAGCTGAAGGAAGCCTTGAACAAGGCTCTGAAGGAAATGAAGGAAGACGGCACTTACAAAACAATTTTCAAAAAATGGTTTGGCGAGGAGCCAAAAGAATAACGTAAGCCTGTTACAGGCGTCTGGCTCCAGTCTTGGCTTTTATGCTGACATGGGGCCACTCGTCTGAAAGAAGGGAATATAACCGATGCTTGAATTAATGTGGGAGAACGTGCCTTTTTTATTGAAGGGCGCTTATTATACGCTATATATTACGATTGTCTCTATGTTTTTTGGCCTAATCATTGGTTTGATTGTTGCTGTGGCCCGGTTGAAGGGGAATCGACCTGTTCGATGGCTGGCGCGCATGTATGTATCGATCATTCGGGGGACGCCGGTTTTGGTGCAGATTGCAGTCATTTATTATGGACTGGATGATTATGGAATATCATTTGGATCGCTTACAGCTGCTTGTCTGGCACTTAGCATTAATACAGGGGCGTACTTATCGGAGACGTTCCGTGGAGCTATTTTAGCTGTACCCCAGGGACAGACCGAGGCAGCTTATGCAACGGGAATGTCGCCCGGTCAAACGATGTGGCGTATTATTCTTCCTCAGGCGGTACGGATCGCAATTGCACCGATGGGGAATACATTTGTAGGTATGCTTAAAGAAACGTCGCTGGTGTCGTTTATCGGGGTCAGTGAATTGATGCGGCAGGCACAGCTTTTACAGGCGCAGTATTTGCTTTACATGCCGTTTCTGCTCGAAATTGGCCTGATGTACTGGATTATGAGCATTGGATTCTCCGCTATACTGGAGCGGGTGGAAAAGCGTCTGGCTCGAGCTTATTAAGGTGGAGATGATAGATGATGATAACAACTAACGGATTAGGTAAACGATTCGGACAGGTAGAGGTTCTGAAAAGCATTGATTTTCAGGTTGCCGCTCGTGAAATCGTCGTATTACTCGGCCCGAGCGGTTCAGGTAAAAGTACCTTGCTGCGCTGCCTGAACGGTCTGGAAGAGCTGTCTTCCGGCAAGTTTGAGGTGAATGGGATTGAGGTCGATGCTACGGCTCCCGTTCGTGTCCGCCAAGCAGCCATTCGTGAGATTCGCAAACAGACAGGGATGGTGTTCCAGCAATTCAATCTGTATCCGCACAAAACCGCAATCGGCAATGTCATTGAAGGACTGCTGACAGTAAAAAAAATGCCGCGCGACAAGGCTATGTCCATCGGACAACGGTTGTTGGAGCGGGTGGGGTTATCGGACAAGCAGGATGTACATCCTTCACGTCTGTCTGGTGGACAACAGCAACGAGTAGCCATTGCGCGTGCGCTGGCGATGGACCCGGCGATTATGCTGTTCGACGAGCCGACATCGGCGCTTGATCCCGAGCTGGTAGGGGAAGTGCTGGGTGTTATGCGAGAGTTGGCTCAAGACGGAATGACAATGGTCGTCGTTACTCATGAGATGAAATTTGCTCGCGAGGTGGCGGACAAGGTCGTATTTATGGCAGATGGTATCATTTTGGAGGAGGCAGCGCCACAGGCGTTTTTTGACACTCCCCAGCATGAGAGAACACAGAAATTTTTACGCCAAATCAGTGAATTTTAAAGTAAGATCGAGGATAAATCATAGATTATTAAGAGGGAAAGAAGGCAATTGAACATGAAAGTATCTACAACTTGGCACGGCAAACGCGCGTTTACTTCGGAGGGACCATCCGGTTATTCCGTTGGGATGGATGCTACGGCGGCTTATGGCGGTGATGGTAAAGGGATGACACCGATGGAACTGCTGTTGGCGGGTCTGGCGGGATGTATGGGCATTGATATTACGATGATTTTGGATCGTTTCTTGTCGGACATTACTCGCATCGATATTGACGCAGAAGGTACGCGCAAGGAAGAAATGCCGACAGGCTTTACAGCGATTGATCTGACATTCCACGTAGATGGAGATATTCCAGATTACCGCGTATGGAAAGCGATTCAGATGGGGAAGGAAAAATATTGTGCAGTATCCGACTCCTTAAAAGCGGAAATTCGGATGCATCTCATTTTGAATGGAACAGAAGTACCCTATCCAGCGTAAGTGGTGAGGGGTGAGGAGAGTCAGCCTGTGTTATATACAGGAGGGCTCTTTTTTTTTATGTTATCTGAGATCGGTGTACAGGTGGGGAGGTAATGCAGCTAAACGCTACGTTATCGTGCAGCGTTTAGCTGTACTGAATAATTTGTCCTTTATCCGCTGCCTTTTTGCTTGCGTTCCCGCAGCAAGAGATACAGGAAATAAGGCGCACCAATCACGGCTGTCACGATGCCAGCGGGAATCTCGAGCGGAGGCTTCAGCCCCCGTCCGAGCGCATCGGCAAGGACGAGAATCAGGGCACCGATCATCGCTGCGCCGGGCAATAGATAACGGTGGCGATTACCAAACAACCGCCGTGCCAGATGTGGTGCCAGCAGTCCTAAAAAGCCGATGGAGCCGATGGCAGCGACACAGGAAGCAGCTAAGGCCACGGATACGGCCAGCAGTCCTGTGCGCATACGCTTCACGCTAAGTCCCAAGCCAGCGGAGCTTTCCTCATCCAGGCCCATAATATCCAGCTTGCGCTGTAGCGTATAGGCGAGAGGTAGCAATACAATTAACCACGGCAAAAGTCCATATACTTCATCCCAGCCTTTGCCCCACAGACTTCCAGCTAGCCAAGTCAGCGTATCGCTGGCTTCAAGTGGATATTTGACCAGAATATAATCGGTTGCAGCCTGAAAAATAGCACCTACCGCCAGCCCGGTTAAGGCTAGCATGTTAGGACGCATGCCTCCCTTCATCGAAAGCTGTACGAGCAGTAGTGCAGCTAATCCGGCACCGACAAAGGCAGCTACAGGCAGTAGCGCCACGGGGGAGGAGGGGAGCAGCACGATGACGAGAACCGCTGCAAAGCCGGCTCCCTTGGACACACCCACCACGTCCGGCGAAGCCAGAGGATTGCGGATCATACCTTGCAGCAGCACGCCAGCTACTGCAAGACCAGCACCAGCCATGACGGCCAGCAGGCCACGAGGCAGGCGATAATGGTGAACGATGAACCAGGAAGAGGCATTTCGGTCAGTCAGCGCCGTGATCAGCTCAGAGGGTGTAATGTAGGTGCTACCCATGCCAATAGCAATAAAAGAAACACCCAACATAAGCACAAGTAAAATCCATAGCCTTTTCATCGTGAAACCCTCCCGTTCTTGTGAGCCAGATATAAAAAGAAGGGCGCGCCCACCAGCGCAGTTACAATACCGACAGGCGATTCATAAGGGAAGGCAATAAACCGCCCAAGCACGTCTGCATATGTCAGCAGCAGAGCTCCGCAGATTGCAGACAAGGGGATGACCCGTTTGTAATTATCGCCTGTAAACACCTTGATGATATTCGGCACCATTAAGCCCACGAAGCCGATGGACCCGGCTACCGCTACAGCAGAGCCTGCCAGCATAATAACTGAGGCTGAGGCCAATAAGCGGACAAGACGTACGTTTTGTCCCAATCCCTGTGCCACCTCTGTACCGAGGCTAAGCACAGATAGCGAGGGGGCCAGCGCCAGCGCAAGGATCATACCCATGGCGAACCATGGCAGTACCAGCCGCGTATCGGCCCAAGTGGACCCGTCGATGGCTCCGGCGAGCCAATACAGTACATCGGATATTTGCTCGTTAAACACGAGCAGTCCCTGAGTGACAGAGGCCAGCAGCAGATGCACTGCCATCCCAGCAAGGGCCAACTTGACTGGCGTCATGCCCGCCGTTCCGGCCAGCGCATATACGAAGGAGCCGCCTGCGATCGCTCCGGCAAAAGCAAAATAAATGCTGCCGGACGACCCGATATTCGGCAGCAGCACGACCGACAGAACGACAGCCAGCGAAGCACCAGAGCTGACTCCAAAAACCTGCGGCGAAGCCAGCGGATTGCGTGTGATAGCCTGCATCAGCGCTCCGGCCACGGCAAGCCCGGCGCCGACGATCAGGCCAATGACGGCACGTGGTAGGCGTATCGTCAAGATAATGAGCTGATCCTTGGACGGATGCTCGGTGAACAGCGCAGTCAGCATGGTGGGGATATCCATCCTGACTGGGCCAATTGCCACGCTCAGCAGCAGTCCAGCCAGCAGCGCGAATAGAAGTGCAAAGACGACCGGCTTATTTAGCCGGTCGCGTAAGGCTTGTCCGATCAACGGGAGCCGTCTCCTTTATTTTGCGCGGGATACAGAAGCGAAATCGCTTGCTCCAGTATTTTCTCGGCAGAGCCGAGTCCACGGTACCGGGTCCACAGTGCCCGGTTTACTTCGTAAACTTCCCCTTTTTTCACGGCCGTAATGTTTTGCCATAACGGATTTTGCTTCCATTCCGCAAGCAGCTTCTCATCGGCTTCCACCAAGAAGATCACATCTGGATCAGCTTGTGCAATCTGCTCCAGTGTCAGCTTGACTGTAGGCTCGCTTGTATTTTGAAGCGCATTGTGGATGCCTGCTTGCTCCAGCAGTTGTCCATCAAAAGATGAAGCGCCGTGAGCCGATAGTGAATCCGAACGGAATACCCCAAGCAATACGCTACGTGACTCACCAGCTTGGATGCCTTCTTTCAGCTTTGCCATGGTAGCTTTATGTGCTGCGAGAATTTGCTCACCCTTTTCCTTCTCACCCAACGCGTCAGCGATAACGCCGAAGGATGCCAGGTTTTGTTCATAAGAGGAATTGCGGCTCTTAAGAACAATGGTAGGAGCAATTTCACTTAGTTCTTTGTATATGCTCTTATGACGGTTTAGATCAGCAATAATCAAATCGGGTTTCAAGGAGCTGATCGTTTCCAGGTTCGGCTGTTTGCGTGTGCCGACAGGTGTAAAGTCGATTTTTTTGCCAAGCAGACCATCGATATCATCATCATTTTCCTGAGCAATGCCGACAGGTGTGATGCCCAGTCGAGTAGTGGCATCGACAAAAGAGAACTCCAGCGTTACGATTCTTTTGGGTTTACCTGTAACTTTGGTTTCTCCCATCTCATGTTTAATGATTCGAGTATCGCCTGTGGCTTGAGGAGCTGCTGCGTTATTATTTTGTGATTGGCCTCCACATCCCGCCATAACGGCTGTCAGTAGTACCAGAATCGCTGCAAGCAGCATGCCTGTGCGTAGTGGTAGTGGCTGTTTTGGTGTTGCCATGTATTGTCCCCCGTTCCAAATATGCTTACCAGAGAAACTGATAATCATTATCAATTAACTAACTGTTGACCATTCTAGCAACCGGGAAGAGGGACGTAAATAATGTGATCATTTAAACCATTTTAGTCTATTAAATGAATTAAGTTCATAAAAGTCACAAGCAACGAGGAGCGCGGAAAGGACAGACCTGGCAGCAAAATTCGGGGATTATGCATTTTCCTGCCGTCTGCGATAGATACGCTCCGGTCTGCCGACGGTCCCGTATACCTGATCATGGTGCGCATCGCCACTTTCCACTAAGTACTCCAGATACCTTCTAGCGGTAGATCGGCTCATACCTAGCTCAATTCCCACTGTACCCGTAGTAACCTCACCTTGTCGATTCAGGAGATCAAGCACCTTTTCGCAAGTGACTTTATCAATGCCTTTGGCCCATAGCTCTCCGACTCCGTTACCCGTCATCCGACCCGTGCCTGCGCTTTGTAGTAGACGGTCAATTTCCGATTGCTCCACCGTAGATTGTTCCTCTTGCCATGTTGTGACTTGGCGGCGAAAACGGGCATATTCCTCTAAGGTCGCTCGCAATCTTTCGAATACGAGCGGCTTTACGATAAAATCAAATACGCCTGCGCGAACCGCTTGTACCACAGTTTCAGCTTCTTTGGCGGCAGTCAGCATAATGACATCTGTACCCGGATAGTGTTGCTTGATGAACGATAGCAGGGTTAGACCATTCGTATCGGGAAAATAAACATCCAGCACGGCTAAAGACGGGCGCAGAACATCTAGTTGAAGCTTTGCCTCAAATTCGTTCGTTGCTATTGCACATACAGTGAACCCGTCCACCTTTTCAATAAATCGTCGGTTAATCTCCGCAATTCGCGGATCATCTTCAATAATAAGAACCTCAATGTCCGATAAAACCCGCTCATTCATGGACGTAACCTCCTTTTGCATTATTGCTCCCCGTGTCTGACCTATTTAAAGGAATGTATACTTCAAAAATGCTACCACCACCAGGCCGTTCATGTACTTTTATGGAGCCACTCATTCGTTCGGTGTACTCCTGCACGAGAGCGAGGCCATATCCGTGTCCTGCCTCTGCTTTGGTTGATGCTCCCTTAACGAACAGTTTTTCCCGGATATCCTCTGAAATACCCGATCCATTATCTGCAACTTCGACGATGATGGCTTCAGTCATTTCTTCTAGCCGGAACCATACCTGTCCGTCAGGTATAGAGCCTATTGCAACTGCTTCCATAGCATTGTCCAGCAGGTTTCCGGCAATGGCAGCAAGAAGCGACCACTCCAACGTAGGAGACGGAGTTGAAAATGCTCCTTTAATATATGAATGGAGTACAATCCCTTTTTCCAACGCCTGTTTTTTCTTGCTGATCAGCAGGCTGGCGATGATTGAATCAGGTGAAAGAGAAGAGGAAACGAAACGATGTACACGATACTCCTCCGATTCCTGAGTAATAAAGTCCACTGCTTCGTCATAACACTCCAACTGAATCAGACCGGATATGAGATATAGCCGATTGGTATATTCATGTGTTTGTGATCGCAGCACATCCACATAATCCTTGACCTCCGTCAACTGCCGCGTCATGCGAAGCAGCTCTGTTTTGTCGCGCAGACTGGCAACCGTGCCCAGCATTCGTCCAAATCGATCCTTGATCGGCACACGGCTGACGACTACGACTCGTTGTTGGATCTCAATTTCTTCATTGAATACGTTCTGTTCCTGATCGGGCTTCATGCTTGGATTCTTCTCGATAAAATCTGTAGCAAGCACATCTGCCAGCTGATCTGCGGCGCCCGCCAAGTGACGAAGCTCGCATCCATAGAGGCTAGTTTCCGGGGGAAGGCCCAGCAAACGAACGGCTTGTGGATTGGCAAGTGTGACTTGTCCACTGCTATTAACCGCGATAATCCCTTCGCCTATGGATTCGAGAATGGCTTGCTTTTCCTGATACAACCGTCCAATCTCTACTGGCTCCAGCCCATGCAGTTCGCGCCGTACCCGTCGTGCTATAACCAAACTTCCTAATATGCCGATCATCAGCGCGCCTATCATGAACCATAGCCATGTATATGTGTATGTACGAATATTTTGCGCCACATCTGTCATCAGAAAACCTACAGAAACGAGTCCGATAGCTTGGCCTTGTTCATTATAGACTGCGGTTTTGGCTCGCAGTGACGGTCCGAGAGAGCCGGTGGATTCCGTAATAAAGGACTGCCCTTGCAGCACCTTAGTATTCAGCGGGTCCATCATAGGCTGTCCGATGCGTTCCAGGTTAACATGCCATTGACGAATGAGATGACGATCTGCAATTGTAATAAAATCAGCCCCGCTGCTGGCTTGAACGGGCTTCACTGCCTCGTTGATCCGCGCACGTAGTTGCGTTGTATCGGTCTGTTCTAGAGCATCCCTGACCTGTGCATCTACCGCAAGCGTATTGGCTACGGTCAGCGCCCTTTTCCCAATCTCTTCATACAAGGCGGAGGTAATCATATAGCGCAAGGATAATCCCAACAGTCCGGTAACGACTAGCACTAGAAGGGATATGAATACCATTAATTTTGTCTGAAAACGCACATGCCTTCACCGCCACTAAACAAAATATAGGAGCAGTTGATCAGCCGATCAACTCCCCAATACGATTCATTTTACTGTATTTCAGAAACGGCCGCACTTTTAATCTATCGAAAGAATGGTCTATAATAGAAATAGTTACATAATGCGAGGAGGAAAATATTATGATTATTATTCATGCTGATATGAAAGTTTTACCAGAAAAAAGAGAAACATTTCTGCAACAAACCCAAGGATTGATCAGCGCATCACAAGCTGAAGAAGGCAACGTGCGCTATACGCTGATGCAGGATTTGAATGATCCCAATGCATTTACGATGGTGGAAGAGTGGAAGGATGCTGCTGCTGTGGATTTCCATAACAATTCTGCCCATTTCCAGGCATTTGTTGCTGCAGCGAAAGAACTGTTGGCTGCTCCGCTTGAAGTGAATGCTTTTCAGGATGCGACCAAACTATAATCATCCCGTTGAATAATTTATAACTAAGAATAGGAGGAGATAGACATGGGGAACATTGCGGATACAGCTTTACTAAATAACGGAGTTCAGATGCCTTGGCTTGGTTTTGGTACGTACAAGGCGGAAGGTAATGAGGTCTACGAAGCAGTCAAAACAGCCATTGAAGTCGGTTACCGTCACATTGATACGGCGGCGATCTACGGCAATGAGGAACTGGTCGGACAAGCCATTCGTGACAGTGGAGCAGCCAGAGAAAATCTGTTTGTGACCACTAAGCTATGGAATCAAGATCAGGGCTACGATTCAACACTGCGTGCCTTCGAGGAAAGCCGCAAACGGCTGGGCCTGGACATTATTGATCTGTATCTCATTCATTGGCCTGGCAAGGACAAGTACAAGGAAACTTGGAAGGCGTTCGAGCGGCTGTATGAAGAAGGAAGCGTACGCGCAATTGGAGTAAGCAACTTCCAAATTCACCATCTCGAAGACCTCCTGAAAGACAGCAATATTGTGCCTGTTATTAATCAGGTAGAGCTTCACCCGCGTCTGACACAGCAAGAGCTGCATCAATACTGCCGGGAGCACCAGATCCAGCTTGAATCGTGGAGTCCTCTGATGAAGGGGAAACTGACGGAGCAGGCAGACATTGTTGAGATTGCTGCTAAATACGGCAAAACGACTTCTCAGGTTATTTTGCGTTGGCATCTGGATCGGGGGATTGTGACGATTCCCAAATCGGTTACCGCGCATCGTATCCGCGAAAATGCCGATTTGTTCGATTTTGAACTGACGACTGAGGATATTGACCGAATCAATGGTCTTCATCTGGATGAGCGTGTAGGCACCCATCCCGATAAACTGTTGTTTTAATTGAATATGTAGATGTAAAAAGAACCTCCTATTCTGCTTTTATCGCGGTTTGGGAGGTTCCTTTTTTAGGTTCAGGTGTGGCTTTGTTTATTTACTTGTTTAGCTTACGATACAACAAGTAAGAATAGAGTACAGGAGAGATAACGGATATGATCAGTACGGTTAGGAAAATGACTACTCCCGCCATTCCACCGATCCATGCCGCCACCAACGCTGAAGCACCGCCAAGCATCATCATAGGCCCCCCGAAACGGTGCGTTTTACGCCATACCTCGGGATTAGACAGAGTCCACGGCGTGCGGATACCGAACGTATAGTTCGGCTGTACCTGAGTCATATAATTCCCCATCACCATCAGCATCAGGCCTATTAACCCTAAAATTATAGCATTCATTTGCAGTCGTATATTCAGGTTATACAGCAGCATTCCCCATCCAGCTACAGCGAGAACTACAGAAACACCTGCACGCGTAACTTCATAGGCTTTTGAAAATTTCTCATAATTAGCTCTGTTGGGGTCCATGTGGCGTGCCAATCGAATGACCAGCGGGACTAGGCCCAACAACACGAGCATGATAATAGAACCACTTTTGCTCGTATACCCGTCTGCTGTATTGTTAAAGTTAATATGCGAGGCTAGAACATTGGGAAGTCGGTCGTACAGCAGTATAGCGCCTATGGCGGGTGATAAGGCAATCAAAGTTGTCAAAACATCCGTCAAGCTCCAAGGTGTTCGAAATTTCATTCAGATTCCTCCCCATCCTTAATATGATTCCTATTTTTTTTCGCAGGGGTATCGGAGTGGGCGATACTGAACATCCAACCGATCACATCCGCTACAACCGTTGTATGCAGGGTGTAGATAATGTTTTGCCCCTGTCGTTCATCCAGCACCAGCCCAGCCTGCTTCAGGATATTGAGATGGTGGGAGATGCTGGGTTTGCTAATTTGAAAATGTTCAGCTACTTCGCCTGCGCTCATGCTTTTTTCCTTTAAAAGCTGCAAGATTGTACGCCGGGTCGGATCAGCCAAAGCTTTGAAGGCATCGTTCAAAATACATTTCCTCCTTTAGATATTTAGATAATATTCTAAATATCTAACACCATAGTAAAATACAGCTATACTACATGTCAATGGAATAAGACATCATTTTAGAAAAAATGAACGAGGTCAATTATGTTTGTATAAAGCAGTGAAATGGGCTATAATCAATTTATACAAAAAATAAGATTCTTAATTTAAAGTTAATTAGAGGAGGGAATAGATATGAAACACGTCTTTCGTAAAGGAAATGATCCGCTAGCCCCGGTTATTTTGCTGTTGCATGGTACCGGCGGGAATGAACAAGATTTGCTACCCTTGGCTGATATGGTAGCACCGGGAGCGTCTGTGCTGGGCGTGAGAGGTAATGTATTGGAAAATGGGATGCCGCGCTTCTTTCGCCGTTTGGCTGAGGGGGTATTCGATATTGAGGATCTCGTATTTCGTACCAAAGAACTAAGCGAATTTGTAGATTCAGCTGCAGAGCAATATGATTTTGACCGTAACAACGTGGTGGCTCTGGGCTATTCCAATGGAGCCAACATAGCGGCCAGTATGCTCTTTCATGATGCAAAAGCGTTACGTGGGGCCATTCTCCATCATGCCATGGTGCCATTGCGAGGGCTGCAACTGCCGGACTTGAACGGTGTCCCTGTATTTCTGTCTTCTGGTGAAAATGACCCGATTGTTCCAGCGGCGGAATCTCAGGAGCTGCAAGCCCTGCTGGAGGGGGCCGGAGCGCAGGTGGAAGCCTACTTGGAACGCAATGGTCATCAATTGACTCGCACTGAAGCCGAAGCAGCAGGCCAATGGTTTGGAAAGCATTTTAATGTATAAAATAACTCGATAACGATCAAGCTACGGTTTAGCGCTCTAGTGAGCGATTCTATGATTAGGAGGCGTTAAACCGATGGCAAAACCGGATAATCGAGCAGATAATGTGGAGCATTTGCAACAAAATATTCAGAATACATTGCAGAATCTTCATGAGGCTGAAGGATACCTAAACGAATTTTCCTCTGAAATCAGCAATGAGGAGCGTAAGCAGATCGAAGAAAAAAATAATCGTCGTAAACAAAGTATTAGATCATTTCGAGAAGAAGTGAAAGACGAAGCAGCACATTCGCAAGAGTAGTTAACATAGCGCGACCCAACTCCGAGTTTCAATTGAAGTTGGGTCGTTTTTTTATGCAGAAATCATCATATTCCCATCCAATTCATTTTCCCCCTATAATGCAATGAGATCTGTTTTACACAAAAACGAATTTTTTTTGAATAATGTTGTTGTAAACTAATTTGTATTGATGTTAAATAATAAAAGAAAGCGCAATCATTTACGAATTAGGATTTCATCATGCGAAGGGGGAAGGATATGCTGCTGCAAAGAAAAAGCATGGCTTTGATGCTTATGGCGGTGGTTTTGATGGCTGGACTGCTGCAAGGTTGTTCTTTCAAGAGCGATGAAAAGGATGGGCCGGGAACAGAACTTGTATTGTGGACTTTCAATGAACTGCATGAGAAGTTTTTTCTGCAAATGGCTGACCAATGGAACCAACAGCACCCTGATGAATTGATTAATTTGAAAGCGAATACATTTCCTTATGACAACCACCACAGCAAGCTCTCGATTGCGTTGCAATCAGGGGTGGGAGCGCCGGATATCGCGGATATTGAGGTGAACAAGATTGGTAATTTCCTCAAAGGAATACCGCAACTGGTCCCGCTCAATCCGGTGATTGACCCTGAGATCAATAACATTGTGCCTTCCAGAGTACAGATTTACGGCAAAGACGGTAAGTATTACGGCATTGACTTCCACGTTGGAGCCGAAGTGATGTATTACAATAAAGAGATTATGGATCAGGCGGGGGTAGACCCGGATTCCATCGTTACCTGGGCAGACTATGCTGCTGCTGGCAAGCAAGTGCTGGCAAAAACGGGCAAGCCGATGGCAACCTTGGAGACCAATGACCTGTGGAGCTACTGGCCGATGATCTCACAGCAAAATTCAGATTTTTTGGATGACAAGGGCGAGTTGACGCTGGATAACGAAACCAATATTAAAACACTCGAGTTTCTCCAACAGATGATAAAAGACAAAATCGCTATTCCCGCACCGGGCGGCGGGCATCATATGGAGGAATACTACGGGTTTATGAACAAAGGCGGGGCCGCTTCGGTGTGGATGCCGATGTGGTATATGGGACGTTTTACGGATTACATGCCTGACTTGAAAGAGAAAATCATCATTAGACCGATGCCGGCGTGGGAAAAAGGCGGCTATCGCTCAGCAGGTATGGGCGGGACCGGAACGGTAGTCACGAACCAGTCAAAGCACCAGGATTTGGCGATGCGTTTTCTAGCCTTTGCCAAGCTGTCCAAGCAAGGGAATGTGGAGATTTGGAAGCAGCTAGGGTTTGATCCCATCCGCAGTGAAGTGTGGACCATGCCGGAAGCCAAAGCCAAAAATAAATTTACGGAGTATTTCGGAACGAATATTTTTGACACGCTGATCGAAGTCAAAGATGAGATCAATGCGGTGCATATCGGACCGAAAACGCCTGACATCGCCAGTGCTGTACGCAATAAAATACTTTATCGGACACTACAGAGTGGCGAAGATCCAGCCACGGTGCTGCATGAGCTAGCAGATGAACTGAGATAGACCCCAACAGGAAAGGGAGTGAGATTCATGGCAACGCCCGTTCATACGAACGCTAATGTACCGACAGGTCAGCCGCCAAAAACTCAGCGTCCGACCAGAAGTCAATGGAGCCGATTTATTCATTCCAGTCGTACGGCACCGTATGTATTTGTCCTTCCATTTTTACTGTCCTTTGCACTGTTTTTTGCGTATCCGGTCATCTCGACGGTCATTATGAGCTTTCAGGAAGTTCTGCCGGGGATAACAACTTACGTGGGCCTGGAAAATTATAAGGATTTAATGAATCCTACATTTGGAAAAGCGATATTGAACAGCGTCCTGTACACGTTGCTTACACTGGTCGTGCTGATTCCTCTGCCACTGGTACTGGCGGTATTGCTGAATTCGCCTAAAATGCCGGGCAGAGGGCTGTTTCGCTCCGTGATGTTTATACCCGCACTAACCTCAGTGGTGGTAGCAGGAACAATCTTCCGACTCATGTTCGGGGAATTGGACGGCTCGCTGATGAACTCCCTGTTGGGGCTATTCGGTCTTGAGCCTTACAAATGGCTAATGAACGCGAACACCGGCTTTTTAGCGTTGATCGTGCTGGCCTTATGGAGATGGCTAGGCGTAAATATGCTGTACTACATGTCGGGACTCCAGAATATTCCTCCCGAGTTGTATGAAGCTGCACAGATTGATGGAGCCAGTCGTTTCGATTCATTTTGGCGGATTACGATTCCTATGCTGAAACCCGTGACGATCTACGTATTTACGATTAGTATTTATGCCGGGTTATCCATGTTCACCGAGAGCTATATGTTGTGGAACGGAAATAACTCCCCGAATGATATTGGATTAACGATTGTTGGCTATCTCTATCGCCAAGGTCTGGAACAGAATAGTATGGGCTTTGGAGCGGCGGTGGGCATTGTATTGCTCGTATTCACATTAGTACTGAACCTGATCCAGCTCAAATTTTTTGGCATGTTTCGGAAGGAGGATTAAGCGATGGCTCAGAAACAAAAAGGCCCGTTATCCGCATTTCTCGTTGTCCTGTTCATTCTGTTTGCCGGGTTCGCCCTGTTTCCGCTATTTGCCGTGACGCTTGCCTCATTCAAGCCATCAACGGAGCTGCTGCGCTACGGCTTGAATCTCAAGCTGGAGTGGGCCATCATGTCCTTGAAAAACTATGCGTTCATCTTTCAGGGGACGACGGATTATTTTCAATGGTACTGGAATAGTCTTGTCATTACCGTCTTGTTTACGGTGTTATGTCTGATATTGTCCGCGATGGTCGGGTATGGCCTGGAGATGTATCGTTTTAGACTGAAAAATGTGATTTTTACATTGGTGCTGGTCGTGATGATGATCCCGGTAGAAATTATCATGCTGCCACTTTACAAACTCATGATCGGTATGAAGCTGATCAATACGGTATGGGGTGTAATTTTGCCGTTTGTCGTCGCACCGATTCCGATCTTTTTCTTCCGTCAATATTTGAGCGGAGTACCCAAGGATTTTATGGATGCTGCACGAGTTGACGGCTGTTCAGAGTATGGTATTTTTGTGCGGATTATGATGCCTCTGATGGCACCTGCCTTTGCGGCAATGGCTATTTTACAGGCTATGAACAGTTGGAATAACTTCCTGTGGCCGATGATCGTATTGCGTACTAACGACATGCTGACACTGCCAATTGGTCTGTCCAGTCTGCTGACGCCATATGGCAACAATTATGATGTGTTGATTGCCGGATCAGTCCTGGCTATTCTGCCGATTCTCGTTGTGTTTCTGTTCTTCCAGCGTTACTTTATTGAAGGGATGACTGCAGGCGGGGTAAAAGGGTAATCATTACGGTGCTGAATGAGTCGATTGATTACAAGAAATGTATAGAGTCAGGAAAGGCGGGTCGGGCATTGTCTCGACCTGCTTTTTTTATGGATTCAATGATTTTCATTCTCATTTTCATGGCTATCAACTGCACAAGCTATAGGTAAACGTGGTATGATGTTTGAAAGATTTCAAATACAGAAATATTCAGGCGGAGCGTGGAGAACCTATGGAACCAACAGAAACCCAGAAAACTGAACCGGCCACGGCGTCAACCGTTGGCATGGAGGATATTGTACGGGCGCATCATATGCTGCGTGAGGTGATTGTTCGTACACCTTTACAGAGGGATGCCGTCCTATCGGCCAAATATAACTGTAATGTGTATCTGAAGCGAGAGGATCTCCAAGTTGTGCGGTCCTTTAAAATCCGTGGAGCTTACAACATGATCCGCAGCTTGACTCCTGAGCAGATAGAGAAAGGGATCGTGTGTGCGAGTGCGGGTAATCATGCACAAGGCGTGGCTTTTTCATGTAACGCGCTCGGCATCCACGGTAAAATATTCATGCCGAGCACAACGCCTAATCAGAAGGTGAAGCAGGTACGTCGCTTTGGCGGAGACAGTGTAGAGGTTATTTTGACCGGAGATACATTTGACGATGCTTATGACGAGGCTATGAAGGTGTGTAGCGAGCAGGGAATGACCTTCATCCATCCGTTCGATCAGCCGAAAATTATCGCGGGTAATGGTACGATTGCGATGGAAGTGATGGAGAGTCTGGATACACCTGCGGACTATATGTTCGTGACGATTGGCGGCGGCGGTTTGGCGGCAGGCGTAAGCACATATGTTAAAACTGTGAGTCCGACCACCAAAGTAATCGGCGTAGAGCCCCTGGGCGCAGCATCAATGACGGAAGCGATGCGTTTGAACAAGGTCGTTACACTGGAGCAAATAGACAAGTTTGTTGACGGAGCTGCGGTGAAGCGAGTGGGTCAGTTAACGTATGACATTTGTAAACATACCTTGGATGATATTGTGAAGGTACCGGAGGGCAAGGCATGTACAGCGATTCTGGCGCTGTATAATGAAAATGCGATTGTTGTGGAGCCTGCGGGCTCGCTGCCTGTAGCAGCACTTGATCTGTATCGTGAGCAGATTCAAGGCAAAACAGTAGTCTGTATCGTCAGTGGTGGCAATAACGATATTGATCGTATGCAGGAGATTAAGGAACGCTCCCTGATATACGAAGGGCTAAAACATTATTTCATGGTGAATTTCCCGCAAAGAGCAGGGGCACTGCGTGAGTTTCTTCAGGAAGTGCTTGGACCGGACGATGACATTACTAGGTTTGAGTATACGAAAAAGAATGATAAAGAAAATGGCCCGGCGCTGGTCGGTATTGAATTGTTACACAAGGAAGACTATCTTCCTTTAATTGAACGAATGAATCGCAAAGGGCTTAACTATACGGAATTGAACAAAAATGAGAATTTGTTTAATATGCTTATCTGACAAGGAGCCTACGGGCTCTTTTTTTGTATATGCAATGTTATGCGTAGTTTATAAATTTCTTTTTATTTGAAATAAAGCGTTTACAAAACTGAAGTTGATAGGTTAATATATGGGTAACTTCATAAGTATAAACACTAATGTAATAAGCGTATCACCTGATTTTCATCATAAAATATTAATTCGGAGGTGCGAAAGAATGTTGAAAGCATGGAAAAAATCAGTACAGGGTAAATTCGCCCGAACAGCATTTGCTGCCGTAACTTCGGCTGCTTTGTTGCTGTCCGTGGTGCCGTCCACATCGGCCGAGCATTGGGCGTTAACAGGCGATGTGGCAGTACATGATCCGTCCATCACCAAGGAAGGCAATGCATGGTATATTTTCTCCACAGGGCAGGGGATACAGGTTCAAAGATCGGATGACGGACGCAATTTTTACAGATTGCCGCAAATCTTCTTGTCGCCACCATCTTGGTGGAAATCGTATGTACCTAAGCAAAAGACTAATGATGTATGGGCACCGGATGCTCAAAAGTACAATGGACGTGTCTGGGTTTACTATTCCATTTCTACGTTTGGATCGCGCACTTCGGCCATTGGCTTAACTTCAGCAACGAGCATCGGCGCGGGAAGCTGGAGAGATGATGGACTAGTGCTGCGTACGACGGATTCTGACGATTATAATGCTATTGACCCGAATCTGGTTATTGATGCTTCCGGTAACCCATGGCTTTCCTTCGGTTCATGGAATTCGGGCTTGAAAGTGACTCGACTGGATAAGAATACGATGAAGCCTACAGGCCAGATTTATTCTATTGCTAGACGTACGGCTGGTGGTTTGGAAGCACCGCATGTTACATACCGCAACGGCTATTACTATCTGTTTGCTTCCATCGATAACTGCTGCAAAGGCGTAGACAGTAATTACAAAATCATTTATGGTCGCTCCACCAGTATTACCGGGCCGTATGTGGATAAGAGCGGAAAAAGTCTGATGGACGGCGGTGGAACAATACTGGATGCGGGGAATGACCGCTGGAGGGGACCAGGTGGACAATCTGTCTATAACAACAGTGTGATTGCGCGTCATGCCTATGATGCCACTGATGGCGGAAATCCAAAGCTTCTGATTAGTGATTTGAAATGGGATTCGGCAGGTTGGCCTACGTATTAAAGAGAGGGTTAATTGAAACTATACCTGTAACGATCTCACATAGATATATCCAAAAACTGTTCCTCCCACGGGGGAACAGTTTTTGGCTTGCAATGTCATAGAAACATGCTATTATGAATCAAGTTGATAATCATTATCATTGGCGTTTATTGTAATGAAAGTCGTAATGGCTTTCAGGTATGGAGGGAGTGACCTCACCGAATGCAGTCTAAAGACAGCATGGACAAACATACAGCTTCGACAGAGAGGAACGCTCCTAAAGTAGCCTTTATAGCCCGACCGGTGCTCCGAGCGGGCAGGATTCGGCAGGCGTTGTTGTTCACAGCTTCGGCTGTATTATTGGCTTTGGCCATGTTCGCTGCCATTTCCTTAGGAGCCAAGGATCTGACCATAAGCACGGTGTGGTCAGCAGTGTTTCACTATGATCGTTCGCTGACGACCCATCAGATCATTCATGAACTTCGATTGCCGCGTGTGCTCGGTGCAGCTGTCATTGGGGCTGCGCTGGCGGTTGCAGGCTCTCTGATTCAAGGAATCACGCGCAACCCGCTAGGGGATACAGGTGTGCTGGGCATTAACGCAGGAGCGATGTTTGTAGTTGCAGTGAGCTTTGCTTTTTTCCCTGATCTACCTTATGGGACGTTAATTGTTTTGTCGTTCCTGGGGGCACTGATGAGTACCTTACTGGTATTCGGACTAGGAGCTTCCGCGCCGGGAGGATTGACACCCATGAGACTAACGGTGTCTGGAGCTGTGACAGCAGCCTTGTTAGGTTCCATGACTTCGGGAATTGCGATTTATTTTGATCTAAGTCAGGATCTAGCCTACTGGTATGCGGGTGGTGTTGCCGGAATCAAATGGTCGCAGCTCGAGATTCTTGCACCGATTTTGCTTATTGTGATCGCTTGGTCTATGGGGCTCGCACGCTCCATTTCATTGATTTCAATGGGCGATGAGGTAGCGCTGAATCTGGGATTAAATCTCCGGCGTATCCGGCTGCTGGGGCTACTGACTGTGGTGGTCCTAGCTGGACTTTCTGTATCGGCTGCCGGGGCCATCGGCTTTGTAGGTTTGGTCGTGCCACATATTGCTCGCAAGCTGATCGGTGTGGATTATCGCCAGATCGTACCATTGTCTGCATTATTGGGAGCCGTGCTGCTAGTGCTGGCTGATTTGGGAGCGAGAATGGCGAATCCGCCAGAGGAGCTAGCTATTGGAATTATGGTGTCTTTTATCGGAGTACCTTTTTTCCTCTTTCTCGCCCGTAAGGAAAGGAGGGAATTATAGTGAGACGCTCTCTAGGGGCAGGGGATACAAGAACGACCAAGGCTTGGCTCGTTTGCTTCGTATTGGCTGGAATCAGTTTTGCTGTCCTTGTTCTGGGTCTGAATACCGGAACGATTCGTATTCCACCGCTACGCGTGCTGGATACACTTTTTGGCGGAGGCAGCGGACGTGATCATATGGTCCTGTTTGAATACCGGCTGCCGCGGATGGTTGTAACGGTACTGGCTGGAGCGGGACTGGGTGCAGCCGGGGCGGTCATGCAGGGCTTATCGCGAAACGCACTCGCAGATCCGGGAGTGCTGGGCCTTCATGCGGGAGCTGCTTTAGGACTGGTGATGTATGTCAGCTTTTTTCGCGATCTGGAAGGATCAGCAGCCTTGTTCATCCCCTTGTTTACCTTTGCAGGAGGTGTCGTCGCAGCGGTGCTGATAGTTATGCTGTCCTATAGTGGCAGCAGAGGAATCGTGCCTGTGCGGCTGATCCTGTCCGGTATCGGTGTAGCCTCAGGGCTCAGCGCCATAACGCTGTATTGGTCGTTGCGGCTGGATGAAGATACGTACGCATTTACCGCACGTTGGTTGGCTGGCAGCGTATGGGGACGGGACTGGATACATGCAGTGGCTTTACTGCCCTGGATTGTCATTGTATTGCCCTACGTTCTATCGCAGACACGTAGCCTGAATAATCTGTCGCTGGGTGATGAGACCGCAGCTGGAATCGGTACAAGTGTAAAACGCCAGCGCTTGATACTACTGGGTGCAGCAGTGGCTTTATCGAGCGCCAGCGTATCCATGGCTGGAGGCATCGGTTTTATTGGGCTGATTGCGCCTCATCTGGCTCGCCGTTTGGTTGGACCGATGTATCAGCATTTGTTGCCAGTAGCCGCTTTGGTTGGAGTCGTCATTCTGGTCACGGCAGATACGATTGGTCGTTCGGTATTTCAGCCGAATGCGATTCCAGCAGGTGTAGTGGTTGCTGTGGTAGGAGCTCCGTATTTTTTATTCTTGTTGTCCCGAACCAAATGACAATAGGATTAGGTTACATATGAAACCCAAAGCTGCACATGATGCAGCATGCTAAACAACAACGAAATAGAAGCGTTGAGGATTGAACATTATAAAATAGAGCTTCTATAGTATAGGAGAGAATATTCATGAGAAAAAATAGATTTGAGGGTTCAGGGTTTAAACGTTCGTGGATAGCCCTGTCTCTTGTTGCATGCATGATCATGCTGTCTGCTTGTGGGCAAACAGCAGACAAACAAGCTAGTAGTACGAAAGCAGCCGATAGTGCCCAAACCACCATTAATGCGGATTCGCGTATTGCTTCCATGTCTATTCATTTGACGAACAATCTGCTAGCATTGGGCATTACTCCAGCGGGTTCGGTTATTGGTGGAGATGTGAAGGATTTTTTGCCCCATGTAAAAGATCGTCTTCAAAATACTCGTAAGCTGGGGGTTGTCACAGACCCCGATATGGAAGCGGTACTGGAGCTTCAACCTGATCATATTTTTCTCGACAAAAAATATTCGGGAACCGATGTGGCCAAGTTTGAAAAAATTGCACCGACCGAGGTTTTTGATTTGGATGAAGGTACATGGAAAGATCAATTGAAAAAAATAGCTGCTATGGTTAAACATGAAGCACAGGCAGACACTTTTCTGAAAGATTATGATATACAGAGGGAACGGGTCAAAAAGCTCATTCATTCCAAAATCGGAGACGGGACTGTCATGGCTGTACGTGTCACAGCGAAAGAAGTTCGTGTCATGGGGATGAAGCGTCCAGTAGGACCGCTATTGTATCAGGATTTGGGCTTGAAGCCAGCTAAAGGTGTGGAAAAGATTAATAAGGCCTACCAGGTTGTGTCTCAAGAGGTTTTGCCAGATTACGATGCTGATGCCATCCTGGTGATTATCAGTAAAGGTGCGGATGCCCAAAAGGTATATAAGCAGCTGGAGGGAAATTCAGTATGGCAAGGACTCAAAGCTGTGAAGCAAGGTCATGTCTACATGTTGGACGGACAGCCTTGGCTGGACTATTCCGCGATGGGGCACAAAATTGCATTGGATAATGCAGAACAACTATTTTCCAAATAAATGCTAAAGTACAGCAAGCCGTATTCCCCATGCATCTTCTTGCAGGTGGGGATACGGTTTTTCTGACGATCCCAAGCTTCAAGTGAGGTGGCTGATTGCAAATAAAAAGGAGCTGCTACGATTCCGTTATGAGGCAGCTCCAGCACTGTGAGAATTGCGAGGTTATGAATGTTTTTTACGCAAAAAAATCGGTTTGAGTCCAATAAAGCCAATAGCCGCCAGCACTAAATTCATCCATGGTGAGATTTTGAATACCGGCAGCACACTGCGCAGCGCAAGTCCGGCGACAAGAATGACAACAACCAGTACTACATACATCAAGATGGATTTGAAATTCATTTGGGGCTTCACGGGAGCATGGTCTGGTTGTTGTGTCTCCTCGCCTTCTTCCGGACGATCCATGAAATTCATCAGTGCTTCAACCAGCAGAATGGCACCTGCGGCGATGATGATGAGGGTGGAAAGGCTAATTTTTTCAAAAGGTTTGATATCCCCGCCTGTAAATGTGATAAACCAACCGATAATCGCCTGTGTCAAGAAAAACATGGACAAGGCAACCCATGCAATAAGCGTATAATTTTTTGCTTTATTCATTGCTTCCTCCTGCTTTATGATCGTATTCCAAGCTGATGGAATCGCCATTTTGTAACAAAGACAGTATACGTGAGGAAACGCCGGATGGCAAAAGGCTTATCCATTATGTATATTACCGCCGCATTCTCCTCAAACTGGATACAGGGTGAGCGCATGGAGCAACCTGAATATAAAACGTTGAGAGGATGTGGCATCATGGAACTGGAGAACCAGGCAGATTATTCGGTCCAAAAACGACTGACAGGTGCTCCGAACGGGAACAGTGGGGGAGCCTTGCTTGCAAACGTGAGTCACCGGAGCGTTCAAGGGACATCTCCAACGTACCGTATATTGGACGATACTGAATTGGCTGAGGATACAGAATTTGCAGGTGAACTGGGTGAACAGAGCTACCGCAGCCTATGGCATGAGGATCAAAATAACGGCGCCTCTTGTAAACTGGAGTGGGAGGGACGAGTCGAAACCCACCAAATGTTCAGGCACAGCTACGAATAGCAAGTCGTCTACTTTAATGTAGAGATTGCACTCTAATAAGCGAGTAGTATGGCGTTCTCCGGCAAGCATTGGGGAGCGCCATTTGTTTACTTCCATATCGGTATGAACTGACAGGTTGACAAGGAAGCAGGGCGATGATAGACTGATTTTACTATAAAACTTATTAAACTTATCGGAATTAAAGTGAATGAATATTCTGGATGGATATTCCACGTTACTATATGAGCTTGAATGATGAAATGCTGTAATGAAGCTTGAAACAGGGGGAATCAGGATGGAACGGCAAATTGGAATTCGTTTTGAAAATGAGGAACTGGCCGCTACAATTCATTATCCAAACCGTACAAATGAGGGAGAGCGTCAAAGACGAGTTCCGCTCGTTGTCATTTGTCACGGTTTTGTGGGCAATCGTATCGGAGTCGATCGATTGTTCGTCAAGACTGCGCGTGAACTGGCTGAAGGGGGGTATTTTGTACTGCGCTTTGATTTTGCCGGTTGTGGAGAAAGCACTGGTGAATACGGCAAGCAGGGGCTCGAATCCATGATCAATCAGACACGCACCGTGTTGGATTACGCCGTGAATTGCGCGGACATTGACCCGACCAAGGTGACGCTGATCGGTCACAGTTTGGGGGGCGCAGTTGCCCTTCTCACAGCTGTTCGGGACAAGAGAGTACAGAACCTGGTCCTTTGGTCAGCTGTCGGCTATCCGTTCAACGACATTGTCAAAATTACGGAGCGAAGCGTGTACGACGAGTCTGTTAAAACCGGTCATGCAGACTACTTGGGCTATAAGTTCACACCAGCTTATTTTGAGTCATTAGCTCAATTCCAACCGTTCCAAGAGGCCGTTAAATTTAACGGTGATGTGCTCGTTATTCATGGCACCTCGGATGATATCATTCCTGTGGATTATGCATTTCTGTTTCAAAAGGTATTCTGGATGCGTCCAGAGGGACGCTGTGATAAGGAAATTATTTTCCAGGGAGATCACACTTTCTCGTCAGGTAAAGAGCGGCAACAGCTGATTGACCGCACACTGGAATGGCTGGATGAACAGGAAAATATTCAACGGGATTGGCAGCACTGGATGATCTGATTTCAGGGTGTAACGGATTGTATTGGAAATTGCGCCTCCGCCGGAGTAAAATGAAAGAGTAACACTATACTGGCGTGTGGAGGTTGGCAGCGATGACATTACCCTCAATTTTTGTTGCGCATGGTTCACCGACACTGGCTGTAGAAAATAACGCATATACCAGCTTTCTTGCAAAGCTGGGCGCGAGCCTGCCCCGACCCAAAGGAATCATCATTTTTTCCGCGCATTGGGATAGCCCCGATCAATGTATCGGCGCGGATGATCAGCATGCAGCGTTGCACGATTTCTACGGCTTTCCCGAAGAAATGTACTCACTTGATTACCCTGCACCAGGCGATCCCAAGCTGTATGAGGAGATAGGGCATCTGTTCAGTCAGCATAACCTGTTCCACCAGCCGGTTCGGAACCGGGGACTGGATCATGGAGCATGGGTGGTTTTGCGGCATATATATCCTGATGCGGACATACCGGTTGTACCCTTATCCATTGATTCACGGCGCGATCCTCAGGAGCAATATGAGATTGGACGGATGCTGGCGCCACTGCGTGAACAAGGGATTTTGATCCTTGGTAGTGGAGGCTTGGTCCACAACTTGCGTACACTCAAGCAGACGAGTGAGCCAGCCGATTGGGCCGTTCAATATGATGACTGGATCGCACAGCAGCTTCAAGACTGGAATTTGCGTCATCTATTCCAATATGACAAGAAGGCTCCATATGCCAAGCAGGCGGTCCCTTCGTATGGAATAGAGCACTTTTCGCCTTTGTTTTACGTGATGGGGGCTGCCGATCATGATCGCTCCGCGCGTAAGCTTTTTCAGTCGTATGTCCTTGGCTCATTGAGCCTCAATTGTTGGGCTTTTGGTCAAGAAAATGATCTGTAAATGTAAGAAAAAGAACTTCCGAAACCACATGGTGTGTGGGGTTGGAAGTTCTTTTGGTGTGTTCTTCTGTGATTAATTAGCAGGCACGTTCTTTTTTAGCCAGGCGGATACTTGCGGAGTTCGCTTATCTTCATTTTGATCCAATAGTGTCATAAATGCCTTCAGCTTTTGAATGTAGGTACTCTTCGAATCCCTGTTGCGTTGAACGACGAGCTGATACCCTTTTTTGGCATTGGGGCGAATCTTCCCGGTGTCATCATCGAATAGTGGTGTATTGTTCGTACCATAAAAAGTATAGAAGAAATAGAGATCATGTAATGATTTCACTGCCTGTGTACGATTGGAATGTGGATATTGGGTTATAAATGACTCTTGCGCCAGCGCCCTTCCGGCTAACTGTTGATAACCGATGTGTAATGCCGCATCCTTGGTAGCCGGCTGTCCAGATTCCGTCGCCATGATGTCAATATAGCTGCGGATATCTGCGGTAATGTCATTTCCGAATACTTTATATTTTTCATAGTTGATGACTGGGTAAAACATGCCTTCTGCGGTTTCAAGTTTGTAGCCGGCATCTCCGGGTTGAGTGAGTAATTTTTTCAGTTTTGCATCGTTTGTCCGACTGATTACATTAGTGAACGAATCACCGGGTTTATAGACTTGATTAATCTTAGTTTGAACAGAGGTCGGATATAAGGTCTGTGCATATGAATCCAATTGCTGTTTCTGTGCATTTTCCAAATGTAGCACTAGGATGGTAGCTTGAGAGGCAGGAATGGATTGGATATGTTTTTGCAAATAAGTGAATGCCTGAGGTAGCTTACCTGGTTGGCGAAGTAGCTGCTCGAAGGTTTTGGAAATATGTTGTACACCTTCTGCTTGAGATATTGTAGTAGATGTCGCTGCTTTGGCTGATGTCGTAGATCCCAATCCGATCGTCTGTACTGTGAAAGTTACTGCTGCGAGCATGAGATAGGCTTTGGTGATTTTTTCCATGGTATAACCCTCCATTAGGTTCTTTGATGTAACTGTAGTGTACAAGGTAAATGTATCGTGAACATTCCATGTTGTATCCAACTTGTAAACGTTTGGGGAGAAGATGAACCCGAAAAAGGAGTCTCCAAGTCAGGATGGACTTGAGGACTCCTTTGTTCACTTAAATAGAGGAGGGTGCAGCATAGCCACACATTAAAGAGAAGCAGCATGGCTGAACAAAAAAACAACCATTTTCCAGAGGATAACGGTTGTTTTTTGGATAGTTAAGCTATTTTTCGATTGGGGTCCGTTTGATAAGTGTCTTTATTTTTACCAAACAGTCCACGCAGGAAGGGCAGTACCCAACGGTCAAAGCCGATTCTTCCGGCATTTGCACCAGCAACGATAAGGAAGATTTCAACCAGCAGGTAGATTGCATTGGTGCTTACTGTACCCGAGAACAAGAACGAGAAGTTCATAACCATAGCCATCAAAGTAGCCAGTGTAGTCAATGTACCAAGCAGCAGGCCAACCCCGACTAAGAACTCACCCAATGGGATCAGTACGTTGAACAAACCGACATTCGGCAGGGCAAAGGCTTCAAGGAACGATCCCCACCAGCCTTGTACAGCGGGGTGATCTCCGCCTGTTTTAGCAATGGCCCCCGAAATAAATCCACCTGCATCGAATCCGCCAGTCAGCTTCTCAAGTCCGTGGGTCATCCATTCATAACCTAGATAAACCCGTACTACAGTCAGCAGCCACATTGCTACTTTGTTCTCACGTAACCAGTTGTTAAACATTCAAATCACTCCTCTTTCTTAATCTATAATGATGGGTTGTATTTCAATTTGTTTGGGATGATCATCTTTGCTACACCTTTATTGTATTAGGTTCAGTTACAGATATTTGTGATAAAAATCACAAAGTTCGAATATTTTTTAAATTTTAATGTCTTTAGATAAGTATTCTATAGAGAGGCCATGCTTCAATCAAGACAAAAACAGGAAGAAAAGCTTATAATGAGAAAAATAAACGAAGTGGAGGGATGAACTTGTCCGGGCCCATTTCTCAGCGAAATCATTGGTTGCGTGTGATGGCCTCAGCTCTGTTATGCATGACAATGATATCTTGTTCTGCTTTGTCCAATACGGGTGAATCTGAATCCGTTCCCCAACCGAACCAGCAAGAAACAGAGAAGAAGGTGCTTGAACCGCCTAAGGAGCCATCTGTTCCGGCATTTACAGCTCCGCTTACCGGGCTTCCGGTGGAGCAGCCTGTTTTGGAGCGGCCACTGGCTGTCATGATTAACAATGCCCCGGCTGCGCGTCCACAGGCAGGGCTTAGCGAGGCAGATATGGTATATGAGATTCTTGCAGAAGGCGGAATTACCCGTTTGGTAGCTTTTTTCCAAAGTCATGGTGGAGATGTGAAGATCGGTCCGGTCCGCAGTATTCGGCCATATTTGATTGAACTGGGCGAAACCTATGGTGCGTTGCCGATACATGCAGGGGGAAGTACAGATGCCTATGCGATTTTACAGCAGCAGCGGAAGGAACATCTGGATGAGATTTCAAATGGAGGGGCTTATTTTTGGCGAAGCAAAGACCGTCGTCCACCACATAATTTATACACAGATGTGAGCAGGCTACGTAAAGGAAGCGAAAGCAAAGGATATACCAAGCAGACGGAAGTTCCAGTGTATCCTTATCTCAAAACCGGCGAAACTCCAGTTATGGTGGACGAGAGTGCCGCATCTGTGCACATCCGGTTTTTGCTGAAAAGCTATCGCGTATCTTATACCTATGATCGAGCCGATCAACGATATAAACGTTTTGTGAACGAAAAGTCACATCTAGATCAAAATAATAACCAACAGCTCTCAGCGGCTAATGTTATTGTGATGAGCACGAGGCATCGAACGCTGGATGATGTAGGCAGACTAAGCGTTGAACTGGACGGTAGCGGAGAGGCCATGGTGTTTCAACAAGGACAGTTAATACGTGCTGAATGGCAGCATACATCTGGCGATGCGATTCGGTTTATGAAAAATGGGGTTGAAATCCCGTTAACACCAGGTACATCCTATATACATGTAGTACCTGCAGATACTTCACTAACGGAACATGTAACGTTTGAAGCGAATTAGAAAACGTAATACACCTATTTAGGAAAAAATTGTCGGATAATGACTCTCTATGTCGGGCATTGTATACGTATATCTAGAAATTTGCTTTTACAAACATTACAAAAACATTGATGAGTGTGATAAGATAGCAAAGGTTGTCTATTGCAGTCGAAACAGGTTGCGGATATTTTCGTAAAGGGGTAATCGTTATGAGATTGAAGAAAAAGGATATATTCTTCGAGACGTTGGAAAATATGGCAGATACGATCGTGCAAGCAGCCGATTATTTTGCCCAACATACTTCAAATTTACAAGATGTGACTTTGTTTACCAATGAGATGAAGAAGTATGAAAATAAGTGTGATGATTACACACACACGATTATTACTGAGTTGAACAAGACCTTCATTACGCCGCTGGAACGCGACGACATCATGGAACTGACAACGACCATGGATGATGTGCTGGACGGTCTTGAAGCGACAGCCTCTCGTTTTTATATGTACAACATTACAGAGCCGGACGAGTATATTGTGCAGTTCGCTGATATTTTGCGTCAATCAGCTTACGAAATTCAGAAGGCTGTACATTTGCTTTCACAGAAAAAATTATTGGCTATTCGTGAATACACCATTCGCCTAAATGATTTGGAAAATCAGGGGGATGAATTATTGCGTATTTGCATCAAAAACCTGTTTGCAACTGTAACTGATCCTATTGAACTGATTAAACGTAAAGAATTGTACGAACGCCTTGAAACGACAACGGATTCATGCGAGGATGTTGCAAATATGCTGGAATCCATCATTATGCGTAACTCGTAAGGGAGTCCTTTTACATGGATACAAGTTTACTGGTACTAGGTATTGTTATTTTTCTTGCTCTGGCATTTGATTTTATTAATGGATTTCATGATACGGCGAACGCGATTGCTACTTCGGTCTCGACCCGTGCATTGACGCCGCGACGTGCGATTATTATGGCTGCGGTTATGAACTTTCTCGGAGCTATCTTGTTTACCGGGGTTGCCAAGACCATTGGTGGAAGTGTCGCTGACCCTACCAAGCTTACAAACGGTATTGATATCGTTATTGCGACGCTGATCGCTGCGATTATCTGGAATCTTCTAACCTGGTGGTTTGGTATTCCTTCATCCTCCTCTCATGCATTGATTGGTGCGCTGGCAGGGGCGGTGTATGTAGGTGCGGGACAGGATAAATTAAATTGGAGCGGCTTCATCGGGATTGTGGAGGGGCTTATTTTCTCCCCGTTGATTGCTTTTGTTGTCGGTTACATTGTGATGATGATTTTGAAATACATCTTTGCTTATCGTAGTCCGCATACAGTGAACAAAGGTTTCCGCACCATGCAGGTCATTACGGCAGCTATCCAGTCGTTTACGCATGGTACGAATGATGCTCAGAAGGCGATGGGGATTATCACATTCGCACTCGTCTCTGCAGGTTATCAAGACCATTTGGAAGTACCCATGTGGGTGAAAATTTCAGCTGCAACCGCTATGGCACTGGGTACGTCTATTGGTGGTTGGAAGATCATCAAAACGATGGGAACCAAGATTTTTAAAATTGAGCCAATCAATGGATTCGCAGCCGACGTTTCGGGAGCTTCTGTTATTTTTACAGCTACCATGCTCCATTTACCAGTAAGTACCACTCATGCCATTACTTCGGCGATTCTGGGTGTTGGTTCTGCGAAGCGCTTTAGCGCAGTTCGCTGGTCATTAGCTGGTCGTATTGTAATAACCTGGGTAATAACGATTCCAATTTCTGCGCTGTTGTCAGGTTTAATTTTCAAAATTCTTTTCTAGTTTTCTTCATGAATCCCTGAAAAAGAACATACAATATAGGATACACAATAAGCTTCCGTCCGCTTTTTGCGGCAGGGGCTTATTGGCATTCTGGGGCAAAAATACATCTTCAGAGTTCACACATCCAGATAGTTCCATGAGATGTTTTTTAAAAAATACCTGACATCAAAGTAGTCAATTTTTAATAACTCCTGTAGAATAAACAGAAAACTTTGAACCGTTCAACTGACTGGAGGATCTTATGCAAAAACCAAGAAAACTAATAGCACTCATGATTTGTTTGTTTTCTGTGGTTGCCCTGGCCGGTAATTTCGGTGTAGTGGCTCACGCAGAAAATAAAACAAAGTATGATATCGGCACGGATACAACGTTCGCGCCTTTTGAGTTTGAAGATGTAAATGGGAAATTTGTCGGAATCGACATGGATTTACTGGCAGCTATTGCTAAGGATCAGAATTTTGAGTATACCATTAAGCCACTTGGCTTTAACGCGGCAGTGCAGGCCCTTGAAACGAATCAAGTGGATGGTGTCATTGCTGGGATGAGTATTACCGATGAACGCAAGCAAAAATTTGATTTTTCTGAACCCTATTTTGACTCAGGTGTTGTCATGGCGGTCCGTAAGGATAATGATACGATTAAACGCTATGAGGACTTGAAAGGACAGCGTGTCGCTGTCAAAACAGGAACAGAAGGCTACACGTTCGCGGAATCCATTAAGGCGAAATATGGCTTCACTACAGTTCCGTTCGACGATTCTTCTCAGATGTATGATGAAGTTAAAACAGGTAATTCGGTTGCCTGCTTTGATGATTATCCGGTACTGGCATACGGTGTGACTCAGAATAATGGTCTTAAGCTGGTGACTGATAAGGAAAAAGGCGGTTCTTACGGTTTTGCTGTCAACCAAGGCAAAAATGCGGAGCTGCTGGAGAAATTTAATGCAGGGCTTGTGAATCTTCGCAACAGCGGGGAATATGACAAGATTATGTCGAAATACCTTGGTGAATCTGGCAAAGGTGTGGCCCCTGTAGAACGTAGCCGCTGGGAGCTCATTTCCGCTTCGCTGCCTGCGTTGATTAAAGGGATGGGGAATACGCTGTTGTACACCCTGGTATCCTTGCTCGTAGCCTTTGTGCTGGGACTAGTGTTTGGCTTTATGAAAGTTAGCCATAACAAGGTGTTCCGCGGTATTGCAACTGTTTTCGTTGATGTATTCCGCGGTATTCCACTGATCGTACTTGCATTCTTTATTTACTTCGGTATCCCACAGGCACTCGATTTTAAAATGCCGCTTTTTGTCGCGGCGGTGTTGACGTTATCTCTAAACGCTGGTGCTTATGTGACCGAAATTATCCGCGGGGGTATTCAGTCCATTGATCCAGGACAAATGGAAGCAGCTCGTTCGCTTGGTTTGCCATACCGGACAGCCATGCTGAAGATCATTTTGCCACAAGCAGTGAAAATCATGATCCCGTCGTTTATCAATCAGTTGGTTATTACGTTGAAGGATACGTCGATTTTGTCAGTTATCGGTCTGGTTGAATTGACCCAATCGGGCAAAATCATTATTGCGCGGACGTTCCAATCCTTTGATATTTGGCTGGTCGTTGCGGTGATGTATCTTATCGTCATTACAGTCCTGACCAAAATTTCCAACCGTCTTGAAGGGAGAGTTCGCCGTGGGTAAAATTATCGTTAAAAACCTGAAAAAAAGCTATGGCAGTAACCAGGTGCTAAAAGGCATTGACATGCAAGTACGGGAAGGCGAAGTTGTATGCGTCATTGGCCCTTCTGGTTCAGGGAAAAGTACGTTTTTGCGTTGTATGAATATGCTGGAGGAAATTACAGCTGGTGAGGTCATCGTTGATGACTACAAATTGGGTGACAAAAACGTGGACATTAACAAGGTCCGTGAAAATATAGGTATGGTGTTTCAGCATTTCAATCTGTTCCCGCATATGACGGTGCTCAAGAACATTATGTTCGCACCGACTGAGCTGGGCAAACAGACGAAGACAGAGGCCCGCGAGACAGCTATGAAACTGCTGGATCGCGTAGGTTTGGCCGATAAGGCAGATGCATTGCCAGGACAGCTTTCCGGCGGTCAGAAGCAACGTGTGGCGATTGCACGTGCGCTGGCAATGAACCCAGACATTATGCTGTTCGATGAGCCAACCTCGGCGCTTGATCCTGAAATGGTGGGCGAAGTGCTCGGCGTAATGAAAGATCTGGCTCGCGAAGGCATGACGATGATGATCGTAACGCATGAGATGGGCTTTGCGCGAGAAGTAAGCGACCGTGTCGTATTTATGGACGGTGGCTACATCGTGGAAGAAGGAACACCGCAAGAGGTATTTGGTAATCCGAAAAACGAGCGGACCATTAGTTTCTTGGAGAAAGTATTGTAAGTGGGAGAGGGGGTGTGAATGTGAGTCGGGGTGCTCGTTGTGAGTCGCTCCACAATCCATTTGATCTTTCGATCGCTGTTGCCCTTGAATTTTTTGATTATATAAGACCTTATAAGGTGAAATTTCAAGGGCAAAGGCGAACGCTGGCGCTTCTACAGATTCAAATGGACCGCTACGCTACGATTTGCTGAACCTACTTCTTTCTTCGCAAAAGCCTGCCCCACTTTTAAATGAGTGGGTGCAGGCAGAGGGAATTGGCGCAGCGCTTTGCTTGCTGCGCCAAGGGAAATAGCGATACAAGCAACATATGACTATCGGGGTGAACGACTGAATGCACATTATTTTTATCGCCGATTAGGGTATGAAGCGACAAGCATAGATTTTTTGAAAAATATAATGCGTGGATTATTGTATAAGGATATCTTCGGGAGCGTGCTGGCCCGGAGATATCCTTTTCTTATTTAGTGTATGGGAATGTAGAGCGTGAGATTTGTATAATGTTGAATGGCTTATATAAAATATAAATAACATATTAGACGGCAGTATAAGCGAGGGGGACGTACGGTGATACGTACATTGGCTATAAGTCATGATCATCAGGTGACGGTGGGACAACCATTGGAGCAGATTGTCATGGAAGATTACATATGGATCTGGGCTGACTTTAACGAGCCTACAGATCAAGAGTCAGAGCTGCTGACGAGTTATTTTCATTTTCACCCGCTGGCTGTAGAGGATTGTATGCATGTTCTGCAACGTCCCAAGTTGGATTATTACGAGAATGTACAGTTTCTGGTGGTACATGCGCTTGATGTAGATACATTAGAGGCGGAAGAGGTAGATATGTTTATTAGCAGCCGTTTTTTGGTTACATATCACCATCATGAACTGGAGGAGCTGGATCAGGCCTGGGAGCGGATTGTCGAGCATGCGAACGAGCGCAAAATATGGTCTCGCGGACCGCTGGCTGCAGCTTATACGGTGATGGACAAGCTGGTAGACAACTATTTTCCGAGTCTTTTCATCATTGAGGATGAATTAGCTGAGCTTGAAGGTTTGGGTGCACACGAATCGGTAGAGGAATTAATGAAGCAGGTATTTGACCTGCGTGGCAGGTTGCTCAAGCTGCGTCGCACGATCGTACCGATGCGTGATCTGATGTACCGAGTTTTGAATTCACAGCATGTGCAGGGTCAGGGGGATCATATGGCTTATTTTACAGATATCTATGATCATTTATTGAAGCTGACGGACATGCTGGAGGCCGACCGCGAGATGACAGCCGACCTGAGAGACAGTTACATATCGCTTAATTCCAATCGCATGAATTCAATTATGAAGACGCTGACTGTAATTACGACCGTTTTTATGCCCTTGACGCTGATTGCAGGAATTTATGGTATGAATTTTTCGTATATGCCCGAACTGAGCTGGAAATATGGATATTTTGGCGTATTGTTCTTTATGTTCTTATTGATTGTTGCAATGGTGGTGTGGTTTATGCGCCGAGGTTGGTTTAAATAAAATAGCCTACTTTCTTGTGCGTTTGCGCGGACGTCTGCGTGGGGTATTGGTACTTTTGCGCTGTGTCTTTTTCCGGCGTCGACGTGGTGGAGTATATTCATCCAGTTCCTCAGTAATTGGTATTGTCGTTTTTTTGCTTGCGTTTTTGTTGAATGCTGGGAGCGAGCCCATAATCAGTTTTGCCATCGGAGCAAATTGCTGCACGCTAGACATAATCTTTTGTACCTTGCCGACCGTAGCAACAATCCCGTCAATACCGCCCATACGGTCAATAATACCTTTAATATCGTTGAGATTACCAAGACCGCCAAGCAGCCCTCCTTTGGCTGGGGCGGGGTCTGGCGTGACCACGGCGGAATCTGTTATACTCGCTGGTGCCTCATAAGGCACCACGGCGGAGGAATCGACTTGCGGAACCTCGCTGTATGGATCGAGTCCAGGATAAGGAGTTGAACTATACGGATCGGAAATGGAACGCGTTTGCGCCCTCCGATGATAGTAATGTCCAGGCATGAGATCACATTCCTTTGCAGATTGATACTCTACTGTATGTTACAAACGCACAGTGGGTTTAGGCGCGTGTCCCGAAATTAGGTATAAAAGCGGATTTGGGCATTCGCACAGTATGTTTCTGTAGTCATGTAATGTTGTTCTGTAATGCGTGAAACCGTTAATGCTTGAAAAACTGACTATTTGTCGAGTACAATGAGGAGAGATTGTAACCTTTGGGAGATGATAATCTATGCAGCTTAAAAAGCTTAATGATAAAAGTATTGATCAATTGTTTGAAGCTATTTTAACTCTTAAAAATTTGGAAGAGTGCTATGTATTTTTTGATGATCTGTGCACAATTAATGAAATTCAATCCCTCTCCCAACGTCTGGAAGTTGCCCGTATGCTTGGCAAAGGCAGCACATATAATCAGATTGAAGCTGAGACAGGCGCCAGTACAGCCACCATTTCACGTGTGAAGCGTTGTCTGAACTATGGGAATGACGGGTATAAAATGACTCTGGAACGTCTGGGTCGCTAATGCGGAGCCCTGGGATACTAGTCATCAGCCATGGCTCTAGAGAGCCATATTGGGTGGAACAGGTGGATCAGGCAGTTGCAAAGCTTCAATTGCTGGAAGAAATGCCGGTAGAGGTTTCATTTTTGGAAACGGTTAAAGGAAGATTGATTCAAAATGGGATTGACCGTCTGGAAGCCTTGGGGGTAACAGATTTACTGGTTATTCCTTTGTTCGTGTCGTCAGGCAGTACGCATGTAGATGAAATTAGCTATGCGCTGGGAGTCAAAGCTGCGCCAGACAAAGAAACAGATTTGGAGCCGTTTCGATTGAAGGCACGTGTGCATTTTGGCAGTCCATTGGATGACGGCGAAGATGTTGCCCGCATGGTGTGGGACAAGGTTCGCCCGTTGTCGGTCGATCCTGCGCGCGAGGTCATTTTACTCGTAGGACACGGCAGCGCGCACAACGGCTTTCTTCAGCGCTGGGAGCAAGGGATTTCCTCGTTGGCCCGTACGGTGCAAAATGTGAGTGGCATCATTACGGACCACGCTTTGCTAAATCCTGAGGGTGTGCATGATAAGGCGGCGTACTGGAATCAGGAACGGGGTCATGATGTTATTGTGGCACCGCTGTTTTTGAGTTCGGGATATTTTACAAGTCATATGATTCCTAAACGCTTACAGGGGCTGGATTACCGTTATTCAGGAGACCCTATATTGCCGCATCCTTTGCTCACAAGCTGGATGGACAGACAAATTCGTGAGCTGTTACAGAGCATGAAGACGCAAGCAAGGACCGATAATAATTAACCTGAATTTGGCGATAGTGTTTCCAACCTGAAATTCCCTTATTTGGATAGTGAATGGCTTCTTTTATTGTAAAAGAGGTCTTTTTCCAGTATGATGATATTTTGTACAGACTGAATGTGATGAACTGCGATGTGAATATAAATATCATTAAATATACGGGTGGCGTAACGGAATGAAAAGAGCTAGATTAATCTATAACCCGACCTCTGGGCGTGAGGAAATGAAGCGTCGCCTTGCGGATGTCTTGCAGCGCCTGGATGAAGGTGGTATTGAGGCCTCTTGTCATGCAACTACAGGGGAAGGGGACGCAACGCGTGCCGCAACAGAGGCCGTTGAGCGTGGCTATGATATGATTATTGCCGCTGGTGGCGATGGTACATTGTATGAGGTCATTAACGGGATGGCTGAAAGGGAAAACCGCCCGCCTCTGGGTGTGTTTCCTCTGGGAACGACGAATGATTTTGCCAGAGCACTGGGCATTCCCAAGCACTGGGAAGATTATTGTGACCTCGTTATTCGTCAAAATCCGAAGCCACTGGATATCGGAAAAGCCAATGACCGCTACTTTATCAACATCGCAGGCGGTGGAACTTTAACCGAGCTTACATATGAAGTTCCAAGCAAGCTCAAAACGATGATTGGCCAATTGGCCTATTATTTTAAAGGTATGGAGAAGATGGTCAGCCTTGCTCCACAGGAGCTGATCATCAAGGCATCGGGTCAGGAAGTGATCCACGACGAATTTATGCTTTTCCTGATCGCAAATACAAATTCGGTCGGCGGGTTTGAAAAGCTTGCTCCTGGGGCGACAATAGATGATGGACTGCTCGATGTCATCGCTGTGCGCAAATGCAATCTGGCGGAAATGATCCGCTTGGTTACACTTGCGCTGCGCGGAGAGCACTTGCAGGACAAGAAAATCGTTTATTTCAGAACCGATTACATGGAAGTGACCTCACCTGGCTATGTCCAGCTTAATCTGGATGGCGAATTAGGAGGCACACTGCCAGCGACCTTCCGAAATCTTCCGCATCATTTGAATGTGTTTCGGTAGGAAGAGGATCGGAAATGATTTTATTTCCGGTTGGTTGAGTAGTTCGATATACAGAACGCAGAGTGGATAGTTGTTTTTTGTAGGGAACATATCGGTCCTTGCCGTTCTCCGTGGGGAGTAACGGCATTTTCGAGTTGATGTTTAAACATCGTCTAGATGACGATTTGAATGATGTGGCTGAATGAAGATAAGCATGAAAAGAAGAACAGAAAGAAGTGACCATCATGACGAATAACCGTAGCGGACGTGGAAAAAGCCGCCGGAATACAGCAACAGCAACTCCAGTTCAAGGAAAGCAGCACCACAAGACCATACAGGCGAAAAAAGAGAGAGAACTGGAACAGTCACGAGTTGGAGCTGGGAATAGAAAGCTTCGGGCTGGAACCGAAAGCAAAAGTGGAAATATGGATAATTCGGATCGAAAAATGCGGGGGGATGAACGGAAATCTCGTCATTTTTCCAAAGGTGAACGGAGTAACGATAGACGGAATCAGGAAGCTTCCAATCGTAGCAGGTCTAATGCAGAGCGTAGCGATCTGCCTGTGCAAAAGAATGATGAGGCCGTGATAGACATCATCGGCATGAACCATGATGGCGAGGGTGTAGGGCGTGTCGAGGGTTTTACGCTGTTCGTTCCGGGCGCGTTACCGGGTGAAAAAGTACGGGTCAAGGTGCTGAAAACAAAAAAGCAATATGGCTATGCCAAGCTTCTGGATATCGCGCAATCTAGCCCTGACCGGATCGTAGCTCCGTGCGCCATCTACGATCAATGTGGCGGTTGTCAGATCCAGCATATGAGCTACGAAGCGCAGCTAGGCTGGAAGCGACAGCATGTGGTGGATGTGCTGGAACGTATCGGAAAGCTGAGTGTGGCTACGGAGTCCAGTGAGCATACTGCAGAGATTTTGGCTGACTCTGCGGATGGAAGTGCAGACCACATGTCGCGTGTACAAGGCGTAGTCGTGCATCCTACACTCGGTATGAGTGAGCCTTGGCGGTATCGCAACAAAGCCCAGGTGCCGATTGGTGTCACCGAAGGTGGGCTTGTCGGCGGCTTCTACGCACGCGGCAGCCATCGCATCGTGGATATGAACACTTGTCTCATTCAAGACGAGCGCAATGACGAAGTTGTCGCACGTGTGAAAGAGATTGGCCGAATGCTGGGCATCAGTGCATATAATGAAGAAACCGGACGCGGGCTATTGCGCCATGTCGTGGTGAAGACTGCTTTCCGCACAGGTGAAATGATGCTGGTGCTCGTCACGAATGGACGAGATATCCCGCACGCAGACGCGTGGATCGGAAGTATCCGTGAGCATATCCCACACGTGGCAAGCATATGCCAAAACGTGAACACGAAGCGAACGAACGTTATTTTCGGCGACGAGACTCGTGTACTGTGGGGACGTGATGTGATCTACGATTACATTGGAAACGTCCAGTTTGCGATTTCCGCGCGATCCTTTTATCAGGTGAATCCCGTACAAACGGAAGTACTGTATGGCAAAACCGTCGAATATGCCGGTCTCACGGGCAAAGAAACGGTAATTGATGCGTATTGCGGCATCGGTACGATTTCTTTGTTTCTCGCCCAGCATGCGGACCAGGTGTATGGGGTGGAGATCGTCAAAGAAGCCATCGACGATGCACGGAGTAATGCGCTATTGAACGAAATGCGTAATGTGAAATTTGAGGTAGGCGCGTCCGAAGATGTCATTCCTGCATGGAAAGAGCAAGGTATCACCGCCGACGTCATCGTCGTCGATCCACCCCGCAAGGGCTGCGATCCACGCCTGCTCGACACCATTCTGGAGATGAAGCCAGAGCGTGTAGTGTATGTATCCTGTAATCCAAGCACACTGGCGCGGGATTTAAGGATATTGGAGGATGGCGGATACAGTACAGTGGAAGTGCAACCCGTAGATATGTTTCCGCATACGGTTCATGTGGAAAGTGTTGCTCTGTTGGTCAGAAAAGACTAATAGTTGAGGTGTATTGGCGTTTGAAAAAGGTAAAAATCAAAACAAACTTACTGATAAAAACATCAATAAGATTATCGAAACGTACCGAAATCGTGTAGATGTTGATAAATATGCTCACGTGGCATCACTTGAAGAAATAGAGCAAGATAAACAAGAAATCGCTGAACTTGAAGCCAAAATCAATGGACAGCTGAAAATGTTGGGTATTCATGTGTAGAATTTGACGATAAGGGTCAAGGATATTATTCCTCGGCTCTTTTTTTAAATCTCTTGGGAACGGCGTAGGCTGGGGGAAGTTATGCCGTGCAGTATTTTTATGAACTGCGGCGCAGTACGGGCAAGGAGGGGAGAGGCTCTTCCTTTTTTTGTGAGTCTTTTGGGGAGTATGCTCCTCTATTGGGTATGGTATACTCATTTAGATGTCTATGCTTAACATATACTGCCGTTTGAACTACGTTGCTTAAACATATTATATGTGAAGAAGAAGCAAGGACATGAACAGGTTAGCTTTACCATTTTGGGACCAAAGATTTGTCCTGGTATTTATAGAGGAGTTTTTGATATGACGAATAATTTTTGGCGTGATTTGCCACGACCTTTTTTTATACTGGCACCGATGGAAGATGTGACGGATGTTGTGTTTCGCCATGTCGTAAGTGAAGCAGCCAGACCGGATGTGTTTTTTACGGAGTTTGCGAATACAGAGAGTTATTGTCACCCGGAGGGGAACAAAAGTGTACGCGGGCGTTTGACTTTTACAGAGGATGAACAGCCCATGGTGGCCCATATCTGGGGAGATAAGCAGGAATATTTCCGTGAAATGAGCATCGGTATGGCGAAAGAAGGCTTCAAAGGCATCGATATTAATATGGGATGTCCTGTAGCGAATGTAGCCGAGAATGGGAAGGGAAGCGGCCTGATCTGCCGTCCCGAAATCGCAGCGGATATCATTCAGGCCGCCAAAGCCGGGGGACTGCCCGTTAGTGTAAAAACAAGGCTCGGTTTCACTGCCGTAGATGAATGGCGCGACTGGTTAACCCATATTTTGAAACAAGACATTGTGAATTTGTCCATTCATCTGCGGACAAGAGAGGAAATGAGCAAAGTAGACGCTCACTGGGAACTGATTCCGGAGATTAAGAAACTTCGTGATGAGGTGGCGCCAGATACATTGCTGACCATTAACGGGGATATCCCTGACCGTCAGACCGGATTGAAGCTCGCTGAGCAATATGGAGTGGATGGCATTATGATTGGGCGTGGTATTTTCCAGAATCCATTTGCGTTTGAGAAGGAGCCGAAGGAACACAGCAGTGAAGAATTGCTTGAACTGCTGCGGCTTCATCTAGATCTCCATGATCATTATTCAGCACAGGAGCCACGTTCGTTCAGCCCTCTCGCCCGCTTCTTCAAAATATATGTCCGTGGATTCCGAGGGGCAAGTGAACTCAGAAACAGCTTAATGAACGCCAAATCAACAAGTGAAGTGCGTACAATGCTTGATGAGTTTGGAAGCAAGGATCATGATGAGGTAGAGGAACGTGGAAATTAAATTGCCAAGTTGGGGACGGGCTGTTAATAGGCATTAAAAACATAGGAGGATATATGTCCTGGAGTAAATTGAAGCAACAACTGGAGAGCTTCCTCTGTCCTGCGTTAGACGGTAGGGTCGAATACCGGGCAACCAGTTACCGTTATTTGCCTGATAAATCTGGAGTTTGTTATATTGCTGTAGATAAGAAGAACATACTCAATATGAATGATATCACTAGTCCAATCAAGTGGTATCAGACGGAGTTGGAAATCAAGAATGATTCCAATATCCAAGTTCCTATTAGCAATGAAGAAATTGAAACGATCAGAAAAGATACTAATGGGAACGTTCCGGAGGATCGTCTACAAGTAATTGCAAGAGGTAGAAAAATATCAGAGCATGCAAAGGAGCTTTTATCAGCACAGGCCTCATTAAGCAAGTCTAATTTTAATGTTGTAGCTAATAAGTTTTTAACTACTTCTATAGAGGACAGCTTAGAGAGTAATGATATCTTATTGAATATTCTAGCTTTAGTGGACAGACGAGTAGGAAAAAAGCGAATTTTAAACATGTCTGAGAAGATGAAGTTAAAGCATCCGATTGTGCGGTATTTTTATGAACTACGGCGTAGTACGTTATGAAAAAATAACTTTCAATGAAAAGTATTCTTTAGCCAAAACCGGATTCTCCCTGAAAATAAAGGTAGTATGATAAGAGGTTACGTAGTATTGGACAATAATCTCGATCAATCCTGTTTCTGTATTCATACCTTAAATGATAACAGGGGAGGGGAAGAAGTATGCCCAATAGTCTTTCGCTTTGTGAGAGATTTTCAAGGATTATCGGGAGGAATCAGGCCTTGCTGGCGGAAAATGTGTCTCGACAATAAATCGCAATCAAATAAGAGCTACAATTTTGAAAAAAAAGGTTTAGAGTAACATCTTCATTTTCGTTCGAATCATTAAATAAAAGAACTGGAAAAGCGCTTTATTTAGGAAGAGCGGTATTCTTAGAGAAGGAAGTCAATAAATTCATTAGGGCTATTCGTGATCAAGGTATAAAGGTGACGTTTGTTCGCAAGGAATGGCTATTCGAGCAGCCACGTTTAATTTATATCAATATTAAAGCAGTTTATAGACCACTTGTTTTCGCAAGAAAAGTCAGGATCGCATTGAATGCTGTTCGTTAGTGAGCAGTGACTGAAAAGATGGATTAAAGAATGCACTCTCCAACACGCTTTGTTCTGCTGTTTACTCAAGATATGTAGAGAGTGTGGCTTTGTTGTTCGTCATTAACAAAGATCAAAAAAAGGCGACCGAATCAGTTTAAGAAATATGGAAGCTACAACTGGTTTACGATTTTCGCGGTTAGCTTGAAAGAACATACGTCCGTGGATTGAAATTCACATCCATCGTGTTATAGTAAGGGCAGGAATATCTTACAATGCAAAGAGAGCCGTGTGCTAACACGACTTCCCGAGCAATAGCCGCTTTTAAGGGCGGTTGGCTTAACAAGAGGATATACGATCAAAGCAGACCGCGACCTTATGGGGGGGCGGTCTACTTGTGTTTATTGGATAGTAGAGCTACAATCAGCGAACCGAAGGTAAGCATCAGCATAACCGCTTCAAACACTGTCACAAGGCATCACCTCCCTTACGGGAGATTAGCCGACCGCTTATATCATCCTTTCTATTGCTTCTGCGGTTATATCATGTTGAAGATATTTTAGGAATATACTGACGCGAGTATACAATTGATACATTGATATAAATTTGATGTGAAATTAAAACAAGACCTAATATGATAGGAGATATGAAAACGACTGCTCCGGGAATAGTGGCAGGCGCGATGGCAAAGCTATTGGCTGCGTACCATCAAAGGCTTCATATATAGCTGGAAAATGTTTAATATTTCCGCTAATAATTTGAAAATATTCATCCGTTCCAGGATGGCAATGGCTGGGTTGGCAGGATCATCATGATTAAAGAATGTTTGCAGCATAATATTATGCCCTTTATTATTGACCATGAGCATAAGCTGTTTTATTATCGCGGTCTGAAGGAGTACCGTTCGGAAAAAGGATACTTGATGGATACCTGCCAGTCAGCTCAGGATCGCTATGAAGCGCAGGTAGATTATTTCTTCCCAGAGTTGAGAAACTCCGGGCACGAGCCGGAGACTCATCCGGGACCGAACCAATCGTTGTAGCTGCCTCGATAAACAACAATATTGGAGTTGTTTTTACCAAATGATGTCAATTATACTGAGCGCTTTTTGGCGCTTTTTCTTTTTCATGAAGCAGAGTTTGATTCATTTTCACAACTGGAAGTCCAGTCGTATGAGAATTTTTATGGTAAAATGATCCTAGTAATAAACTGTTATGTTTTTCAAGTGTTTGGTACATAAGTCTTATAGTCACATCCTAAAAAACAGAAGTAGGTGAACTGACATGGCATCGCAAAATTTTAACTTTTTGGCTCCACAATGGGAAGTACTTGATAAGGTAGCCGAAACAGCAGAACGTAATATCTATCAAGATCCGAATACGGCTATCTCCAAAATACGTACATTTGCTGAAACTATGGCAAAGTATATCTCTGCGTTTGAAGAAATTCGTGAGGCACACACGACAACACAAGACCATCGCTTGAAACAATTTAAATATCAGCAAATCGTACCGCGTGAAATGATCGATTTGTTTCATACCATTCGTCAGAAAGGGAATAATGCTGTTCATAATCCGGCATATGGTGATACGGATGAAGCCAAAGCCCTGCTACAGATGGCATTTCGATTGTCAGTATGGTTTATGGAGGTATATGGAGACTGGCAGTTTAAAGCACCGGCTTACCAAGAACCTACTGAAGGGAGTTTTATTTCAGAAGCTGAACTAGTAGAAATAACACAGACCTATGAAGACAAGCTTGCCCAAATGGAGGAAGAACTTGAAAGAGTTCGTTCTGAACAACTATATGTAAATGGAAAAGATAAGGAGCGAAGACGTAAACGTTCTATGAGGGCTGGTAGTAATATTCAGTTAACTGAAGAGGAAACGCGCATACTGATTGATCAACAGTTAACTGAGGCAGGCTGGGAAGTGGACTCCAAAAATCTGAGGTTTGCTCAAGGGGCACGGCCAGAGAAGGGTAAAAATCGTGCGATTGCGGAGTGGCCGCTTAAGAAAGGGTTTGCTGATTATGCTTTGTTTGTTGGTTTACAGTTTGTTGGTATCATTGAGGCCAAACGAGCAAGTAAAGATATCCCGTCAGATATCGAACAAGCTAAAAAGTATGCTCGACTTGTCGTTCCAAATGGAGATGAACAGATTTTCGAGCCTTGGGGTGATTATTTTGTCCCATTTCTGTTTGCCACCAATGGAAGACCATACTTAAAGCAGCTAGAGCAGAAGTCGGGCATTTGGTTTTTGGATGCCCGCCGCTCAACCAATCATCCACGAGCACTTCAGTACTGGTTCAAACCAGAAGAAATCAGCATTCTATTAACCCAAAATATTGAACAAGCACAGCAAGCACTCCGTGATGAGAAATTCGATTATTTACGCCTCCGTCCTTACCAGATTAAAGCCATTGAAAAGGTCGAGGAAGCTTTAGAATCCAATAAGAAAAGTGTGTTACTTGCCATGGCAACAGGAACGGGCAAGACACGAATGGCTATTGGATTAATTTATCGTTTGATCAAAGCGAAGAGATTTAACCGAATTCTTTTTTTGGTCGATCGAGAGGCGCTTGGTGAACAGGCAGAAGCTGCTTTTCGTGACAGTAAGCTTGAGAGCGCGCATTCATTTACGGAAATCTACGAATTGAAAGCCCTGAAGGACAAAAATCCAAATCCTGAGACAAAAGTTCATATTGCGACAGTTCAGGGAATGTTAAAACGTCTCTTTTACAGTCAGTCAAGTGATGACAAACCGGGTGTAGCGCAGTATGATTGTATCATTGTCGATGAAGCTCACCGGGGCTATACGCTCGATAAAGAGATGAGTGAGCTTGAAATCGAGATTCGTGACCATGCAGATTATGTGAGCAAATACCGGCAGGTACTTGAATATTTCGATGCTGCGAAGATTGGACTGACTGCAACGCCTGCGCTGCATACAACAGAGATTTTTGGTCCTCCCGTGTATACGTACACATATTCGGAAGCTGTTATTGAAGGCTATCTGATTGATCATGAGCCACCTTATCAATTTGATACGTTACTCAAGCACAATGGAATCACCTTTGACAAAGGAGCAGAAGTTGAAGTCTATGATTCTGTATCTGGTACTTTATCGCAAGAGTACTTGGAAGATGAATTGAGGATCGATATAACCGGATTTAACAAACGTGTGCTTACCGACAGTTTCAATGAAGTGGTAGTACAAGAATTGGCAAACTATATTGCACCCGATGATGATGGGAAAACGTTAATCTTCGCAGTAACCGATGATCATGCTGATAAATTGGTAAATATGTTGAAACATGAGTATGATCAACGTTATGGTAGTGTCGAAGATAGTGCGATTATGAAAATTACAGGCTCTATTGACGATCCGCTTGGTGCCATCAGACGTTTTAAAAACGAACATTATCCCAACATAGTGGTTACTGTTGACTTGCTCACAACAGGTATTGACGTGCCTAAAATTACAAACCTGGTATTTATGCGTAGAGTAAAATCCCGAATTTTGTATGAACAAATGCTTGGACGCGCTACTCGTAGATGTGACGAGATAGGCAAGGATCATTTCAAAATATTTGATGCGGTAGGTCTTTATGAGTCCTTGAAAGACTATACAGCAATGAAGCCGGTTGTCGTGAATCCGAAAATTCCAATTACACAGTTGGTTGATGAACTAGGGCATATTCCGGAGGAAAATGATCTCAAACGGTATAAAGAGCAAATATTGGCGAAAGTGCAACGTAAAAAACATCGTTTTACTGCTAGTCGTGAAGAAAATTTCAAAATGCTTGCTGACGGTCGTTCCATAGATGCATTTATCTCTTGGGTAGAGCAACTAGAGCCAAATGAATTGCAGGAAAACTTAGCCCCTTACGTGGCTCTGTTCAAATATCTGGATGAGAATCAAGATGGAGTAAATAAAGCCTATCGTTCGAACCATCAGGATGAATTTCTGGGTGTGACCCGTGGATATGGTAATGCTGACAAACCTGAGGACTACTTGCAAGGATTCGGAGATTATATCAGAGACAATCTGAATAAAATTCCAGCCCTGATGATTGTGTGTCAGCGTCCGACTGAATTGACAAGAGAAGAACTGAACAAATTGCGTGGTGAACTCGGGCAAGCGGGATATACGTTACAAAACTTGCAGACCGCCTGGCGGGAAGCGAAAAATGAAGATATTACGGCTGATATTATTGCGTTCATACGCCAGCAAGCGCTTGGTGATCCACTTGTCAGCCACGAGGAACGTGTGCGGAATGCCATGAAAAAGGTCTATGAGACGAAGGTCTGGCCACCGATTCAGAAGAAGTGGCTGGAACGGATTGAGAAACAATTGTTACAAGAACCTGTTCTTGGGCCTGATCCGGAACAAGCTTTCAACTACGAACCTTTCACAAGTCAGGGGGGATACAAGCAATTAGATCGTATCTTCAGTGGCCAGTTGAATGAAATTGTGAAAGAAATCAACACGAACTTATACAGCTATGTGAAGAAGGAGCAAGCTTAATGAATAACCGTGAAATTGTTCAAAAACTATGGAATCTGTGTAATGTCCTACGCGATGACGGAATTACGTATCACCAATACGTCACTGAATTAACTTATTTACTGTTCTTGAAAATGATGAAGGAGACGGGCCAGGATTATATTGTGACGGAAGGTTACCGTTGGGATGACCTTGTGTCCAAGGATGGCATTGAGCTGAAGAACTTCTATAAATTGTTGCTGATTGAACTCGGCGAAGCCGACAATGAACTACTCAAGGAAATTTATACAGATGCTACTTCCTATATTAGCGAGCCAAAGAATTTGGAGAAAGTCGTAAAGTCTATTGATGCACTTGATTGGTACAGTGCCAAGCAAGAAGGCCTTGGAGATTTGTATGAAGGATTGCTGGAGAAGAACGCTAGCGAATTGAAATCCGGGGCCGGGCAGTACTTTACCCCACGTGTGCTGATTGATATTATTGTACAACTCGTTAACCCGCAGGCTGGCGAGCGCTGTCATGATCCGGCGGCGGGTACTTACGGATTCATGATTGCTGCGGACCGTCATGTACGATCACAGAACGATGATTATTTTGAATTGCACGAAATCGATGTGAATTTCCAGAAGTATCAAGCCTTCTCAGGGGTGGAGCTTGTTAAAGATACCCATCGGCTTGCAACCATGAATGCACTGCTGCATGATATACACGGCCAGCTTGTACTTGGAGATACGTTATCTACCCTTGGCGAAGACATGAGAAATTATGATGTCATCATAACCAATCCGCCATTTGGAACGAAGAAGGGCGGCGAACGAATTACCCGGACCGACTTCACGTTCACAACTTCCAACAAACAGTTGAACTTTCTGCAGCACATTTACCGGGCGTTGAAGAGTAATGATAAAGCGAGGGCCGCTGTTGTGCTACCGGATAATGTGCTGTTCGAAGGCGGTACTGGTGCCGACATTCGTCGGGACTTGATGGACAAGTGTAACCTGCATACGATTTTGCGTCTGCCTACAGGGATTTTCTATGCACAGGGAGTGAAGACGAATGTATTGTTCTTTACCCGCGGTAAGTCAGATATAGGAAATACAAAGGAAGTATGGGTGTATGATCTACGGACAAACATGCCTTCCTTTGGGAAACGAAATCCATTGACCGAGAAGCATTTTGAGGGATTTGTTGCCGCCTACACAGCAGAGCACCGTAGTGAAGTTCAAGATGAGCGGTTTAATGTCTTTACTCGCGAAGAGATTGCGAAAAAAGGAGATAGCCTCGATATCGGCTTAATTGCGGATGAATCACTATCCATCTATGATAACTTGCCTGATCCGATTGAATCAGCGGAAGAAGCCGTAGGAAAGCTGGAACAAGCGATATTGCTATTGAATGAAGTGATCAATGAGCTGAAAGCAGCGGAAGGGACAGGAACGAAAGAAGATATGGTTTATTACAATGAACAGGAGCAAGAGCTTCTGCAAGTGGCTGAGGCTAGTGAGGGATATAAGGCATGAGCAAGACCAAGGAAAAGAGTATAGAAGAGTTGTTGGAAGAAGCGCTAGTACCCGAGGAAGAACAGCCTTATGAGGTGCCGGAGAATTGGATTTGGGTAAAACTGGAAAGTGTTCATGATATTATAACAGGATCAACTCCCTCAAAAAAAGTTCCACAATATTATGGTGGCAGTTTTCCAATCATTAAGCCGGGAGATCTTGACCAAGGGGATTCTGTTATTTTAGCGAGTGAATATTTAAGTGACGAAGGTAAAGCTAAAAGTAGAATTATACCAAGGAATTCTACTTTAGTTTGTTGTATCGGTTCAATAGGAAAGGCTGGATTTACCCTTGTTGATTGCACTACAAATCAACAAATAAATTCGCTTGTTGCAATTAAGAATACTGTTGTTCCAAAATATACCTATTATTTCTCGCTTAGTGAGTCCTTTAGACAAGCTCTAATTTCAAGATCATCATCTACAACTATTTCTATAATTAATAAATTTAAGATGGGCCAGATACCGTTTCCATTACCACCTTATTCTGAACAAAGAAAAATTTCCAAAGAAATTGATTCACTATTTGCGAAAATTGATGAAGCCAAGCGTCTTATTGATCAAGCGAAAGAGTCTTTTGAACTTCGGCGGGCGTCTATTTTGGATAAGGCTTTTCGGGGAGAGTTGACGAGGGAATGGCGTGAAAGTCGTCAGTGCTTTTTGGCCCAGCCTTTAAAAGATCATCTTTCCCTCATTACAAATGCACCGTATGTTCTACCACTCATATGGGATTGGGTTTATTTAGAAGATGTTTGTGATAAAATTACTGATGGAACTCACCACAGTCCTGAATCATTTCCAGTTGAAAAATATAAGTATATAACTGCGAAAAATATAAAAGAGTCAGGAATTAGTTTAGACGACATAACATATGTGCCAGAAGAAGTGCATCGAGAAATCTTTAAAAGATGTGACGTTAGATATAAAGATATTTTATATATTAAAGATGGGGCAACAACTGGAGTAGCAACTATAAACAATTTAAAAGAAGAATTTTCTTTGTTATCTTCTGTTGGTGTATTAAGAACTAAGAGCAGTATATTAAATCCCGAATACTTAGTGTATTGTCTTAATTCACCAAATATAAAAAAAATGATGCTTAATTTAATGACAGGAAGTGCAATAAAAAGATTAACTCTAACAAAAATAAAAAAGGGAATTATACCTTTACCACCAATAGAAGAGCAAAATAAGATTGTTGACATATTGAAAACACTATTCAAAAATGAAGAAGTACAAGCGAATAATATTCCAGATAAAGAGCTTGGGAGGATTAAACAATCAATTCTTATGAAGGCTTTTAGAGGTGAGCTTGGAACAAATAATTCTAGCGAGAAGAGTTCAATTGATCTCTTAATTCAGGAACTAAAAGAAAAATCTAACTGAATTCTAAAGGCATCCAATTGGTGCAAACCTGTTGGGTGCCTTAAATCTATTTGAAGGAGAGCCAGGAAGATTGACTGATCAAACACATGTTGAAGAATTATGGTCCTCGTGTAATACATTACGTGATGATGGCATTACATACCATCAATATATGAGTTAACTTATCTGTTATTTCTTAAAATATTGAAGGAAACTGAGCAGGATTATATTGTACGAGAAGGTTATCACTGGAATCAGTTAGTGCCCAAGACTGGAATCGAGCTGAAGAGCTTCTATAAATTGCTGCTACTCGAACTTGGCCAGGCAGACAATGAACTACTCAAAGAAATTTATTCAGATGCTACATCGCTTATTAGAGACCCGAGAAACTTGGAGAAAATCGTAAAGTCTATTGACGCGCTCGATTGGTATGATGTCAAGGAAGAGGGTCTAGGGAATCTTTATGAAGGTTTGTTAGAGAAATTTGCAAGTGAATTGAAGTCCGGTGGTGGGCAGTTTTTCACACCACGTGTGTTGATTGATGTTATCGTACAGTTGGTGAATCCGCAGCCTAGAGAGCGTTGTCATGATCCGGCAGTAGGGACATTCGGATTCATGATTGCTGCTAATCGGTATGTACGTGTACAAACTGATGATTATTTTACGTTGGCTGAAACTGATGTGAATTTTCAGAAGTATCATGCTTTCTCCGAGGTGGAACTTGTTAAAGATACTCACCGACTGGCAAGGATCAACGCGGTACTACATGATATACATGGTGAACCTGAACTTGGAGACATATTATCTTCATTTGACGAAGAAATGGAGGATTATGATGTTATAATGATTAATCCACCATTTGGACCAAAAAAATGGAGGTGAACGAACTAGTCGGAATGATTTTACATTCACGACTTCTAATAAACAACTTAACTACTTACAGCATATTTACAAGGATTTGAAAAATAATGGTAATTTTCGGGCGGCTGTTATTGTACCCGATACTGTGTTGTTTGAAGGGGGGAGCGGTACTCAAATTCATATGTATATGAAGAAACAGGCGGTAGGTTAGAGGATTGGGATCCGTTGTTACTTTCTTACTTCGAGCCAGGGAAAACAATAGGAATTATTTGCGAAGTAAAAACAGGTCTCAACTTTAACACCAATAAAATTTTTCAAGATTATAATGTGAATAAGTCTGTCCAAAGAATTGGATTTACGAGTAACGAGTTAGATTACCAAGAAATTTTTGATAACTCTATGGTTAGTTTTGGAGATTATCAGATAGCCAAGCTGCTAGTAACAAGAAAACTTGATAATCCCAAAAGTGATTGCTTACATATCAAAATGGTTCACATTAGAAGTTTCCTACGGGAAAGGATGCATAAATATATGGACCGGAAGTTGGGAGACCGTATGTTTTTTTCTTCTTCATTACTTCAATATTTAATATGGGATGAAAGTTTAAAAATGAATCGGTGAGATTCAAAAAGTGGTTCTTCTTCCGTGCTGAATACGAAAGATGTTTCAAAGGATATGCATAAAAGGAACGGTCTTGCTTTTTAGATGCTTCTTTAATCTGGAATTTAAAGTTTTCCCTATCATGCCGATAAAGAAAGGATAAAGTTACTTTTTCACGAACTATGTCTAATATAGCCAATGTACATTCTTGGAGGAATACCATGTTACCCAACGAACTTTCTAACATTTTCCGAAATAAACAAAAGTCTTATAAGATGGTTCTGATCCTGTCCCTCATCAACGAATATGAAGAGAACCACAATCTAGTATTTCCGCTCAACAAAATTGCTGAGCGTTTTTTGGCTTATTACCGACATCATAGCAGTCCAGAGAATCCAGTGGATGCCCCGCCGCAGAGAGAAGCTTCAAACTGGAATGATTATACGTTAGCTCAGACGAAGACACTGCTTAAAACACCGATAGATGCGTTATCATCGATACTTGAATTCAACAACGATCAGCAAGCCATTACTTTTAAGTCATTCATTACGAATGAGCTTAATGACAATGTAATTCAGGAATTAAAAGCATATGCGCAAAATGAGTTAGATAGCTACAATAATCAACTGACATCTAACGAGATAGGAGCCGCCTTTTCACTGCAAAATACTTTAACTGAAATTTTAAATAGTTACCTACACGCCAAAACACAAACTTTTGCTAATCATCCCTTAGGTGTGCTGTTTCGACAAACTATACCGGAGCAACTAAGGAAGCTGCCCTTTATTGATAATAACTATAAAATCCAAGGCTCTATTGGTCAGGGCAACTGGGCTAACATACCCTGGATTGCTATCATGGATAAGCGAATTACAGGAACAACACAGCAAGGGCAGTATATCGTTTATTTATTTTCAGAGGATATGAGGAATGTTTATCTGACTTTAGCCCAAGGGGTGACCCTTCCTATCAAGGAATGGGGCAGGAAAGAGGCCTACCAATATTTCGAGCAAAAGGTCACCGAAATGCGAGATCAGCTTCCACTTGAAAGCATGCAAAAGGATGATAACATCCACCTGACAACAAGCGGTTTAGGACGCGATTATCAAGTATCCACGGTGGCTTATATGCGTTATGATCAGGGCTCTATTCCGAATGATGAGCAATTATTGGCCGATTTAGAAAATGTAATGAATAACTATAAGCTTTACGTGGACAGCCTGACACAAGAGCCAGTAGAAGAGAATGAGCCTATTTTCGAATATGAGGAGCTAGGGCCATTGGATCCATTAACGGTATCGCCGCGAGTTGAGCAAATCAAAGCTTATATCGAGCAAAGAGGATTTCATTATCCAACGGGGCTAATTGAGAACCTGTATTTATCTCTGAAGACTAAACCATTCGTCATTCTAGCCGGAGTATCGGGTACAGGCAAAACGAAGCTTGTTAAGCTATTTGCTGAGGCACTTGGTGCGACTGGGAGTAATCATCAATTCACGTTGATTCCAGTAAGGCCGGATTGGAGTGATCCGTCTGATCTTTTGGGCTACAAAGATTTATCAGGAGTTTTTCGTCCGGGCCGTTTAGCGGAAGTGTTGGTAGAAGCCTCACAGCCAGAAAACCGACATAAGCCTTATTTTATATGTCTGGATGAGATGAATTTGGCTAGGGTAGAGTATTATTTTAGTGATTTGCTGAGTATCATCGAAACCCAAGAATGGAATAACAATCGAATTGTGACTTCACCGTTAATTAACCGAGATTCCTTAAGGTCAGAGGATCAGTCGATCTATGGGGGTCTATATTTGCCAGATAACATGTATTTGATTGGAACAGTCAATATGGATGAGACTACGCATCCTTTTAGCAAAAAGGTGTTAGATCGTGCCAATACGATTGAATTTAACTACATTAATTTACAGCAGTATCCAAACGATCATCGGACAGAGCAACAAGAAGTGATAGTGGCCGAAAATCAATTTTTACGCAGCGAGTATTTACAGTTAGTGGACGTGTACAGGGATTATAGTGATTTGGTACATAAAACGACAGAGAAACTCGTGAAGATCAACCATATCCTAGAAGAGATTCATGCCCAGGTCGGATTTCGGATTAGGGACTCCATTTGTTTTTATTTGGTGTATAATCAACGGTTTCAATTACTTACTGAGGATGAAGCATTTGATTTGCAGCTTCTTCAAAAAATACTTCCGCGTGTCCAGGGTAGTAGCTTATCTGTGAAACGGGTGTTACTGCAATTGATGCAAGGAGCGCTAGGGAAGTCTTTAGTAGTAAATGATCTTATTGAAGATGCTTCAGGCCTCTATCAGAAATGGAGCTCCAGTCAAGGAGAAGAAGATGCAAAGCATCCTCAAACTGCTAGAAAAATTGCCTTCATGTTACGGAGGTTGGATGAAGATGGATTTACCTCATATTGGCTCTCTTAGTCAGAGTGTTGAGCTTCTTCGTGTCGAGACGAATCTGTTTAATTTATATATTCAAGGCAAGCCGTTTCATCCGACCGTGGAGTTTTTACAGCTTCACCGCACCGAGGAAGGGAAATGGGTGGATACCTCATTGCAGGTGTCTACTCTGTCCGCGGTTCTATCTATTGAAAAGGTATCTGTATTTACTCCTCAATTAGGCGAATTGTCACCATGGCAAACAGGTGACCCAAGCTACCCGATCTTTTTCGAAACGCAGCCTTATGAGCTAATTATTGAGAAAAAGCAGGATATAGCGTTAACCTTTCACCATGAGAATGTAAACTTACGTCAAGCGATTAAGCCCCTGGGTAAAACTATTTTATCCGGTATTCTGAACTTTCAAAATGAAGTCGGACTATCCGATTTGGAGCTAAGATATAATGGGCAGCCGATTTGTCAGCTTCAGCTCGAGATATTTCCAGCAAAGATGGATTACAAAAGTGATTACCAAATGATCCTGAAAGATGTGAACCAGCAGATTTATAATCTATCCTTTGACTTTTTACGAAAAACCTACAATCTGACGGGTCTAAAAGAGACACGTAATCAAAGTCTAACTGAGTTTTTTACCATCCTTCAGCATGTGTTCAACCAGCTTGTTCAAGCTGTGGAGCGGATTAAGGCTTCTCCGCATACTAAGCTAGTGAAAGAGGAGCGAATTGTAGAAGCTGCTCGAGCGAAGAGGGGGGGCAAAGAGAACGTTCCTTTTATAACTAAACGTCCCCATCTGTTAGTGTCGGATGAGAGGCTTGGCTTTGTACTGTTAAACAACCAAGGCTATTACCCAAGTCATGTATTGGAGACGAAACGGCAAATTAGCTACAACACGATGGAGAATCGCTTTGTACGTTGGGTGCTGCTCCGTATTTCGAGCAAGTTGAAGGATATAAAAGCACGATTGATGAAAAAGGGTCGCTTACAAGATCCCTTGCTAGCGAAGCGGTTGGAATTTATGCAAACACAAATAAAGCGTCTATTGAACCTGGATTTTCTAAAGGTTGGTGAAATGAGGCAATTGTCGATCTCTTTGGTGTTACAAATGGCACCGGGGTATCGGGAAGTGTACCGAAATTATTTGATGCTTATGAAAGGCTTGTCCATTCAAAATGACCTCTTCCGTATTTCCATGAAGGACTTAGCACAGCTATATGAATATTGGTGTTTTCTTAAAATCCATGATCTTCTTAGCCGGAAGTATGAGCTTCTCACCCAAGATATGATTAGGGGTGATCGCAGGGGCTTGTTTGTAACCCTAGATAAAACACAGAAAGCCAAGATGGTATATCGAAACCCGGTCAATGGGGAGGTATTCACCCTTTACTACAATACATTACCTAAAGGCGATCATAGCGAAACACTGGGGCAACAGCCGGACAATGTTCTTACACTGAAGAAAAATGAAGCTGCAGTGGAATATAAGTATATCTTTGATGCCAAATATCGCTTGAATCCTGGGTATGAGGGGACGTCGTATTTCAGAAATTACAAGATGCCGGGTCCTGAGGAAGATGACATCAACACGATGCATCGCTATCGGGATGCTATAGTGTACACAGATGCACATAACCGGGAGCTGGAACGAAGCATGTTTGGTGCTTATGTGTTGTTCCCATATCATGATGAGGAGCGGTTTCAAAAACATAAATTTTACAAAAGCATTGAGTTAATTAATGTTGGGGCATTTCCATTTTTACCGAACTCAACAAAGCTGATGGAAGCTTTCTTGGATGAGATTATCATGGATAGTCCTGAGAAAGCCTATGAGCGTTCTACCCGGCCGCGGGGGACGAAGAGTTATTATCAGAATAGAATGAGCGGCAAAAATGTTATGGTTGGTTCGTTGCGGGAAAAGGTGCAGTTAGATTTAGCATTAAAGCACGGATTTTACCATATGCCCTTGGAAAATATCTCTGACCACAAAATATTAACACAGATAAAATATGTTGCTCTTTATCAATCACGAAGTAAGTTTTTATCCACAGGCGAAACCGGGATTCACTGGTATGGGAAAGTGGTTGACTGGAAGGTAATGCGGCGTAAAGAAATCACTGAACGTCCTTACAGGCGAGGTACGGAAGATAAACTATATGTGAAATTTACGGTGGAGAAATGGATGAAGAGGGACAAGCCGATTGTTTCTGGTGGACGAGGAATTTATACGGTGCTGTATACATCGAAGTATATGTTTGACCGTGCAGCGGAGATTGCTGAACTCAAATTGGAAACAGAAGAGGACCTGGTGCAGTGGCGCGAGCAGAGACGTTTAGGTACAGTTAAAGTGGATTTGAATCATGAGCAGGTAGACTTGGCTAGTAAGGTGTTGGGGGTCCGACTTAAGGAGTGAGGAAAGCATGCAAAAAAGGAGAGAACTGGAATGCCGATCGAACTAGGAATCTGGAAGATTAATGGAGCTGTCGAGAAAATTCATTTTTCTAGTATGGAGACCGAACGTAAGCTCGAAGATGTTATCACACATGATATTAGCATCATCGATCCTTCGTTATTGTTAATTGGGAGACAGATCAATACAGCCTTTGGTAAATTCATTGATATCCTTGCAATGAACTCGGAAGGGAATCTAGTCATTATCGAATTAAAACGTAATAAAACGCCACGAGAAGTAGTTGCACAGACACTGGATTATGCCTCGTGGGTTCAACAGTTGAATTATACGGATATCATTGAGATCTATAGTGAGAGAAATCCGGGAAAGCAATTGGAGCAAGATTTTGTAGACTATTTTCAAACCGACCTACCTGAAACTTTGAACGAACTCCATCAATTGATTATCGTGTCAGCAGAACTGGATCCAGCAACAGAACGGATCATTAACTACTTAACGAACTTCGGTGTCCCGATTAATGCACTCTTTTTTCATTATTTTAAAGACGGAGATAATGAATATCTGGCCAGAAACTGGCTCATTGATCCCCACAAAGTTGAGGTTAAAACATCTAATGTGACGACGAATAAAACAGGAAAGGCTCCATGGAACGGGAAAGATTTTTATATCTCTTTGGGAGACGGAGATTATCGGAACTGGGAGGATTGCAGACGATACGGTTTTATTTCGGCTGGCCAAGGAAAATGGTACAGCAGATCGCTGAATCTTCTAAAGCCAGGTGCCAGGATTTTTGCATGTATTCCTAAGGTGGGGTATGTTGGTGTCGGAATCGTGCAAGAGGAAGTGGTACCCATCAAGGAGTTTCAAGTGATGATAAATGGAGTAAATATACCACTGCTTGATGCTGATATACATGTAAAGATGGATACAGATATCGATGACCCCGACTTATGCGAATACGTTGTACGAGTGGAATGGGTTAAGACTGTTTCTAAACAGGAGGCGATCTGGGAGAAAGGGATGTTTGCGAATCAGCATTCTGCCTGTAAATTGAGAAACCAGTTTACGATTGAACGCCTTACGGAGCATTTTCGACTGGAGGAAGAGAACTGATAGTAAATATGTCTCTTTCATTAAAAATGGAATTGATTAGTTATTATTATTCAAGGGTCTTTCCTAGTTGCCGCAATGTCCTACGTCACCCACTATGATATTAGCTGGAAGTGGACGCGCTGCTGGATTCAGTTTGGTAAAATTAAACCCACCCCGTAAACTCCAGTATAGACGCTTTCGCGGATTGTGCTTCGGATTGCGCTCCTTTACGCCATTCTTTAGGCGGCTCTCCCATAAGCTTGGAGAAGCATCGATTGAAGCTGGAAATGGAACGATAACCGACTTGCTCGGAGATGGAAAGAATGGAGTTATCTGTACTTTTTAACTGCTTGCAGGCCTCTTCGATTCGGGTGCTGTTTAGGAAATCAAGAGGCGACGTTCCCATAATCTCATGAAATTTTCGGCGAAAATGAGTTGTACTTAAATGGCATAGATCAGCCAAAAAATCAATGTTAACAGGTGTCATATAATTTTTAGTGATGTATTCCAAAGCCGGAGAAATGGCAAAATCGCTTTTCCGGCTATGTACTGTTTCTGCATCTTTCAATGATTCATTCCTGGAGTGAATTCTGAGAAGTTCTATATAAAGGGATAGCAATAAGCCGTAGGCGCTTTCCTGATAGTAAGGATTCTGTTGTTGTAATTCCTCTACGATCGAAGTCGCAAGTGTATACACCTTGGGATGCTGCTCCTTGTTCAATATGCAGTTTATTCCCTTTACGACCCACAAATTGGGCTCAAAGTTGCTGTAAGCGCTTTTAAAAGTATGTTGAAAAAGATCCTCTGGCGAAAAAAAGATATAAGACCAAAGGCTGGCTGTATTTGGCGAACTGTACGTGGTATGAGGAAGATACCTGGGAATGAAAGTTACATCCCCGGATTTGAAGGGGACAGATTCTCCTTTGATCTCCATGAAGCCGCTATCCGAATAGCAAATACCAATCTCCAAATGGTTATGAAAATGGAGATGCTCACTTTTAATATCTGAAATCTTCCAACGTTCACCGCTTAACAGCAAGACAGGGAAGTTTATAGGCAAGCTGTAATGTCGGTATTCTATAATGGGCTTCTTTTTTCTGGGCATATTCGATACTCCCACACTTGGATTTGAGTTGATTCTAGGTGAACGCTATGTCAAGTTTAGCCAGCAGGTATACATATAAATGATTGGAATTGCGCAGTTTTGTTGCGAATGTGCTTAGATTGAGACTATTTTACTGCGTACAATGGAATAAGTAAAGCGTTTCCAAAATAGTGACGAACAGCTCTCAAGCGCCTTTGGGGGCGTGTGCGCTAATGAGAGGGGAATAATGATGCTTCAATTAACTTATGACAAGGAAGAAATATTAAAAGTTATCGACAAAGTCGTCAGAAAAACCATGGCGATGGATTTAACGTGGGATTGGCCCTGCGGTGTGGCTTATTATGGTGTATCCAGAGCCTATACGAAAACAGGGAATAAAGAGTATCTAAATATGCTTGCCCAGTGGGCAGATGAATACATCGAGCTGGGTCTGCCGCACTGGACGGTAAACACATGTGCCATGGGCCATATGCTGATCACATTGTATGAAGAAACAGGGGACCAGAAATATTGGGATATTGTGATGAGTAAGGTGGATTACATCCAAAACCATGCTCTCAGGTTCGGAGACCATGTTCTGCAGCATACGGTATCCGTTGCTAATGATTTTCCAGAACAGGCATGGGCAGACACGTTGTTTATGGCGGCATTCTTTCTGCTGCGTGTAGGAACCAAATTAAAGGACGAGAAAATGATCCAGGATGCCTTAAATCAATATTACTGGCATATCAAATACCTGCAAGACCCTAGTAGCGGCTTCTGGTACCATGGCTACAATAATGTCAAACAGGATCACATGTCCGGCTTTTTCTGGGGAAGAGCGAATGCTTGGGGAGCATATACCATGTCGCAAGTCAAAATTCATTTGAAAGACTGGTATTTGTATCCGCCGTGTATGGACGTGGAATGTTCCCTTCGGGATCAACTGGCTGCATTGAAGGGTGTTCAAACAGAGAATGGCTTGTGGCGGACGGTACTGGATGACGAGGAGTCCTATGAAGAAGTATCTGCATCTTGCGGTATTGCGGCGGCCATGATCAATAACGGCAATCCGCTGCATACCAAATGCGTGCAAAAGGCATTGGAGGGCATCTTGAACCATATTAGCGAAGACGGACGGGTATTGGGTGTATCGGGCGGCACGGCGGTTATGAAAGATCGTGAAGGGTATCGCAATATTCCAAAAGACTGGATTCAGGGCTGGGGACAAGGCTTAGCGTTGGCTTTTCTATCCGATATGTTGAATTAGGAGGGATCGAAGTTGTCTAAACAAACAACGGGGGCCTTTACGCTACCAGGAGAATCTGGTTATGAGGCGCTGACCCTGAAATTAGCTGAACGATGGGGCGCTGATGTCATCCGTGACAGTGACGGCACGCAGTTGTCCGATGAGATTATAAACGCTGGATACGGCATTTATTCTACAATCTGTATCATCAGAGATCATAACGAGTGGGCGTCCCGCAACCTGGATAAGCTGCAACAGTGTTTTTTAATTACGAATCCGAAGGTAGCTGTACAGGATTATGTATCCATCTATCTGATGGAGGATTTTTTTGTTGAACAATTCAAAGTGAATGATTCTAAACAGGCGCTTAACTACTGGCAGGTTTTTGACAGAACGACCGGGGAAGAAGTTCCAAGAGAACAATGGAATTATGAAAGGGAATCCGGAAATGTGGTCATTACCGGAATTGCTCCTTGGCATAAATACACGGTAAGCTTCATGGTCTACCGGATCTGGGAAGAGATTTCCATGTACAATCACACCACGAATCATTGGGACAAAGAGCATTTAATGCAGATTGATCCCATGTATACAGAAACGCAACAGTATCTGCTGGATTGGATGGAGGATTGGTGTCTTCATCATAAGGAAACCACGGTTGTCCGGTTTACCTCCTTATTTTATAACTTCGCCTGGATTTGGGGCAGCAATGAGCGCAATCGCCATCTGTTCTCGGATTGGGGGTCATACGATTTTACGGTAAGCTCAAGAGCGCTTGATCTATTTGCCAAGAGATATGGGTATTCGATGACTGCCGAGGATTTTGTGAATGGCGGGAAGTACCGCGTCACACATATCCCGGCTGAGCAACGCAAGCTGGACTGGATGGCATTTATCAATGATTTTGTAATCGAATTTGGCAAGAAATTAATTGATATTGTGCATAGGCACGACAAGCTGGCCTACGTGTTTTATGATGACAGTTGGGTTGGGATGGAGCCTTATAATGACCGTTTTCAAGAGTTTGGATTTGACGGGTTGATTAAATGTGTGTTCTCAGGCTATGAGGCGAGGCTGTGTTCAGGTGTAAAAGTGAATACGCATGAGATTCGGCTGCATCCATACTTATTTCCGGTTGGCTTAGGCGGACTTCCTACCTTTATGGAGGGGGGCGACCCCACGCTGGATGCCAAAAAGTATTGGATTAATATCCGGCGCGCACTGTTGAGGGAGCCTATTGACCGAATTGGACTGGGTGGATATTTGCATCTTGTAGAGCCTTACCCGGATTTTTGCGATTACATCGAAAAGATTGCCAATGAGTTCAGAGAAATCAAAGAACTGCATTATGAAGGCAAACCCTATCACATGAAGACGAAAGTAGCTATTTTGCATAGCTGGGGAAAATTGAGATCGTGGACCTTGTCTGGCCATTTCCACGAAACGTATATGCATGATTTGATTCATATCAATGAGGCTTTATCCGGATTGCCGGTTGAAGTTGAGTTCATTGATTTTGACGATATCCGTCAGGGAATACTACAGGATTGTGATGTAGTGATTAATGCGGGCTCTGCTGGTACAGCATGGAGTGGCGGAAAGCACTGGAATGACAACCAGTGTGTGGACTTACTGACCCAATGGGTTTATGAAGGTGGTACCTTTATTGGCATCAATCAGCCTTCGGCGGTAGAAGGTCACGACAGCTTTTTTAGAATGGCACATGTTCTCGGTTTGGATGAGGATACAGGCTCCAGGGTAGGTCATGGAAGATGGACATATGAGGTTAGGGATGAGCATGGTTTGGTTCCTGAAGGGGCAAGTATAACGCCAAAGAATAGGATTTATCTTACGGATGGGTCAGCTGCAATAGCGGGTGAAACGAATGGAATGATAACACTATCCACTCATGCCTTCGGTAAAGGAAAGGGAATTTACCTTCCTTCATTCGAATTCAGCTGGGAAAACACAAGACTGCTGCTGAATATAATCCGTTTTGCGGACAATGAGTTAAATGAAACGAAGTACATTACGGATAACCTATACACGGAGTGTGCTTATTATCCAGAAAGTAAAATGTTGGTTGTTATTAACAATAGTGATCAACTGCAAAGAACAACGATTGAAACGGACTATGGCAAACAAACCATGGAATTAGAGCCATATGACACCATGATAACCCATATCGGCTTAACAAAATCGGTATAGGAAATAAGAAGTAGCGGTATCAAGCCCTCCTTTTTTTAAGGAAGGGCTTTTTGTTTCAACATCTCCAAAAAATCCAGCCAATTTACCGGGGATTTTGTCCATTCAAAAGCATTTAGTCCTTCATTAACTATAAGTATAACAATGAAGGAGATGATTTTTTTGCGAAAGGCAACTTTAGTGAAAATTAGAAAAGCGGAAGCAAAATTGGGAAAAAAACTGAAAAAAAGAAGCCATGTGGTTATGAATGTTAGAAAAGCCATTCGTGTAACTCAACTTGGAGATGGATTCGCACGTTTCACTTTCGCTCCGGTCACTCTTTCTCCCAATAGCTTTAGAAGCACTACGATTAACGGTAACGACTACAACCTGATTAGCGGCTCATGGACTTTCTCTGGAAATGAACAAGGTTTTCTTCTCAATAATTATTCCGCAGCCGAAGACAGATGGGTATTTACTGCATGGAATCCAAGTGGATTCACAAGAACGGTATCCTATGCTGTTATCGCCAAACGGAAGCCATAATTCCAATGTCATCGTTAGCAGGGAAAAGGAGCTTGAGGCTTCTTTTTCTTGCTAAATGTAGAAAAAATTTTGAACAAATCTTCGATGATCTTATAATTTTTGATAGTGGTTTAAGAGGTGCTCAACTCTCTCCTTTATAATTTGTTTTAAAGATTCAGGCTTTACTGATCGTACATAATGACCATATCTCATAAAATAATGAGCGATAAACTCCTCCTCTCCAGGATTATAGAATCCTTTGATGACTGTTTTATGACCCTGCTGTATTTTCATAGAGGGATAATGTTCTTTATAAAAAATATCCTTGGCTTGTTCTACAATCTCTACTTCAAAGTCGATACTCTTCTCAGTTTGATACATCTCTAATGAACGGCTAAGAAGTTCGTCTATAGAAAAGTGAGAATTGATTTCCTCCTCTTCTACCAAGGTGATTCGATCACATCGGAAAACCCTATACTTATTCGTATTTAACTCTATTCCAGTAGCGTACCATTGGCCAAACTTAGCGGAAATTTTGAAAAATTGAACATGGTAACTTTTGTTCTGGTTATTTTTTGAATATTGAACCTTACAATACGTCTCATTAAGAATACTGGTTAGAATTTTGTCCAAATAGCGACTAACATGATTATGCTGATATATTTCAAATTGTAGAACCTTTTTCATTTTATGAATCTGGTTTATTTGAATTTTAGAAAGACAGTGTTCAAACTTTTCATTGAGTTTATTAACACTTAAATGAAATGGTGTAGATTGATAAGCTTCTAACGTCAACATTGCAAAGTACAGAGCATACACTTCATCCAGCGTAAAAATAATAGGGGATAACAGTCTATTTTTTAAGATACCATATCGTCCATGTCGGCCATGTTCCGAATAAATAGGCATACCTAATTGTTCTAATGAACTAATATCACGTAAGGCCGTACTTTTTGAAATATGGTATTTATCCATGAGATCATTTAAATTAAAGTACTCTCGACTGTTTAAGTACCTGATCATGTCATTTAATCTTTCGGATTTCTTCATACATAAATCTCCTTATAAAAGGTGTCATGTTTTGATATCTTTACATATGATAATAGGTTCAAGGTGATATATCAAATCTATAAGATATCTACCTAAAAGCATGATATAAAAGGAGATCGAACCCATGAGTACAACACTGGAAATAGCTATTTTCTTATCCATGAACGGAAAAGCAAAGGAAGCTATAGCTTTTTACAAAAAACATTTTAACGCCGAGGAACGATTTCTCGTTACTTATCAAGACATGGCCAAACGTGACAGCTCAATACAGCTTACTGCTGAAAATAAAGATTATATTTCTCATTCTGTCTTATCGATCGGAAGAACAAAGGTTATGATAGCAGAAGAACCCATGAATCCCAATGAGGAATATATCGTAGGGAATAACACTTCATTATGTATTCAAAGTGCTGACAGAGAAGAAATTGAACATTTTTATCATAGTCTAATAACAGATGATCGAGTGAAAATCATTGTACCTTTATCAAGTAACGTGTTTAGCCAAGCCTATGGTATTATTGAAGATCCATTCGGTATCCAAATACAATTCATGTTTGATCATCGGTTACAATAAAAAAGTAGGTTAAAAAGCACAACAGCATGGTGAAAAGTGGATAATAAATGGATAGAAGTAAAAACTAAAACGGAAAATCCAAGATACCATAGCAGAAAAGGAGACACTATGACGGAGAAAAAAGAAATAGCAGACAAAATAGGATGGAACTTCGACAACAGTTATTCTCGTCTGCCGGAATCCATGTTTACGAAGCTCAATCCAAATCCTGTCCGTTCACCAAAGCTGATCATTTTAAATCATCCGTTGGCAGTCTCACTGGGGTTGAACGAAAATGCGCTGCAAAAAGATGATGGCGTAGCAATGTTGGCCGGCAATCAGGTTCCCGAAGGTGCTACGCCTCTTGCTCAAGCTTACGCAGGACATCAATTCGGGCATTTTAACATGCTAGGAGACGGTCGTGCTCTACTGCTCGGCGAGCAGATCACTCCCTTGGGTAAACGGGTTGATATTCAGCTTAAGGGCTCAGGCAGAACGCCGTACTCTCGTCGTGGTGATGGCCGAGCGGCGCTTGGGCCGATGCTCCGCGAATACATCATCAGCGAAGCGATGCATGCGCTAGGTATCGCTACCACCCGCAGCTTGGCGGTGGTAACTACAGGTGAGGCGATCATCCGGGAAACTGAGCAGCCCGGCGCCATTCTGACTCGTGTGGCTGCCAGTCATCTTCGTGTCGGCACCTTTCAATATGTCTCAGCATGGGGCACGTCCCAAGATCTGCGTACTCTGGCTGATTACACATTGGAACGACACTATCCGGAAGTTGCCAATGACGAAAACCGTTACCTTTCACTGCTTCAGGAAGTGATTAAGCGTCAGGCGAAGCTGATCGCCCAATGGCAGCTAGTGGGTTTTATTCATGGAGTGATGAACACCGACAATATGACCCTTAGCGGAGAAACCATTGATTATGGTCCTTGCGCCTTTATGGATACCTATAATCCTGAGACGGTGTTCAGTTCCATCGACATGCAGGGCCGCTATGCTTATGTCAATCAGCCGCATATTGCTGCGTGGAATCTCGCGAGATTTGCAGAGACCCTCTTGCCGCTGCTACATGACAACAGAGAGCAGGCTGTCCAACTGGCCGAGGATGCAATTTCAGATTTTGCAAACATGTTTCGCCATCATTGGCTTACGGGAATGCGGGCCAAATTGGGGATCTTTAACGAAGAGCCGCAAGATGAATCCCTGATTGAGGATCTTCTTAAAATCATGCAGAAGCATCGCGCGGACTACACCAATACCTTCCGTGCTCTAACTTTAAACAAACTGGAGGATGCGGATTTGTTCAGCACTGCGGATTTTACCCAGTGGAACAAGCAGTGGCAGGCGAGGCTGGACAGACAACAGGAATCCGAAGCCTCCTCGCATCAGTTGATGCGCAGCAGCAATCCTGCAATCATCCCGCGCAACCATCGGGTAGAAGAAGCACTGGAAGCTGCGGTGGAACGAGAAGATTACCGTGTGATGGAGAAACTTCTTGAAGTTTTTTCGGACCCTTATGCTTATTCTACTGAACAGGAAGTTTACTCTACATTGCCTGAGGAACCCACTTGTCCTTACCGAACCTTCTGTGGTACCTGATCTGTAGTAGTCATGTTGAACAACTGGCTGATAATCTATTTCATGCGTTGGTGGAGAAGAACGACTTTCTCTCACCAACGCATTTTGCTTTTATTTTGAACCTGTTCATTTACAGATGAGATCCACCACTTGCATCAATCAATTGACCAGTGATCCAACGGCTATCCGATGAGGCAAGAAAGGCAGCTATATCTGCAACATCCTCAGGCTCGCCCCAGCGTTTAAACGTCGAAAGGCCAGCGGCAAATTTCTGCCCGTTGGGATCTTGTAATGTTCCGCTATTCATCTCTGTATTGATAATGCCAGGTTGGATGGCGTTGACTGTAATATGACGGCTCCCAAGTTGATGAGCCAAAACGCGTGTCAGTGTGTCGATTGCCCCCTTTGACATGCTATATGCGAAAACACTAGGGGAGGCCACGCGTGTAACAAACGATGAGAGATTGATAATGCGGCCTCCATTTTTTAGACGCGGCAAAGCTTGCTGGGTAACAAAAAGAGGTGCTTTGACATTCATGTTCATGACTTCGTCAAAAGATTCTTCTGTTGTCTCTTCTAGGGGGACAATTTGACCCATTCCAGCGTTATTGACGAGAATATCAAACCGATTATCGCCTGTACGTTCCCGAAGCGCTTTATCCAATTTCGCATATAAATCATAAACGCCGTTCAGGGCACTGAAATCAGCACCGATCGTAAATGCAGCCCCTCCAAGTTGCTCAATTTGATGAACCACCTCATCTGCTTCTTTATGCCTTCTTCTGTAATGCACTGCGACAATGGCCCCCTCCCGAGCCAGACGTAATGCAATGCCACGACCGATTCCTCGACTTGCACCTGTTACTAAAGCGATTTGACCTTTTAACTTACTCATGTCTTCATCTCCTTGTTTGGAATTCATGCATAGTTATAGCACAAGGTAATGTTTGAAATGTTGCTCTTTCATTCGGAGTTCATGTTTTGCACTGTAGGGATACAGCTTTTAAATAAGCTTAATATCGTGATATTTATCATTGAAAAAATATGCATGTTTAACGCTCTAATGCATTACATTGAATTGACCAATGTTCAGAAAAATGAATCTCCTTCCTTTCCATTTCATGTCTAAAAATGTCTGCTAATTAGCAGTTGTATTTAGACGTTTTTTGTCATACAATGCATCTAATGCTACGGACTCGGTCTTAGAAACAGTAAGGTTTTAGACGGTAAATAGGACGTGGTTTCTTTGTATATTTACGAATCGTGGAACTACTGTGTAGTCGTTCGATCAACCACGTCAGTCTGAAAATTAATAATGTTTGGGGGCAGTTTTCCGGATCATTAGCATTTGATGACGAACATATACGAAGGGGAGCGTTCTTTTGGAATCGAAACAATTAACGAGAGGGCTGAAGCCACGACACGTTGAGTTGATTGCGCTTGGGGGCACGATTGGCGTTGGCTTGTTTATGGGATCGGCAAGTACGATAAAATGGGCAGGTCCTTCGGTGCTGTTGGCTTATCTCTTAGCTGGGATTATTATGTTTTTTGTCATGCGGATCATGGGGGAAATGCTGATTCTTGAACCGGTGACGGGCTCATTTGCTACCTTTGCTCATAAATACATCAGCCCTTTGGCTGGTTTCTTGACCGCTTGGAGCTATTGGTTCTTATGGGTTACTGTAGGGATGGCGGAGGTCACTGCGATTGGGGTATATGTGGGCTACTGGTTCCCGGATATCCCGCAATGGTTGCCGGCTTTGGCAGGTGTAATTATTATTGCGCTGGCCAATTTGGCGGCTGTGAAATTTTATGGAGAATTTGAATTCTGGTTTGCGATGATTAAGATTATCGCTATTATCTTCATGCTAGTGGTTGGTACGGGGATTATCTTTTTTGGCCTCGGTAACGGCGGACAGCCGATAGGTCTATCCAATCTAGTCAGCCATGGTGGTTTTTTTGCAGGAGGGCTAAAAGGGTTCCTATTTGCACTCTGTATTGTAACGGCGGCTTATCAGGGGATTGAGATGGTGGGCATTACAGCGGGTGAAGCAGAAAATCCGAAAATGACCCTGCGAAAAGCCATTAAAAACATCATCTGGCGTATTCTGATTTTTTACGTAGGGGCAATCTTTGTCATTGTTACGATTTATCCTTGGAACCAAATTGGCGAGATTGGCAGCCCGTTTGTTCTGACTTTTGCCAAGGTAGGAATTGTGGCTGCTGCGGGTATTATTAACTTTGTTGTACTCACAGCTGCGATGTCAGGTTGCAACAGTGGTATTTATAGTGCGGGCAGAATGTTATATACATTGGCTAAGAATGGACAAGCTCCTAAGTTCTTCGGAAAAGTTTCGGCAAGCGGCGTCCCTAGAAATAGTATAATAACGACCATTTCCTTGCTGCTGGTAGGGGTATTATTTAACTACTTAATGCCTGATTCCAAACTATTTCTGTATATTTACAGCGCCAGTGTTCTCCCAGGTATGGTACCCTGGTTTGCATTAGCCATTAGTCAATTTAAATTCCGGAAAAAGTGGAAAAACGAAATGGAAGGTCATAACTTTAAGTCTCGGTTTTTCCCGATTAGTAATTACATTACGATTATTTTTCTGTTGCTCGTAATTGTTGGAATGTGGTTTAACCCGGACACACGCTTATCGTTGATTGTCGGGGCAACATTCATGGCGATCGTCGTTGTTGGATATTTTATCTTTGGTATAGGAAAGCGGCAGAGAATTGAAGAGTTAGAAAAAAACGAATAGGCTGCTCAAGATGTAGTATTTGCCGAGCGTAATTCAGATTACCTGAGTTGCGCTCGGCTTTTCTTTTTATATGAAGAGGAATAGAGCAATGGAAAGGCTGTAAGTGAGGTGAAAAAGTGTGTGGCTAACCTGTTCGCACTACAAGGGTGAATATAAATACAAAGAAAGTGAGAAGGGAAACGGAGAAGTTCATTATTGCCATACTCTTACGATGAGCCTTAAATTCTGAAATGCCGGACAATAAAAACACAAGTCCTATAAAAAATTGTGCGATGGTGTATGCGTGCTTATAAGTATCCGGGTATGCGAGGGATAAAAGGGACGAACCCATAGCAATTACAGCAAATATTACAGTGAGAATTCGGTAGATATCCATTTTCTTGAACATAGATAAGTTCACCCTTCCTTAAATAACGCCAATTGTATTATCTATTCTAAAGGTCAGACCGTGGGACTTCAAATAAATAGAAAAAAAGGAGTAGGCGGAATGTTGCAAGATAAAACAAGGACCATTCGGATGAGTGTGAAGTTCCTAGGTCATGAGCTTCGTTTTTCGCTTTCGGGTTAGAAATTATAAGCGTGCAGGAGTAGTACCGAGGATCGCAGTATTCTAAAAGTCAACAGGAAATTTGCCCATTTTCAGCGTGATAATCACGTCTTTAGTTCAGAAAACAACGTATTACTATAAAATAAACCAAGCGTAATCAGGAGGATGGTCCAGTATTCCCTCATTTTTATTTCTGATAAGATGAATTCCATATTATTGAAGATACCATTGGCCTACGAGGATACATGTGAAGCTTAGTCTATCGTAGGTATGGATGACAGAATGATACACCAAGAAATGAGGAAAACATCAGATGAAGGTGAAAAAGTACATTATTTTGATGACTGCTGTCATGAGTTTATCTGCTATGCTGGCAGCATGCGGTGACTCTAAGAAACAAAATGAAGGCGAGGCTACAACTGGAGCGACTACGTCTACAGTTGCCACAGCTACACAGACACCCAAAGTGGATCGTGATGTTGCGGGACAAGCGAGTGCGGAAGCTACTGCGAGCAGTACAGTGGACAAAGCGGCAAAAGCTGAGACCAACACAAAAACGTATGCAGACATGGCTAAAGAAGCAACGAAACCAGACCAGCAAGCAGGCCAAATAGGACTAAATACAACACAAGAGCAGCTCCTTTCCTTTGCAGATCGTTATGGGCTGGTACGGGTGCCAAACCATCCCATTCGGCGGGTTTCCGATCCAACCGGAAAACATATCAACATCGCAAATTACAGCGACTCTGTTGTCAATTTATATACAGAAAAGCCAATTCACCCGAATACGGATGAGTTTATTCATGAGGCTTATACTTATTTTACAGAGGGAGTTGCTCCGGGAGAGACCTACAAGAAATGGGAGGAAACTTCTAATACAGAAAGAGGGCTCATCAAAATGCTCTACCTGTCACGCGAGGGACTTCTTATTTTAGAAGAAGCGATGAAGACGCATGATTACTCTACTCCATCAGTCCAAAATACGCTGGGCTTCTTTAAGGTTGCTTCGAAATTTGAGTCTATGATACCTGTTGCACAGACGCCCACAGACATTAGTTTGTACAATATGTATGATCAACAAGTTAAACCAGAGTGGAAGAAACTGAGTGATATTAAAAACCCTGCGGCGAATGAAAAGGCCTTTGCTGCCGCCTATCAAAAAGCAAGAAACGAGACCAATAATCTCATGGGGTTGTTGAACATTATGGTGTCTACGGAAATGGAAAAACGTCTCAAAGCAGCAACTGATCCGCAGAAGACAGAAAAATAGAAAAGACATAATTTATCCACAATTCCTTCTAATATTTAACTGTTAGTAGAATTATTGAAAAGCTATAATTCTAATGATGATTTGATTGTACTTGAAGAAAAGAGGTTGTGGGTATGATGTTGAAAAAATGGCCAGTAGTATTCATGATAGGTATTATCATGCTGGTATCCGTAGGGTGGAACAGTGGAATATCTTATGCAAAATATTATTACGAATACTCTTGGGATCAGTACAAGGGGACTGAAATCAAGACCTACAGGCTGACACCGGTAGCTGGTAGAGCTGGATTTATGGATCAGGAAAAGGCCTTTGCAGCGATTAGCAAAACCCCGAATGTGTATGGAAAGTTCAGTGGCTACCGAACAGAGAAAACAACTGAATTTGCAACCAAGAGTGTAACGGATGAGGTTTATAAATATGCAGTTGTTGATTTTAATACCGACAAGGAGCCAGAAACTGTAGAATATGTTAATCCAAAAGACGGAATTTCTCATACATGGAACGGAACCGATGAGATTCGAATTTTTATGAGAGGATCTGAGGCAGCTTCGTTGGCTGAGCTGTTTTATGAGGGAACTCCAAGTGAAGGACGCTATCATTTTAATGCTGACGATGTATACTTAGTTGCATTCTGGTCCAGCGCAGCAAAACCAATCACTGGAATGTCTGCTGAAGCACTAGTTGAGGAAGGCCCCTCTACGCTTATAAACCGAGAGTGGGTAGCTCAAATAAAAGACAAAGATCCTGCTGCTTATCCACAAAACGGATCTTTAAAGGGCTACTTTTATATTTATAAGGGCTCTGAGTTGAAAAAGGATTAAAAGAGAAGACAGAATTTAATAAGTGCATCTTACACAAAAAATGAGATAACATTTTGTATTCAGACGAATGCGGATACAGGTGTCATCTCTTTTTTTGTTTGTATACATGAATAAAATGATAACCCAAAGGTGATAAATATTTAATTACCAATGAAAACCATTGTTTAGTGATAGGGAATTACGGCTTAAAAAAACATGCTGAATGAGCAGGACAGCAGATTGCTCAAACCACTTTTTTTGCTGGCTTTATTCAATCCTAGGGAGATTATTCCGATAAACCAAGTATATACAGTTTGGTGTTAACAGTAATGAAAAACCGTTTGAAAACAAAAGAGATTTATTTTCAAAGTTGATATGAAGGTACAGGTGAAAGTGGCCCAGTGCCATCTCGTAAAGGAGGTGTAATGATCTCAAATAATGAACTGTGAAAAAAGGTTGAAACAAATTAGGCATTACATGGCTGGTTTACTGGCTGTCTGGTTGTTCTGTATACATAGTGCGCCTGTTTTTGCGAACAGAGCCTTTAACGATATCGAACATTCCTATGCAGCTGATGCGATTGAGGCCATGGCTGCTCAAGGTTATGTTACAGGTTATCAGGATGGGAGCTTTCGACCTTTACATTTTATCTCGCGTCAGGAATGGGCAAGCATTTTTGCTAAAACCTTAAAGCGAACATCGAATAACAGAGGCGTAACTTCTTTTCGGGATGTGTCACCATGGGCCTTACCTTATGTACAGGCCTTGCAGGAAGAGAGCATTACGAAAGGGATTAGCGATCAATTATTTGGTGCCAAGCACAATATGACCCGTCAGGATATGGCCGTTTGGTATGCCCGGTATTTTGGTGTTACTGATGATACCCGATCTGCTGGAATATCCAGTTTTGTGGATCAACCTAATATATCAAATTATGCACAAACGAGCGTATGGCTGATGGAACGGTTGGAACTGATTGAGGGGGATACAAATCATTATTTCCACCCTAAAGAGTCTGTGAGTCGGCAGGACGCCACGCTGGTTGCTTATCGGATATGGTTAGGCGGTGACGTTCTGAAAGAACGTGCCAAGCGTTTGCTGGAGTCATTAGGAAATGGAGCTGCAACGCTGCCTCAGACGGCCAGCCAACAAGAATCGCAGAAGATTGCGGTCGATTTGACACCGGAAATTAGGCAACAACCTGTGAATTCGGAAATTGAGGAGCCTAAAAGGCATCGCCCAAGACCTGATTCACCAGTCTCCCCGGTGACACCAATAGAGCCGAAACCGGAACCGCCGGTGATACCACCGAAACCGAGACCGGACTCGCCAGTCACACCACCGGTGCCTAATCCCAAACCACCAGTAATTCCAGTAGATCCATCGGATCATTCTTCGGATTTTCTGGTAGATGAAGTCGTAATCAAGGCGGAGGAGCTGGTAAATCAGCCAGAAACGTACCCTTCGTATCAGCTATCCTTTCAGCTCTACCATGAAGGGCGACCAGTAAGCATTCCTGCTGTCAGCGTCACAAATGTTACGTACACATTTAGTGATGAGTTAGGTGTGTTTGATATACAAGGGAAAATCGCACATCCTGAAAATATTCCGGCTGCGGACAGCTTCATTCCTGTAGAGATGAAGGTCACTATTGCCAAACCTTATCAGGTCCTTACAGCTCAGACCAAGCTGATCGTGAAAGGGAAGACTCCGCCGGCAGAGCCACCGAACGTAATCAGGTCCGTATACTTGTCTACGTATACCATTTCAGAGGTTGCTGCTTTAGATCCCGCTGCTTGGAAAATGTCCTACGTATTTCATAATGCTAAAGGAGAGGTTGTAGCTCCTGAAATGCTGCCGTCCGACTTGATACTTCGGGTAGAGGATTCCAGAGGAATATTTGACGAGGATGGAAAGATTGCCAATCTGCATTTGATTCCGGTAGTAAACTCGGTTATTCCATTAAAGATCACGGTTGAGTCACCATCCCAAGGGATTCTCTTCACATCTGATGCGGAATTAACGGTAGAACCCGGAGAACGCAAGAAGCAATATTTTGCTGTCTCCATCATGCTGCAGGGAAGCGTGACTACCGTAGACCAAATCAAGCAATCTCGTCAATTGCTGATGGATCACTTTGGTCCCAACATCAAAGTGACGTGGGCGATGGAAAACGGATTTGTTTTTGTGGAATCGAACCGACCGCAGCTTAAACAGGTTCTGGATTACGTCGATCAGTATGGAGATGAAGTCGGGATACTGGCCGGGTATCCGAACCAGCAGAAGTTTCCTGTTTGGGAAGTAAAGATGGATGAGTGGCTGTATATGTACCGTTACAATGCATTCAATGAAATACACCAATCTGGTTCGATGGGATCACCATCTGTGTTTGAAAGCATGGATACAGACCAATATCGGAAGTACCTCCCGAAATCATTGACCAGTTTCACGGTGAATCCTGAACAGACTCAATGGTTAAAAGATCACTATCGAATTACATCCGCGATGGGATGGTCGGCTACACAATATAATGTCAACGGCATGTATGGTGAGGGCTCACCTTTGATGCCTTACTGGTCTAATAAAGACAATCCGATTGTTCCCGCACAAGGAATTGCTGATAATAGCGGTACCGTATTCATGAACTCGGTTACGATTGATCCGATTGGATCACGCTATACCAAAGATTCCTCACGCTGGACTCTTCATCCGGGTGACCCCTATGTGACGGAGACGGATGCGGCACCACAACTGTATATAGTACAGCAATATTTGGATAACCCTTATCAACGTATAAATACGGTAAACTACTTGTCCATTATTTTGGACATTAACGCACTTGCCAACACCCATAACATGGGTCCAATATGGGAGAACTTTGTGAATCATTTCCCGCTTGATCGCAAGGTCGAGATTGTGGGTGTGGACGGGCTGAAACAGGTTTATGAATCGGTAGCAGGATCCAATAATGATCATACCGAGTTTACGCTCATGTTTAGAGGCTCAGGTATTAAGACGGCTATGGATTCCAATAATTCACCAGCAAATCTGCGCTATTTGTGGACTGAAAATGCGTCGCAGCGGATTATTTTATCCAAAGAGGATGGAGATGCGGCATGGTCCATTATTGACTTTACCGATTATACCCAAAAACCGATTCCGAAGATGGATTACAACCTGGATGGTCACACGGACGTAAGCTATGTCACCGGAAGGAACTTCAAGCTATGTCCAACGGCTCCTTTAACAGCAGATGAAATTCAGCGCGTGAAAGCTCGTTTGAAGGACATCTATTTCGTGGAAGAAGTGAACTATCAGTAAGTGTATGAAGTGATAAAACTTGTAGGACCTGAGTTTTATGAAAAGAGGGCGCCCCATAGCCATGGAAATGGCTGTGGGGCGCCCTTTGCTTTAAAGAAGGATATTCCGCGTTTTACACCCACTCCACAATCTGATCTACAGGTCGACGAGTTTTGTCGCGCGGCTCGTTCAGGCGGTAGCCAAAAGCCACCATGCAAGAAATACCGAAATGCTCGGCATCCATAATGCCTTCTTCGGAAAGGATGCGTTCAATTTCTTGTTTATTAAAACCCTCGATCGGGCAGGAATCAATGCCGATTTGAGCTGCGGCAGTCATCATATTGCCCAGAGCGATATAGGTTTGTCGGCATGCCCACTCGAACATAGCTCTTTCATTTTCCTCAAGCGCAAAATCTGATTTTAGGAAGGCATCATATACCTTCTCTTTGCCTTGCATCACTTCAACAGGTAATTGCTGCACGTTTTCCATCATATTCTTGATATAATCGGATGAAGCTACCATATCTTTAGGCAATCTGGAGAGAATAAGTACGAAATGGCTTGCTGTTGGTAGCTGTTTTGTGGCCCCCCAAGAATAGGGTAGCAGTTTCTCACGCATCTCTTTACTTTGGACGACAACAAATTTCCAGGGTTCAAAGCCAAACGAGCTTGGGGATAAACGACCGGTTTCAAGAATAAACTCAAAATCGGAATCGCTAATTTTCTTATGACTATCAAATTCCTTTGTAGCATGTCTGAACTTGTATGCAGCTAAAATTTGATCTTTAGTGGTTGTTAGGGTTTTCATCGTGATTCCACTCCTTATGGATGTGATTGAAATTGACGCTTATCAAGTGCATGACTAATATTAGAATATATATAATCGTTTTGGAAGTACGCACATTAATGTGCTGTAGTATATAAAATGATACCAAGGAGGAGAAGGGCCAATGCGCAATCGGAAAGGCGGCTTTGGTGAGTGTACCGCTGGGAATGATCAGGCGTGTCCTGTTGAGTACACGTTGGATGTGATTGGGGGCAAGTGGAAAGGGATTATTTTATACCATCTCATGTATGGGACTAAGCGATTTAGTGATTTTCGGCGGATCTGTCCGGGAATTACCCAGCGTATGCTGACACTTCAATTGCGCGAGCTGGAAGAGGATGGTGTCGTTCACCGTGAAGTCTACCAACAGGTTCCGCCTAAGGTCGAATACTCTCTCACCGAATTTGGAGAAACACTGATCCCGATTATTAACTTGATGAAGGATTGGGGAGAAGAATATAAAACAAAACAGCGATCACCAGCAAGCAGCCTCCAGCAACCTAGCCCCAATGTGTAGGTTTTTGAGACGGCTTCACGAAAAGACCTGGCCAATATTTTGGCAGGTCTTTTTATTTTAGTAGTGAAATAATACAAAGTTCGCTTTTTAGTTGACAGCAAGGATGGCACTTGATATATTTCTTACGATATTGATAATCATTATCATGTTGGGATAAGGCTATTCCATATTACATAGGGGGCTAATAGGTTGAGGAACAAATCGATTTTTATGCTGGCTACTTTGATGCTTGTATTGGCTGTATTTATCAGCGCATGCGGCGGAAATAACACTGGAAATAATCCCGCTTCAACTTCAGGAGATAAGCAAGAGTCGGCTTCTACTGGAGAAACAAGAAGCTTTAAAACGGTTAAAGGGGATATTCAAATTCCCGCTAAGCCGCAGCGTATTGTAACGGATTTTTACGGCGGAGAGTTGCTGTCCGTGGGTGCTAACGTGGTGGGTGTAGAGCCGACTGCGTTTCAAAATCCTTTTTTGACCGATTTGCTAAAGGAAAAAGGAACCAAAGAGGTGGGGGATCCGACCAATTTGGAAAAGACACTGGAACTCAAACCCGATCTGATCGTGGTTATGAAGGATACCAATTATGAGGCTTTGTCTAAAATTGCACCTACCCTGTACATTCCGTACGGTACGACGACTAATATCTATGATACGGTCAAGCTGTTCGGCGATATCACTGGGGGGAAGGAGAAGGCTGAGCAATTTATTGCTGCATTTGATAAAAAGGCTGCTGAAGGCCGTGCTCGTCTGAAGGGTGTTATTGACGAAAAGGCAACTTTCGGTTTGTATGAGCTGACAGACAAGAACGCACTTTGGATCTTTGGCGACAATGCGGGACGAGGCGGACAAGCCGTATACAATGCGCTCAAACTGAACATGCCGAAAAAGACAGCAAATTCCAAGGAACAAACCATACAGCTTTCAATGGAGGTACTGCCGCAGTATGACGCAGATTACATGTTCCTGACTACGTATGATCCAGACAAGAAGGGAACCGCGCTTAAGCAACTGAAATCGTCCGCTGTGTGGGGAAATCTGCCTGCGGTGAAGAATAATAAAGTGTTCTTTAATGATTTTGATACGTACTATCGCTACGATCCGATCGCTATTACCGGACAGATTGATATGGTTGTGGATATGCTGGTTGAAAGAGAGAAAGAGAATAAAGCTAAAAAATAGGTGTGAGATTCACCTGGAATAAGCACTTCACTACACGGACAACAGACCGCGGTGAGGTGCTTTTTTTGTTGAATTACTGAATAACGAAAAATGACAACACAAAGTATAATAAGCAAATATGTGATCTTTCAAGGAGTAATATACGCAAATTAGAAAGGAGGGAGTCTATTGGAAACATTCTCAACAAATGAAATCATTCAGGCTGATCTAATGGAAACATTTCATCGATTTTTCGGTTTAAATATAATTGAATCTGTGCCCATCCAACGAGGGTGGTTAAATCTAAAATGGAAAATCGCCACGAACAATGGGACTTTTTTATTAAAACAATATAATAAACAAAGATATAAATATTATAATTTTGATGATCTTTTGAGGGCGTTTTCTCAACAAAAAAGATTGCACGGGCTTGGTCTGGCCTGTCCACGGTTATTAAATCATGAGGGGCAGGTTTTTATGGAATCTGAACGGAGAGAACGCTTCCTAGTGATGGAATTTTGTCCAGGTACACTGGTTGCACCAGGGAAGGCTAATGTTTACCAATTATATGAGCTAGGCAAGGCAACTGGAAAAATGCACTGCTTGTTAAACGACGGTACGCTTAGGAGCAAAAATACCCCGAAACTTGTGCTTTCCAGCCGTAAGGAACGTTTAGCACATTGGGATTCAGTATGGAAACAAGCGAAGGAAGCTGATAAAAAAGAGCTTTTGGCTGATATCGAAACCCAGCGTAAAGCAACAGAAATGGTTAATATCGAGATGATAGATGCACTTACGCCCGGTTGGGCCCATCGTGACCTTTGGGCGGACAACGTCCTGTTTAACAATGATATGCTCAGTGCAATTCTGGATTTTGATCGACTAGATTATGACTATCCACAGTTGGATATTGCCCGAGCAGTCATGTCTTTTGCTTGGGATAAGCAGTTAAAACTTCCCCTTGTTTCAGCATTTATGGCGGGGTACAGGGAAGAGCGTACGATGATAGAGGGCAGTTTAACAAGATCATTACAATGGCTGTGGTATATGGAAAGTGTTTGGTGGATCAACGTCAATATAGACGAACATTCTGTGCCTATCCGATTCGCTAAAGAAATGAACTGGCTTGCTAGAAATTATAAAGTTCTGCCTGACTTATTAGCAGATATGTAGAGCTTACAGAGATAGAAAACAAAGCGTCAAACAAAACGAGTAAGACTTCCTGCATACTATACGCAGTATATAGAAGCAAAAGACCAGTCCAACATGAATCATGTTCGGACTGGTCTTTTATTTACTACTTCGTCGTAATTACGATAGTATCTTCTTTTTGTATCCAATCTACCTTGGCTCCCAGTGTTTCGCTGATGAGCCTCAATGGAAGATAACCAATACCGTTCACCATGAAGGGCGGATTGGTGAGTTCTACAGATTTACCGTTCACTTTTGTTTGGCTGGTTTTGAAATTTATTTCTAGAGAGACGGGATGGTCTCCTGCCTTGGACTGATTCATTTTCGCTATTTTGCTGTTGTAATCATATGTGACCTCTGCCCCTAGTTTGTCAAATACGGAGCGGAGGGGAATAAATGCCTGGCCGTTGCGGGTAATCACACCGTTACTTAGAGGGACAGGTGTACCATTGAGACGGACGAGAATCGGCTTTTGCACAGGAACTGGCGTACTATAAAGAAATTCATAGTCGCCTATACCGAGTTGCGCGTGTTTGTTAACGCCCCACCCCCACAGGTCGCCGTTTGTTTTTTGCATGATGATGTGCCGTGGGCCTGCTTTGATGCTTTGAATATTTTTGGCAAGTAATGTAAAGGAGACATTGGAGGATAACTTTTCGCCATCTAGAGATGCAACATATACATTACCAGATGTGGTTAGAGCAAGGATGGAGCGTTCAACGAAAAAGGCGTCTTTAACATCCTTTACTCCTGTTAGCAGTATAGGAGTATTAGCATTGTGGTAGGTTGTATTGTCTAAGGCACCTGTAACGGTAGCCCCCCAGAACCATAGCCGACCTTGCTGATCAATCGCGAGATTGGAATACCTATTGGCCTTGATTGTCTTGATGCCTGATAAGGCATGAATTTGTGATACGGATAGAGTTTCGGACGGAGCTACATTTTTATCAAATTCTTTGGGCCACGTCCACACGGTACCATCTTTTTTTAAAGCTATGTTTTTAGCAATTGCCGTAATATCCTTTAATGATGAAATAGGTTCGAAGCCCTGCAATGCTTTTGTGTTTTTCCATACACTTCCGTCTTTTCTTAGGAATATCCAGCGTTCCTCATAATCCGGTCTTTCCTCATAGTAACTATCTATATGGGCAACCTCGCCGATGCCAGACAGGGGTTGAAAACGACTAAAGATATTTTTATCTCCGAGTTGATCAGCTGAAAATACATTCCCTTCGTTGCTAAGAGCGAGCATATGATCACCCAAACTACTTACAGTTGCGAGGTTCTGTAGTCCTTCCAGAGGAACAAATTTCACGGATTCAGAAATATTGTTTCTAGGCACATACCATGCAGAGTGGTCTTGCAAGGTAAATACTAGATCGCCTTCGTTGATAATATTAGAGAATGTTTTTACAACGTTCGGCTTGCCCTCTATACGAGTCGGTACGGATTGATTATAGCCCCACAGCCACAAGCTTCCATCGGATTGAATCAGACTTCCGGAATCATAGGAGCGAATATGGGATGTGAAATCATCTCCGGCCGCCCATACCCTGGGACTGAGCAGCAATAACGTGATTATACTGAGTAATAGAGTACGTCTTTTCATCCGATTTTCCTCATTTCTTGATCAATGTGTATAAGAGAAAAAATGTTCTTAAAGAATATCTCTTATCCATAGACGAAGAAAGGATAGAAAAGTTTTCCATAAGTAATAAATTGCAATAAAATAACCTCCAAACCCAACGATTAAAGATGGGTTTGGAGGTTATTTGTAATCACCAAATAGGCAGAATATTTTGGTTATTACAACTTGCGCACAGTTATAAGCTGATTAATTAGCAATTCGACTGCGCACAGTCAATAAGGTTTGCTCTTTAATTTGTCCGATTTCACGGAGGAGTACGGCTGTTTTGGCTTCGTAGGATTGTTTGACATCCAAGTCCTTGAGCGAGGCAAGGTTAATATCAATGGTAAGCAGGGCCGATTGAGCGGCTGCTTCAAACAAAATCGCGCCGATGCCCAGATCAGAAATCACATTTTTATTGGATATTTCAACAATGTTGTAGGCTTGTGATAGTCCGTCCCGGCATACTTCGAGCAGGCGCATAGGGACCTCAATGGCAGCAATCACCGCTGTTTGTAAGGAATGGGTACGATAGCGCTTTTCTTCGTCTGTTTCTTTGGGCAAACGCAACGCGGTCATGTACTGTTCAAAGGATTGGATGTCTGCGGCCATCAGTTCCTCACAATGTGTAGACAATCTTTCCATACTGCTAATGACTTGCGCGATTTGTTCACAGAAGTGCGCGTATTTCTCCCCTTGTGAAAGGTTGGCGGTCATGGAGGTCATAGCTGCGCCTAGTGCCGCAGCCAGCGCGGATACACTTCCTCCGCCGGGGGTAGGCGCTGCACTTGCAGCTTCTTTCAGAAAATGTGCGATGGACTGATTCCACGACAGTTCACTCATGAATAAACCACCTCTCTGGAGTAATGTTGCAGACGTATCGCTTTGAGCAGATTTTTGTACAAAATGGCAGTCGTTAAGGTACCCACACCGCCGGGAACGGGAGAAATGGCATGAACCTTTTCTACCACATCCGGAGCAGCGTCACCCACGATTTTTCCCTCCAGCGTCTCATTAATCCCTGCATCCACGAGAATTAGACCTGGATGCACCATATCCTGCGTAATCACATCAGGGCATCCAACTGCGACGAAGGCAATATCTGCATGGTTCAGATGCTCTGCAATATCACGTGTACCTGCATGACAGGCGGTGACGGTGGCATTTTCTCTTTGCAGCATGTGGAAAAGGGGAAGTCCCACCGTCTGCCCAATGCCCACGAGCGTGACATTTTTGCCTGCCAAGGAGTGCCCGTAATGCTTCAACAGTTCAATACAGGCTTGAGGTGTAGCGGGGTACAACCCTGCGTCACCCGTAACGGTAGCCAGCTTGTTATCAGGTGTAATTCCATCAATATCCTTGTAGGGGGCGATGGATTGTTTAATAACGGAGGCGGAAAGATGTTGAGGAAGCGGGAGTTCCAGCATAATGCCATGTACATGGGATGCATCATTTAGGGTACCGATCACGTGCAGAAGTTCGGCTTCGCTTACATGACGATTAAAAGTATGGAGATGAAATGAGATGCCCAGCTTCTCTGCTATTTTTTGCTTGGTCCGTGCATAGTATGCAGATGCCGGATCACCTTCTACCAACAGGGTTGCCAGATGGGGACGGTGTCCTTGCTGTTTCATTTGCTCTACTTGGGAACGGATCGTTGCATACACTTGCTCAGCTGCTTCTTTGGATTTCATGATAATAGCCATAGTCCGAGCCTCCTCTGAATTTATCGCATAATAGAATCAACAGGGTGTCATGGTCTTAAAAAACGAAAAAAAGTATTTGCACAAGGTCGTCAAGACAGACGAATCCTCTGCAAATACTTCTCCCAGGCGAACGGTACGCTTTGTTTGTATGCTCCCTCGTGGTTGATTCCACTGACTTCGCCAGTCACATACAGCGTTATATATCTTACATTTTAACAAAAAAACAGCAGAAAGGAAACCCGCGAACATTTGGCAAACAGGTTTGGTTAGTTGTCTATATGACAAATGTCATATGCCCGAACTGACGTTTATGACTACAGCAGATCCAGCGGTCTCCTTATACTGAGCTTAGATCAACATGTACGCCTGACAGGATCAAGGTATGGGCTGCATTTTAAAGGAGGATCATAATGGGTATGACACAACTCCCGTTAGCTCAATTGAAAAAAAATATGGCTCCCTACGAGAAAATAAACACGAAATCCAGCGTTCTGCAACTTATCAATACCTTGGGACCGCTGATCCTATTGTGGTATGCCGCTTATCTTAGCCTGGCGATTTCTTACTGGCTTACGCTTCCAATTACCATGATTGCGGCAGGCTTTGTGGTACGGACGTTTATTATCTTTCATGATTGTGGTCATCAATCTTTTTTCAAAAGTCGCAAGCTGAACGATATTGTGGGAACGATTACAGGGATTATTACGCTCTGCCCTTATCACCAATGGAAAAATAGTCACGCGATCCACCATGCAACCAGCAGTAATCTGGATAAAAGAGGCACAGGTGATATGTGGGTGCTCACGGTAGAAGAGTACACAGCGGCTTCCACATGGACACGGCTGGCCTATCGTATATATCGAAATCCTTGGGTTATGTTCGGGCTAGGTCCGATCTATACTTTTTTGATTTCCTATCGGTTTAATGTCAAGACAGCCAAACGTAAGGAAAAAATAAACACTTATGTGACGAATATATCCATCGTTGCATTGTATGCACTGTTGTGCTGGGCTATTGGCTGGCAGGCATTCCTTCTGGTACAGACGCCTATCTTTTTTGTCTCTGGTATGTTGGGAATCTGGCTGTTCTATGTGCAACACCAGTTTGAGGATTCGTATTTTGAGCATGATGAAGAGTGGAGTTATATTAATGCGGCTGTAGAAGGCAGCTCTTACTACAAGCTCCCTAAAGTATTGCAATGGATTACGGGCAATATTGGTTTTCATCACGTTCATCACCTGAGCCCGAAAGTACCAAATTACAATTTGGAGAAAGCTCATGAAGCCACACCGTTGCTGCAAAAGGCGACCACGATCACAGTGAGTAGCAGTCTGCAATCTTTGAAATTCCGACTGTGGGATGAAAGTACCAAAACCTTTCTGACCTTTAAACAAGTAAAGCCGCTGCTTAGCAAACGTGTTGGCGCTTCAAAACCCATCCCCACACCTGTTGTAGGCACGGATAGAAAATAGACGTTGTACGGAAATTGGTATGTTAAGATAGGGATATCTAAAGTAGAAAAGGGTGGTAGGATGCAAAAGTGGTATCAGATTTTCCAAAGAAATACGGGACTTAGCCCTTATGTGTGGGTCGTCTTTTACATCCTGCCCTTTTACTATTTTAGCTCTTCATCTACAAGTCATATTATTCTGGGTACCGCGATTATTTTGGTGTTTTTTGCTTGTTATGTACTGGCTTTTGTCTCTCAAGGCTGGCTCATATACTTCTGGACCAGTGTGCAGATTGCTATATCGATTACGATGACGCTGCTATTTAGCTATATGTATTTTTCCATATTTATCGCTTATCTGATCGGTAATATTAAAAGTAAGGCTGCATTTACGACGCTGTATATTATTTTAATGGTTATTACGATTGGATTAATCAATTATGGGTTTGTTTCTCAGAATCCTGTTTTTATTAAGCAGATTCCTTTTATCTTGCTCAATCTGATCGGTGTGATCCTCCTTCCGATTACAAATTTTAATCGCAACAAGAGTGATCGGCTTCAGGTCCAATTAGAGGATGCCAATAAGAAAATATCGGAATTGATCAAGCTGGAGGAACGGCAAAGAATTGCGCGTGACCTGCACGATACCTTGGGTCAGAAGCTGTCACTCATTGGGCTGAAGAGTGATTTGGCAGGCAAGCTACTGGACCAGTACCCGGAACGGGCTCATGTCGAAATTAACGATGTTCGTCTCACGGCAAGAAGTGCGTTAAAAGAAGTACGGGAAATGGTTACTCAAATGCGCGGCATGAGACTAGAGGATGAACTGCTACGTATTCGGCAAATTTTAAAGGCTGCTCACATCGAACTGACCTTGGAGGGCGACCCGAAGCTGGAGCATACGTCATTAATGAATGAAAATGTGCTGAGCATGTGTATGAAGGAAGCCGTAACCAATGTAGTGAAGCACAGTGGAGCTACCGCTTGCTCCATCACCATTGAGCCGTCTCGTAAGGAATTGACCCTGCGGATTCAGGATAATGGAGTTGGTATTATGGGAGAAAATGCAGTCTTTCGGGGACATGGTCTGCAAGGCATGAAGGAAAGGCTCGAATTCGTGAACGGATGTATGGAACTGCGTTCCGATCAGGGAACGACCCTGGTCATTAAGGTGCCCAACATCACTGAAAAGCCGAATGAGGAGGTGGGGCCATGATTCGAATCGTTATCGCAGAAGACCAGCGTATGTTGCTGGGTGCTCTAGCCTCCCTGTTGGACTTGGAAGAAGACATGAAAGTAGTCGGAAAAGCAAGCAACGGGGAAGAAGCTATAGAGCTGGTGAAGCAACATCAGCCAGACATATGCATTATGGACATCGAAATGCCGATAAAAAGCGGATTGGATGCTGCAGAGGAACTCAGAGGCTTGAATTGCAAGGTGCTTATTTTAACAACGTTTGCTCGCCCTGGGTATTTTGAACGAGCGATCAAGGCGGGCACACACGGTTATTTACTCAAGGACAGTCCTAGTGAAGAACTGGCTTCCTCCATTCGCAGTATTATGGCAGGCCGACGTATTTACGCTCCAGAACTGGTTGATGATGCTTATGCCGAGGTCAACCCGCTAACGGAGCGTGAAAAGACCGTGTTAGCGCTTATTGCTGACGGAAAGAACACCAAAGAGATTGCTGGTGAACTGTTTTTAACAACAGGGACGGTGCGAAATTATATTTCAGTCATTCTCGATAAGCTGGGTGTCAGCAACCGAATTGAGGCGATTACACGTTTTAATGAAAAAGGTTGGTTCAAATGAGAGACAGGCAAAAATATTAAGCAGAACAGGGACGCTATGAAGCCAAACATAGTTGCTCTGTTTTTTTGTTTTATCCATAGATTTGCTATGCCTCTAGTGTAGTTCCTTGTGATACAATAGGATAGTTGTCCATAGGATGGACCTGGAGTACAAGGAGGAGCAGAACCGCATGAAACAAGCCCCATTTATAGCCGTTGAAGGGCCGATCGGAGCAGGCAAAACGACGTTGGCTTCGATGCTTTCAACCGAGCTACATTTGCCGATGATCAAAGAGATTGTCGAGGAAAACCCGTTTCTCGATAAATTCTATCAAAATATAGATGAGTGGAGTTTTCAGTTGGAAATGTTCTTTCTCTGCAATCGGTATAAGCAGCTAGAGGATACTGGTCTGCAATACATCGAGAAAGCCCAGCCTGTAATTTCAGATTACCATATCTATAAAAATCTGATTTTTGCTGAACGTACGCTTAAGGGTGTGAAGCTCGAAAAATATCGCCAAATCTATCATTTGCTCACAGATGACATGCCCAAGCCTGACATTATCGTTTATATTAGAGCAGATTTGGATACCTTGCTGGGCAGAATTCGTAAGCGCGGACGCTCCTTTGAACAGGAGATGGACCCTGCCTATCTGGAGCAATTGATTACGGATTATGATAAAGGTATTCAGTTTCTCGCCGAACAGTCACCTGCCCCTCGTATATTGACCGTAAACGGGAATGAAATTGATTTTGTAGAAAACCAGGCACAATTTGAACAAATTGTTTCCGATGTAAAGGAGCTTATATAGTGAATAATTACAACATTCCTGCAAATGCCCTGATTACGGTAGCGGGTACGGTGGGTGTAGGTAAGTCTACGTTAACGGGCGCTTTGGCCAGTCGTCTTGGTTTTAAAACCTCGTTAGAGCAAGTTGATCATAATCCGTATCTTGAGAAGTTTTATCACGATTTCGAAAGATGGAGCTTTCATCTGCAGATCTATTTTCTCGCGGAACGCTTCAAGGAGCAAAAGAACATTTTCTTGTCTGGTGGAGGTTTTGTGCAGGATCGTTCCATTTATGAGGACACAGGCATTTTTGCGAAAATGCATGCCGATCAGGGTACAATGAACCCTACCGATTATCAAACATATACTAGCCTATTTGAGGCGATGGTCATGACCCCGTTCTTTCCGCACCCTGATGTGCTGATCTATCTGGAAGGCAGCCTGCCCTCCATACTGAGTCGGATCGAAGAACGCGGCCGCGAAATGGAGATTCAGACCGAGCGATCCTATTGGGAGCAAATGCATCGTAGATATTCCGATTGGATCAACGATTTTGATGCCTGTCCTGTACTGCGTCTCAACATTGATGAGTACGATGTACACGACCCTGCTTCCATGGATGCCATTTTGGCAGAAGTGGGCAAGGTGATCTCCAAAAAGTAGAGATATAACCTCAAAAAGCATACAAGGACTGTGGTACAATCAGTATAAATTAAGCTGATAGACCGCAGTCCTTTTTAATATGTGGAAGCATGGGAGATGACAAGCGGTATAGTGGACAAGTCTTGGCTGGAATGCGAGAATAGGAACATATATTAATTGTAATGACTCACGGGAAAGGATGGGATACAGTGATGCGTTTTGGTATCGTTGGAACGAATTGGATAACGGAAAGATTTATTCAAGCTGCGATAGAGACAGACGAATTTTCCCTGACCGCGGTGTACTCACGAACAGAGGAGAAAGGCCAAGCCTTTGCTGCCAAATATAACAGCCAGCCGGAGGTTTTTACAGATCTGGCACAAATGGCTGCAAGTGATCAGGTGGATGCCGTATATATTGCCAGTCCCAATTCTTTACATGCGGAGCAAGCGATCTTATGTATGAACCATGGAAAGCATGTGCTGTGTGAGAAGCCTTTTGCTTCTAATGCAGCAGAGGTGCAGAGCATGATCGAAGCCGCGCGCAACAATGATGTTCTGTTGATGGAGGCCGTTAAATCCACACTTATGCCCAACTTTAAAATTATAAAGGATCATATGTATAAAATAGGCCGGGTTCGGCGTTATTTTGCAAGCTACTGTCAATACTCTTCACGCTTTGATGCTTTTAAGCAGGGCAAGGTGCTGAATGCCTTTAATCCGGCTTTTTCGAATGGTTCCTTGATGGATCTGGGAGTGTATTGTTTGTATCCAATGGTGGCATTGTTCGGCAAACCGGATGAGATCCGGGCGGTGGGTGTACTGTTATCCTCTGGTGTCGACGGCGAGGGCAGTATTGTGATGAAGTATCCGGATATGGATGCTATCGTTATGCATTCCAAAATTACAGATTCCTATTTGCCTGCCGAAATTCAGGGTGAGTATGGAACGATGGTGATCGACAAAATCAGCCAGCCCTATGAGGTGAAAATTCATTATCGGGACGGCACGATTGAGGATTTGACCAAGGCTCAGACGCGTGAGCCCATGTATTATGAAATTCAGGAATTTATTGATCTGATCAAGAGTGGGGAACGCAACAGTTCCATTAACTCTTTGGAGTGTTCGCTGACAGTCGCTGAAGTGATGGAGGAGGCAAGACAACAATTTGGTCTTCGTTATGAAGCGGATTTGAAAAATACCTCTGCACATTAGTTGGCTAGTGATTTAACAAAACCCTTACTAGCTTTCCAAGACTCCGCGACTGCTTCTTATATGGGGGCAGTCTAGTTTTATGTGTCAAGAGTACCTAGAACATGAATAAGGCCTACCGGTTTCGCAAATTTTGCAAACATCCGGTAGGCCTTTTTTGGTTTATATACCTAACCTCATTTTTACAAAGCACTACATCTCAGCAAATAACGTATTAACAATTGATTGTTATGATCATATTTATAACTTTTACATATTAACTGCACAGAGGAGTGTACACATGTTTAAGAAGTTTCAAAAGTGGTCAGTAACATCTATGTCTGTTGCTCTTGCGCTAGGTTTAATTACGGGCCTGTCAGCCTTACCTGTTCATGCTGAGTCACCAGTGAACACAGATCAAGGTATTAGTAAAGTTACAGCTACATTTTATGGAGACACCAAAGCCTCCAAAGGATTTACCTGGTATACTTCAAAGCTTTTCACGAAGAGCACTGTTCAAGTAACCAAGAAAACGGCTTCTGAAGCTGATTTTACGAATGCTCTTACATTTGAAGGCACTTCCTCTCCATCGACCAATTCTCCAGAAGAGCTTGTCCATAAAGCTGTAGCTACAGGTCTTCAAGCGGACACAGCTTATTATTATCGTGTGGGTGATGCAGCGCGCGGGATATGGAGCGAAACAGGTACGTTTCAAACGGCTCCTAAGAACGGTGAATTTACCTTCATTGATTTAGCTGATACACAAGCGAAAAGCGAAGATGAAGCCATATTGTCCTCACAGACGCTCGAAAAAGCACTTCAAACCGTAAATAATGCTCAGTTTGTAGTTCACAACGGAGATATCGTAGATACCGGTACCAAAGAAGAGCAGTGGAACTGGTTGTTGGGACATTCACAAAAAAGTCTTTTGAATACAACCATTGTTCCTTCAGCAGGTAATCACGAGGATGAGAACTACGCTTTTTATGATCACTTTAATATTAATCAACCAGCGGGTTCTGCTACTAAAACAGGAGCGTACTACTCCTTCGATTACAGCAATGCTCACTTTATCGTACTGAACTCCAATGAGGACTCAGAGAAATATGCCAATTTTTCTGAAGATCAAGTTGAATGGTTAAAGAAAGATGCTGCGGCAGCCAAAAAGGCGGGTGCAAAGTGGATCATTGTTAATATTCACAAAGGTCCCTACACTACCTCTAACCATGCAACAGATGCTGACATCATGGATAACAATGGAGTTCGTAACCAAATCGCTCCACTCATGGACAAACTTGATATCGACTTTGTCGTGCAGGGGCATGATCATATTTATGCTCGGACGAAACCAATCAACCAAGAGGGTAAAGCAACAACGCCAACCAAATTAAAAGATAGATTAAATGAAAAGACGATTGAATATAGTGTGAATCCGGATGGAAGTATCTATGTCATCCCAGCAACTGCTGGCCCTAAAGTTTACTACAAGAACCCGAGTGAAAAGCTTGGAGATAAGTACTATAACCTCTTTGAATTAGCTGAAGAGAATCATGCGGCAGTATATGGCCCAGATCCGAGTGACAATCGTAGACCTGTACGAGGACAGGTGCAGAATTTTGTTGGCATCACTGTCGACGAAAATAAACTTACAGCCGTAACGTACGAAATTGATCAAAACAAAAATGATGCCAAACCTTTTATTGTGGATCAATTCGGAATCATCAAAAAATATCAGTAAAATTGATTAATGGTTTCTAAATGATCATAAAAGGATATCCTACAGTCTGTTTGGCTGCATGGATATCCTTTTTCATTTTCTTAGGGACTTTCTTATAGAGACGTCTGATGTTGTGCTTGTAATACTTACGCCCTGTTCGGAAGCGGGTAAACCGTACATAATGCTATTAAGAGATCCAAAGTTTAAAAATAGAATGCTCACTTTTACATATAGAAATTTTCTTGCAAAATATGGAGGGATAAAACGATGGCTTATCAAGAAATCAATGGAGTACGCGTATGGGGAGCACCTGATCCGGGGGCATTATCTCAAGCCCGCACATGTGCCGAAAATGGTAATGTGATTCAGGCGCTACTGATGGCAGATCATCATAAAGGCTACAGTCAGCCCATTGGCGGTGTGATGGTGTATGACGGACAAATTTCACCTTCAGGTGTAGGGTATGATATCGGCTGCGGAAATAAGGCGGTAAGAACCAAGCTGTTTGCCGCTGACATTATGCCGCGTATTTCAACCGTGATGGATGAGATTGCACGTCAAATTTCATTTGGCGTAGGTCGTGTGAATGAGATTCAGGTGGACCATGAGCTGTTTGATGACCCGGATTGGGCGGTATATGCAGCGATTGGGAAGCAAGAGCATGACAAACTGAAGTCCTTGGCGAGAGAACAGCTGGGTACAGTAGGAAGTGGCAATCATTTTGTTGATGTATTTGTGGAGGAAGCGACAGGACAGGTCTGGATTGCCAATCATTTCGGCAGCCGGGGCTTTGGGCACAAAACAGCAAGCGGGTTTCTAAATTTGGCCGCAGGACGGGAGTTTCTCGGAAAGGCGCCGGGAGAACATATGGATCAGCCGCCTGTACTACTGGATATGAACAGTGAGCTGGGGGATATGTACTATCGTGCAATGCGCCTTGCCGGACGTTATGCTTATGCAGGACGTGACCATGTGATAGAACAAGTGCTTGGTATTATGGGGACCGAAGCGGACTTTACGGTGCATAATCACCATAATTACGCGTGGAAAGAACAGCATGATGGACGCGACACCATTGTGGTCCGCAAAGGCGCAACCCCCTCGGCCCCTGGTCAAGTGGGCTTTATTGGAGGAAGCATGGGGGATATCTCGGTGATTGTGCGTGGGAAAGATTCGGTAGAAAATCGGGATTCCTACTATAGTACAGTCCATGGCGCAGGTCGTATTATGAGTCGTACCCAGGCAGCCGGTAAAATGAATTGGAAAACCCGTACGCGTAGCGGTGGTCAGATTACGGACCTACAGATGAAGGAGGCTGTTCGAAACTACGGTGTCGAGCTGCGCGGAGCAGGTACAGACGAAAGCCCGTTCGTCTACCGCAAACTGCGTGAGGTGCTGGACGCTCATTCCGAGACTGTTGAAGTTATGCATGTGCTGAAGCCAATCGGGGTATGCATGGCTGGGGCCAATGAGTTTGACCCATATAAGGATTAATGAAAAGAGAAGGAAGAATGGTGTGTACCCATAAAAAAGACGATGCCCGGCAGAAGTTTCATTCGCCGAGCATCGTCTTTAAAGTACATATATGCATATATAATAGAAGGAACTCATGGCTTGATGTGTTTGTTAGTATCTCTAAGTCTTACAGTTGATCAGCAAAAAGCTGTTCTTTAATATAAGCGACAGGCATTTCTTGCCCTGTCCATAATTCGAAGGCAAGTGCGCCCTGCCACAGCATCATGCCCAGACCGTTAATGGCGGTTGCACCTACGGACTCAGCTTGTTCCATCAGCTTGGATTTAGCTGGGCTGTACACTACATCGGTCACGATCAGGTCGGAACGAAGCATGGACACATCCTCAATGACACTTTTGCCTTCCAGCGGTTTCATACCCACACCTGTACCATTAGCGAAAATATGACTTGTAAGAATCTCTTCACGCAGCTTCTCCTGATCCTCTAATGCATAGATGTTCGCCTTGACTTGAGCATGTTTCATCTCTTCATTAATAATACGAACATTCTCTTCCGCCCGGGCAAAGAACTGGTCATTACGAGCGAAAATTGAAATTTCAGCAAGGCCAGCTCGAGCGGCTTCAATAGCAATCGGTGTTGCAGCACCGCCTGAGCCGACGAGTGTCATTTTCTTACCTTTCAGATCAATGCCGTGCTCCTGCAAATTGCGAACATAACCAGATCCATCTGTACTGTAGCCTTTCAGCTTACCATCCGTATTCACGACAGTGTTGACGGCACCTGTAAATTTAGCGCTGTCGTCCAGCTCGTCAAGGTACTGTAAGATGGCTGTTTTGTTGGGCATGGACACGTTGTAGCCGCGTATGTTTAGAGCGCGCATCCCACGTACTACTTCTTCAAGTTGTTCATTGCCTACTTCAAAGGCCATATATGCGTTGTTTAGCCCCAGTTTCTCAAACGCAAGATTATGCATAGCCGGGGACAAAGAGTGTCCGATCGGTGTAGCTAGCAGTCCGATTAATTGCGTTCTTCCGTCAATACGTCCAGCGTTTTTCATAATAAGCCTCCAAGTTATTTGTGTAGTTTAATGAAACACTTTTTTATATCGATAAGCAACAAACACGGCCAGCAAAATACTGACTACGGCAATCGCAATATCTAGAATGAATACCGAGGTAATTCCCAGACTTTTGGACATGCTCCCGGTAGCTAAAGGCATCAGGATGAACGATAGGCTGGCTGCTATGTTTACGAGAGAAGTCGTAGTTCCTTTGTTCTTGCGGAAAAATTCTGTCATGACTGTAAGGGCAATTTGGAAGATACCCGCAGTAGACAAGCCGATTAAGAATGAACTGATCAAGGTAGCGACAGGATTGTGCCATACAATTAAAGCCAGCAAAGAAAGCAGGGCAATAAGCGGATACACAATCATGACGGTAATAGGCTTAATGAATCTACCAAGTACCACAGCCAACAAAATAACGGAAACTAGTGAACCTATACTATAGTAGCTAAGCAGCTTAATGGCGCTGGCTTTGTCCATGCCAAGAGCCTCTTCTCCAAAGGTAGGAAGCCATAGCTGCACGATCATGAACAATACAGTTGAAGTAAAACCGATAATAATCAGAGACAGACCTTCTTGCCAAAACTTAGGCTCGCTGTGGAACGAATCCGTTGATTGATCAGCCTCGGCTGGAGCCTTTTGTTCCTCTGCTTTGTGGTTGGGGAAAGCGGTCATCGACAAGAAAATCCCGTTCAGCAGATAAATTCCTGCTGGAATAAAGAAGGAATATCCATAGAACATATCGTGATTAATAAAAAATGCAATCATGAACGGAATAACAATGGCACCGATCGAGATGGATGCTTTGACCAGGACGGTTGCAGACCCGGCTTTTTTTCCGAACCCTTCAATGAGTGCGGGATAAGTCCCCGCATCCATCATTGAGTTGCAGAGCCCTGCGATAATGGCAAACACGAATGCCAACGTGTAGTTAGGTGCAAGCGGAATACCGATTAGGAAGATTAAATAAGCAAATGATGCAATAACAATGAGTGGTTTCCTTCCGTATTTATCTGACATTTTTCCGGCTACTCCGAGAGCGAGCAGTTTACCGATTCCAATCGCTGACACCAGATAGCCGATGGCTGCTTTATCCGTGTTCAATTGCACGGTCAGAAAGCTCATATTCGACGAGAGAATAACATTAATCATACCCAGAAGAAAATAGTTGATATAAAGCCCTGTTGCCATTCTGATATAAGGATTTTTCATAAGTGTAACTCCCAACTTAAATTTTAGATCAATGGCCTAGATAGGCATCGTCCAGGTCTATTAAAGTACGCCCACAAACAAGTGAAAATATTCACATAATGTCTATGTTTTAATTATATAAGGGGTGTTATTATAAATCCAATGCATATTTTTAACGTTTTTCATAGTTTAAATCTATAATTTAAAATATGAATTAAAGAGGGAGCGTACATTCTTATGAATCTGAAGCACTTACAATATTTTCGTGTACTTGCAGAGATGGAGCATTTTACCCAGGCAGCTGCGCGGCTATGTATCACTCAACCCAGTTTAAGTCATGCGATTTCAGAATTAGAAAAGGATTTGGGTGTTCATCTGTTTGAAAAGCAGGGGAGAAATATTCGACTAAACAAATACGGGCGATTTTTTCTGAAATATGTGGAGCACGCGATGGATGAATTGGAAAAGGGGGAGCATAACTTACGGGAATTAGTGAGTCCAAGACATGGGAATATAGATTTGGCGTTCATTTACACGTTAGGTTCACACTTCATTCCAGCGATAATCCAAGCTTTTTCAGCTCAAGATGCCCGTAAAGACATTTCCTTTTCGTTTCACCAAGGGAATACGAACGATATTATTCAAGGTCTGAAGCAGGAACACTATGACGTGGCGTTCTGCTCTCACGTGGAAAATGAACCAGAAGTGGAGTTTATTCCGCTGGCTCAGCAGGAACTGGTGGTCATTGTTTCCCCTGATCATCCGCTGGCTTCTCTGGACCAAATTGATCTTAAGGATACAGCGGATTACCCGGTGATCTTCTTCAACAAAAAGAGTGGGGTTCGGCCCATTATTGAAAATTTGTTCGCCAAGGCAGACGTTACGCCACAGATTATTTGCGAGATTGAAGAAGATACGGCAATGGCAGGACTGGTGTCTATCAATTACGGGATCGGAGTTATGCCCCGCATTTCATCGTTAGATTATTTTAACGTCAAAACATTGCCTATTGTAAATCCAGAATACGAGCGTTTTATCTACCTAGCCAGCATTAAAAATAGATACTTATCCCCGGCAGTAGTAGAGTTTCGGAACTTTGCCCTAAGTTATGGCAAGGAGTTTTATCTGAAAACGCATCAGCGTGTCTAAGCCGGAGTCTCGCAATTTTTAAACTTGATAAATTTTAAATTGTGTTCTATACTTCATCATCGACACAAGCAATGTGAAATGATTCACGTTTTGATACTACAAAACTTACTTACAAAAGCAGGTGAATTCATGATGAAACGTTCTTCTATTCCAGTGGCGACAGGCCTTTATGTGAACTATCTTTTGTTCGGCATGTTTAATATTATGCTGGCGTCACACATGTCCTTTTTAACAGAGCATTTGCATACAGATCAGGCAGGCATCAGTCTCTTGGTTTCCGCGATGGGGTTTGGCAGACTGTTTACGCTGTATATATCCGGAGTGCTCTCCGACCGCTATGGTCGCAAACCGTTTATTGTGGCCGCAGGGCTGCTGATGACCGTATTCTTGGTCGGTATACCGCTGAGTCCCACCTTTGAGATGGCGATGGTACTGGCTGTGCTGGCAGGTGTAGCGAATTCTTTTCTTGATTCAGGTACTTATCCAGCTCTGATCGAGGCTTTTCCCCAATCCTCTGGTTCGGCTACAGTGTTGGTGAGAGGTTTTATATCCATTGGGGCGGCATTTTTACCGCTAATGATTATCTTTTTTATGAATCACGATATTTTTTACGGGTTCTCTTTCTTTATACCAGCACTGATATTTGCATTGAATGCGATCTACTTGTTCAGAATGAAGTTTCCAGACATGCGCGTACAGCCCGCCAAGGGGCAAAGTGGCGGTACTTCTGTATCTAGCGCCAAGCAGACGGGGAATTTAAAGGCAAATGATCCGAGTAAACCGCGGTTTTGGCAGGAAGGTGTGTGTCTTATCTTGCTTGGATTTACAGGACCTACCTTGCTGTATATTGTGCAGTTATGGCTGCCTACTTTTGGGCAACAGTTTATCGGCATGACGGAATCAGAGTCTCTGAGGCTATTAGTTTATTACAATATGGGTTCGCTGGTTTCCGTGTTTGTATTGGTCATTGTATTGAGAAAATGGGTTAAACCTGTTCATATCATCCTTATTTATCCTTGCATTTCCTTATTGGCTTTTGGAGCGCTTCTTCTTTTCAAATCTGGGGCTGCCGCCATTATCTGTGCGAGTGTCATCGGGTCGGGTGTACTTCAGCTGACGTTAACCGTAATGAGTGAATTTTTTAGTCAACGAAAAGGACAGATTACCGGGTTTATTTATACCGCAACTTCGCTGTCCTATACGCTCATTCCCGTGTTTACAGGCTTTCTTTTGAAGCATTCTCAGATTTCCAGTGTGTTTATGCTGGCTATTATCGTGAATGTACTTGGAATCGCACTGGCGGTATTTGTTAATTTTCGCTACAGTGCCGTTTTTCCTGCAAAACGAGAATTGTCTCCTCAAATCGTACTGGATACGAAATAACTAGCGACTGAACCTAATCGTCTGCATGCTTATTCATAATGCGTTATACTATGAATTATTGTGAATGTTCGACTTGAAACTGTAATTGGGGAGTGAGATAGATATGGGAAAAATCGTAAAGATAAATGATGTACGGATCGGTGAAGGAGCGCCTAAAATATGTGTTCCCATGGTGGGAGAAACGTTGGAGCAGTTGAAGGAAGAGGCTGCCCATTTACGAACACTCGACCTGGATATCGTAGAGTGGAGAGTCGATTTTTTCGAGCATGTGGAGGATCTGGAAAAGGTAAAGGCTGCCTTACATGAAATTCGGTCTATTTTAGCCAATATTCCACTCGTATTTACGTTCCGTAGCGCCCGAGAAGGTGGAGAAAAGGAAATCAGTGCGGCAAGTTATGTGGAATTGAATCGTACAATAGCCGCAACGGGGCAAGTCGAACTTATTGATGTAGAGCTTTTTAATGAGGAAGCTGATGTGAAGACACTGGTAGAAGCAGCACATAAGCATAACGTGTATGTGATTATTTCTAATCACGATTTTCAAAAGACGCCGCCGAAGGAGGAAATTGTGTCCCGGTTATGTAAGGCACAGGAATTGGGCGGCGATCTGCCTAAAATAGCGGTGATGCCAACCAATACAGCCGATGTACTGACCTTACTGGACGCCACACGCACTATGGCAGAAGAGTATGCGGATCGGCCAATTATCACAATGTCGATGGCGGGAAAAGGTGTCGTGAGCCGTCTGACCGGAGAACTCTTTGGTTCAGCGTTGACTTTTGGTGCTGCCAAGAAAGCTTCCGCGCCGGGACAGATTCCTGTCACTGAACTGAGAGAAATATTGCAGGTGCTGCATAGCCATTCTTAAAAGACGCAGGTATTGCTCGCTAGTGAGCAAGTTATCCGCAATGAACACAAAAGGAGGACCCCAAGCGATAAGCATGCTGGGGCCCTCCTTTTTGTAACGCTTAATTCAATCCCCGAGTAGGTTCATACAATTCCCAACCCAGATTCAGCGTTTGAATAATATAGTCTGCGACTTCTTCCGCATCCAACTGATCGGTATCGATCTTGGAGTGATTCACCGCGTAAATGTCCTGTCTGGAACGGAAAAGATTTTCAATTTCCTCCAACGTCTTGTTTTGCAGATTAGGGCGGGTGTCAATCAGCATCTTGAGCCGATCTTTCCAGGAATCCCAATTTAAATCCAAGAAGAACACAATGGAGGAAGCCAAACAAGCCTGCTTCACCTCTTCCTGTAAAAACGCACCACCGCCAACAGAAATGATTTTGAGGCGTGTATTGCTGCACAACTTCAAAATATGTTCTTTTTCAATCTCGCGGAAACGCTTCTCTCCGTAAGTTTTGAAAATTTCTGTGGTAGGCATGTTGTACTCTTGTTCAATCTCCTGATCAATATCGACAAAATCGCGATACAGTTTGCGCGCTAGATGGGAACCGATCGTTGTTTTGCCTACGCCCATAAAGCCGATGAGCACAATATTTTGTTCTTTTAATGGAATCTCACTATTGTTTTGCACGATAACCACTCTTTTCTCACCAGTAATGTTGAGATGTAACGCTTCAAAGCACTAAATACATTATACGTTCATCAACCGTGTCATTCAATAGTATAGAGCACATCAGCAATGAGGTATACGATAAAAGAGGCAAACGAAACTAGGTATTCAAGTATTATTTAATGCGTAAATTGAAGAATAACAAACTTATACAAGTATAAAAGAGGCAATTTTGTATACTTAATTAAAAAAAAGGACATATTTTGCCGAAAACGTATTGAAATTATTGGAAGTTGGAATATAATAGAATTATGCAAATTGTAAATGTAATCGCTCTATTTACAATTTGTGATTGATTGAATTTATAATAATGAAGCTACTTTGAACCAAAAACCAAGTATACATATGCAAATAGTTAAATATCACTTTACGGACATGTGTCGGTCAATGGGTTCATTGTACGAAGGTGGTGATACGGTCTACGCGCTTGCGCTCTAGTCAACGGAGAATTGGAGATAAGAATAAAAAACAATCTATGAGAGGGATGAATTGAAATGAAAACAAACACAGCTAAAGTATTGAAAAAGGGAATGAGTATTGCTTTATCCGGTATGTTGATCGCATTATTTGTCGGCAATTATTCTGCTCATGCAGCTCCAGAGGTCGTTCATAAGACCATACTTGTAAAAGCAGGAGAAGTATACGATGGTAAAGGCAAGACCGTAGTGGCTGACCCCGATACCTTGGGAGATGGAAGCCAAAAGGAGGCTCAAAAGCCTATCTTCAAGCTTGAAAATAATGCAACGCTGAAAAACGTGATCATCGCCGCGCCTGCTGCGGATGGTGTGCATGTATATGGCAATGGCACCATTTCCAACGTAACGTGGGAGGATGTCGGTGAAGATGCATTGACGCTTAAAGAACCAGGCACAGTGAATATTACAGGCGGTGGAGCATACCATGCATATGATAAAGTGTTCCAAATCAATGCCGAAGGCACAATTAACATTAAAAACTTTAGAGCCGATGATATCGGTAAGCTGGTTCGCCAACTTGGGGGCTCTACTTTTAGAGTGAATATGACTTTGGATAACTCGGATATTTCCAACGTGAAGGATTCGATCCTGAGATCCGACGGTCCTAACAGCAAAGCTAAAATTACGAATACTCGTTATCATAATGTAAAACAATTGTTCAAAGGCTTTAAATCTAGCAACACGAGCGAGTCCGGCAATACTCAATATTAATCGGTATAGAATAGAGTAAGGATAGGAGTATGGATGTGATAAGGGGCTGCCAACAGGTCGCGTGATCTGCTGGGCAAGCCCCTTTTTGGGTGCAGTGAGTTACCCCAAGATGATCTGGGCTTCGTTCGGAACGAGGACTATGATATGATCGTGCTATTACATTTTATACAAAAAGAGTTGGGTGGCTATGAATCTATTTCATCAATATGTGAATGTAGACGGTACTTTGAATGATACGCTGGTGCGCGATCGTGAAATTTTATATACAGGTACGAATGGCCGGCATGTGGAACGTTTTTACGTGTCCTCCTCTGAAAGTTATATATTTAAACCACTAACCAATGACGATCAGAAGGGGCACGAGAGATGGGTGTACGAGCATGTGCTTCCCGCATTACCACCCATCTATCCCCAATTGCTAGCTTGGTCTGATGCAGACGCAGATGACGGAGGAGAATGGATGGTATTTGAGGACCTTGGTCCGTTACATCATGTTCACGCAGACAAAACCCTATTGCAAGCTGTAGGACTTGTTGCAAGGTGGCATGCTTTGCCACTGGACTATTTTGCAGGAATGCCGCTACGGGGACCAAAGCCACTTATTCAGGAGATGGTTTCTGAGCTATACACGCGCAAGCCGGATGTGTTAAAGCTTTGCAGCTCACTGCGTTTATCTAAGCAACAGATGCAGCGTATGTATGTACAGCTGGAGCATGTATCTTTTTCACACCAGCTTGTACTGTCCCATGGTGATCTTCATCCGGGAAACTATGCGCTGAGTGGGGAACGGTTAAAGGTATTGGATTGGGAGCATGCTCATCTAAACACACCGCTGTGGGATGTATATCACCTGATCGACATGTCCCATCCGTTATTCCCCCGACACATGACGTCTGAATTGCGTATTCGTATGTTGGACAGCTATCTGGAACAGCTGGAGCTGTTGGGGATAAAGGTAGATCGAACGGCATTTATACAGGAATATGGTATGTTTGCTGTGATATTTTCGCTTTGGATGCTATTACTAATCACAAGTGATTTGCAAAGGATTGAAAAGGAGCTGCATAGAAATAGCAACAAATGGTCAAAAGAGCAATTAGAGTCCCAGTTGGATGAAACGTTAGCTTGTTTAAACCAATGTACAGCGATGATGGATTGGGGACAAGTCCAACCATGTAAGCAGTGGCTTTAGTGGGCTTAAGGCATAGATTCTATATAGTTAGCCAAAGAAGGTAGGGAAATAAATCCATGAAAAAAGTCGGTTTGGTCATGAGAAAAATACAATTTGCTGAAGCGCAGGGTCCTCGTATTTTTGCAGAACGTCTGAAGCAGATCGGATTGGAACTGGGGGTGGATATCGTATTTGTATCACCGGAGCGCCATGTAAGCAGCCATGACTGGCTTCCGGGCTATGAGCACGAAAAGGGTGACCTGGTCAATTATGACGTCGTGCTGGACCAACTCCATGAGCAGCAGATTGAGCACGTTATTTATACGGTATCTGGCTTTACCTATTTGAATATGTTTTTTAAAAACAGCGTGCTTTTTCCGCATAGTTTTCCAGACCCGGCACTGACAGGCTATGAGATGATGAAGCCTTTTTATCAGATCGTGGACAAGGCTATCGTACAGACTGCCTTTCTCAAGCAGGAGATGGCCTCGAAGTTTGGTGTAACCGATGTGACAGTCATCCCGATCGGATTTAATGAGCGGTTGGTGGAAAAGCATTTTGATCCCTCACAAGTGGTGGAGAACCGGGTGATGTGGATTGGTAGAGATGAAGAGAATCGGCGTCCGGATCTGGTACTGGAGTATGCGCGGCATAATCCTGATAAGGATGTCTATATGGTATTTGGCGGTGAACGCTACAAGGAAAGCATGAAGAAGTACGACATCCCGGACAATGTAAAACTTCAATTTGCATTAACGCAAGACGAGGTGTTTGCACTGATGAATACGGCGAAGGTGTATTGGAGCTGCTCTAAATTCGACACGTTCGCGATGCCGCTGACCGAAGCGCTAGCCATGGGGAAAATCGTCGTCAAGCCGGAGCATCCTTGCTATGGGCACATCAGCTCTACACATTCATTTTCGGGGAATGAGAAGAACTGGTTCGAACTGGTCAATATGGCTGCGGCTTCACCTCGCCGGGTTTCTACAGAAAACCAGGCATACGCCATGGAACAGTTTTCAAGTCAGGTGATGAAGCAGGGATATAGGGATTTTTTCGATCACTGGTTAAGCTGAACAGCGAGACAGGTTGCGTGGATTTAGACCTTAAAAAAGGGACTTTCGCTCTAATGAACGAAAGTCCCTTTTCTTATGACTGTATCTCTGCTATCGCTTCAGTATGAGCCGTCTTGCGATCCATCATGTAGCTGACCAGCATCAGCAGCAGACCGCCGACAGTAATGAGTGATGCAACCCATGGAATGGCGGACAGTCCCATTTGGTTAATCACGACTCCCCCGATAAAAGCACCACCTGCGTTACCCAGATTCAATGCGGAATGGCTGGAGGTAGAGGCTAGCAAAGGAGCCTCATAGGCCAGATTCATGATGCGAACCTGAATACCCGGCATGATGCCGAATGCAGCAATCCCCCAGATGAATACAGTGATAACGGCCAGTACCTGGCTTTGAAGTGTAAACGTCAGAATGGCCAGAATAATGGCCAGTACAGCATAGTTTGCAATCAAGGAAGGAAGCAGCTTCCAATCTGCGAGCTTGCCGCCAACGATGTTCCCAATTGTGACGCCTAGGCCGAACAGGACAAGAATCCAGGTAATGCTGTGTTCGGCAAAGCCGCTAATGTCCGTAAGCAGAGGCGTAATGTACGTAAAGACAGTGAACAGGCTACCACAGCCGACTGCACCTGTGAGCAGCATCAGCAGCACTTTTGGATTAAACAGGCTTTTGACTTCTTGCTTGAGACTGGAAGGCTTGTCCTGCTGAATCACCGGAATGTAACGAATAATACCGAAGAGAGAAATCAAGCCGATCACAACAATGGCTCCAAAGGAAGCGCGCCAGCCGAGCTGCTGCCCGATAAAGGTGCCAAAGGGCACGCCAATAATATTCGCCACGGTCAATCCGGTCAGCACCATAGAGATGGCTCCTGCCCGCTTATCAGCACGAACCAGGCGGGCAGCGATCAGGGAACCTGCTCCCAAGAAGGTTCCGTGCGATAACGCAGTAGCCATACGGGCCGCAATCAGCAGTTCGTAGTTAGGAGCAATGACCGAAAAAAGATTGCCTAAAATGAATATAGACATCAGCAGACACAACAGCTTTTTTTGCGGAACTTTATGGGTTAATACAGTAAGCACAGGTGCGCCAATGGCCACACCAAGCGCGTAACTGGTGATTAATTGCCCGGCTTGCGGAATCGTAACTTGAAGATCATGGGCTACATTGGGGAGAAGTCCCATAATGACGAATTCGGTCATGCCGATGGCGAAGGCACCAAGGGTTAACCATAGCAAGGAGGGGGGGAAGCGATTAGCTGTCATATTTTCTTGAGTACTCATAAGTTTCTTGTATCCTCCTGAAAAAATAGTAATGCGAGTATATCATTCCAGGCAACATCTGGCGACCCATTTTGCAAGAATTTTACATACTAAGTTGATAAGGTTTGTGTAATTTACAAAAGCGACAGGTTGGAAGGAGCCAATTATGTTATTTTGGTAGTATGATATGAAGATAGGAAATGACGTTGTAAGGAATGATCCGGGGAGGATATAACAATGACACTTAAAGTGGTACATAGTATTACGGACTTAATCGGAGATACGCCTTGTGTGCGGCTGCAACGGCTCACAGGACCGCAGGATGCGGAAGTGTATGTGAAGCTGGAGTATTTTAATCCAAGCGGCAGTGTTAAAGATCGGGCGGCGGGCAATCTGATTGCCGAGGCGGAAAAGGCGGGACATCTCAAGCCGGGAGGCACCATTATTGAGCCAACCAGTGGCAACACGGGGATTGGTCTTGCGATGAATGCGGCAGCTCGAGGTTACCGTGCGATTTTGGTAATGCCTTCGAATATGACGAAGGAACGGATCAATATTTTAAAAGCCTATGGGGCTGAGGTCGTACTGACACCAGCGGAAGAACGGATGCCAGGAGCGATTCGTAAAGCTCTCGAACTGGGGGCAGAAATTGAAGGGAGTTTTATCCCGCATCAGTTTGAAAATGAAGCAAATCCCGATATCCATCGTACAACCACGGCACTTGAAATTTTGGAGCAGACGGAGGGGCGGTTGGATGTGTTCGTCGCTTCTTCGGGAACGGGTGGTACCATTACGGGTACAGGTGAAGTGCTGCGCCAGCATTTGCCGGATCTGCGGATTGTTGTGGTCGAGCCCAAAGGTTCGCCCGTACTGTCTGGGGGAAAACCCGGTCCGCATAAGCTGGTGGGAACGAGTCCGGGCTTTGTTCCCACCGTGCTGAATACGGAAGTATATGATGAAATCATACAGGTTTCCGATGAGGATGCGATTGCGATGACACGGGCGATTGCTGCTCAGGAAGGGATTCTCGTCGGGCCCTCCAGTGGGGCTACAATATGGACGGCCCTTCAGGAAGCCCGGCGTTTGGGAGCAGGCAAACGGGTACTCTGTATTGCCCCGGATACCGGAGAGCGTTATCTGAGCATGGGGATATTCGGATAAAAAGATGGGGATCGGGTCAAAGGGATTCGACTCATTTATATGTAAGCTCCAGCCTCATTAATCGAAGTTACAAAAGTGAATTGGCGATATGGTAGATTCTTTTTCAATGGAGGAACATAAACATTGAATACATCTTGCCATAATTCATAGGTTAATTTCACTCCTGACAAATCAATAAGCCACAATTCATAAGGTTATGGCTTATTAATTGTCGATTATAGCTTATATTCGTGAGAATTTTAAAAGTCTCACGATTCATGTTCCGTTCTTCGACCTTATTTGTTTCTTCAGGATCCTCTTGAAAAACCCAAGTAATCAGAGAAGGAAACACCAAGCCTATTCTCCATTTCAGCAAGAGCTGCCTCAAACGGGTCAACTTATGAGATGCCGTGTACACGTAGTGCGTCGGTCAATTCCTTTACAGTCATGTCCTGTTTGAATCGCAGTTCGTCCACAAGATCCAGCATATCGTAAACATAGGGCGAGCGCTTTTTGCTAAGCATCTCTTCTTCAGCCGACTTATATGAGACACCTGTATAGGAACATACCGGATTCTTGCAAGCATACGTCATGCTCTAAGCGTCAATCGTTCCGCTCTGTGTCGGTATTTTTTTTGTCATGCTGCATGGGAAGCAAATTGACTGCAATTTAGGAGGTTTGGAATACCTTTTAGGAATAAAGTATAAAAAACGGGAGAATTAGATATATTCTTTATTCATCGACAGCAAGATATGACATACAGTCACTCACAATAAACGTGATTTAGGGGTACCACTGAAATCATGTTTATTAGAATTAAATTCAGAGAGGAAGAGGAAAATGAAAGTAGATCAAATGTTTGACCTTGATTTAAGAAAGAGCTATGAGGCCAGTGAGCTTAGCCCACAAGCTTCAATCATCAAGACAACCATTAAGGTATCCAAAGCAGTATGTAAAACTCTTACCTGTATCTGTACCGGTTCTTGTTCCAATTGTAAATAATTCATAAGCGATTCGTAAGTCAGGGGTAGTGAAATGGGCTACCCCTACTTACATTATGGAGATTGTATGATAAAACCTAATATATACAATTGGCATGTAGCCCGGCTGACCGATCATTTTAGTTGTGGTGCAACTGTTGGTCAGCCGCTTACTATCCTGTTTATTGATACAGGCGTCGATAAATCCCACTCAGAGATCCAAGGTAATCTAGTTGAGGCAGAATGCAAGTCATTTGTACCTTATGAGCCTTGTCTAAGCGATTACGTCGGGCATGGTACAAAAATGGTTAGCTCTGTTACTGGCAAATATATATTGAAGGGGATATGCCCTTTCGCTCCGGTTGTTGTCTACAAAATTACGGACAAAAAAGGAATAAGCAAGCTTGAATGGTTGTATAGAGCGCTGGAAGAAGGTATTGCTAAAGGATATCTAATTATCAACATCAGCTATCGTACAGAATATGAGGTCGACTTATTCGAGTTCAATCGGTTTCAGGCTTTGGTTGACTGCGCTAATGCGCAAGGCATCTGGGTAGTCTGTTCCGCAGGAAACGATGGACGCGATATTACGCAGGAGTACAGAGTGCCTGCGAATTTAAAGGGAGTATACCCAATTGGATCAACTAATAAGAACGGGGATATCTCCGGGTTCAGTAATACGCTCAGCGGCCAATTTTTTGCGCCGAGTGGTGATGAGTATGAAATCAATTACAACAATGATTGGGTAATGGTTGCCAAATCAAGCTTCGACACAGAGGATTATTTATACGAAGTGCTGGGATTTGACAAAGCATACACAGTAGGTATCGGTACGAGTATTGCCAGCGCCTTATTCAGCGGAGTTGTTGCCTCTCTTAGCGGAGAGCTTATCGCGCAGGGGATGAATGCCGGGCGCACAGAAATGGAGTGTCTGCTCCGTCAAGGCGCGAGACCGATTGATGTTCAGCGGAATTATTATGAAGTAAGCCTTGCCGGTTCAATTCGTGCTTTAAGACAGATGAGAGGTTGATTGCATGTTGGAAAACTTTGAAATCTCGGAAAATTACATGTACCGGAAGACGTTGCTTGGCATGGAGTATTATACGCGGATATTTGATCATGAACAACTAGACGATGATGAATATCTTGACAGACTTGCACGGTTCGTTCAGAAGCAGGGGTTGATGGATTCCATTTATGTCTCCAGCCCCTCGACCTACGCTGCGCTGCAAAGCCTGGAACAAGGCAGAACATTGAAGTCCAAAAAAAAGCGGAATCTTATCCTTAGTCTAAGCAAGTTCATTTCGCGGGCAATTTGTAGACCAACACCGTTTGGACTGTTCGCGGGGGTAGGCATTTCCCGATTCGGAAACACGGGAGGCGCCGGAGAACATGTCGTCTGGGCAACTCCGGATTATAGCCTAATTTACCGCTTAATAGGGCTTTTCCATGGGGATGCGGATGTCCGCAATGAATTGAGACTGAGTGTAAATAACACCTCTTACATTGACCATCACAGGCTCGTCATCTCTTATCAGACTCTGTTTGCAGCAGATCAGGAGGAACGAAGCACTGAAAATATATCTATTCTCAAAACCCCGGTCATAGATTTCATCATGAAGATCCTTGATAAAGAGCAGCAGACTTTTCTGCAGCTTATGCAAGCTATAAAAGATGCCTTCGGCGTGGATGACACGATCAGCACAGATTTTTTGCAGCAATTGATAGAACAAGGCTTTTTGGTAAGTGAGATGATTCCCAATCCTCGGGATAGCGCTCCTTTGGGGCATCTGATCCGTACACTAAAGATGCTCGCTGCTCCCAAGGCAGCATATTACGCAGATATTTTGGAGAGAGTTGGACATGCCATTCAGGACATCACAGTTGCTGCGGTCAAACGCGAAGGCATTGAGGCTGTTCGAAAACTAGTCCAGCTTATCCTTCCCGATTATCAGGGCGACTTGGTCAAAATAGACGTAAGGCTGAATCAAGCAAATGAAATTCACTTATCGGACAGCGATAGGCAAGCGTTGGCCCAAGTAGCTTCAATATTGAGCATGCTTTCTACGTACAGGAAAGAGGATACACTTTCCGACTATCGTCAGCAATTTACTGAGAAGTACGGAGTATATGAAGAAGTGCCCTTATTGCAGTTGTTCAGTAAGACGTTGGGGCTCGGCAAACCTGAAGAGTACAAGAGCCACTACCAGAACGGAGATAAGTACAGGCATAAGGATGAAGGCAGGTTCCGACAGCTCAAGGCGCTAATTGCGGAGTGGCAGACTGAAGCGCTTGCCAATCATTCGGATATCGTGCTTGACGAGGCCAAAATCCAACAGCTGTCTGAATTGAGTCTGGAGAATGTCCATGTCTCGTTCGATTTGTATTATTCCTGCATGGAGAATGAACAAGGTGAAGTTACGTTTTATTTAAACAACAGAGCCGGATCATTGGAAGCGTGTCAAAGCTTCGGAAGATTTGCCTACATGTTTGACAAAGATAGCCGTGATGAAATCTTCCGTTTTGTCAGGAACCCGAAGGATCAGAAAGCAGGGGAGAGCGCCGCTGAAATCTCATTTTACCCATTCAGCCCCAAAATAACTAATATTATGACGGCAGGCCCAACACCGGATCAATCCATGGATATGGCCACGTTCCCCGAGAATCGGAATTTGGATATTTCCCAACTACTGGTAGGGGTGGAGGATTCGGGATACTTTTATCTAAAGCACAGGGAAACAGGCGAACTGGTATTTCCCAAACTCAGCAGTATGTACAATACAGAGCTGGCGCCTTATCTGATCCGGTTTCTGAATGATATTAATCTGCAGTATCAGACCGGATGGTCCCATCTGGAGGAGTATCTCTATGATTCTTCTTTTACACCGAGAGTAACCTATAAAAATATCATCATCTGCCCTAAAAAATGGACATTATATGCGGATAAACGGCTCCAGAGCGAAGAACAGTTTTTGGCCTTTTTGGAGGATTGGATCATAAAGTATAACATTCCGCGATATGTATATTTGGTGGAGCTGGACAATAAGCTATTGCTGGATTTGGATCGCCATCATCATCGAAAGCTTTTGCACAAAGAATATACGCGGAATCCGGAAGGCAAGGCGGCTGTTATTATGGAGACGGAGAAAGAATTGTTCGCTTCCGTTAACCGGTATATGGAGGAGTGCGTATTTTTTTGCAAAAGCCCGATGTTTCAGTACTTGCCGATAGACAGATTGTCTGCACAGGCTACCGATAAAAGCTTAAATAAAGTGCTGAGTTCTTCGGTGAATGCCGTTTATTATCCAGGTTCGGATTGGATATCCCTGCAGGTATATTACAATCAGGAACTGCTAACCGATTTGCTGGGCAGTGCATTTAAGACATTCATGGACAATAGCGCCGAGTACTTCATTGACCAGGTTTTTTTTGTCCAGTATGCAGATAAGGAGCCGCATATCAGGCTAAGGTGCAAAATGTCGGGAAGCGTAGAGCATCAGCGTTTCACGGCCTTGAACTATGTTTTTGATTTTCTGAATACTGTAACCTCGTCCGGATTGGTTAGTTCCTATTCGGTTGTTCCTTACCGGCCTGAAATTTTGCGGTATGGCGGCGCAGCCTTCATTGAACAAGCGGAGAGGTTATTTGCTATCGATTCTTATCTAGTTTCAGGCTATTATGCAGGCAAGAGGTCAATTAATGCAACCGATCAGATGTTATTTTGCTGCACCGGACTTTTTGAGGTTGTGAACTGCGCGTATCCGCTGGCAGAAGATCAATTGAAGGCTATGGCTGCGATTATTGATCCGAAGAAATTCAGACAGGAGTACCGGGAACACAAAGAAGCGCTATTCGAAAGGATTCAACAGACCCGTTCCATATCCTTGCCAGCAAGCGATAAAGACGACAGGTTGCGGCAATACGCTGCATATTTCACGGCTATCCGGGAAGCTGACGACAGAACCAATTACTACGATGATATTATGTTCAGCATCATGCACATGTTCTGCAACAGAGTGTTCGGCCTGGACCGGGAAAAAGAAGAGCTTGCCCTACACCTATGCTACTACAGTTTGGAAGATTATCTACAGGTAAGCAAATATCATGTTGCCTATTGAGGAGGAGCTTATGGCGGTCAAACAAGTCCCGGGAAATTTATCTGAAATAGTCAGGCAAAGCGCAGAAATTTACAAAGATATAGATACTGTAACCCTGCTAATCAAGAAGCACGCCATGCATGATTACCCTGAAATGGAGCTGATATCGCTGGCTTCAGGATACCCCGGGATCAGCCTTCTTCTGGATAAGCTAGATGAAGTTTACCCGGGGGAAGGGTGGGCTGCGCTTGCTTTCAAGTACAATCAGGAGATTGTGCGTTTAATCGGTAATATACCGTTCCATTCATTGTCACTGTATACCGGATTAGCAGGCGTTATTTATCTGTTCAACGAGTGTTCAAGAGGTTCAACAAGATATACGAATGTGCTCTCGCAGACGCTGGATATGTTTCTTAGCAGCTACGGGGAGTTCTATGAGGAGACAAGAGGGAAATTGGAAGACTCTTTGATTGAGGATAGCGACTTGGATTTGATTTCAGGCTGGACGGGGATTGCAGCTACATTAATGGAGGTTAAGGAACGCCAGGACAGATACGTTGGGAAGCTGGATGCAGTGCTCCTTAAGATACTTCAACTGATTACGGATGCTGTAGGCAAGCTGAGACATTTCGAGGAACTTCCCGAACAGACCATTTATTATAATCTTGGCATGGCGCACGGAATTACAGGAGCCATTAATCTGCTGGCCGTTGCACATCTCCGCCGCTACCCGTTAACTGGATTGAGAGAAGTACTGGAAGTTGCCAAGACTTTTCTACACGGAAGTATCAGGGAGTGGAACGGCACCCTTGTCATACCTAATATGTTCACACCGGATGAATCCGCAGAGACTAGTCGGAATCCAGGTTATCACAGAGATGCATGGTGTTACGGCACACCGGGAGCTTCTGTGGCTATGTTCCGGCTGGGATTGGCCCTGGAGGACAAAGCACTGCAGCAGCAGGCTCTGCAATTGTTCAATACCGTCTACTCCAGACCAGATTCGCTAAGAAAGGTAATTTCACCGACGATCTGTCACGGCTATGCAGGCTTGGTCCTGATTCAGCACCATTTCAGCCGTGCGGCAGCCATGCCGTTTAAGGATGAATTTTTGCATCGTTTGTTATCATATCGAAATACTGGTGAGGGAGTACCTTTTATAGACCTTGAGGGAAGCGTCGATGATCCGTTATCTCTCGATAAAGTTGGGCTGCTCGATGGATGTGCAGGTGTATTGCTGACACTGCTGACCTGTGATAATGAGAACTTGAGTACATGGAAGCAGATGCTGGTATTTAGCTAACAGGAGGAGACGGTAATGTTCATTTTATTAAAAGAAATTATTACAGTCATGGTGGGACTGATTACCGATTTTCTCTCTTTTCAACTGGATGCATATTTTTATATTTGGTTTCTGGTCCTGTTTATTTCAAGCTTGGCAGCGACCCTGGTTCAACGAAGCGAAGGGACTATTACCTACAGCACAGCCGAATGTGTCGGAATAAATGTGCTAGTTGTCGTATTATACCTAGTAATCGGTACAATTTTGGCCAGATACTTTGCAAGTTTTGAGGATCAGCAGATTGTTGCTGAAGATAAGATTATGCTGTATAAAATTTCTTTTATGCTTACATCCGCTGTAATTATAGTGGATATTATACTAGATAGGTTGAAGAGAGGGCGGAAATTCTCCTACTCTTTGGAGTTTCTTGCCGGAAGCGCCGTGTGCTTCTTACTGTTCCAGTTAAGCAACCAAACGGACTGGATAGGAACCAAGCTGTCGCTCTCCTATATTGTCATGGTAGCGATAGCCGCAGGTGTCTATACAATGGCAATGAAGTTTTTGCTAGAATACGAAAATCACAAAGAGAAATAGGTGATTAAGCCATAATGGAATTGAATATGGAGAGCACGGCATATAAAAAGATCGGTGAAGAAAAACAAACGGCCCATTCCTTGCTGAAGTTAATCAAAATTGCGAGATGGCCCAAGCTTGCGCTTGCTTGGAGCATAGTATTTACACTGATTTCCGCCGCTTTTTCATTAGTATTGCCGATCATGACAGGCAAGCTTGTCGATAAGATCTCAGCTATGGAGCTGACGATCCAGACCGCAGCTGTGCTTATTTCGCTGTTTCTGGCCGGAGGGATTTTAAACGCCGTGTCTTCTCTGCTCCTCAGATATGTGGGGAGCAAGTTTTTTCAGGAACTGCGACTGAAAATTTGGGAAAAAATTATCCATTTGCCGGTTAATTATTTTGATAACAACGAGAACGGCAAAATCATCAGCAGAATGACGAACGACCTTGCTATTGTAAGTAATTTTCTAGCTATCACTCTGCCTTCTATTCTGGCTGATGTCCTGATGGTCACTGGTTGCATCATCATGTTATTTGTGTTGGATTGGAGATTAATGAGTGTACTCGTTGCTCTGATTCCTATAACGGCGCTACTAATCTATCCCATTGGAAGAAGGATGAATAGGGTAGCGGTTGAGGCACAGGATGCAGCCGCAGACTTTTCCGGTGAGTTATCCAAAATTCTCTATAACATCAGATTCATTAAAGCGACGACGTCGGAAAAGCTTGAAATGAAATATACTCGGGAGATACTTGGACGTATCTTTCGATTGAACATCAAAGAGGGAATATTGTCAGCTGTCATTGAGCCGATTGTCACAATTATCATCATGCTAGCTTTGGTAGGAATGTTTTGGTATGGAAGCGCCGGCATTGCCGCTGGACATATCACTACAGGTACTCTGGTATCCATGATCTTTTATTTGTTTACAATGGTTTCGCCTCTGACCCAGCTCAGCAGTTTTTTCTCGCAGTATCAAAAGGCCAAGGGAGCAAGTAAGGAAATTTATACCATATATAACCAGCGAGATGAGAAGCAAGAAAAGTTAGGCAGTGTGCCGGACATGAAAAGTCATGATCAGAATTCGGATATCCTGCATTTTGCCAATGTTTCTTTCTCGTACAACCAGGGCCAACCGGTATTATCCAACGTGGAGTTAACCTTCAGAGGCTGTACCACTACAGCGATCGTAGGGCCTTCCGGCTCGGGAAAAACAACAATATTTTCTTTAATAGAGAAATTTTACTCAGAATATAATGGAGAAATCTATTACAATAATGTATATTTGGATAAGATTAGGACGGAAGAATGGCGTCGCAAAATATCCTATGTTATGCAGGATAGTGACTTACTGGTAGGATCAGTGAGAGACAATCTGGTATATGGCCTAAACAGAGACGCGGATGACCATGAGATTTATGCGGCTCTTGATACAGTAGGCTTGAAGGAGGTAATTTATCAATTACCGGATGGTTTGGATACCTTTGTTGGAGAAAGGGGAGTCAAATTATCGGGGGGACAGAAGCAGCGAATCCAGATTGCCAGATGCTTGCTTTCAGACCATGAGATCCTGCTGTTTGATGAAGCTACCGCCAACCTGGATAGCGAGTCAGAGCAGCTCGTCCATGATGTAATCAAGCTTCTCTCCAAGAATAAAATGACCATTGTTATCGCTCATCGTTTGTCAACCATCTACAAAGCGGACCAGATAATCTTTTTGGATAAAGGAGAAGTAACGGGGGTAGGCACGCATCACGAATTAATGAGTTGGCATGATAAATATCGTGATTATGTTCAATTCCAGCTTCCCGCACAATTAAGTTAGGGAGGGGCGGTGGCGTTGTATCATCAATTGTCAACGTGGATCGTTGATAAATACTTTCAAGACGAAGAATTGGAAGCGGAGAAGCGTGCTTATGTGCTTTATTATCTGGAGAACATACTGGCTGGCACAGAAAAAATACTTCTTGTATTGGTCAGTGCCTGTTTGCTCGGTGTATTAGCCGAAACGGCTGCGATGCTGCTTTCCTATACAGTGGTCCGGCGAAAGTCCTTTGGCTGGCATGCTCGCAAGTCGCATCATTGCACCTGGGTCAGTCTACTGACCTTTGTGTTTGTTCCCTGGCTCTTAAAGGAAGTAGAATGGAACCGCTTTTTTTTGGCGACGCTCTGTCTGCTTTCTATCATTCTGATTGTCAGATACGCTCCGGCCGATACGGAGTGCAATCCATTGGTAGATCCGAAGTTCAGAAGAGCATGCAGATTACAAGCTATCTTTTTAAGTATAGTGTTTGTTTTCGTGGCCATCGCACTAGATTTTTATCCTTGGTTAATATTTGGGCTGTTTCTTGAAGCAGTTGTCATCACACCAGTATTCTATTCCATAATGAGAAGGAGTTATGCCAATTATGAACAATATCAAGAATATTAAAGAATACAGAAACAACCATACCCAGAGACTCAAGGCTAAGCTACTGGAGCATATGAGTAAAAGAGGTGAAGGAGGAGGGATTTGTTTCGGATTGTTCTATGAACCAGTCAACCCAAAAGTTTGGAAATTGAACAAAAAATGATTACATCCGGCATTTATTTTTTGCAATACACCAGCTATCTTGTAATATATCATATGGTCAGCGGCAATGGTCTAAGCGTTTTCCGTATGAATTATAAGCTGCTGCTGTTTTTAGTCATGTATTATTTTATCGGAATAACAGCTCTGAATAACTTCGGACTGATTGTTTACCTATTTCTATTTGTGCTACTGGCAGTATACGGGTGGTTGACCGACAAATATGAATCCTTGTGGGTCATAGGCTTCTACGCCATCCTTACCATCTTCATTACGACACTGCTGGGTTATTTCATAACGGTAATCAGCTATGCGGTTCCTTATGAATATAAAAACAAATGGACGGCGCCCTTCCTAACCGCTTGTTCACCTCCGCTGATCTACTTGGCGCTCCGAAAGCTTGTGTCTTATTTGTTTCCTACTCCGGCGGTCAGGCTTTTGAAGATATATCGGATTAAGCTTATCGTCGGAGCTTCTTTAATCTTAGTCTTGGGGATCATCGGACTAGGACTCATTATCTATTCGGAGTGTGAAAGCAACAATCCGTATCCAAGCAGATTAAAGATTGTGTTGATGCTGATCGGCTTGACCTCCATCTTCCTGATGACGATCAATTGGCTGTATCGCTTCCTGCGTGAACGTGAGCTAGAGAAGAACAAGACGGAACAATACCTGCAGCTGGAGGCTTATATTATGGAGATTGAAAAAATGTACGAAGACATCCGCGGCTTCAGACATGACTATACCAATATCCTGTTAATGCTGGACGAGGGGATCAGAACTGGGGATTTAGCGATGATCAAGCGGATATATGAGAGTTCTATCCAACCTACTGCTTCACAGTTGAACGGATATTCCTATAGTCTGGATAACCTGATTAATCTGGACGTGAGTGAGCTCAAGAGTATTATTACATCCAAGGTGCTGGTGGCAAAGAAGCGTGGAGTTGACGTAAAACTGGAAATTGATAGCGGTATCAGTGAAATGTATATGGATATTATAGACCTTTGCAGAGTAATCTCTTGTTTCTTGGACAATGCAATCGATGCGGCACTAGAGACCTGCAATCCGTCCATAAATATTGTGCTGATCCATGAAGACGATATTCAGACGGTGACGATACGAAACTCTTATAATCATTCTGCACTTGACGGGATTAAGGTGAATGATCTCTACAAACGGAACTTTTCAACGAAAGCGGACAATCGAGGTCTTGGCTTGTACAATATAGCAAAGGTGCTGCGCAGCAACAAGTATGTAACTTTGGATACCAAAAAGGAACCGGATTTTTTCACGCAAACATTAATTATAAAGAGAGCGACATCATGAATATTTTTATTCTGGAAGATCAGTTTATCCAGCAGCGCATAATGGAAAAGATGGTCCGTAAAAGCTGCGAGGAACTTGGCATCTGCTGCAGCAATCTCATTGCCACCAGTAAGCCGGATCTCCTGCTTTTTGAATCTAAAGCTTGTGCGAATAACTTGTATTTCCTTGATATTGAAATCTCTGGTTGTCAGATGAAGGGACTGGAAGTTGCCCAGGAAATCAGAAAATATGATATGTATGGGCATATTGTCTTTGTAACTACCCACGGTCATCTGTCTCCGCTTACCTTCCAATATAAGGTAGCAGCTCTTGATTTCATTATCAAGGATGCTACTCAGGATGAAATGGAAAAAAAGGTCAGAGAAGTTCTTGTTGTTGCCCATCAAAGAAAGCCTGTGTTGGATGTCAATGATTGGTTTATACTCGACAATAAATTTACGAAATTTCAAATTTCCTTCTCCAGCATTTATTACTTTGAAACAACCGGTGTTCCCCACAAAATCCGTCTGGTTTCCGAAAACAGAACTCTTGAGTTTTACGGCGATCTGAAAGATATTGAGGCTAAGGACCCAAGGTTGTTCCGGTGTCATCGGGCATTTATCGTAAACCTGATGAAGGTGGAATCTATAGATAAGAGCAAGAAGGAGATCATTTTTCAAACCAATCAGAATTCCGGAGAAGCAAGGCGCATTATTCCCGTTTCCCGCCAATTGTTGAAGCACCTCTTAGATAAGATGGGAGACCGGAGCCTCCTGAACAGACCTGTTTACGAATAGAATAGATACGGAGGGCATAGTCCTTCGGGAAGAAAAGGGGAGGAATATGGAACAAAGATTATCCGTTCAAGCAGAGGTGAAAGGCATTGATGCCACCAGTTTAAAATTAATTGCAGTATTGGCAATGCTAATTGATCATATTGGAGGGCTATTTTTTGCCGATTTTTTGGGCTTTCAGGTGGTAGGCAGAATTACATTGCCTATCATGGCTTTTTTTGTAGCCGAAGGATATATCCATACCAGAAGCTTCAAAAAATATACAATGCGCCTTGCTCTAACCGGGCTAGCCAGTGTGGTGCCTTACGGATTGGTATTTAAAGATTGGTATACTTCGGGAAACATCATGCTAACGTTGTTGATGGGCCTACTGGCAATATGGTTCTATGACAACACGACCAATCCTGTGCTTAAATACTTGGCGATTTCGGCTCTTTGCGTAGTCTCTCTTTTGGGAGACTGGAGTGTGATTGGAGTGTTCCTGGTTCTGGCTTTCTATGTGGCTCGCAAACAACAGAAGATTTACAACGGATGGATTATTGCAATAATTGCGCTTATGTTCATTTTCGGAGTCATCATTATATGGGCTGTTCCCGATTCGCTCAGCATCATGGGCATCAACGCCAGCACAATGAACGAATATCTTTATCCGTTTGCGATCGGCGGGGCCTGTATTTTTGCACTCCCTTTGCTATCCCGATATAACGGAGAGAGGGGAAAAGGCCCACGAACCTTCTTCTATTTGTTTTATCCGCTGCATTTGCTCGCGCTTTATCTGCTGAAGTTGGCTATTGATTATTACATATAAGAAGGGCTGTCTAATAAGTAACTAAAATAAAAAATCAGACGGGAAACGGCATGTTTTCCGTCTGATTTTTGCGGTTTGACGAACTATTCGAATGTTGATGAAGCAAGGAATACTTTGAGGGTTCAAGGAGGAGCAGCATGAAAATTATGCCTTTACAGAAACGTGGAATCTCCGATAGTCGGCTGGTACTTGGCTGCATGCCTTTTGGTGGAGAATGGAGCCATGCACCGTATACACAGGAGCATGTCGTTGAAGCGGAGAGAGCTGTAGAAGCTGCACAATCTATCGGGATTACGATGTTTGATCATGCGGATATCTATCGTATGGGAAAAGCGGAAGAAATTTTCGGTCGGATTTTAAAGGGACAGCCCGGATTGCGTGAACAAATCGTAATTCAGTCCAAATGCGGTATTTTTTTGCCGGATGGCACGCTCCCAGGCCGTTTTGATTTCTCATATGATCATATTATGGAGTCCGTAGATGGTATCTTGAAGCGTCTGGGTACTGAGTATTTAGACATCCTGCTGCTGCACCGTCCCGATCCGCTGGTAGAGCCGGAAGAAGTAACGAAGGCGTTCAGCGAGCTTAGGACATCCGGCAAAGTCAGGCATTTTGGCGTTTCCAATATGAATGTAAGCCAAATTCGTTTTCTGGAACGTAGCCTAACGGAGCCGCTGATTGTTAATCAGCTGGAGATGAGCTTGGCACATCTACATTTTATAGATCAGACCGTACACGTGAACCAGCATGCAGGGACAAATGTACATTTTGGCGAAGGATTGCTGGAATATTGCCAAACTAAGGATATTCAGCTCCAGGCCTGGGGACCGCTGGCGCAGGGACGTTTTAGCGGAGGTTCTCTGGAAGGAGAGCCTGAGCACATCCGTAAGACGGCAGAACTGGTGCAGAAGCTGGCTTCTGAAAAGGGGACGACACGTGAAGCGATCGTCCTGGGCTGGCTGATGAAGCATCCGGCACGGATTCAGCCTGTCATTGGCAGCGCCAATCCTGAACGAATCAAAGCATGTCAGGATGCAGAACGCCAGAGCGAGCTGATGACCCGTGAGGAATGGTATCAATTGTATGTCAGTGCACGCGGACAAGCCTTGCCATAACTCGTTTAAAAGCCCTTCCCCTCGTCTCATTAACAGACGGAGGGAGGGCCTTTACGTGGATATATCCTATATGTCTTCAGCAGCTATTCCTCTTCGTATCGGGCGAGGGCCTTGGCTGTTGTTTCCTTCATTCGCGAAATTAATCGAGAGCCTTGAACGACCTTGACACGTTTGCCGAGGAAGCGGATTTTGGATAACACATATTCACATTCGTCTGCCTGGAAAGTGAGCGTAATACGATAGGTATCTGCTTCCTGATCATATTCGACCTCCTTTTCAAAACAGGAAAAAGCATATAAAATACGAGACATTTCACCGTTATATACAGGAATAATTTCGATGATGCCCTGTTCTTTGCGTGACTCCAGTATACCGAGTATTCGTTGGGTAAACGTCTCGGCTTCTTCAGGTAGGATCTCATCCTCCGTAACGGTTACGATGTTGGACAGTTTAGTGGACATAAATGCGCGGTGGCGACGATTATACCACAGCAGACTCCATTCTTTTTTGACCATGGAAAACTCCAGCTTGTATGGAAATCCGGACATTCGCTCATGCAGGCGTCCGTTGCGCAGTTTGTAGGTCATACAGATGCCTGAACGGGATCGCAGAATGGAACGCAATTCACGCAGGAGTGGATGATAAACCGAAGCAGCAGGAACCCCTGCTTTTTCGCGCAGGCTGCTATCAGCCTCCAGAGGCTCGTCGTCTGCAAGTAATTGCCGAAGCTTATCAAGTGTAGAGGGGGTAAAAGCCTCTGTCGCTGCCGAGTCTGCAAGCATGGACTTAAGCCAGACTCTTTCCTGCGATGTGGTAGCAAAAGCGCCCGATTCATCCAGTCGTGAGACGATCTGATAGTTAAATATTTTCTCGAACAGGCTCATAATAGGCTTGCAGCTCCTTCCATTCCTGTCTGAATTCCTTACGCAGCCGCTGGGGTTCCAATACCTCACAGCTTGATCCGAAGCTGCGAATCCATGGTTTGATCTCAGTGATTCCATTCACTGTGATTTCATAGATAAAGGATTCACTTTCTTCCTCCGTAATCGCACCCCATTGTCCCTGTGACAGTACACGTTCCCGGATAAAGTTGCGCTTTGCACCCTCAGGATTAAAAAAACGTACCCGTACCTTCACGGGACGACCCGTATCAACAAGCCAGCTGTACCGCATTTTTTCTTCCAACACGGCTAACAGGTCGGCATAAAGCTGCTCTGGGACAGGCTTGCCCTCCACCAATTGAGTCATGCCCTCCATACGAAACTTCATGATTCCTTTGCCGCCTACATGACCAAGCACATACCAACGTCCGTATTGATGATCATAGATGACTTGCAGGGGCAGAATGGTATGTTCACGGCCTTCGGTCTCTTTTTCAAACCGTGGGTTTGTGTTCTGTGACCCGTACATGCTTCGTTTGGACGCCGAGAAATATAAAAAGCTTACACAGCGACGTTGCCGAATGGCATGCAGAAGCGGATGAATATGGGCTTCGTCCAGAATGCGTGAATAATAATGGTATTTATATAAAAAAGGCTCTGCCATCTCACGATCTCCGAGCTGACGGCGCATGGCTTTTTTAAGATGATCTCGTAACAGATATCCCTGCACAGAGGGGAGCTGGGTGTTGGCCATAATGTCCACAAAATCATATAAGTCCAGTAATTCCTCGTCCGTCAGTTCTGTCACCAGATCATTGCGGACAGCATAGCGATAGGGCCTGCCGCCAGGCTCCTTACGAATCACGCCGACTTCGACCAGATATTTCAGATCAGAACGAATTGTTTTCTCATCTGGCAGTGAACTGTCGGAAGGCAGGCCATTGCAGCAAGCATCCAACAGTTCCATGGTAGTCATAGACTGTGACTGTAGCGCTGTCAGCAGAAGGGATAAGCGGACACTTTCCGATTCCTTGAGCGATTTGGCCCGAAACAGGAATAACAGCAATGGATCAGCGGATTCGTAATAATTAAAGCGCAGCATCTCATTAAAATCATGTCCCTGTTCCGCAGGCAGCTGCTGTTGTACGGATTGGACGATTTCCTTGAGGCGGCGGATCGTTTTATCAAAGGTATGTACCGAAATGCCAAGTCTGTCTGCAAATTGCTGCCGATTATAAGCGCCGCTTGTTAGTGTGAGCATACGCAGGAATTGAATTTCTTTATCAAAACTCTCTCTCGCCATGATGCATTCCCCGTTTCTGTAGCCGTTCTCCGAAAATAAGTATCCCTTTATTCTAACAGGGAAGGGATGCAGGAAAAAGGTAATTTATTCATCTTTGTAATACTTTCACCATGTTCATGACTTCCAAAATAAAGGATTATAGGGATATAAGGTAGCACGATAAGTAAGAAGCAATACATAACGGAAGGGTGATGCAACATGTTTGGACGATTCAAAAATGAAGTGTTATATCCATGGGTAGGTAAGCTTTCGATTTATGAAACGATTAAGCAGGGACTGGACCCTCAGGGTAGGCTTACGGATGATCATTTGCCAGATGATGAAGAATACTGGGCAGGTCACAAGATGCGTTGGGTGGCAGGAGGGCTGGATGGAGCGTTTGGGCATCACGGCGCTGGCGGAGATGGAGAGACTGACAAAATTAAGGATCTGGCGCAGTTGTTGTCCAGACAATGCCGGAAGCCAGGGATGAAAACGAGACGTGAGACGTATGTACGCTTGATGGAGGAAAATGCACTCAGCCTGATTGATCCGCTGCTAGATGCGGTGCGGGAGCATCCAGCAATTCAGCCGGATCGATTGTATGAGGAAGCACGTTGGCTGGCTGAACACGGAGCACATCGTAATGTGGTGAAGTTTGGCATTGCATTGCTTGGATTGCTGGAGACGGATCAGCACCACGAGCTTATTTTAACACTAGCCAAGCATGATGAATTCACGCTATATGCGGCTGTAGCTATCCGTAATATTTCGGAGCAGGCCAACGAGCAGTTGTATAGGTTAGCATCACAGGTACATGGCTGGGGACGTATTCACGTAGTAGAACGGCTGGAGCCGACACGGCAGGAAATACGTGATTGGTTATTACGGGAAGGATTCCGCAACAATGTCATGTATGAGTATCTTGCTTATGAGTGCGCTCATAAAGGCGAACTGCATACAGCCATCGCTGTACCGCACATTGATCAGGAGTTGTTTGACGGGGCGGGTGATATTCTATCAGCTTTGCTGGCAGTAGGCGGACCTGCGGAAAGTATAGATGATTATGAGCATGCCGCTATGGTCATAGGCAACTACCTTCGCCATGCTAAGGCCATGTGTACGACTGTGAAGCATTTTACGATCATCATGGATATTGCGGATTTTCTGGGTGAAGAAGACGATTCATGGGAGGCACGTTATGAGCATGAATGGACGCCGGAATTGCGTAAACGTTACGCGTCGATATGCCAGCAGACGATGGACGATCCACAGTGGGTAAAGCCGGTAGAACAGGAGCTACAGCATGCAAATTCACCGCATCTCCACTATGCCATTCGTGTAGCTCGAATGCTAGCACTAGATGTATGGCCCGTGCTATTTGATCAATTAAGCCAATACCCAGTCAAGCCTAATCTGTACTTTGAACTCATCAGGACAGAGGATGAACAACGGGCTCGTAAGCTGGCGGCTTTTGCAGAAAAGCGCTTGCCTCTGGAAGAGATTGCTTCTGGTCCTGCTGATGTGCCAGGCTTTGGACCGGAGTATGAAGCGCATCAGTGTCTGGGTATTTTGCTTCAGCTATTGTCTTCTTACGAAGGAATGGGGCAAGAGCTAGTTGCTGCCGGACTCTGGAGTCCGGTGACCTCCAATCGTCATGCAGCGCTTCATGTACTCAAGGAATGGCCTTCTGAGATGTGGGGTGAGGAAACGACAGAGCGTCTTCGCCGCTTATCGGTAGCTGAAACGGAGGAGTCGATTAGAGAACAGATTCGGGAATTACTTTAATGATAAGGGAGGGAACAACATGACAGATGTGAAGCATGGGCAGGGTTTCATTCAACCGGAAATGCGCGAAACGATTTTGCGTGAGCTGCGGGCGTTGGAGCAGGAGGAACAGGTGCGCATTGTATACGCCTGTGAATCAGGCAGTCGGGCATGGGGGTTTCCTTCACAGGACAGTGACTATGATGTACGATTTATCTATGTAAGACCCATAGAATGGTATTTATCTATTTTTGATAAGCGGGATGTGATTGAACGGCCAATCAGCGATTTGCTGGATATAAACGGCTGGGATTTGAAAAAGGCGCTCAATTTGTTTCGCAAATCCAATCCGCCTTTGCTGGAATGGCTGCAATCTCCGATTCCCTATCTGGAGCAGTATTCAGTGGCTGATCAGATTCGTGCGATCTCGCCGTTAACCTTCTCTCCGAAGTCCTGTATGTACCATTATCTGAATATGGCGCGGGGAAATTATCGGGATTATTTGCAAGGTGAACAGGTGAAGATTAAAAAGTATTTTTACGTGCTGCGCCCGCTGCTGGCCTGTGGCTGGATTGAACGATACAACAGCATGCCACCGATGGAATTCGTAGACTTGCTGGAGGAATTCATTCCGGCTGATACCGAACTTTATCAGGTGATCGAACATTTGCTGGAACGTAAAAAAGCGGGCGAGGAGCTGGATGTGGAGCCACAGCTATCGGTGGTGAATGATTTTATCGAGCAGCAAATGGCTTACTTTGAACAGAAGGCGCCTTTGCTTCAGCATATGGAGGGCGGACGGGATCAGCAGTTGGATGATATGTTCCGCGCTGCGGTGAATGAAGTATGGAAAACATAAGTTGGGAGGGAGAAGTAGAGTATGCATATCACGCTAAAAGCAACCGGAAATAATGCCGGGATGATTTCGCATTTGCTTGCCAAAAATCCCTATAATACGTATGATCGCACGGAAAAGGGTGCGCGTGTACGCATGGTGTACACCGTGTTTACCGAGGAAGAGGCAGAAATCGTCATTCAGGCTTCGCCAGATTCGATAGATTTGGTCAAAAACAGTCCAGATAGCTATGATATTACACAGTATATTAATGACCGGGAGTTTGTAACCAGTAGCTTGTTCTGTACCTATATTCGCGGCGCGCTTGGCACGGCCCTGAACGGCAAACCCAAGGAAGACTATGCAGCATGGGTGAAGCATCCTTTTGCATTGGAGTTATCGTTTGGGCCTGTTGCGTCGGATTTGCCAGATGCTGTGGTGGAGGGACTATTTGCGCCGCTGGGCTATCAAGTGACCATAGAACGAGGGGAAGCGGATTATTCTTTTCAGCTGAAAAATCGAAGCACCGTCAGATATGTCACGCTAAGTGGTCATCAGACGGTGCAATATGCGCTGCGTCAGTTATTGCTGTTGATTCCAGTGTTGGATAATTATAAGCACTACTATATTAGCGAAGAAGAGTTTGATAAGCTGAGACGTTACGGTGAAGGCTGGTTGTCAGCGCATCCGCTACGCGAGCTCATCATTCGACGCACACTTCATTTTACCAATCTGATTGAGCAATTTGAGCAATCTGATTCTGCTGCTACACGGACTGAAAAACATGCGATCCAAGAACAAAAGCATAATCACGAACAGGATCAGCAGCAAGAACAGTCACTGGAGGAAGGGACGCAACAGCCTACTGTACGGCTCAATGAGCTGCGGTATCAAGCCATTATGGATGTGATTCGCAAGCTGCCCCGAAGACAGAAAATCGTAGATTTTGGTTCAGGGGAAGGGAAGCTTTCGGCTCGCTTGGCCCGAATGAAGGGCATTGAAGAGATTTGGGCGGTGGAGCCGTCTGCTTATGCACAGGTGAGGGCTGTGGAGCGTTTTGCCAAGCTGGAAAGGCATGCCGACGCAATTCGCCCTACACCTATGATAGGCTCTCTCTTTTATTATGATGAACAATTGCGAGGGAAAGATGTGATGATCCTGTGTGAAGTCATTGAGCACGTGGATGAGCATCGTCTGAACCGGGTGATGAATACGATTGTGACAGAATATCAGCCGGGTGTGCTGATCGTGACGACTCCCAATCGCGAATATAACGAAGTGTATCGTATGGATCAGCAAGAGCTGCGGCATGGCGATCACCGATTTGAATGGAGCAGAAGTGAGTTTCGTGAACGATGCGAGCAATGGATTGAGGAAGCTCCTTATTCATTAGCGCTGGAAGGGATCGGAGAAGAGGTCGAAGGCTTTGGACAACCGACCCAAATGGCTGTATTTACGCGCAGAAAGGAGCCGAAGAATTCATGAGCATTTCATCCGAACGAACGATTGATTTACCGCATGCTGGACTGGTTGTATTGGTAGGGGCCTCGAATAGTGGTAAAACCACTTTACTGGACAGGCTGGTGAGCGAAGGGGTTCTACTGGAAACGGAAGTGGTATCCTCGGATCATTTTCGCCAGCTGGTCGGAGATACGGAATTTATTGACTGGCGCGGACTTCCAAGGCTGGAATCGGACGTGCTGTTTTATGAGTATCAGCAGATGTCAGCCAAGGCGTTTGAGGCGATGGATACCATTCTGGCTATGCGCTGTCGTCTGAATAAGCTGACAGTTGTGGATGCCACCCATCTGTATGCTGAGGACCGCCAGAAATATGTACAGCTGGCAACCAAGGCACATGTACCTGTGATGGCTTTGGTGCTGGATGTACCCGAATCTGTGCTACTGGAACGTGATTCAGGCCGGGCGCATCCGCGTGGCCGCCAACGGGTCAAGCAGCAGACGCAGCTGTTAAAGCGGAACCTGCGCGGTATCCGGGAAGAAGGTTTTAACGCTTGCTATGTCCTCAAGGATGTAGAAAAGGTTAACTTTGCCCGTTGTGCTCAGCCGCTGTTTCATGATATGGGTGCAGGCATTGATATCATTGGTGACATTCACGGGTGCTACCGTGAGATGCTGGAAGTGATAGAGCGGCTCGGATATATGGAAGATACGGAAGGACTATACCATCATCCAGAAGGCAGAAGACTGGTGTCTGTCGGAGATGTGATGAGCCGTGGCCCAGAATCGTTATTAGCAGTGCAGTTCTGGAAAAAGCACGTGGACGCTGGACTCGCCTACATGATTGACAGCAATCATGGCTGGAAAATCGGTCGTTACCTTGATGGAAGAAAGGTAACTCTCAATCATGGAGATGAACGATTCGCAGAGGAAATGGTTCAATATGAACAAAAAGCGGGCAAGGTTGCAGCGGAACAACTTAGAGGCGAGCTGAGGGATTTTCTACTACATGCACCCTCTCATCTTATTTTCGGCAGAAACGGGTTGCGGCACGTAGTTGTGACTCATGCGGGGATCAAGGATCATTTTATTGGCAAACAGTCGGCGCGTATTTCTGATTACTGTCGTTATGGAGATACGGAAGGTCAGGATGCAGACGGAAAACCAATCCGCAAAGATTGGTTCGTAGACCATGAATCGGGAGAAATAGTAGTATGGGGACATGATCCGAGACCGCAGCCTACCCTTGTCAATCAGACGGTGAATATTGATCAAGGTGTGGTATTTGGTGGTATGCTGACCGCTTATCGTTATCCGGAAAAGGAATTTGTCAGCGTTCCGGCTCATGAGAATTATGCGAATGATCCCGATAGCCCACTTGTCCGGTGGCAGAGAAAACGGTTTTCCCCGCCGAATTTACGTAAGCTCATCGCTGGTTACAGTGTGCTGACGGAATCGTATGGCGAAGTGCGCGTACAAGGAGAATCGGTCAAAACCGCTATAGATACCGTGTCACATGTGACGGTACCGATGGAGGAACTGGTGTACATTCCGCCCACGATGAGTCCTGCCCCCAAGGTTTCCGGAGAGGAAGGTTATCTGGAGCATCCGCGTGAAGCGCTAGCTTATTATCGCAGTCAAGGCGTACAAACGATGGTAGCGGAGAAAAAGCATATGGGTAGTCGGGCGATTTTGCTATTATTCAAAAACGAACTGGCTGCTGTTGAATATGTAGGCTACCCGACATTGGGCACGATCTACACCCGAAGCGGACGACCCTTCTTTGAGTCAGGCTTTGGGAAGCAGGTGCTGGAGAAGCTGAATGCGGATCTAGTGGATGCCGGATATTTTGAACAGAACCAGACGGATTTTGTGTTGCTGGATGCGGAAATTGTACCGTGGAATCTCAAGGCTCGGGAACTGATTGCTGCACAGTATGCGCATGTGGGTGAAGCAGCTCTGCTGGATCGCAGTAAGCTGGTAGACAAGCTGGAGCAGGCGAAGGTTGCAGGCCGAGAGGTTGGAGACTGGCTGGAGGAAATGGAACGGAAATATGGCAATGCCGTAACGTTCCAAGAGGCTTTTCAAAAATATTGCTGGGATGTGGACGGTCTGGATGAAATTCGTATTGCACCGTTTCATACACTGGCCCACAGCAGACAGACGTTTTTTGACCAATCTCATATTTGGCATATGAAGCACAACCGGGAGCTGGCAGGACTGTCCTCTCTGTTTATGGAGACAGAGTATCGTGTCATCACGGATGAAACAAGCGAGGAAGAGGTCATTCGCTGGTGGAATGAGATGACAGAGGATGGTCATGAGGGCATTGTGATCAAGCCGGAACGCTTTTTGATGAAAAATCGGGACAAGATGATTCAGCCTGCAATCAAGGTGAGAGGCCGGAAGTACTTGCACATCATTTACGGTATGGATTATCTTGTCCCTGAGAATTTAAAACGTTTGAAGCAGCGTCGAACGAACAAAAAGGAGCGTCATGCCTTGATGGAAGGAGCGCTTGGCATGGAGGGCGTGGAACGTTTTGTCCAGAAGGATACGGTGGAGCGTATTCATGAATGCGTCCTTGCCGCGCTATCTCTGGAATCGGAGCCGATTGATCCGAGATTGTAGTTTGCGAAGGAGGGATTGAGATGGATAGGAGTACACCGTTGATTGATATTGGTGTGAACTTGATGCACCGTTCGTTTCATGCAGATCGGGAACAGGTGGTCGAGAGAGCAGCGGCTGTAGAGATTACACCGTTGATTATTACTGGAACCAGTGTTCGCAGTAGTCGAGAGGCTGCTCAGTATGCAGCGCGTTATCCTGGTCAGCTGTATGCTACAGCTGGCGTGCATCCCCATGATGCCAAAAGTTGCAGCACAGATACGATTCAACAGCTCCGCCAACTCGCGATTCAGCCGCAGGTCGTATCCATAGGAGAATGCGGGTTGGACTATAACCGTGATTTTTCTCCGCGTGATGTACAGCGCCGATGGTTTGGAGAGCAGATTCAACTGGCGGGGGAGCTGCATATGCCTTTATTCCTGCATGAACGAGATGCGCATGAGGACTTTGTCGCTATGTTGCGAGAGCATCAGGGGCTTGTTGATAAAGCGGTGGTGCATTGTTTTACCGGTACTGCACAGGAATTGCATACGTATGTGGAGATGGGACTGTATATCGGTATTACGGGCTGGATCTGTGATGAACGGCGCGGCAAGCATCTGCGTGAGTTGGTGAGGAATATTCCGCTCGACCGGTTGATGATTGAAACGGACGCTCCATTTTTGACCCCGCGTAATTTGCCCGTGAAGCCCAAAGAAGGGCGTAATGAGCCAATGTATCTCGCACACATCGCCACTGCGATTGCCGAGTGCACAGGCCGTAGCATGATGGAGATCGAAATTGCGACGACGGAAACGGCCAAACGTTTCTTCGGATTATAGGATTGTCAAAGCCTTGGATGTGGTATATATTATAGTGAATTAAAAGCATTGTCGGGAGCTTGAGATAGTCAGGCTGAGAGGGTGGCCCTAGCCACCGACCGTGAAATCTGATCTGGGTAATGCCAGCGTAGAGAAACCTAGAACACTATACAAGAAACAGAATACCGCCTATTAGCGGCGGCTAGTCGATGGATACGTTTCATATCAAATATCAAGTTAATGAGCTACAGTCTGTAAAAAGTTGCAGGCGGACAAGCGTGTCTTGTTCTGTACCTGACTTTGGCTTGGGTTCAGTACAGTAGACTGCTGTGCTATATGAGATATGTCGACAACTGATAATGTATGGTGATCATTTTATGACTGCGCATAAAGCTTGCCTGGAGATTCAGCTCCGGACAGGCTTTTTTTATGCCAGATGACCTATTTTAAAGAAAAAGAGGAGCGTATCAACAATGAGTACGAATGTAAGAGCGTCCAAAGGGCTGAAGCTGACTGATATTTTGGTCACGATTGTAATTTCCGTGGTGTTTGGGCTGGTCTACAAAATATGGGGACCTGCCTATGATTTAATGAAACCATTCGGTCTACACGCTGAGCAACTGATGTATGGGATGTGGTTTATGGCTGGCACGTTCGCTTATCTTATCATTCGCAAGCCGGGAGTTGCGATTTTGGCAGAAGTGGCCGCGGCCACAGTCAGTGCTTTTTTGGGAAGCGAATGGGGCATGTCCACCTTGTACTATGGTCTGCTGCAAGGCTTGGGAGCGGAGCTGTTCTTTGCGGCTTTTCTGTATCGGAACGCAAACCTGTGGGTCGCTTCATTAGCTGCGGCAGGGGCGGCTGTCACTTCTTTGATTTTAGACTTCAGCTATGGGTATATTGATCAGCTATCGACCTGGAACTATGTTTTGTATATTGGATTTCGGATGATTGGCAGTATTGTGATTGCTGGGGTATTCGCTTTCTATCTGGCTAAGGCGCTGGAGGTAACCGGAGTTACGCGAAGTTTGAGACCGGCAACGGAACAAGATTATAAGGGGCTGGATTGATGAGCGCGGCCAACGAAGATATGGTGGCTTCGATCACCCGTCTTCGTTTGAAATTTCCCGGTGAGCAAGAGCTGCTTTTCCACAATATGTCCTTATCTGTCCGCAAAGGGGAAAAGCTACTGCTGCTGGGTCCAAGCGGATGCGGCAAATCAACGCTGCTTCAGGTGCTGAGCGGACTGATTCCACGCACGATAGAAGTGCCTATGAAATACGATGCTGCTGTGATCCCGAGTCTCTCTGGTATTGTATTTCAAGATCCTGACACGCAGTTTTGTATGTCGTATGTAGACGAGGAATTGGCTTTTGTGTTGGAGAATAAACAGGTTCCAAGGGAGCAGATGCCATCCCGTATTCGCGAGCTGCTAATGCAGGTTGGTCTATCGACGGATGATATACACTTGCCCATTGCCAGCATGTCACAGGGAATGAAACAGCGGCTGGCGATTGCATCTGTGCTGGCTATGGAGCCGGAAGTGCTTTTTCTGGATGAGCCGACAGCTTTGTTGGACGAGGAGGGCACGACACAGGTGTGGGATACCATTCGCAACATTTCGGCAGACCAGACGCTGGTGATTGTAGAGCATAAAATCAATGAAATTGTCCAGGATGTGGATCGGATTGTGGTGCTTTCTGATCAAGGAGAAATGATTGCGGACGGAAGGGCGGAAGAAGTGTTTCATGTGCATCGGCAGGCATTATCCGAGTATGGCGTGTGGTATCCGGGGATATGGGATGAATCGTCTTCGCCGCGTTGGAGAGAGTCTGTGACGCAGCAGAAAGATGGAGGGCATACGGATAGTCCGTCCACCTCAGCACCTACAACGGATTTGCTGGAGCTAGAACATTTTAGCGGACTCCGGGGTTTGAGCTCAGTCATTTATGTGGAGCAAGCACAGGTGCAGCCTGGCGACTGGATTGGCGTGGTCGGTGAAAACGGGGCTGGCAAAAGCTCGCTTCTGCTCTCTATGATGCGTTTACTTCACACGCAGGGTCGTTATTGCTTGTGCGGAGCTGAGGCAGGCAATACGGAGCAACTGGCTGAGCGTATTGGGTTTGCATTTCAAAATCCAGAGCTGCAATTTGTAGCGAACACCGTACGAAGGGAACTGGAATATTCGTTACCCAAGAGCCTGTTTACAGCTGAACAGCGTAGGGAAAGAGTGGATCGAATGCTTATACAGTTCGGACTGGAACGGCTGGATGAACGCCATCCGTATCAGCTTTCGTTGGGCCAAAAAAGGCGGTTGAGTATTGCTACCGCTATGATCCGTGAGCCGGAAGTGCTGCTGCTGGACGAACCGACTTTTGGGCAGGATGCGCGTAATACCTTTGTCATGCTGGATATGTTGGAGCAGCTGAGAGCGGCAGGCACGGCCATTGTGATGGTTACGCATGACCCGGAAATTGTCCGTCGATATTGTACCGATGTATGGCGGATTCAGAAAGGGGAACTACAGTATGAGCCTGTCCTTTCCTCATCATGAAACATGGCTGCATCGTGTAAACCCGGGCCTAAAGCTCGTGATGTTTTCCCTGCTGTTTGTGATCGTTATAGTCATCCATGATCCGAACGTTATGTTTAATGTTGCATGTGCTATGCTGCTGTTGCTTGTCTGGTCAGGCCATCCATGGAAGCGGCTGCTCCTGTACGGATCTCCCTTTATATTGGTGTTTATTTCAACCTCAACAGGCATGATGATGTTTGGCAAAGGAGTGACGACCTGGTGGACATGGGGCCTGATCCATATTACGCAGGAAAGCTTTTTCCGAGGCATGCATCTGGGCTTTCGTGCACTGAGTATGGCCGCGGCAGGGTTGCTGTTTGGTTTAACGACTCGTCCGGTGAGCCTTTTTTATTCACTGATGCAGCAATGGAAGCTCCCTCCCAAGTATGCATACAGCTTTTTGGCAGCTATGCGGTTGATGCCGATGATGCTGGAGGAATTTCAGGCTTTGAGACATGCCCACCGTATTCGAGGTTTACACCAGCATGTGTCCAAATGGAATATGTACGCCACGCTCCGCAGGTACGCAATTCCGCTACTCGCTCAAAGTATCCGGCGTGCACAGCGCATTGCTATTGCCATGGAAGCGAAGGGTTTTGCTAATGAAACCAAGCGCACGTATTATTATGCGATCGGCTATTCGGCTGTAGATATTATATTTATTTTTTATTTTGTGGTGCTGCTGATGCTGGCTTGGGGACTTGGTACCTGCTTTCCTTATGTAGGGGTATGGGATGTACGTTAATTGTTGCAAAAGGCTTTGCCCGATTTCTGCTCTGTGGTATATTAATGCAATGGGAATTGACGGCTCGTACAGACCCGCCTGGGCTGGCGGGCTTATTACATTTTCCGCAGTAATGGATCATCAGGAGGCCAAGTTACATGATTACGCTGCATCAGGTAAACAAGCATTATACCACCTCAAGCGGCCCATTTCATGCGGTTCAATCCGTGTCCCTTCAAGTGGAGGAGGGGGAAATTCACGGTATCATAGGTGCCAGCGGTGCCGGCAAATCTACGTTGCTACGGTTGATGAATGTATTGGAAAGACCGGATGAGGGAAACGTGGTTGTGAACGGGGAAGATCTGACTCGCATGCCGGAAAAACGTCTCCGTGAAGCTCGGCGATCCATAGGGATGATTTTTCAGCATTATCATCTTGTTCACAATCGGACGGTAAGTGGAAATGTAGCAATGCCGTTGGAACTGGCAGGTGTCGCGAAAAAAGAGAGAGCAGAACGCGTGCGCGAATGCCTGCAATTCGTCGGTTTAGCGGATAAGGCAGAACAGTATCCGGCACAACTGAGCGGAGGCCAAAAGCAACGTGTGGCGATTGCCAGAGCACTGGCGAATCGACCTGCGGTGCTGCTTTGTGATGAGCCGACCTCAGCCCTTGATCCGCAGACGACTGCGGATATTCTAGGCGTGTTACGGGAGATCAACCGTGAACTGGGAGTTACCATTGTAATCGTCACGCATGATATGGACGTGGTACGCAACATTTGTACCCATGTATCAGAAATGCGGGATGGACAGCTGCTTTCAACGCAACGTGTAGCTGACGCTGCGGTAGGTTCAACAGCGAAAGCAGGTGAAGCTGATGAATGAGATGCTAAGCATCATTGCGCAATATCAGTCTGAGATATGGAAAGCCATCGGAGAGACGTTTATCATGGTGGGGATTTCCATCGCAGCAGCTGTACTGTTAGGGCTTCCGGCAGGAACGATTTTATATTTGTGCGGCAAAGGGCAAAAATATGAAAACCGACTGCTCTTCACCATTCTGAACAGTGTGGTCAATGTCATCCGCTCATTCCCGTTTTTGCTGCTCGTCGTGTTTATGATCCCATTTACACGTCTGGTCGTAGGGACGGCGCTGGGCACGATGGCTGCTACAGTGCCCTTGTCAGTGGTGGCCATCGCCTATTATTCGAGGCTGGTGGAGCAGTCATTGCTTGAGGTGCCCAAGGGTGTGATTGAAGCCGCTACGTCTATGGGAGCATCCACCCTCCAGCTTATTTTTAAATTTCTATACGTGGAAGCCCGTTCCGGGCTAGTACTGGGTTTGACCACGTCCACCATAAGCTTCATCTCCTACTCCACGGTGATGGGCATTGTGGGCGGCGGCGGGGTAGGCGATTTTGCCATTCGCTATGGTTACCAGCGGTTCGAAACAGGCTTGATGGCGTTCACCATCGTCGTTATGATTATTTTCGTACAAACGATCCAGTTCACCGGAAGCACCATATCCCGACGGATCGACAAGCGATAGGGCAGAATTGTAACTTTTCGCTACACTTGCACCACTCACTATGGGAAAGAGAAATGACTTTACAGTGCCTCAAAAGCGGAGCGGCTATACTGTAATCATTAACATCTTCCCAATCACAACTAATTTGGAGGTTCATCATCGAATGAGTCGGAAAAACAACATGAAAACGAACTTGAAATTACTTACACTATTTGCAGTCGTTATGCTGCTGGTTGCCGGATGCGGTGGTCAAAAGCAGGCTACACAAGAAACAACAACTAAAGAAGCAGCTTCCCAAAAAGAAGTAACCTTGAAAGTAGCAACGCTAATCCCACCGATGACAGATGTGCTGGATATCGTGAAGCCACTGCTTAAACAGGACGGAGTCAATCTGGAAATCGTCGTGCTGTCAGACAATATCCAACCGAACAATGCATTGGCAAGCCACGAAGTGGATGCTAACTTCTTTCAGCATGCACCGTTTATGCAACAATATAATGAAAGCAACAAATCTGATTTGGTAGCAGTAAAACCAATTTATAACGCCATTTATGGCGCGTACTCCAAAAAATACAAGAACGTTAAAGACCTGCCCGAAGGTGCGACGATTGCCATTGCCAATGATCCGGCCAATACGGGACGTTCTTTGGTAATGATGGAGCAAAACGGTTTGATCAAGCTTAAAGAAGGCGTAGGCTATAATGCTACACAGGCTGATATTATTGAGAATAAGAAAAAGTTTGTGTTTAGAGAAGTGGATTTGTTGATGCTGGCGCGGTCGCTGGATGATGTGGACATGGCTGCCATGTATCCCGCATATGCCAAACCGCTCGGTCTGACACCGAAGAAGGACGCGCTGATTACCGAAAAAGATGATACGCACTTTGCCATTAATTTGGTAGCGCGTAAGGATAATGCAGATTCTGATGCCATTCAAAAGCTGGCAAAACGAATGACCGGACCGGAAGTACGTAAATTTTTTGAGGAAAATTACAAGGATAGCGTTGTTCCAGCATTTTAAATAAATAAGTATTGAAACATTATTTTTGATGATATTTGACCTGTATAATGGAGTGAAGTCTGTGAAAAGCAGATGGTCTCCCTTGTGCAGGTCTTTTTCTTTTTCACCCTTAATATGGATAAATTCCATCGAAATCAGGGTACAAAGTCTTATTCTTTAAGATTTGGGGTGTTACAACGTTGTGAATTTTGGTCATTAAGGGCGATAGAGTAATGATAAGGAACATATTAAAATAATTATACGAACAAACATTCGTCTTTCATTTTATTAATGATGTTTGTATGAGGGTCGAGAAATTCAGCTGACAACGGGCCAAAAGTGTGAATAAACAAGGAAGGGAAACGATATGAAGCTGTTTGTAACTGTAAAAAGTTTGGGAAAGCGCAAGCCCGCACTTGCACGACACGAAATAGAGCTGAACCCTACTCCAGAAACATTGCGAGATTTGATTACTGCAACCGTTGCCCTGAATGTTCAGAAACTACGGGAAAAGCAGGAGAGTGTCGCGCTGATTCCGTTCCTCACGGGAGAGGAAATTCAGGCACAAGGCGAGATAGGCAAAGTAGGATTTGGTTCCATATATAATGACGGTGTTCCTGATATTGAGGATGCCGTGAACACGGCGATGCAGGTCTTTGAAGATGGATTATACAGAGTTTTTGTATGTGATGAGGAAGCGATTGAACTGGATGCTCCTTTGTCACTTCATGCAGGGAATGAGATTGTATTTATACGCTTCACAATGTTGGCTGGAGGCCTATGGTAGAGGAGGAGACGAAATATGCATCAGGAGAACAATGAGCAAGAATATTTCGCCACACTGAAAGAGCGCGCAGCGCAACTGGGTGAACAGCAACAGGAGTTGGCTCAGTATGTTGTGGAACTGGGTAAGCTTCATTACATACAAGAGGTCGAGGAGTCATTTATCGAATGTCAGCGAATATTGAAAGAACGGGCGGTAGAAAGCGGAGAACGGCTGTTCAAGCCACTGGCAGAGGTACTGCGTGCTCTAATTGGACAAACAGCTGGCAATGTGTTCGCACATCTAACAGAACATGTGACTGAATATCCATACAGCACCGGATATGAGCGCAGACCGTTTCGCACTTCGGATATTACCGCTCATACTTCCCGAATTTATAAAAAAATGGTGCAGTTGATCCGAATGGACTGTATCGGATTCTCTATAGTGGATTATTTAACGAAAAAAGACTATGAACCAGGCAGGGATTACCGAATTCAGGAGACGATTGGTGATTGGATTGCTTACGAGCTAGACAATGGCAATTCACAGGTGCTTGAGGCGCTAAAAGCTATTATTTATGGGGATAATCAGGCGGCGCTACTTACGCGCAATATGATTAAAGGCATGCTGCTGAGCCATCAAGAAGAGAATTATCATATGATTGGCGAGCTGCTGGCAGCGGCCAAGCTTCAGGAGGGATTGCGCCAAAGCATTGTGGAGCAAATGGATGAAGGAACTCCAGAGGCTCTCATTTATCTGTTAAAGGTGATCATCGACCAAGGCTTCATTCGTTACAGTTCGGTGGTGCGGGCGCTTGCAGTCTGGACGGGCATGGGCTTGGAATCCGCGAATCAGCGGGTCGTTCGCCAACTGATCGAGCAGGCATATGAAGCATTGACTCGCAGTGAATTGCGCCAGGAATGGCTGACCAGCTCAAATGCTAATGAACTGTATATGAGTTTGTGGGCTACAGCAGTACATGAGGAACGTGACTTGTATGGACAGGTTCGCCAACTTATGGAGCAGGGAGCAGCTTACCAGAAGATCGTAGCACAATATGTACTGTCTAATACTAAAAACAAGGATCTGCGCCTCGGAATTGCTAGAGAATATCTGGATGAGACGGATCCGGAGCTTCGTTATTGGATACTCACGAACTATACAACTGATTATTTTTATGAATGGGTAGAAGGCGGGACGGTCGCGGATCGAATCGTTAAAGTGGCGCGCACTCCTTTGTTGGAGAGCAAAGAGGAGCGTCGTAAGGATTTTGAACGACTTCATAACCTGTTTGTACATATGAAAAAGGGAGAGTCTACCGAGCCCTCCAAGGTACTGGATTATGTAAATCTGTATCACCGCTCGGATGCAGCTATTCAAAAAATGCTGTATCTCGCTGGTTATGATATGGACGCTTCCTGGATTGGGGAAATTATAGCCTTAAAGGATCAGATTAGCCCTAATCTGCGCGGCGAGATATTGAATCATTTTGTGCAGAATCCTGAGGATGCGGTACAGCGTGACTTTATTTTTTCCAGCTTGTCTGACAAAAGTATGAGTATCCGTGAGTTCGCTGTGGCTAAGGCGCGTAAGCTGACGCTGTCGGAACCAGAAATGCAGCAAATGGAAGCCTTATTAAAGCTCAAGACAGGCTCGTTGCGACAAAGTGTCATCGGTGTGTTGCTTTCACAATCGGAAGAGCCGCTAGCTGGCTCTTTGGAACGCTTGCTTCGTGCTAAGGCGGAACTGCAACGATTGGGTGGCCTGGAAATTTTGACGAAGATATATGCAGATCCTGATCGTGCCGAGCAGTATGAAAGCCTGCGGTCTTTGGCGGATATCATTCAGCAACCCACCGCCAAAGAGGAGCAACTGCTGTCCAAGTTGGGACAGGAGGATGCTTATACAGGGACAAACGGGTTTGGCCTGTACGATCCGAATGTCAAGGAAGCTTGGTTGGAAGAGAAAGTTGATCTGGGTGATTTCCGAATGGCCGATGTTTTTGTTAGCCCATTGGAGAAGCTCAAGCAGTTCTTGAATGGACTGGATGAACTGGTTCATCATCATCGTGATGTGGAATATACTGCGGAGTATTATTCAGGCTACAAAGATACATTGCTTATTGGGACGAACCTTCGCCCTCTACGGATGATTCAGGTCGATGAAGAAGTAGATTCTAGGCTGTCTTTATATCCTCTTTACGAGGAATGGGACCGTTATTTGCAGGAAAGCGGCATAGAAGCGCGTGATCTGCTGGAGCTTGTTTTTTATGATCGATTGGAGCCTATGGACCGAACGTTGGATCGTTACTATCGATATTTCTCATTTAACTTTGGCTATTCAGAACAAAGCAAGCACAAGCTGTTGGAAGGATGGCGTAAAGACTTCGCCGAGCAAATGTATCCTTTAGAGCGGATTAACGAGGTTCAAAAGTGGATGGCAGAGCTGACCTATACTGATCAGGTAAGCACATTAATTAATGCCTATTTTATGGACACAGCCGGAGCCGAGACATTTGACGTAATCGACCTTGCCTTAAATTTACTAATGCAGAGCATGCCTAAGGATAGACCTGCAGAGGATATGGGAATGTTTCATCTATTGTCCAGTCCGTGGGTGGCATTGGAGAAGGGACGAATTCATGATAGTGAGTCCTTTAAGCGCTTTTTCCATACCTTTGTGAACTACGCAGAATGGCCAGGAATGGAAAATCGTTTTTATTCTCCGCTGGATCTGGAGGATTACTTCAAAGCCTATGAAAAAGGGCTGATTGGTGTAGGTGAAGTGTATCGGGAGCTGTTGGCCAGTAGTGATAGCAGAAGCCATATGAGCACCTTAACCAATGCCCGTAATACATGGATTTCCAGCAAACCAGAATTTTTGGAGATACGTCGTACGGTTATTGATCGACTGCTGGAGGTTGAATTGGTTCGAGGCGACTTGCCTACCGAGGCCACACCAAAGGTGATGGGTCTGAGCCGGATTGAAGGCATGGATTATTTTATCCGTATTCTGGAGGGTCTCGACAAGGAAACGTTCGTGCGTGGTTATGTGTACGGCTACGGTGATCGTATTACCAAAAAGGAATCGTTCAGCCACTTACTCAAGGCGTGTTATCCAAGTGATGGCGAGGATGCTGCATTGCTCAAGGAAAAGCTGAAACACACTAAAATTACAGATAAACGCCTGCTGGAGGCGGCAATGTATGCCCCGCAATGGATTGAGATTGTAGCAGGTTATCTCGGATGGGAAGGACTTCGCAGTGCGGCATGGTACTTCCATGCGCATATCAATGAAGGCTTTTCGGCTGAGAAAGAAACGATTGTAGCTCATTACTCACCGATAGCTCCGCAGGATTTTAATGACGGTGCCTTCGATATTCACTGGTTTCATGAGGCCTATGAGACGCTGGGCGAGGAACGATTTGATCTGCTGTACGATTGTGCCAAGTATATTTCGGCTGGAGCCAATCATCGTCGCTCCCAGTTGTTTGCGGATGCAACGCTGGGTAAGCTGAAACGGAGTGAAATGGAAAAATCAGTGGAAGACAAGCGAAATAAAGACCATTTGTTGACCTACAGTCTGATTCCACTTGCAGAGCCGCCTGAATCAGATGTCCGCGAACGTTATGATTTTATCCAGAAGTTTCTGGAACAAAGCAAAAAATTCGGGGCACAGCGTAAGGCTAGTGAGGCACTGGTTTCACGGATTGCGCTCGGGAATTTGGCACGTAACGCAGGTTATGATGACGTAACCCGTCTCGTCTGGGACATGGAAGCTCGCAAGCTGGATGATCTCCGCTCTTATTTTGAGCCTCAGGCCTTGGATGAGGCTACAACGATACAACTCGTTATTGATGATGAAGGAGCAGCAGATATTGAAATTGTCAGCAAAGGGAAGACGCTGAAATCCATTCCGGCTCGTTTCAAGAAGGATGAGTATGTTACGTCGTTGAAAGAGCTTAAAGGAGATCTGGTAGACCAATATCGCAGAGCTCGCAAAGAATTGGAGCGCTCTATGGAGTATGGTACGACCTTTATGGTAAAGGAATTGAGAGGACTGCTAGGCAATCCTGTGCTTGCTCCGCTGGTGCGGACACTGGTTTTCAAGGCTGGCGATCACCTTGGATATTTTAACGGGGATACGTTAGCGTTGACTGCTCCTTCTGCTGAACAGCATACTATTGGAGAAGAAGATAAGCTGATTATCGCACATCCACTTCATTTGTACGAAAGTGGTCGTTGGAGTGAATTCCAGAAGGACCTATTCGACCGTCAGATACGCCAGCCATTTAAACAGGTGTTCCGTGAGCTGTATCTGCTGAATGCTGATGAACGTGCTAACGCGACAGTTTCCCGTCGGTATGCGGGACACCAGGTACAGCCGAATAAAACGGTATCTCTACTAAAAGGTCGCCAATGGACGGTCAGCTATGAGGACGGACTCCAAAAGGTGTTCTATGCCGATAATCTGATTGCGAACCTGTATGCCATGGCCGACTGGTTCTCACCAGCGGACACTGAGGCTCCTACACTGGAGACCGTGCAGTTCTTTGATCGGACAACATATAAGAGCGTGCCTTTGGAGGAGGTCCCCCCTGTTCTGTTCTCTGAAGTTATGCGGGACGTGGATTTGGTTGTCAGTGTTGCTCATGTAGGCGGCGTTGATCCAGAGGCTAGTCTGACGACCGTTGAAATGCGTAAGGTCATTGTACAGGAATCTCTTCGTCTGCTGAAAATTAGCAATGTACGCTTAGATGGGAATTATGCACGTATAGATGGGAATCTTGGCGAGTATGCGGTCCACCTCGGAAGCGGTGGGGTCTACAAGCAAGCGAAGGGAGCACTGCACATTATTCCGGTGCATTCGCAGCATCGTGGGCGCATCTTCTTACCATTTCTGGATGAGGATCCAAGAACAGCCGAGATTCTATCCAAAATAGCATTGCTGGCTGAGGATCAGAAGATCAAGGATCCGCAAATTCTTGCACAGCTTCAAGCGTAGGATAGATATTGTAATATAGAGAAAAATAGAGAAAATCATAATTAACTCAACGTTCGTACTTAGACATGGGTTTCAATCGACTATACAGGTGGAAGCTCAGTTTAGCTGCGGAGGTTGAGTTATTTAATACAAGGTACGAATCAAGCACGAACAAGGAGATATACATAAAAGGTTGTCTCTGTGTTTTGGCGGGAAGCTTACGACATCACAATTGACGATAATAGGAGAATACAGCGATGGTAAATAGCATCCTTTTAAAGGAGTACGCAACTGAGTATCAATCGCAAGTTGTCGATTTAATTTTACATATTCAACAAAACGAATATAATATCGCCATCACTAAAGAAGATCAGCCTGATCTGCTTGACATTGAAAACTTTTATCAGCATGGCAACGGTAACTTCTGGGTGGCTCTTCGCGGAGGAAGCGTAGTAGGAACGGTTGCCTTGCTAGATATCGGAAGCCATAAGACAGCACTCAGAAAGATGTTTGTAAAACAAAACTATAGAGGCAAAGCCTTTAATGTTTCGAATCAATTACTACAGCATGCCATAGAATGGGCCAAGAAACGGTCTGTTGAAGGAATCTATCTTGGAACAACACCGCAATTCGTTGCAGCTCATCGATTTTATGAGAAGAATGGATTTGTTAGTATTGCTCCTGATGAATTGCCAATGGGCTTTCCAGTTATGAAAGTGGATAAAAAGTTTTACAAATACACCATTCAATAAATAGCCTGAACCAAGACGATCCTGAAGGAAATTCCTGCTCAAAACTGACTTCGTGCTCGCCTCGCTGCCTTTCTGCCGAGCTGCAATACAAACTGTCGGCGAACAGGAATTTCTTTTGTTTAGGGCAGGTGTTTGCTAGAATGAAGAAGATCGTGTAAGTCTACGTTAACTATACAACTGGGAGGGATACAAGTATGAGCAAAAAGATAAAATGGGGAATTGTCGGTACGGGATGGATCTCAGATCAGTTTGTTGCTGATTTGCAGCATGTTACGAGTGGAGAAGGATACGCCGTTGGATCACGCAATATTGAAAGCGCTACCGAATTTGCAACCAAACATCAAATAGCACAGGCATACGGTAGCTATGAGGAATTAGTGCAAGATTCCGAAGTCGATGCGATTTACATTGGAACCCCTCATCCTTTTCATAAAGAGAATGTTCTAGCGGCTCTTCGAGCGGGCAAAGCCGTCTTGTGTGAGAAACCCTTCACCGTCAACAGCAAAGAGCTGGAGGAACTAGTCAGCTATGCGCGTGATCATAAACTATTCCTGATGGAAGCAATGTGGACACGTTTTTTGCCACCGATTCGCCAAGTGCGGGAGTGGATACATGAGGGACGTATTGGCGAAGTGAAGTTGGTGAAGGCGGAATTCGGCTTTCGTATAGACTGGAACCCAGAGGGAAGATTATTGAATCCCGAGCTGGGCGGAGGCGCATTATTAGATGCAGGAATTTACCCCGTTTCTTTTGCTTCGATGATCTTTGGCCCCGAGCCAGAGCATGTATGGAGTACCGCCCATATCGGGGAAACGGGCGTTGATGAGACATTTTCGATCATGCTGGATTATGGAAAAGGACGCACGGCTATGCTTAACGGGGCGGTTCGTCTCGGGCTGACGAATGAGGCTTATATCCATGGAACCAAGGGCTATATCCATATTCCGTCATTCTTGAATAGTACATCGGCTACTTTAGTTGTGGACGGTGAAGAGGCACAGAAATTTCAGGATGACCGCTCCTCTACAGGCTATGCCTTTGAAGCAGAAGAAGTCGGGCGCTGCTTGAACGAAGGTTTACTCGAAAGTTCTACTATTTCTTTGGATGAATCATTAGGAATTATGAAATTGATGGATCAAATTCGTTCACAGTGGGGGCTCCGTTATCCATTTGAATAATCACATTGAATCCACATTGCCTCCAGGGACCTTTCAGGTCTCTGTTTTTTATTATCCTTTCTTTTTTATACATAAGTATTTCCAATTTCCTAAAATAGAGGCTTTGGTCGCACGCTAAAAAAGATCATAGATGCATGTCAAAGCGTGGGACATATGAATCATTTTTTAGGATTATAAATAGTTAAAAAACAGTCATTAAAAAGTTACAAAAGTGTAATCTTATAATCAGTTAACTGAATTGTTAGCGCTCTCTTTATACGAGAAAGAATGAAGGTCCTAGTATTCTTCTTCCAAAAACTTTTAATGAAATTTCCGAAAATGTGCGGTAGGGTGGTAAACGTGTCACTTGAGCCATTGCGGTTTTTGCTGACTTGCTTGCTTACCCCGTGGCTCTGGATTCTTGTTGGAGCTCGCAGGGTCGAGAGCCTTTGCAAGCCTGTGAGCGTTGAATAGGCATTCACCTCATGACCAAACATCAAGGAGGAATTACAAACGTGAAAGTAAAATCAACATGGTTGTTCCGTATGGTGATGATGACAGTCATTGCGGCTGTTGTGATCGGACCTATGCATATTGCAGGAGCGGCAGGAAGCCGGACAGATCGACCTTGGATGAACACATCCCTGTCGGCTGAGAAACGGACAGCATTGCTGTTACAAGAAATGACGCTGGAAGAAAAAATAGATCTGGTGACTGGTAAGGTCAACAATTATTATGGATTTTATAATAATTCGATGGAACGGTTGGGTATTCCGGCGTTAAAGATGGCAGATGGACCTGCGGGTGTTCGGATCGCCAATCCGGATGTGCAGGACAAGCAATCAACTGCGTTGCCGGCCCCTATTGCATTGGCTGCAACGTGGGATACCCAGGCTGCCAAACAGTATGGAGATTTGATTGGAGACGAGGCTTTTAATACGACTCATAATGTGGTGCTTGGACCGGGGATGGATATTGCCCGTATTCCATGGGGATCGAGGAACTTTGAATCTATGGGCGAGGACCCGCTACTGCAATCGCAAATGGCGACCGCTTATGTCAAAGGTGTGCAAAGCCACCCTGTCTTGGCGACTGCGAAACATTACCTTATGAATAATCAGGAGACGGAGCGTTTCACGACAAATGTCAAAGTCAGTGACCGTGCGCTACATGAAATTTACATACGCCCGTTTCAGGAGGCTATTGCCAAGGCAGACTTGGGCGGAGCTATGTGCTCCTTTAACAAGGTCAACGGCGAATCGGCATGTGAGAACAAGACCATCCTGACAGACCTTTTGAAAAAGGAAATGCAATTCAAAGGCTTCGTGATGAGTGATTATGGCGCAAATCTGAGTACAGTCGAATCGGCAAATAGCGGCTTGGACCTGGAAACACCCGGAACACCTTATGGTAAATGGGGAGACCAGCTGCTGGATGCTGTCAAGAATGGCAAGGTAAGTGAACAAACGATTGATGATAAGGCTAAGCGCATTCTGATGCAAATGTTCAGTAAAGGTTTGTTTGATCACCCGGCTCAAAATAATCAAATTGATGCCCGTGACCATGGTAAAACAGCCCGTCAATTGGCTGAGGAAAGTATGGTACTGCTTCAGAATAAAAACAACGTATTACCGTTATCTCAAGATAAACTCAAATCCATTGCTGTGATTGGTCCAGATGCAGATAGCGGCACAGTGGCAGGCGGAGGTAGTTCGTTGGTAAACCCGACGTACACGGTGAGTCCGCTGGAAGGCATCCGTAATCGTGTAGGCAAAGGAGTTACCGTCAAGTATGCACCGGGCACGGACCCTATTTCTGCGGGAGACATTATGCCAGGTCCATCAGCTGTTCCGTCTTCGTTGCTGACCACATCCGATCAGAAAGAGAATGTCAGTGTTGGATATGCGACTTATGGCGATGCTGAGCAGGGACTGCGAGGCGAATACTGGACGAATAACAAGATGGAAGGCAATCCGGTTCTTGTGCGTAATGATGATCAAGTCAATATGAATCTTGGCTTTTATAATTATCAGGGCTTCAATGCGAAGTCCCCTAAAGTTCCTAATACCCCAACAACACTAAATGGTTTGATATCTGCACGCTGGACAGGGGCCATTGCAGCTCCCAAGGATGGTGACTATGCATTGTCATTAACCAGTTTGGGATCAAGCAAGCTGTATCTTGATGACAAGCTATTTGTAGATAATCAAGGTACGAAGCTGGGAACAACGAAGAAAAACATCTCGCTCAAAGCGGGGGAAAAGCATAAGATACGAATTGAATATCGTGCCGATTATCCAACGAATGGTCGCGATTCTGGTGGTATGGTTCGTCTGGGCTGGGAGCCTCCGGCAGATACGACAGACAAGCTGATTGATAATGCTGTAAAGCTGGCTAAAAAATCGGATGTTGCGATTGTGGTCACACGTACGTATGAGAGTGAAGGCTATGTGGAGCGTTCCGATATGGAGCTGCCGAACAATCAGGATCGGCTGATCCGTGCGGTTGCCGCTACCAACCCGAAAACCATTGTGGTACAAATGAGCGGCAGAGCTGTGCAAATGGACACCTGGCAGGACAAAGTTCCAGCGATCGTACAGGCATGGTTTGCTGGTCAAGAGCAAGGGAATGCCATTGCGCGCGTCTTGTTTGGGGATGTGAATCCTTCTGGCAAGCTGCCAGTAACCTTCCCGGTTAACGAGCAGTCTACACCTGTATCCTCACCGGAGAAATTTCCGGGTGTCAATGGAGTCGGTGACTATTCAGACGGTATTTTTGTAGGCTACCGTGGATATGAGAAATCGGGTATTCAACCTGCATTTTCCTTTGGACACGGTTTATCCTATACAACTTTCGGGTACAGTGATTTGAAGGTAAAACAGCATGCGAGTGGAAAGAAATCCGATCGTACAAGTTCTGTCGAGGTTTCGCTTAAATTAAAAAACACTGGCAAAACAGCCGGAGCTGAGGTTGTGCAGGTATACAGCGGTAAGCTTCCGACCAATGTAGAGACTCCATCACGTCAATTGGCAGGTTGGGCCAAGGTAGAGTTAAAGCCGGGCCAAGAGAAGAAGGTTCGCATTGAGCTCGACCCGAAAGCTCTCTCTTATTGGGATGAAAAATCCAAAGCATGGGTTATGCCATCTGGTGAAGTTCCGATTTATGTAGGCAGCTCCTCTCAGGATACAAGACTGACAGGAAGTGTTACGATTCCGGCAGCCTCTACAGAAAAGGCAAAAAAGTAATCCCGTTATATTCCTTTTAAAGTGGTTAAATTTCAAGAGAGCGCGGGCACTAGCACCGGCTCTCTTTTTGCTATAGATATGTAACATTCAGTAGGTATGCAAAGGGAAACCCAAGTGAAAGCTGAAATAGAAGGAAATATAGGGGACAGTCTGATTATGGAGAGAGGAGGACCTTAGATGAAGAAACTCCCAAAACAACGACGTTCTGACTTCTTCCTGCTTATAGTTGCAGCTATCATCTTGATTGGTGCTATTCTGATCAGTCTGGCTATGCAGAATGGTGTGAACACGGCAGGCGAAAGGAATGTCAGTATGTGGCTAACCACACCAGACCCGGCGAATCGTCTGACACAGCAAGCCCCAATCCCATGGAGAAAAGACAACAGTAACGAAGTTGCAGCGAATGCGGATACACTGACGGTTGAGATTAGACCAGATATTCGTTACCAGACGATGGAAGGGTTTGGCGCAGCAGTTTCCGGTTCGTCCGCATATCTGATGAATCATGGCATGTCTGCCAATCAGCGTGATCAGTTGCTAAATGACTTGTTTACAGCCGGCGGTATTCAATTAAGCTATATTCGCCATACCATTGGAGCATCAGATTATTCAGTGGATGAACAGGGACAGCCTAGCAACTATACCTACGATGATGTGGCCACAGGCAAGGACTATGAGCTAAATCATTTCTCCATTGCCAAGGATCGGGATGTGATCGATGTGCTGAAGCAAATTCTGAGAAGAAACCAGGATTTACGGATTATGGGGACTCCATGGACGGCCCCGCCCTGGATGAAATATGGTGAGCAGATATATAACGGTTGGTATTTGGACTATACCGATCCGCGTGTCTATCAGGCGTATGCTGACTATTTTGTTCGTTATATACAGGCCTATGCGAATGAGGGGATTCCCATTCAGGCGATTTCCATTCAAAATGAGCCGGAATTCACCACGTCCAAGTATCCCAGCATGAGTATGGGAGCAGTAGAGCAGGCGAAATTTATTAAGCAATATTTAGGCCCTGCTTTAAGTCGAAACGATTTGTCTACCCATATTATTGCCTTTGACCATAACTGGGATACTGGGAGTGAATATGCCAAGACCGTGCTGGGAGACGAACAGGCTCGAAGCTACACGCACGGAACGGCCTTTCATTGCTACAAAGGAGAGCCGACAGCGATGTCAGACGTGCGCAATGCTTTTCCGGATAAGCCTGTTTATATGACAGAATGCAGCGGAGGGGCATGGAGTCCGGGCTTTGGAGATGATTTAAGCTGGGATATGTCCACGCTGATTATTGGCGCACCCCGAAACTGGTCGCAAAATATCCTCTTTTGGAATATTGCACTTGACCCGTCCGGCGGTCCGACCAATGGTGGATGTACCAACTGTAGAGGTGTAGTGACCATCGACCCGTTAAGCGGTGCCGTTACGAAAAATGTAGAATATTATGCGATTGGACATGCCAGCAAATTTGTCCGTCCTGGTGCAGTACGTATTGATTCTACTCATTATAGTGGAAGTATTGAAACGGTCGCTTATCGTAACCCCGACGGTACGCTGATCCTGATTGCCGCCAATACGGGAGAGAACACAAAGACATTTAAGGTTCGGCAGGGGAATCAAGTTTTCAAATCAACCCTTCCATCTAAGTCAGCAGCTACCTTTCAATGGAAGCCTACAACTTCCTGAGAGGGCCTGTACATCCATGTTTATAAAAATTTTAGAGTGCTTAGCCCTATCTGGTTAAGTGCTCTTTTTTTCTCTACCAAGTTCCAACTACGAATAAATAAAATTTTAAGATTGTTCAGAATCGGTTCAGAAGTGGATGATAAGATCTTTTCCTAACAAAAGAATGAACCACGTACGGGGAGAAACTGGTGAATTAAGAACAAATAAAGAATGGTAGAAAGCGCTATCGAGACGTTGCTGGCAGGTATAGCATGGGACCACAGCTTTGTTCATGTGGAAAAGAAAGGGGACACATCAGCAATTATGACTAAAGCGAATACAGTATCTTTTACCGATCAATCCAAAAATATGTCGTCCGAGGCGTTACAGGCAGTACAGGAGGCTGTGAAGCAAGGGCTGATCACTGATTATCCGGATGGCTCATTTCGCCCAGATGAACCACTGACGCATTGCGGCGGTGGCAGTTCTACAACGAATCCAACACCAACGTCCACACCCACACCTAACCATGTACCTGTCACAGCCACAGTTCCTCCCGATCAATATGGCATTGTAGGTTCTGGAGATACACTAGTGGATTTAAAAAATGTATTTTTTGGTGGTGATCAGGATGAGCTATCGTATTATGTGATCACTTCAGATGTATACGTAGTAGAAGCAGAAGTAGCAAGTCAACAGCTTACGTTAAAGCCCAAATCAGCAGGAAGCACACAGGTGTTTGTGACAGCAGAGGATGGAAAAGGTGGTAGAGCGAGCGTGTTTTTCACCTATACAGTCACTGGCTCTACTTATAGCTCAACTTTGACGTAATTAAGATGTTACAAAGTTGGACATTCACGTTGTATTTAGTGGTACCGCCTGGCAGAGCGACTATATTCCAGGTTTATCAGGAACCACAGGAGGTATTTCTTTTGTTCTTTTCACAATATGTCGATGGTGGAGACGGTCGCATCGTGCTGTAATTGTTTTACAACCGAGAATGTGACCTCTCTCATAAAATAGAAGGATATGAGCTGGAGGTTCACCAATTCATGAAAAATACGAACCGCATGAACGTGTCCAGCATAGCGCTATATCCGGTTAATCCATTAATACCGTATCTGATCATAAACAGCATCTTTTACGATTTTATGGATGTTACAAATGTTTCCTGTTTTAATCAAGAGGGTCATTTCTATAACCCAAGCGAATTTAATACGGTCGCATATGTACTAAAATATCATGGAACTGTGGTAGATGTGCTTGGAGAGCCTCATTCGCAGGATCAATTGTTTCCTCAAGGCGGGACATTTGTCCGTAAACAAGGTATAACATGCGGCTCGCTCGTTTTTAATCAGCAAGATGAGTGGCTTGTTTACCCGAAGGGTACTTATCAATATGTGGGCAGGCATACACTTTAATTGTGTATATTGTCTGAGACCTCTACTCTTTGTAGTGAAAGCCAGTTGGGAGACAAATTCCTCATCTCCGACCGTGTTCCCAGAAACAATTCTTTCATCAAGCTTGCCTTCGAGCATTCCCGGACAAAGGCTCATTTCCTCTGCAGGAGATGTTCCGTCTTACAGCTCTCACGCCACGTATATCATTTAAAATCCCCTCACTAAATCTTTTCTTGTTGTTTCGCGTCACCAATTATAAACATTATAGTTAAGTATAGAGTCAATTTTATCTTCCATCGGTGAATGTACATATAGTTTCCCTTGATCAGTCCTCGGTTAAATACCAGAATACCCCATAGTAGATTGGACAAGGTAACTTCAATTTCGTTACTCTAGAGCGAGCTCTTTGAAGCGTTCCAGGTGCTGCTGCGAAACGCCGCATTCGTTTTTCAAGTATCCTTCAATGTTCGCATGCCGGCTCATAATTCCCTGTAGCACGTCCTCCAGATAATCACGCTTCACCTCCAGCATGGGCCTGATTCGCTCTGCAGGCACTCGGTAAAAGCTCATCAGTCGGATCATTTTCTCGGCTTTTTTCATACGTGGCCCGATGCATATATTGGAATGCAAGTAGTCCTCAAGCACGCTTTCGTAGGGAATTCCCAGAAACAGCTGAATAATCGCCACGATGAATCCAGTTCGATCCTTGCCCCCAGTGCAATGAATCAGGACAGGAAACTTCTCTTTTTCGGACAACAGAGTGAAAAGTTTCTGTAACGTAGACTTAGAGCCAGTTCCCATATGATCATACATGTCTTTCATCGTTTGCTCAAAATCGATATCCTTGCCATGTCTAATTAAATACCTTATAAATTCGAGACGGGTAAATTCCTGACTTTTATCCTGCATGGCCAAATTCTTTACTTCGACTCCCTGATTCAGCATGCGGCTCTTGTTCGATTTCTGCTCCGTTTCCGTTCTTAAGTCGCAAATCAGCTTAAGGCCGATTTGATCCATTCGTGCCATGTCGGCTCTCGATAACTTTGACAATTCGTCGGAGCGGAACAGGATTCCCTTTCTTACTCTCTTCCCATCCGTGGTGGCATAGCCTCCGAAATCCCTGAAGTTGGTCAAGCCATCAAAATAGAGTGCAGCGGTGTGCTCATGATTGTTTTTTTGCATATTCTTTTCCTTCCGTTCATTTATAAATCCCTGTTTTTTCATGACTAAATCAATGCTGTATATTTCGACCCCTGACATTTATCTTATTTTGACTATTTAGTTTTGTAAAGAACTAATAGTTCATAATCCGAATAAATCTTTTTATATCGAGGATTGACACACCTGGCTCTCAAGGATATGATGAATTGAAAACCAAAAAGTTTTTAATAAAACTAATTGGTCGAATAGGATCTTGACGGGCTAGACTGAAGCAGGCTTAGCTTAGTCCTCAACCTTCGTTCATTTCTAGAGAAAGCAGGTATTTGTATATGTCTCATCATGCAGTTATTGACGAATCTTCTAAGGAAGGGTCATTTATATTCCGTCTATATTTTTTACCAACGCTTGCGATCGTCATTGGGACGTTTATGGTGATTTTGAACAGCACAGCTCTTAACCTGGCCCTCGCGACCTGGGTTCAGGAATTTGGTGTTTCGCTCCAGACCACTCAATGGTCGGTAAACGCCTATACACTTTCACTTTCTGCGGTCATTCCGTTGGCAGGATGGCTTTCGGACAAATGCGGTGCTAGGAAGGTGTTTCTTTGTTCTATTGGATTATTCATGTTAGGTTCCATATTATCTGCATTCGCGCAAAATTCTGGACAACTGATTTTTTTTCGGATCATTCAAGGTTTAGGGGGAGACATGGTTTCCCCGATTGGAATGGCCATGCTATATCCCCTTGCTTCACCTGACAAGCGAGGGGCAATCATCAGTTTACTTGGGATTCCAATGCTTCTCGCTCCCGCGCTAAGTATGGTACTATCCGGCCGGTTGGGTGAATTCGTAGACTGGCACTGGACTTTCTGGCTTACTACTCCCAAATAAGATAGAACAAAAGGAGGCAACGCATTGATTAAGATTCTCTTTCATCCTAAAACTCCCGTTTTTGTCACGGTGCTTGCGTGGCTTGCCGCCATGATAGTGGTCTGGTCTGCTCCTCTGGAGATCCCTGTTCATTTCATGAATGGACAAGCCGACAGGTTCGTCAGTCGATGGGGCGGTCTTTTTGGTTTTCCAGCCTTGATGACCGTGTTGCTCATAATCCGAAATTGGCTTGACACTGTTGTGAGGCTTATTTATGTGCTGGTCTTACTCCATATTTGTATGCTATGTATCGCTCTAATGTAAGGGAGAACGCTTTTACTGAGTACCATGGAGTGGACCGGACACCTCATTTTGGCACGACGCCTTCTTTTTTGCTCGCTGGATATTGGCTATACTTGATCAAGGAACTTTGAAAAAATCACATCTGTCCGTAACAAGTGATAAGGAGACATAAGCATGAGTTTAATAAAGGAAAAAATCGTCCAATCTGCTATCCGCCTTTTTATGGAGAAAGGCTATAGAGCAACCTCAATTCAGGATATCGCCGACGATTGCAGTATCGCCAAAGGTTCCTTGTATAAATTTTTTGAGTCCAAGGAAGAGTTGTTCGTCAGTATATTGAAGCAACGCCAGCAGTACATGATGGATGAGGTGGAGCGAATTCGGGAAATGGCATTACCGCGTCGGGAAACGTATCTGGCCGAAATTATGGGTTTATTCCAATTTTTTGGCCGTCACGGCTACTATATTTCCCGAGATTACAATGAATTTCCCTCGGCGAGCAACGACAACATCTCTACCCTCATTCATCAGATTCAGATTCAGATGTTCAGCTATTACCAAAACCTGCTGATGCGCCAATACGGCTCTGCCATATTGGATTGGAAATGGGACGTAACTGCCATGTTTAGCGGCATGATCCGGGAGTATACTTTTCATCTGCTATTTGCCTACAAACCAATCACCGTCGAAAAAATAGCAGGATTTATCGCGGAACGTATGGATGATTTGGTTCAAGGTTTGAGTAAATGTTCACCTCAGCCTCTGCTAACCTATGAGTTCATGAAAGAGTATGAGGAAGTGGATTTAGAGTCACTTGTCCCGACAAGCTCAGCGAGGATTTCCGTTTTGTTTCAAGCGATCTTGTCGATCATTCCTGATCTATATATCCCAAATGCCAGAAAGAAGGAACTTCAGCAAGTGACCGTGTTGCTTGAGGAAGAGTTGGAAAATAAGGCACCTAGATCGTTTTTGATCCAGGCATTGCTGCGGGATTTGGCCGCTGAAGCAGAACTATCGTTCTATGCCCACCAGTTGCAACAGCGGCTAGGCGAGCTTCTTATTAAAGATTGATTTCGATATGAGTAAAAGGCGGTTTTCTCTCAAGTATGATTTCGTATTATTAGGTCAACCCAAAATTTGGGCGGCCTATTTTAATAGGTGTTTTAAGATGATGATAGCCGGGGGAGAACTAGGTGGTTTTAGGGGAATAAAAAACCCGTCAAGAAAACTGTCCCACTCCGCCTCTACTTCACGGGAAATGGTTGATTTCGAACCAACAAGATAGGCGTTCATTTTCTGGTGTTCCATCAAAAAACGTAAGACAACAGGTGGGAGTTCCGTTTTCTCGTTAGCAGAACTGGAAGTCCTTCATGCATGGCATAGTTTGGTACAAACATGTTTTCAGAGAAGGTTTCTTCCTTGTTCTGACATAGGGGGATACGTCAGCCGATAGTTCGATACGGCTACCGATGTTTCGTATGGGCTACCGTCGTTCGTGGAAATCCGGGATAGGCCAGCTGAATTTGTTGATCATGACAGCAAGATCATGATCTCCCTAAATTCGTGCAGTGTCTATCGTATTTGAGCTAAACAATTGAATCACCTCATCCCCATCTTATGTGCAAATGTCTAATTAATTGGATTTATCTATCTCTCAGTAGACATGGCCATTTCTTTTGTTTGATGAACTGTACCAAATGGATGCTCAGGCGGTGCGTAGATAACATATATTTCAAGAGTTGTATTTCCTGTTTAGTTACATTATTCCATTTACCAACAGGTAACATCAGTGCATAGTCACAAAAAATATACCATATTAAACGATCATACCGTTCAGTTTTTAGAGAAACACGACCATGTCCTTGGCGTGTTTTTCTATTAGTATGTTAGTTGTGTTGAAAGAAAATAAAGTGTTTTCTTTGGATACGTGCCCTATTTGTCGCTTTTGACCGCCAGCAAAAACGCTTTGAATTTAAGGTCGAAGCCGTAGCACTTGATTCGGGTTATTTAACAACGTCAATTTGCAAAGGACTTCAAAGCTGGAAGACCTTTGCGGTGATTGCTCACCGGAGATTTCATCCCAAGCAAGGATTGTTTCCAAAGTGGAAATTCACCTTTGACGCCGAGCGAAGTATGTTCGTTTGTCCGGCGAATCACGAACTGAAATACTGAACCACAGACCGAAAGGACTACCGGCAGTATGCTCCCGAATTTTAGATTTAATTGAAGGAGATCGTATATGGTTATTCGAGAAATGAAAAAAGAAGACAATGCAAAAGTAAAAGAAATTATACAAGATTCATTAAAATCACTTGGATTAGCGATTCCTGGAACAGCTTATTTTGACCCTCAACTTAATGACCTATACCAATACTATAATAATTTAAAACATGCGAACTATTGGGTAGTAGAAATGGAAGGAGAGATTGTTGGTGGAATTGGTATAGCACCGTTTAACGAACATGATAAAGTTTGCGAATTACAAAAGCTATACTTAAGTCCAAAAGCTCAAGGTTTAGGGCTTTCCAAGAAACTTATGGAAACAGCTTCGTCTTTTGCCTCTAAACATTATGAAAAATGCTATTTAGAAACAATGCATGAATTAAAAACTGCATGTTTATTATATGAAAAGTTTGGATTTACACTTTTACATGAACCTCTACCAGGTTCTGAACACTCTGCTATGGATGCTTGGTATATAAAAGCTTTTCAAAGTTAGGTGTGCCAGTCTAATGTTTTATTTTCCCTGTACAAGTGGACCCTCATGACAAACATTAGCTGGTTTTCTTGTGTACGCTTCTTGCTGCAGAACTTATTCAAATAAATTTTAAAGAAGAGAAGACGCTCTGATTTTATCAGTACGTCTTCTCTTCGATTCGAATGATTAATCAGTCAATGGAAACAATTGTCCATACACTATCTTTATCCTTTTCAAAATAGAAGGTATACCGTATATCGGGAGAGAAGCCTTCTTCTTTATTAAGTCGTTCGCCTACAATGGGAACCAATACCCGATCATTTTCTTGTAGAGCTTCAGCAATACCAGTAAACTTCACCGGATAGTCGAAGAGATAATCGTGAGCTGTTCCAACCCTTGGACTGAGGGCAGCATGGAATTGATCCAAATCGTTTGATACGAAGGCGGATATTGCCGCTTTGAGTTTCGTTATCATTCCATACTCAATTAGTGGATCTTTAATTTCATTCCATTTGATCTCGTCCAAGCTTTGGTGTGCGGTTGATAACTCTGGTCCTTCTTGAATTGCTGATTCTGAGGCTGCCGGTACTGTTTCATTAGTGGAGGTTCCTGTTGTCTCCTGCTTTCCACAACCAGCAAACACACTTACACTTATAGAAAGTATAAGAATAGAAATAAATTGAGCAGGTTTGTTCATATTTAGATTCACCTATCCTTTCTCTTTCAATAACGACTCCTAAGAACAATAAACTTTTTGCAAAGGAGCATTAAAATGAAAAATCTAAGATTAAAATACGCTATTGCTTTCCTGTCGAGTATAGTGTTGGTGGGAAGTATAAGTGGCTTTTCTATCACTAACGCTAATAGTACATTACAGCCTAATACCTATGTTCAAAGTTCAGTTAATACTGTAAATCCATCTGTATATCAGTCCATAACTAAGTTTAAAAAGAACGAGACTCCAGATCAAGTAATGTGGAAGGAAAAAAACATTACGTTATTGGCAAAAAAAGTCGAGCTGGAAAATGTTCCGAGTTCTGAGAAAAGTGTCATTACATCCATAACGATCAAAAAAGGAGAAAAGAGTTACACCCTTAAAACAGATGGATATAATGATAAACTGCGTGATATATCGAGTGCAGTATTATCTCCTTCTAATACATGGTTGGCTATACAGGCACAGCGTAGTGCAGGCGATACGTTATTACTAATCAATCTTACAACCGGAAAATCTACCATTGTAAATGATCTATTAAAGGCTAAAGGCAAAAAAAATGTAGAATCCATTACTGCTTATAATTGGTCACCAAAAGAAGATCAAATTGTCTTTTCGTTCGGTGATACATCAAGCAGCTCCCTAGCCATTTATAATACGAAGAAGGATGGCTTTATATATCTTCCTAGAGAAACGGATTATATTAGCACTGGCCTGATTTTATGGCATAAAGATGGAAAAAGTTTAGACTATATAAGTGAGTATCCATCTGATCAAAAGAAATTATACAGATACTCCATGGACAGAAAAAAGGTGAAATCTGTTAAAAAAATTAGCCAGAGTGAATTTCAAAAATGGTTCAAACTTGATAAATACCAAACAAATTAATACAAATACAAATGTAAGGGTGGATTTGAATCGTTGGGCACAAAGGAACCAAGTTAGAGATATGCATTCAGCAGAATCTCCGCGAAGAAACAAACGGTCTCTTTTATAAATGCCATCATTAATGATCTCCTTGTACTTAAAGTTTTGAGATGATTATAATGAAAATATAGTTTATATTTAGACTTTTTGAAGTTGTTGAGTCCAAATATGTCCAAACATCTCAATTACAAAGGAGAGAGTTCATTTCATGAGTATACATTTAGAGTTGGATTCCTTGTCGGTTGAAAGGCTAGCGATGGTCCTTTCAGGACGGCCAGGCATGTTCAAGTTGTTTTATGATACAGAAGATTGTGGATGCAACGGCGTACTTGTTATCTTGGTGATCGATGCACCGAATGCAACCGATATAGCAGTTCAGTCCGATTCTTATTCTTTTTGGGTAGATCGGCAGCAGGAGCAGCAGTTCGATAGCAAAATGCGGCTAGAGGCAGATCCTAGTTACCCGTCGTTCAAAATAAGTAGCGATGCTGGTGTGTTGAGTAGCAATGTTAGAATTCAAGATCGGCGTGTAAACTCCAAGGGGTGATATGCGGGCTTGATAGGAATTCATTAAGCATCATAAAGTAATTTTGATTGAATACTAAATTCCCAAAAGACGAACCTTCTTTAGCCCATAGGGCAGAGGTTCGCTTTTACAATAACTTTTATGATAATTTCAGAAGGACGATGAGATGATGAAAAACTTGCTCGTTTCTGGCTATCGTGCCCATGAGCTGAATATTTTCAGTCAAAAGCACGAAGGCATTCCATACATTAAAAAGGCGATTACAAGCAGGCTGATTCCCCTGATCGAAGATGGGCTGGAATGGGTGATTACCCCCGGCCAATACGGGGTGGACTTGTGGGCTTGCGAGGTCGTCATTGCATTAAAACAGCAATACCCCGACCTAAAATGCTCTATTATGATGGCTTATCAAAATATGGAGGAAAAATGGAAGGAGGATAAAAAGGAATATTTTCAGCAGATTTGTGCCGAAGTTGACTATGTGGGAGTGGTTAGCCGCCAGCCGTATCAGGGAATATGGCAACTCAAGGCACGGGATGAACTCCTTTTCCGCAAAACAGACGGTTTATTGCTTGTGTATGACGAGGATGCCGGAGAGGGTAGCCCACGTTTTATGAAGGAACTGGCATTGAAAAAACAACAGGCAGAAGGCTACCAATATATCAGTATTAGCTCAGAGGATATCCAAAGTATAGCTGACGAGGAACGATTATTCATGGACCTCTGATTTTTAAAGTATTAGCCCGGATTTTTGAACAAAAAGGACGAATTCGTCCCTTTACATTTATGTAAGCGCTATCATAAGATTTAAACAACAATAACTTATCAGTCAGATAAAATAAATTTATTGAAAATACAAACCATGAAAGGAGCTAATGATCAGATGAACAAAAGGTTTCGGCATGCTGTATTGCTCTGTCTCGGTGTCATGTTGTGTGGACTGGTCACTCCGATGGATAGCCCAATCTCAGCTGCCTCTACAAGGCAAATGGAGAAGCTGAACAGGGGAACTGTCGCAGTGAAGGTACCAGAGGGTGTACTGGTGAGCTGGCGTTTATTGGGTACGGAAACGGATTCGGTTGGCTTCAATCTGTACAGAGGGGCAAGCAAGGTGAACGATGCGCCGATTACATCGAGAACCAACTTTCTGGACAAGGCAGGTACGACATCATCTTCGTATACCGTTCGTGCCGTGGTTAACGGAGCAGAGCAGGCCGCTTCTCCAGCGGTAAAGGCATGGAACAGCAACTATCTGGACGTTCCCATACAGCAGCCTGCGGGAGGTACAACCCCGGATCATGTGAACTACACGTATAATGCCAATGATGCCAGTGTGGGGGATCTTGATGGGGATGGCGAGTATGAGATTGTGCTGAAATGGGACCCTTCCAATTCTAAGGATAATTCGCAATCCGGGTATACGGGAAATGTATTTTTGGACGGATATGAGCTCGATGGAACACGCAAATGGCGAATCGATCTGGGACGGAACATTCGGGCTGGTGCACACTATACGCAATTTCTCGTCTATGATTTTGATGGAGATGGTAAAGCAGAGGTCGTATGTAAGACAGCAGACGGCACGGTAGATGGTACAGGTGTAAAGATTGGCGACGCTTCGGCTGATCATCGCAACACGAGTGGATATATTTTGAAGGGCCCCGAGTTTCTAACTGTGTTCTCAGGTGATACAGGCAAGGCTCTTAGTACGATTGACTATGTGCCACCGCGCGGAACGGTGTCCAGCTGGGGAGATAATTATGGTAACCGTGTGGATCGTTTTCTCGCCGGGGTTGCTTATCTGGATGGCGTGAGACCCAGCATAGTAATGGCACGTGGTTACTACACGCGTACCGTTCTAGTCGCATATGATTGGCGGAACGGCAATCTAAGCCGCCGCTGGACCTTTGACAGCAACAGCTCCACCAATGCCGGGACGGCTGGACAGGGGAATCACAGTTTGAGTGTGGCAGATGTGGATGGAGATGATAAGGATGAGATCGTGTATGGCTCACTGGTTGTAGACGATAACGGAGCGAAGCTGGCTAACACGGGAATGGGACATGGAGATGCGCTTCATGTCGGGGATTTGGACCCGGACCGTTCAGGATATGAAGTATTTAAGGTGAACGAGGATAAAAATGCCACCTACGGAGCAGCCATGTACGATCCGCGCAATGGCAACATTTTATGGGGCGTAAAAACAGGCAAGGATACCGGACGAGGTATGTCGGCAGACATTGATCCGCGTACGAAGGGGAATGAGCAATGGGCACCAGGCATCGGATTACGTTCAGCCCAGGGGCAGCTCATTACCAACACGACGCCGTCTTCTATTAATTTTGGTATCTGGTGGGATGGGGATCTGCTCCGTGAACTGCTGGATCATACCTCCTCAAGCGCTGGTAAAATCGACAAGTGGAACTATACGAACTCGACGACTTCCAACTTGCTTACGGCCACAGGGACGAGTTCCAATAACGGAACCAAAGGAACACCGTCGTTGCAGGCTGATCTGTTCGGTGACTGGCGGGAGGAAGTCATTTGGCGCAAAAGTGATAATTCGGCGCTGCGTATCTACACAACACCTTACGAGTCAGAACACCGATTCTACACGCTTATGCATGATCCGGTGTATCGCCTGAGTGTGGCCTGGCAAAACGTAGCCTATAATCAGCCCCCGCACACCGGATTTTATCTGGGAGAAGGGATGTCCAAGCCCCCGCAGCCGAACATATACACTCCTTGATATGCAGCTCGGTAGTGGGTTGAATGCTGGTTAAATGAATATAATCAGAAAGGGCTCCATGCTAATCGGGGCTCTTTTTGGTATGGGTGCAGAGGGGAACGTATGTTTTCCATATAAATGGGAACGCTAGCTCCTACAAAGGTAATATATGTGTATATAAAGGAGGCGGGATCTGTGAGTTCTTTAACGACTGAAAGCATGATCGAGCTCGTAACTAATGTCGGATTCCCTGCAGCATTAAGCCTGATTCTGTTAAAATACATTCTCGTCACCCTTAACCGTAGATTGGAGCAGCTGGACCGTTCTGTGAAGCAAATGTCACGATCCTTGGAAGAGATCGAGGCAAAGCAGAAGAAACGGTCAGAACCTACGCTCCCGGCAAATACGGACAAACTTCGTGCAGAATGAACAAAAAAAGGCAAATAGAAACAATTTAGCAACCTAATCGAGCACCGAAATTCTTATAATAGAAACGTGTGCAGTTTATGCAGACATATGATTATGGAGGTGTATTTGAGTATGAAAATAAATACGAAACTATCCGCACTATGTGTTGCGGCCACACTTTTGAGCGCGGCACAGGTCGCCGCTGCTGCACCCGCTGTGACCAGTCCCGCGAATGCGGCGCAACCGAACGTTGCTAGTCCGTCAGCAACTGTACCGACCCAGGTGCCTGCACCAGCAGCTCCGTCTGCACCAGCAGCTCCGTCTGCACCAGCATCGCGCCCATCCGCGTCGGTAGCACCAGCGGCAGCTCCGTCTGTACCATCGACTGCCAAGCCGTCCAAGCCGCAGCAGCCATCTACTTCGGCGCCAGCCGCAGCTACAGCTACTAGCGTGAATCCAACCCAGCTGGACAAGCTGAACCATGAGAGTGCGATTCCGCTTGTGCTGGAGGCGCAGTCTCGTTATCAGTATGCCATCAGCGGTGGCAAATCGTTGGGCCAAGCGTTCCAGTTGAACGGTAAAAGCTACCGCTATTTGTCCGAGGACATCGGTACGAAGACCAAATTAATCAACTATCTAACGCAGGCTTATACGAAACAGGCCAGTGAGCAATTTGTCGGCAAATTTTTCGTTGAAGTCAACGGCAGATTAGCTCAGTTGAACGCAGATGGCGGCAATTTGCTAGAGTTCAGCCGGGCTACGGCGAAAATGATAACCATGACTCCGGTGAAGCGCAGCTACCTGCTGACCGTGCCTTATCCGGCAGAAACCAAGCAGGCGAACGAGAAAATCACCGTGAATTTTGAAAAGGTCGGTAGCTACTGGAAGATCAGCTCCGCGCCGCATGTCATTTTCTAAATAAGTTTGTGCAACGTTCTTTATAAATAGGGTATAGTGATGTTAAGGCTTGTTTCGTAAGCCCCAATTCAACGCAGGGGAGTGCTGTGCAATGATGACACCCATCAAGGTAAAAAACGTTAAGGATATTGAGAAGATCAATCAAATCGTATCCAATTATACGTATGACATCTGGATTCATGGCAAAAGCGGCATGGCAGATGCCAAATCCATTTTAGGCATGTATGTGCTCAAGCTGGATGAGCCGCTAACTCTGGTTGTACCTGACAACGTCAATCCCAAAAAGCTGTTCAAGGAGTTGGAGGAATTTATTCATTTTCCTGCTCAAGCAGAATAAACAGCAAAGAAGCATCTGCAGACACTGCATACGCAATTTTTCGAAATTAATGCAAAGAAGCCATGGAACTTAGGTTCCACGGCTTCTTTTTTAGTGTTCCTCCTCGTCCAAAAACGGGAGATTGACCGAATAGTACATAACCCCCATAAGCAGCACGCCACCCACCAGATTCCCAAGCGTAACCGGAACGAGATTATGGATGACGCCAGCGACAGAGACCGTACCCGGATGATCCAGCACGAGCGCAATGGCGAAAGTACACATATTAGCTATACTATGCTCATATCCCGAAATGAAAAAGCAGAATACAAACAGCATCATAGCGAACATCTTTGCACCATTTTCTTTCATAAACATCGGCACAAAAAAGGCGAGGCAGACCAGCCAATTACACAAAATAGCGCGGAAGAATAGCTGCATTGCAGGCGCTTCCATTTTATGCTCAACCACGCTCAGCAGAAAGCTGTTCACGCTGGAGGAGTCAAACAGCCCTGTCAGGTATATAAGGAGTGCGAAAACCCCAGCACCTAACAAGTTGCCTCCATAGCTGGCAGTCCATAGCCGCAGCACCTGACCCCAGCGCAGCTTTTTACGGAGTGCAGCATAGGTATAATAGAAGGTGTTGCCAGTAAACAAATCCCCGCCGCCGTACGCGATCAGAATGATGGCTGCCCCGAACGTGAGCGCCGCCATGGGATAAGTGAATGGAGAATGCTCCATGTAAAAAAAGTTGCCCGTCTTGAAGGCGACAATGACGCCGAATCCGATAAACATACTCGCCAGCATGGAACGCGCCAAATACCGGAGCAGGCTTTGCTTGTAAATTTTGTATTTCTTCAGGGCTAGCTGTTCGACATTGCGTAAGCCTTCCGTTTCCATACCAACGACAACCTCCTATTTTCTCATATCTAAGTCATTAAACCGACTTAATTTTTCCTGAAACATGCCCAGTCCGTCAGCAATCCAGTTAGCTTAATAAACCAAGCTTTTGCAGTCCGTATAAAATTCCATCTTCATCTGCGCGTTTTGTGACCATTTTAGCAGCGGCTTTGGCTTCATCACAACCGTTCCCCATCGCGACACTGTTATGTATAGTTGTTAGCATCTCCACATCGTTTAATCCATCGCCAAAAGCGTATTGATTCTCATCGGCAATGCCCAGTCTGGACGTAATTTCGCGGATTCCCTTTGCTTTAGAGCCAGCGTGAGGAACAACGTCCACTGAACTTGGATGCCAGCGTACAAAGTCAAATGCTTTGAACACCGCTTCATAGTAAGGCTCTTCTTCTGCCGTACACATCAACAGCGTCTGATAAATATCTCTTCCCTGGAAGTAAAGCGGATCGTATCCGACTGAAATCTTGGCTTTAAGCGTTTGGATCGATTTTTCTACAAGCTCATCGTTAGGAATATTGGCCTTCATGTCCATATGATCCATATATACGAGAGCATGATTATGGGTGAGTGCCAGATCGGTCATCGTTTGCAGGGCTTCTCGATTCAGCGGATTGGTAGCGACGACTTCCCCACGAAGCACGACATATTGCCCATTAAAGCTAACGTAGGAATCAATTTCTAGCTGCTCACGGATATCCTTGAACATAAAAGGTGCACGTCCTGTTGCGATGGCTACCTCATGTCCTTGCTCTTTCAAAGCAAAGACAGCCTTTTTGGTGGTTAACGGCATTTTCTTGTCATCGTCCAGTAATGTACCGTCGATATCGAAAAAAATAATTTTTTTATCTGACATGTCCTTACACCTGACTTTCAATAATATATTGTCGAAATAAACTCATATGGATTCATTATATCAAAGGAACTGCTTCTGAATACACAAATACGTATAAATCCTCATGAATGTCCGACTTCTATAGCTTACAATATGAAATAAGGATTACTGTAAACTATAATGTCTATCTCCTATTTTCGAAGATGGGATGTGATCACCATGACAAAAATCCAAGTCACACCGGAGCAGCTGGATAACGTGGCCTCCCAATTTGCCAATGCCCACGGCATACTGTATAACCAGCTAAACGGTCTGGATAGCACAATGAACCACCTTCACAGCCAGTGGGATGGTATGGAGAGAAATCGTTTTTATAATGACTATCGTACAGCTAAATATACGCTTTCTTCTATATTAAATAAGGTTCAATCCATTGAAATTGAGCTAAAAAGTATTGCTTTGAAGTTTAGAAATGCGGATGGTGGGAGCACACGTGGCTTCTGGTCAGCCTTGGCAGCAGCGATGAACGCCAGTGCAGCGCTGGCGGGCAGCGGAGAGGGTGGAAAGCATACTGGAGATATCGTGGATTCACCCCAAAATATAGACGAGTGGGAGCAGGCAGACGCGGATAAATATCATCAATATGAGGAACTATTGAAAAACGCAGAGACCATCGGCGACAAGAAGGTCATGCAGAAGATCCACGACCAGATGAATGTCCTGCGGCTGCAATACGAGGACTCGGTTATCCGTACAGATTACAATACAGGAGTGACCTCCAAGATCACATCCGATTCCCTTGTTGCCGTCACTGAACTGACAGGTAAAGACGGAAGCAAAACGGATATATCTATAGATAAAAAAGGAAATATTATAAGTTATGAGCAAAATACGGACAAATACGATTACTGGGTCCAAAAGCATACTCAATCAGCTGGAGAGCACGCTCTAGGTAAAACGGCCCAGACCGTTACCGGTTATGGAATGGGTCTTATTTTGTCGCGCGGGACTGGCGTCAGTGGAGCAGGTTCGGGCGCAGCCTCCGGCTGGGGAGAACACGTTGTCGGCATTGGTAGCGGCATGATCAGTGACAAGGTGCTGTTCTCTGTCCCCGATGAGGGAGAAACCCGTACCATGATCTACCGAACAAATAAAGAAACTGGGCATGTGGAGAACATGATCATCGTCACCAAAGGTGAAAATGAAATGAAGTATCGCTATTGGGAGGATTATAACTAGAACTTGAGTGGGAAATGATTTTAGTAAAGCGAATAGCAATATCTATCACATCTACAGACTTTTTCAAGACTAAGCGAGCGGCAGTGGAAGACTGCAAACTCACCAGTTGGTAAAATCTGTAGATTTTTTCGTGCGCATATTTCTAAAATTATATTTGAGTTATTTAATTGTTACATCGTATTTATGATTTAAGCAGTAACTTTATGGAATAAAGGACATCTGACTCATATCGTGTCTTTAATTTTTTTTTCAAATGTAGAGTAATCTGAGCTTAAGATCAAGCTTCAAAAAAAGATTGTATTATCATAATTTGGATAAATAAGAAAATGTAATAAGAATGTATTTATATCAATCTTTTAAAAATATTTAACAATTGCATAATTTAATTTTATTTATTTTTATGTAGTGAAAATAATGAAAAGAGCTATTCTTTCAGGAAAACGACTTTATGTAATGACAATCAACAAAATTATACATTTTACGACTTTTTATTTACAAAAATGTAACATTTGGAGGTTGACTTATTCATTGACTTTGTTGAAATAAATCGTTATTTTAATTCGTAAAAGGAGTAGAACATGGGTTGGAATAACGATTTATAAATTATTAATACAAGCTGATTAAATGCTAGTACACGGTGATTACATATGATTTAATTTGTTTTAAAATAATTCCTTTTTTCATTAATTATGTCGATCATAAATTTCTGCTTTAATACTACAAAGGTTATAACTTGCAACAGAAGTTAAATTTAAAAAGTACACATATTCAGGAAGCTCACTGGAGAAGAGGTTTTCAGATGAATGGTTTTCAGATGAATAAAGTATCTTTTATTTTTCCTGGGCAGGGTTCGCAATATGTAGGAATGAGTAAAGAACTATGGGATAATTTTAATGTGGTAAAGCGTTTATTCGAAGAAGCGGATGATACTTTAGGTGTAAAACTCTCAAAACTTTGTTTTGAGGGAGATTCCCAAGAGCTTCTTCAGACCATGAATGCCCAGCCAGCCTTACTTACTGCCAGCCTTGCTGCATATTATGCTAGCAGAGAAATACTGGAACTGGAACCTCAACTGTTGGCCGGGCATAGTTTAGGAGAATATTCAGCATTGGTGTGCAGCGGTTTTTTCTCTTTTCAAGATGGACTTCAAATCGTGAGAAAACGAGGAATGCTCATGCAGCAGACTACAGCTAACGGGGTAGGGACTATGGTTGCTGTTGCGAATGTTTCTGCTTCTATTCTGGAGAGCTTATGTCAAGAGATATCTACGGATCGTGATGTTATATCTATTGCATGTCACAATTCGGACAATCAGTACGTGCTATCGGGACATACAGAACCTATGGCTCGAATAGTGGAGCAAATCAAACGTCTAGAACATAGTAAGGTTAACTATTTAACAGTAAGCGGGCCTTTTCACAGTACTCTAATGAAGCCTGCAGCAGATAAGCTTGCCGTAGAACTAAAGAAATTCCCGCTACACAAGGGAAGGTGGCCGGTTGTTTCCAATGTAACAGCCTTACCACATGATGAATTTTCGATTTATGACTTGCTATACAAGCAAATGATAAGCCCCGTACGCTGGACAGATACGATGGATTATTTATATCAGAACGGTATTACCGTTGCGTTAGAATTAGGTCCGAGAAAAGTACTTGGACAGCTGATGAAAGAAAGATATCCGAGTATCTCCACTTTTTCTGTTAATACCAGTTCTTCTTTAAAAGAGGTGGACAAGTGGCTAAGTAAGCAGCAAAGTACACGCAAAGTTACACTTGAGCGTCTGGAGGAAGGCTTTGCAGCAGCGCTTATTGCACGAAATCGAAATGGGGATTACAAACAACATATGGAGGGGGTTGTTTACCCTAGTCAGCAGATTCGAAATCGGATCAATCAACTTCAACTTCAAAGTCATAAAAATGACACCGTTTATAATGCGGTTAATACAGAGGTGTTAGAGCTAATTCGTACTATTCTCACTACCAAGCAAGTGCCCGAGCAAGAACAACAGACGATTCTTAATATGTTCTGAATAAGATTCATCAATGATGTTGGAGATTGTAAATTTATTAACTGGAAGCTAATAAATCTTACGATATACGGGGGAATAGCATGTATACAAATAGGTTCAAAACACTGGTTGAGGTTATTACAGAACGGGGAAAGTGTGATCATAAATTTATTACTTTTATTGAATCGGATCAAAACGAAACAACACTTACTTATAAAGATTTATATTGGGAAGCTCTAGCATTTCTGGGGAATCTTCAGGATGCAGGAGTTAGGCAGGGACAGGAAATTGTATTTCAAATAGAAAATAATCGCCATTTTGTAAAAGCGTTTTGGGCTTGTATTCTTGGTGGCATGATTCCGGTACCTGTCAGCATCGGTAACAATGATGAGCATAGAATGAAACTTTTTAAAATTTGGGATGTTCTTAACGATCCTTTTTTACTCATCGAGCCCAAAATATTAAAAGACCTTGAGAAATATACATTGAAAAGCAACCAAGATGACCTATTCGAAAATATCCGCCATCGTCATCAATTACTTCTTCAAGACCATGAACAACCCAAGCAATCCTTTGCAAAGATACACACCCCTCAGATGGAGGATATAGCATTTATTCAGTTCTCCTCCGGTTCCACAGGTGATCCTAAGGGAGTCATCCTTACACATCATAATCTCATTCATAACACAAGTGGAATTATAAATAGGACAGTCGTCACAGAGCAAGATTCGTTCTTGCAGTGGATGCCTCTAACCCATGATATGGGTTTAATTTACAATCATATTACCCCATTAGTTGCTGGAGTGAATCAGTTCATTATGCCGACTTCGCTGTTCATTCGTCAGCCAGTACTTTGGATAAAAAAAGCTAGTGAACATCAAGTAAGCATTATTTCATCGCCAAACTTCGGATATAAGTATTTCATGCAATTTTTCAAACCTGAAAAAGTGAAGAACTGGAACCTGTCCAAGATCCGTGCCATCATCAATGGTGCTGAACCTATCTCTCCTGAATTGTGTGACACCTTTCTTGACAAATTAGCTCCTTTTGGATTAAAAAGAACGACTATGCGAACATCATATGGTTTAGCAGAAGCATCGGTTGCAGTTGCTATCCCGCCAATCGATACTGAATATATAACCGTTTATGTTGATCGTAAGCACTTAAATATTGGAGAGTCCGTCTTGGAGGTAGACAAGACTTTTCATAATGCTCTGCCATTTGTTGTGGTCGGTCAGTCGTTAGATTATTGTGAAATCAGAATATGCGATGACGAGGATGCAGAAGTCGCGGATCGCGTTATTGGGCACATACAAATCAAAGGTGAAAATGTTACAAAAGGATACTATAACAACGAAGATTCGACATCCAAACTTTTGACGTTAGATGGATGGGTGAGAACTGGCGATCTGGGGTTCTTCCGTGAAGGTCAATTAGTCGTCACAGGGAGAGCAAAGGATATCATATTTGTAAATGGACAGAACGTTTACCCTCATGACATCGAGCGTATCGCTGAGGAAGTAGAAGGAGTCGAACTTAATCGTGTGGCGGCGTGTGGAGTTCGTGTAAATGGGATGGAATCAGAGGAAATTGTGGTATTTGTCGTATCCAAAAAGACGATAGAAAAATTTTCTCCAATTGCATCTCAATTAAAAAAACATTTGTATCATCATGGAGGATGGGCGGTTCACGATATTATACCTATTAAGCAAATGCCCAAAACGACCAGTGGGAAGTTACAGAGGTATAAGCTTGCGGCTCAGTATGAAGCGGGACATTATCAGGAGACTTCGATAGTTTTAAAAGGGATCATGGAGCAAGAAAACAAAAATCAAAAATTGCCTACACTTTCGTTTGAGATCGAAAAAGTACTTCACGATATTTGCTGCGAGGTATTACTTAGGGAAGAGGTTGATACGAGAGATAGCTATTTTGATTTAGGAGCCAATTCCCTACAACTGGTTCAGATTACAGACAAAATTGAAAATCAGCTGGGGATTAAGCTTGCAGTTACCGATTTGTTTGATCACCCCTCAATAGCTCACTTGGCAGAATTTTTGGCGAGCCCCGCCGATTCTGAACAACAGCATATTCCTACAGATGATACGGATCACAACCATAGCAAGGACGTGGCTATTATTGGGCTTTCTTTGGACTTACCTGGTTCTTCATCTGTGTCACAGTATTGGGATCATATTGTTCAGGGCGATGACTGTATCGGGAACTTAAGCTCTCAACGTAAGCAAGACGCCATCGATTATTTATCAGTTGTGGATCAAAGGAAGGGAGAAGAAGAGTTTATAGAAGGTGGCTTCCTAGAAGAAATTGACAAATTTGATTATGCGTTCTTCAAGCTGAGTCCTGTGGAAGCAAGCTATATGGACCCAAATCAGAGATTATTCCTTCAGACCGCATGGCATGCACTTGAGGATGGGGGCTATGCAGGGGATCGGATTCACGGACAAAAGGTAGGAGTTTACGTCGGCTTCTCAAAAGTGGGCTACGATTATGAGCGGATGCTCTCTAAAGGAGAACCGGACAAATTTCACCAGTATATTGTTGGGAATTTACCGTCAGTGCTGGCAAGTCGAATTTCTTACTTTCTTAATTTGAAAGGTCCAGCAGTAACAGTGGATACGGCGTGCTCCTCTTCACTTGTCGCGATTCATATGGCTTGTAAGGCGTTAGCGACGGGCGATTGTAAGATGGCAATTGCCGGAGGAATCCGAACGATGCTATTACCAGTGAAGCTGGGACTAGATATGGAATCGCCAAATTACAGAGCTCGTACCTTTGGTGCAGAGGCAGATGGAACAGGTGTGGGAGAAGGGGTTGCAGCGGTCCTGTTGAAGCCTCTCGATCAAGCATTGCAAGACGGAGATCGTATTTATGCTGTGATTAAAGGAAGTGCGGTGAATCAGGATGGTACAACGGTAGGTATTACTGCACCTAGTCCTTCCGCACAGGCAGAAGTGGTAGAGGCCGCTTGGAATGATGCGGCTATTCACCCGGAAACTCTATCATTTATCGAAGCTCATGGAACGGGAACTAAACTAGGGGACCCTATTGAGATCGCGGGATTGACACAAGCCTTTGAAAAATATACGGATAAAAAACAATTTTGTGCAATCGGTTCTGTTAAACCCAATATTGGTCACTTATTTGAAGCAGCAGGAATATCCAGTCTTATTAAAGCAGTTCTGATGCTGCAAACGAGGAAGAATCCTCCGTTGGTTCATTTTAAGAGGCCTAGTTCCCGTATTAATTTTGAATTGTCGCCGTTTTATTTAACGACAGAAGTAGCGGATTTAAGTTCAAATGATGCCCCACTTCGCTGCGGAGTAAGTTCTTTTGGTTTCAGTGGAACAAATGCTCATGTTGTTATGGAAGAGTTTATAGAAACGCGAACAGATGATGATTCTGTAAACACGCCGGATGGCATTCATCTTTTTACGGTTTCTGCAAAAAATGAGCGAAGTCTGCATCATTTGGTTGAGGGATATGTGGACTATTTACGCCAAAATCCAGCGGTTTCCTTGGAGCAGATGTGCTATACCACACATATCGGCAGAGCTCATATGGAACATAAATTAGCAGTTATTACTTCCAGTCCAGAGGATTTATTACACAAGTTGGAGCGATGGACTTCCGGGAACAAACGAGAGAATGCACCTGATATGTATATAGGTTCTCATAAACAGAGCGTTGATCATAAACGGGAAAAAGATGATACGGTAGGTCGATTGATTACAGCCATTAGAGCAAGTGCACATACAGATGTTCACGCTCTACGCCAATTGGGTGAACTGTACGTCAAAGGTATGGCTATTCCGTGGCAAGCGCTTTATGCGGATGATATCAAAATAATCCAGTCGCTGCCTTTGTACCCTTTTGAACGAAATCGTTGCTGGTTTACTCCAAAAGTAGTGCAGATAAGTAACGTAGGCAGGGAGGAGAAAAGTATGGAGTCCGCGTATCCAAAAGAACTGCAAGCTACAGACCAGCTAGACTACACAGCGAAGATTTCCAAAGTATTAAAAGATGTAATCAGTAAAGTTTCCGGTTTTACGGTGGAACAACTGGATGAGCAGATGCATTTTCTCGAAATGGGCTTGGATTCAATTATGCTAGTTCAAGTTCAAAAAGAAATTAGAGAACAATTTAATGTGGATGTTCCCATGAACCACTTCTTTGAAAGTGTTACAAACCTGGATCGTCTAACAACGTTTATTTCAGATTTGACATATACCACCCAATCGGTAGCGGCTGCTGATGCTCTAAGTACGGTCGATGATCGGACAGAAGTCAATCCAGAAAATACGGTTGCTGCAAAGTCTTCGTCCGAGTTTGGTGGCCTGGAAAAGTTACTCTCTCAACAAATTGAATTACTGAACAACCAACAGCTTGGACTTACTCAAGTGTTGACCAAACAACTAGAGATGCTTAGTGGCGGTCAAGGGGGAACTATTCAGGCTGCACCGTTAACAACAAACAAAGATACAGTCAGTGCTCAGCCTACATCTCTGCATGCTGTGGCAACTGACGTGCCTATCACTTCTACAATTAAAGTGAATACAACTACTGAATCCAAACCCTTTGTACCCTATCAACCTCTACTAATCGGTGAGGAAAGTGGATACAGTGCGCGGCAAAATGATTTCTTACAGCGTTTTATTAAACGATATACTCAACGAACCCTCGGGTCCAAGAAATACACCCAGGATAGTCGATTGGTTCATGCTAATAATCGTCATGTGTCTGGGTTCCGGTCCTATTGGAAAGAAATCGTATATCCTATCATTTCAGAGAGCGCTTCGGGCTCAAGGATATGGGATGTGGATGGGAATGAGTACATTGATTTAACTATGGGCTTCGGGGTTCATTTACTGGGTCATAACCCAGCTTGGCTAACCGATACTTTGCGGAGCAATGTGCACGACCGTACGCCTTCGATCGGCCCTATGTCAAATACAGCAGGTGAGGTTGCTGCCTTGATTAGCGAGCTGACAGGTGTGGAGCGGGTTGCCTTTTATAATTCGGGGTCAGAAGCTGTTATGGTCGCTTTACGTTTGGCTAGAGCGGCTACAGGACGCTCCAAAATAGTGCTGTTTGCTGGTTCTTACCATGGAACGTTCGATGGTGTACTGGCTGTGTCCGATCCGAACTCAAGCGGGGGAGAGGCGTTACCCATGGCACCGGGAATTCCTTCGAGCATGATGGAGGATGTAATTGTACTCCCTTATAATCACCCGGATTCTATAAAAGCTATCAAACATTATGCACATGAACTTGCTGCCGTATTGGTGGAGCCTGTACAGAGTCGCAGACCGGATTTGCAACCAAAGGAGTTCTTGAAGCAAATTCGCGAGATCACAGCAAATTCGGGAACGGCACTTATTTTTGATGAAGTAATTACAGGATTTAGAATTCATCCAGGAGGTGCTCAGGCCTGGTTTGGAATTAAAGCTGATCTAGTTACTTACGGAAAAGTGGCGGGTGGAGGTATGCCTGTTGGCATTGTCGCCGGAAGCTCAGAGTTTATGGACACTGTAGATGGAGGTGTGTGGTCGTTCGGAGACGACTCCTATCCGGAAAATACGAATATTAAAACATTCGTAGGCGGTACTTTCTGCACACATCCGCTGACCATGCACACGGCTCTAGCGACTTTGAAATATTTGAAGTCTGAAGGGCCGAATCTTCAGGAACAACTGAACCGAAGAACCAACGAATGGGTAGCAGAGCTGAATACTTATTTTAAACAAAATAGTGTACCTATCCACATGGTGAACTATGGCTCACTATTCCGGTTTGTTTCGTTTGGCGACATTGAGCTCTTTTTCCATCTGCTGATTGACAAGGGAATTTACATTTGGGAAGGTCGCAATTGCTTTTTATCGACTGCTCATACAGATGGGGACCTTCAACAAATTACACAGGCTGTAAAGGAAAGCGTGGAGGAATTGAGAAAAGGGGGATTCTTACCTGACAATACGCCATCACCGGATGGAAATGGAAACCGAAAAAATAATGTGGTTCCCATCGAATCCTCATCGTTCCCTTTAACAAAGGAGCAGCAGCAAATTTGGTTTGCTACGCAATCCAGAAGTGATTCATCCACTGCATTCAATGAAATAGCAGCCTTGCGGATGCAGGGTCAACTGCAGCTTGATACTGTAAAACGTTCAGTTCAAGCAATTGTGAACCGGCATGATTCGCTACGGACGGTTATTGACCTCGATGGCGAAGAACAGCATGTTCTTGACAACGTGAATGTGGTCATCTCACTGAGTGATTTCTCAGGATCTCCTCCATCAGAGCACGAAGAAAAGGTCAAGCAATGGTTTGAGGAAGAGGGAAAAAGGGCGTTTGATTTGACGTCCAAAGATCCGCTGTTCCGAACTCACATTTTACGCTTACAACCGGAAGAACATATTGTGGTGTTCACATTTCATCATATTGTTGCTGATGGTTGGTCGATGGCAGTGTTTATCCGTGAATGGGAGCAAGCCTACACTTCTTTCTGCAAAGGTGAAAATATAGTCACGTTGCCTGTACCGCCAAAATTCAGAGAATTTCAAGCTTGGCAACAGTTGGAGCTAGAACATGCAGGAGTGAGTGAGGCAGTTTCTTACTGGGCACGGACATTGGATTCCGTCCCTGTCGCCATGGACATTCCGTCTGAGGACGGTGGCATGAAGAAAGCATCGTATAGAGGAAGAAGAATAAATATTCGGGCAGACAGTACGCTGGCGAGAAAGTTGAAAAAGCTTAGCATTAAAGCGGGTAACAGCTTGTTTGTTACACTGCTGAGTGCATATAAGGTGTTTCTGCACCGCTTAACTGGAAACACAACGATAGTAGTAGGGATTCCTACCTCTGGACAGTCTAGAATGGAACAAATTAATTTGATCGGTAACTGTGTTAACATGCTGCCGATTGTGAGCCATATTACCAGTAAAGATTCTTTATTTAAGTATATGGCACAAGTTAAGCAAGTCATGCAGGAGGTCGAACCGCTTCAAAGCTACTCTTTTGCTGATCTGATTGAGCGTATTGAGAACATACGGATACCTGAGATGAATGTCATCTTCAATATGGATCGACCAATGCAGAATTTTCATTTTCATGGACTGGACGTCGAATTGATACCGACGCCGATCCTGTACTCCAAATATGACATGTTTCTCAATGTGATGGAGGTCGAGGGAGAGCTTTGGTTTGATTTTGATATTAAAGCCAGCTTGGCCGGACCGGAAACAATGCAGATTTGGGCAGAGTATTTTTTACACATCCTGAATACGATTGCTGATGGGCAGGAACGGGATTTTGTAGATATCTCCCTCTTAAATCAGGATGAACTGAAATATGGGGTTAAAAACTACAGGGACTATGTGGAACTCGAATCCAGCGGCATCACGGACAACGATTCACCAAGAGCCATCTATTTACTGGATCATTATCTGCAACCTGCGCCTGTGGGGACGATCGGGGAACTGCATGTAGTACAGGAAAACGAATCTCCTTCCGAAAATTCAGTGTATTTACCGACAGGAATCCTGGCTTTGCGAACCGCAAACGGTGAATTGCGACTGTTGGGACCTGTTCAGAAGCGAGCCTATATAAAAGGACATGCCATATATACTGAACAGCTTGAACGATTTATTACCTCTATTCCACAAATTAGCGAGTGCCAAGTGATAGTTCAGAGTACAGAGGACAGAGCAGACACCCATCTGGTTGTATATGTTACGAGTCTTAATGATGGAATAGAGGAAATCCTACGCAAGCAATTGCGAAATCATTTGCAAGACCAATGGGTACCTCAACAGATCATTCAGCTTGAAAACATGCCCTTAAATTCACAGGGATATGTAGATTTGTCGCAACTTTCTACTATGAAACAAGCTGTTAGCAAAGAACCTGTTGAGGCAGTTAGTAGCACGGAGAGAAAAGTAGAGGGAATTTGGGGAACGGTGCTGGGATTGAATCGTGTTAGATCTGATGACAATTTCTTTGATCTAGGAGGAGATTCGTTGAAGGCGACTCTCTTGCTTGCCCGAGTTCATCAAGAGTTTGGCAAACGAATCCCCTTGAATGTACTTTTTCATTCACCGACAGTTTCGGCCTTGACCAAGGTGATCGAAGGAGCCAAACAAGGTACAGCCGTTTCTATTAAAAAGCTCGAAGAATGTACGCATTATGCAGTATCCGATGCCCAAAGACGTATGTTTGTCTTGCAGGATATGGGGATAGGTACAGCTTACAATATTACGGGCCAGGTGCGTATTGAGGGGGATCTAGACATCCCCCGTCTTCAGAAGGCTTGCCTGGATTTGATTCGGCGTCATGAATCATTTCGTACTTCTTTTAATATCGTGGATGGCGAAATTGTACAAGTCATTCATGATGAGCCGGCTTTTGAAATCAAAGTCACAGAAATATTGGAGAAAGATGCAGACGAGATGAGTCGATTGTTTGTCCGTCCGTTTGATCTGCGCCAATGGCCACTCTTCAGAGCAGAATTGTTTCGCTTTGAAGCTAATAAACATATGTTGGTCATGGATATGCATCACAGTATTGCAGATGGGCTTTCGTTATCCATTTTCCTTAATGAACTCGTACAGCTGTATCGGAGTGAAATGTTAGCTCCGATCCAAATTCAATATAAAGATTTTGTTGCATGGCAAAAGAAACAATATACCAGCAACCGTTTGTTTGAACAGGAACATTATTGGAAAAATGTTTTGAACGGAGAATTACCTGTACTGGCAATGCCTACGGACTTCCCTAGACCATTAGATCAAAGCTACGAAGGGGCTGTATTGTCGTATAACATCACTTCAGCAATGACAGAGGAATTAAAGAAACTTGCCAAAAATACGGGGACTACGGCCTTTATGATCCTGCTTGCGGCTTACAATATACTGCTCGCAAAGTATACGGGTCAGGAAGATATTATTGTAGGAACAGCGGTGGCAGGACGCCAGCATCCGGACACGGAAACGATGATAGGAATGTTTGTTAACACGTTAGCTTTGCGGAACCGTCCGTCTCCTCAGCGGAGTTTTCATTCGTTTTTGCAAGAGGTCAAGGAAACGACTCTGCGAGCTATGGATTATCAAGACTATCCTTTTGAAGCATTGATTGAGAGACTGGATATCCGCCGTGACCAAGGACGCAATCCTTTGTTTGATACGATGTTTGTCATGCAGAATTTTGAAATGAGTTCTCTTGAAGCCAATGGAGTAAAATTTCATCCAAGTGAATTCAATCCAGGGATTTCCCAATTCGATTTGGTACTAAGTGCTGACGAATGGCAGGAGGGTCTAGCCTTACGCTTCAATTATTGTACCCAATTGTTCCGATCAGAAACGATTGATCGCCTTGCTAGCCTCTATATACAAATATTACGCTCCATTTTAGAACAACCTTGGAGCGAGATTGGGAAGTTGGAATGGTTACCTGAGGAAGAGAAGTTGCAGCTAATACACGGCTTTAACACTATTGATCTGCCCTCTTCATCGATAGTGGAGAAACAAGAAACGTTGCACTTGCAATTCGAAGAGCAAGCTCTCAAAAGTCCGGATCATGTAGCTGTAGTTCATCAGGGACATGTGATTACTTATAAAGAGCTGAACGAGAAATCAAATCAGCTGGCGAGGGCATTAATGAAGCGGGGAGTAGGGGCAGAAACTGTAGTCGGCTTAATGGCGGGCCGTTCATTAGATTTGGCCGTTGGTATGTTGGCTATTTTAAAAGCCGGTGGCGCCTATCTTCCAATCGACAGTTCTTATCCAGAAGAACGAATTCACTTTATGCTTGAGGATAGCGGGGCTGCTCTCCTGTTGTTGAATGACTCATCTAATTACAATGCTACAACTTATGAAGGTTTAGTCCTAAATATGGACGATGATGAGTGGTATAAAACAGAAAGCAAGTTGTCTTCAAAGTGGGAATCGGATTCAAGTCATTTGGCATATGTGATCTATACATCAGGCTCAACCGGTACTCCTAAAGGAGTTTGTATTGAGCATCGAGCGATATTAAATACGTTGTCTTGGAGAATAAATGAATATGCACTAGAAGCAGCAGACCGTATCCTGCCAATGCTGTCTAGCTCATTTGATGCTTTTGTGGGTGCCTTTTTTACTCCGCTGCTGTCTGGAAGTACGGTAGTGCTGCCTACGAATGAGGAACTGAGTGAATTATCGGCTCTGAAGACCTTAATTTTATCAAATCATATTACACATCTCGTGTGTACTCCTTCCATGTACATGTCTATTATAGAGGGTCTGACTCCAGATGAAGCCAAGTCTCTCAAGGTTGTAACGTTAGGCGGTGAGAAAGCAACGAAACGGTTGATAGAAGCCAGCCAAGCCAAACATCCTGGCATTCAATTGTTCAATGAGTATGGTCCAACAGAAAATAGTGTAGTTACAACGATGTTACGAGATATGGGGCCTGAAGAAGTGGGGTGTATTGGAAAGCCGATTCCTAATACGGGCGTTCTCATTCTGGATCAATACTTGCAGTTGCGGCCAATAGGGCTTTCAGGAGAATTATGCGTTTGGGGTAAAGGAATTGCGCGAGAATATCGTAATCGTCCTGAGCTTACGGCGCAGAAATTTATCCCACACCCTTATTTGGACAATATGAAGCTCTACAGAACAGGAGATTTAGCGAGATGGTTACCTGACGGAACGCTAGAGTATCTTGGCCGCGCAGATCAACAAGTAAAAATCAGGGGCTACCGGATTGAGCCAGGTGAAATTGAAAACACATTGTTGGCTCATAGAGCGGTAAAAGAGGCAGCAGTAGTGATTAAAGGAACAGATGACAATCCGTATTTATGCGCTTATGCCGTTTTGCGGGAATCGGTTACAGTAGATGTTTTGAAAGACTATCTGTCGTCAAGCCTGCCTCATTATATGGTACCAGCCCATGTATTCTTGTTGGATGCGATGCCGCTGACAGCAAACGGCAAAGTTAGTAAAAGTGCATTACCTGAACCAGGGGAGCATTCTAGCAAAGAATTACAGCATGTTGGGCCCAATAATGAAACGGAGCAGCTATTGATCGAAATGTGGCAGGATCTGCTGGAGATTTCTCCGATTGGTATACACGATCATTTTTTTGAAATAGGTGGGCACTCGATGAAAGCGACCCTGTTGACTGCGAAAATCAACGAGGTCTTTCATATCGAAATTTCAACTCAAGATATATTTGGGGCACCAACAATCGAAGCGCTCTCCAAGAAGATTCTTGCTGCCAAACCCACAGATTACCAACGAATTGAGGCAGTGACTGAGGGAGCTTATTATGAGGTTTCTCCAGCACAATCCAGATTGTTGGCCGTGCTACCGCTAGATGAGACGGGTGTGGCTTACAACATGTCGGCAGCATTGATGATCGAAGGTCATGTAGATCGAAGAAGAGTGGAGCGTACCTTTGAACAATTATTAGCCCGGCACGAAGCATTTCGGACCTCGTTCGGATACGTGGATGATAGAGCGGTGCAATTTGTACAACCAGAGGTAAGCTTTGAACTTGGCTTTGCCCGGGCTGCTGGTGATATTACGACAAAGGGCATAGATACATTGATCCATAATTTCATCCGTCCTTTTGATGTTGGTAAAGCCCCACTATTTCGGGCGGAGCTTCTTCAAATGGATCGTGATAAGTTTATGCTTCTTATTGATATGCATCATTTGATAGCTGATGGTACTTCTATCGACACTATTATTGACGAATGGAACAAGCTGTACAAGGGAGAAGAACTTCCCGCTTTACCGCTTCAATACAAAGATTACTCTGCTTGGCTCAGATCGAATACAGAAATTCATACAAAGCAAGAACAGTATTGGCTTGATCAATATAAAGGAGAACTTCCCGTTCTAGATCTGCCTACAGACTATCAGCGGCCACAGTTGCAGAGTTTTGTTGGAGATATGGTGAAAGTCGAACTGTCCGAAAAGCTTATAGAACAGTTGAATCTCACGTGTATTCAAACAGATAGCACACTCTTTATGCTTCTATTTGCTGCCTATAATGTGCTGCTGGGGAAATATGCGGGACAGGAAGATATCGTAATCGGCATTCCAACATCTGGACGGACGCATGCAGATACCAATGGGATCGTAGGGTTATTCGTTAATACACTGGCTATTCGAAACCATCCGGCTAGTCATAAGAGCTTCAAAACCTTTTTGAACGAAGTAAAAGAAAACACGCTGCAAGCTCTGCAAAATCAATCGTATTCATTTGCCGAACTGGTTGATAAGCTGTCCATCAAGAGAGACCTGAGTCGAAATCCGTTGTTTGACACAATGTTCTCCTTTATGAATACGGATGCACAGCAGTGGCAAGCCGATAACCTTTATTTTGAGCTATATCCGTTTAAAACGGGGATTTCCAAATTCGATCTTGTACTGAATGCCGAACAAAAGGCTGGGAGAGTTCATCTGGAATTTGAGTACAGTACAAAACTGTATAAAAAAGAAACAATTGAGCTTCTCGTCGAGCATTACCTGAATGTATTGGAGGAAGTAGTCCAAAACGCTGATATGGCATTGACTGATATTAATCTTCTAAGCGCAACAGAAGCGGCTGCTATGGAGGAACGGTATAACAGCACTCATATAGCTTATCCACAGCCAAGACCCATACATCATTATATTGAGGAGCAGGCTGATAGAAGACCGGATGCTAAAGCTGTTATCTATCAAGATCAGGTGCTGACCTACAAGGAGTTAAATGATCAGGCGAACGCGATAGCAAGCAATTTGTTGGCTAAAGGAATTGGACTTGGAAGTTATGTGCCTATACTCATGGAACGGAGCCTGGAACTGGTAGTATCCATGCTGGCTGTTATGAAAACAGGTGCTGCTTTTTCGCCTCTTGATACAGAGTGGCCTATTGACCGCTTACAGAGCGCCCTGCAGGATTTGGGAAGTTCTACCCTATTGGTCAATTCAAGTACACCTATCAGCTCAGAAATAAATGCTGAAGAGTATCTAGTTATAGACTGCTCTGTAGTCGAAAAGAGGAGTAACGCTATCAGTAACCCGGCAGTAGATGTAGATATGGAATCACCAATCTATGTAATCTTCACTTCGGGTTCAACCGGCAAACCCAAAGGAGTTATTGCTGCCCATAAAGGAATCACCAATCGTTTTCTATGGATGAACGACTATTTTGGAACATCGGCTGCACAAAGTGTTCTCCAGACGACTCATCATGTATACGACAGCGCGGTATGGCAATTGTTTTGGCCATTAATGAACGGCGGAACGACCGTGTTGCCGGAAACAGGCATGACCGTGGATGCTACGTACATGACGAATATCATTGAACAGGAGCGTATTTCTTTTACAGACTTCGTTCCATCCGTATTTAATGCTATTGTCAACCAGTTGGACCAAAATTCAACTCGAACCAAGCAATTGGATTCTCTTCAACAAGTTATTCTTGGTGGTGAAGAAATTACGCCATCGACGGTTCATACGTTTTTAACCATTTTTCCTCATGTTCAAATCACGAACCTGTATGGTCCAACGGAGGCAAGTATAGGCTGTGTTGCTTATCGAGTGACAGGAGATGAAGACAGAATTCCTATCGGAAAGCCAATTGCCAATACTAAGATTTATATATTGGACCCTGGACTAAAAAGGGTTCCCGTAGGAATCGCGGGAGAAATGTATATTGCAGGTACACCACTTGGGATTGGATATTTGAATGATCCGACTAAAACGAAGGCCAGCTTTATAGATAATCCTTATTCAATGCCTGGCTATGAAAAGCTCTATAAAACAGGAGATTTAGCTAAATACTTGCCTGACGGTAACATTGCTTTCCTGGGCAGATCCGATTTTCAGGTCAAAATTCGCGGCTATAGGATTGAGCTTAGTGAAATTGAATATCATCTTTTAGGCATAGCTGATATTCAGGAAACTGTCGTAATGGTCAAAGAGAATAAGGGAAGTTCTTATTTATGCGCGTATGTGGTTTCAGCTAATCGATTAGATACGGATCATATCAAAATGCAGTTGGCTAAGGAGCTTCCTGATTACATGATACCTTCGGTGTATGTTCCGCTTGACGTGATCCCCATTACACCTGGCGGAAAGATTAACCGTAAAGCATTACCTGAACCTGACTGGAGCGGTGCCTTAGAAGTGGAGTATGTGGAACCAACAGGTGAGACTGAAGTATTGCTGGCCCAAATATGGGAGGAAGTGCTTGCCGTAACAGGCGTGAGTGCAACTCACAACTTCTTTGATTTGGGCGGAGACTCTATTAAGGGTCTGCAAATCGTCTCGCGTTTGAACACACATGGCTACAAGCTAAGCATTAAAGAATTATTTTTGTACCCTCAGATTAGACAATTGAGCCCATTCGTTAAGGTGATCCGTCGGAAAATTAGTCAGGAAGCTATTGAGGGGGAGCTGCCTTTAACGCCAATACAGCAGCGATTCTTCCATCTACAGAAGATAAGTCCTCAGCATTTTAATCAGTCCGTCATGCTATTTTCTGAAGACGGTTTTGATGAGCAAGGGATTGTGGCTGCATTTGACTGCATCATTAAACAGCATGATGCCTTAAGAATGACATTCTGTCAGAGAGAAGATCGCATCGTTCAATACAATGAAGGGCTAAACAATCAACCACTATCCTTGGCGATAAAATCACTGCCTGAAGGTCTACCAGCAGAAGCATGGATTGAGCAAGAAGCAACGGCTATTCAAAGTAGCTTCGATCTCACAACCGGCCCTTTAATGAAGCTGGGATTATTCCGGACTGTTGAGGGAGATCACCTGCTCATTGCGGTTCATCACCTGGTAGTTGATGGGGTTTCGTGGAGAATTATTTTACAAGATTTTACGTCCCTTTATCAGCAATATCAGCAGGGGGCAGCACTACTCTTGCCAGACAAAACAGATTCGTACCGCTCTTGGGCACAAGAAATAAGCCAATATGCAACAAGCGAGGAACTGGCACAAGAACTGGAATACTGGACACAGCTGGAGCAAACCGAGTCTGGAACGTTACCTAAAGATAACTCCTATGAAACCAATATGTTGCGTGATAGCGAAAATGTAAGTGTCTCACTTGATAATGAGAACACTAGTAAATTATTAAGACAGGTGCACCAGGCCTACAATACTGAAATTAATGACATTTTGCTCACTGCTCTTGGATTAAGTATCAAAGAATGGACTCAGCAGTCTCGTGTGTTGATTTATCTTGAAGGGCATGGGCGAGAAGAAGTGTTTCAGGAAATGAACATTTCCAGAACCGTTGGTTGGTTCACAACAATGTATCCATTTTTACTGGATGTGGACAATGCGCATGATCTTTCATATCAGATTAAGAACATCAAAGATAGCCTTAGAAGGATACCGAACAAGGGCTTTGGGTATGGGGTATTAAACTATGCTCAAGTGAATGAGTCTGGTGTGACTGCATTTCAAGCCGCTCCTGAAATTGCCTTTAATTATATGGGGCGTTTTGATACGGAACTAGATACAGATGTATTTACACTTTCTAAATTTTCCTCAGGAGAAGAGGCTAGTCCCTTTACGGAAAGATCCGTAGCGTTAGATATCAACTGCATTATTAATGAGAATGAACAGTTAATTATTACATGCAACTATAACAAGCAAGAATACCAGCAACAAACCATTGAACGAATATTGTTTTTATTCCAAAAACATTTGACGAATCTAATCGACCATTGCTGCAGCAAACAAGTAACGGAACAAAGTCCAACTGATTTTCTCTATGACAAATTGTCAATCGATGAGTTTCAGAACCTGTCCCAACTTTTAAGTAACAAACTAAACTTGTAGCAAAGTGGTGAGCCGTATGAGAAACGCACTCATTCAAAACATTTATCCATTGACACCCATGCAGGAGGGGCTTCTATATCACTCCATTTTAGACGAGCACTCAGAAGCATATTTTGATCAAACGGTCATTACCTTAAATGAACGGTTGAATGTAGAGACGCTGAAAGAAAGCTTCCAAACCCTAATTGACCGTTATGATGTGTTACGGACTGTGTTTGTTTATAAAGAAACAGACCAACCGTTACAAGTCGTGCTGGCTAATAAAGAGGCAACGATTGATTATAGAGACATTACGGAATTAAATGAAGCAGAACAACGTTTATATGTTGATAATTTTACGATTAATGATCGGAAAATGCGTTTTGATCTGGAAAAGGATCTCCTTATTCGGATAAGTGTTCTTGCATTAAGTGATACAAGCTGCAAAATGGTTCTAAGCTTTCATCACATCATTATGGATGGCTGGTGTATTGGTACAATTGCGAAGGATCTGTTCCAAATTTACAGAGCTTATTCCCTCGGGAAGAAGCCAGAATTGGATGTAGTATTTCCATATAGCCGGTATATCAGTTGGTTAGGTCAGCAAAATAAGAAGACAGCTCTTGCTTATTGGGAACAACAATTATCAGGTGTGGAAGAGCAAAGTGGCTTACCTCTTAGCAGTAAGTCAACTGAGGATGGAAGCTACAAGCTGAACAACCATATTTTTACCTTGGACGAGCAGTTAACCCGTGGTTTGGAAATGATAGCACAACAAAATCAGGTAACCTTAAGTTCTGTATTTCATGGGATTTGGGGTCTGTTGCTACAAAGATACAATAACACCAAAGATGTGGTATTTGGTTCCGTTGTTTCCGGCCGTCCAGCTGAGCTGGAAGGGTCGGAGGAAATGGTTGGATTATTTATTAATACGATTCCTGTACGTATTTGTCATAAAGAAGCACAAACATTTTCCCAGATAATCAAGCAATTTCAGCAGAATATGATGGAATCGGGGAAGTACCATTTTCTATCCTTGGCTGATATTCAGATGCTAACCCCACTGGGTAAAAGCTTGATCCACCATATCATAGCGTTCGAGAACTATCCAATTACTGAAGAGCTTGCTGGTGGTGAAGGAGAACAGCTTGTTTCAATTGTGGAAACCGAGGGCTTTGAGCAAACGAATTATGATTTTAATATTGGAGTCATTCCTGGTAAGGAATTGAAGGTTAAGTTTGGCTATAACAGTATTGCTTATCAAGCTTCAGATATTGAAAGAATTGAACTGCACCTAAAACAAATAGCTGAACAGGTAGTTTCTAATCCGCATATGAATGTGGATGATATTGATTTGCTTTCTGGCGAGGAAAAACACAGAATCCTGCGAGATTTTAATGATACAGATGCCTTATATCCTCAAAGCCAAACGATTCAACAGCTATTCGAAGAGCAGGTGGCACTGACGCCGAATCGTTTGGCAGCAGCATTCGCTGATGGGCGGTTAACTTATCTGGAATTGAACGAACGGGCTAATCGATTGGCTCGCGTCTTGAGGATGAAAGGGGTGCAAACTGGCCAGATTGTTGGGATTGCAGCCTATCGCTCACCGGAGATGCTAGTCGGGATCATGGCTATTCTTAAGGCAGGGGGGGCTTACTTGCCAATCAATCCAGAGGATCCTCTGGAACGAATTCAATATATAGCGGGTAACAGCGGAGCTTCCATCCTGCTGGTGCAGCAGGAAATCCAAACTACATTGAAGGATATTTCAGCGAATATCAGCGTGCTTGCGATCGGAGCAGACTGGCCAACTGAAAAAACTAATCTTGAACCTTACAGTGGGCCGGAAGATTTAGCTTACGTAATTTATACATCCGGTTCTACAGGTAAGCCTAAAGGAGTTATGATTCGTCACACCTCTATAGTGAATCGGCTTCATTGGATGCAAAAAAAGTATCCGATTGGTGTGGACGATATCATTTTACAGAAAACGCCTTACACCTTTGATGTTTCTGTATGGGAACTATTTTGGTGGGCTATAGCCGGAGCTTCAGTCTACTTTCTTCCGCCTGATGGGGAGAAGGATCCCAAGCTACTGGTGGACACGGTGGCAGAACAGAAAATTACAACCCTTCATTTTGTGCCTTCCATGTTGTCTGTTTTTTTGGAGTATGTTGAGCAGCACCAAGCAGAGGGGAAACTCAGCAGTATTAAACGAGTTTTCGCTAGCGGGGAGGCACTAACAGTAAAGCAAGCCAGACGGTTTAATACTTTGCTTCGAAAGCCGAATGGCACAACTCTGCATAATTTATACGGACCAACGGAGGCAACAGTGGATGCAACATGGTTTGATTGCCCGGATGGAGATGATTTGCAGAGTATTCCAATTGGTAAGCCTATTGACAATACCCGGTTGTACATTTTGGATCAGGAGGGGAGATTGCTTCCTGTTGGTATTCCAGGCGAACTTTATATTGCTGGTACAGGAGTAGCCCTAGGCTACATTAATCAACCCGATCTAACGGACGAAAGATTCACGGATAGTCCCTTCGTTTTCGGAGAGCGTATGTATAAGACAGGGGACTTGGCGAAGTGGCTCCCCGACGGCAATGTGGAGTATCTCGGAAGAACAGACCACCAGGTGAAAATCCGTGGATATCGTATTGAGACTGGAGAAATCGAGAAGGTCCTGCTCTCTCATCATGACATCAGAGAAGCCGTTGTTCTATCTAGAAAAGACCAAGAGGACGAAACGTATTTATGCGCTTATATTGTTTCGGACCATGAACTCTTAACACAGGAAATACGATCTTTTTTGAAAGCGTCTCTGCCCTTGTATATGGTACCTGCTCATCTGATACAGATGGAAACGATACCTCTTACGTCTAATGGAAAGGTGAACCGAGGAGCGCTTCCTGAGCCCCATCATGTGATTCGGGAGCAGGGGGTTGTAGCTCCTCGAACAGATACAGAAACTCGTCTAGTACGTTTGTGGGAGGATATTCTGCATGTGAGCCCCATAGGTGTACACAGCCATTTTTTTGAACTGGGTGGACATTCGCTGAAGGCTACAATACTGATCGGGAAAATTATTCGAGAATTCCAGGTCGAGTTGCCTATGCGTGAAATATTTGAGTACCCAACTGTGGAAAGCATGAGCAAACTCATTGAACGTACAATCGGGAGAGGGGCAGGTACATTTACCGAAATTGCTCTACTTTCTGATCAAACCTATTATCCAGTTTCCTCCTCGCAAAGACGTCAGATGATATTGCATCAACTTGAAGGAGCGGAACTGGTTTACAATATGCCTTCTGTCATGCTCGTTCAAGGCCATCTGGATCAGGAACGGTTGAAAATGGCTTTCAACACTCTGATTCACAGGCATGAAGCATTGCGCACTTCTTTCTCATGGATCAACGGAGAGCCGGTTCAAAGCGTACATGACGAAGTAGAATTTGAGTTGAAAATTCATAGTCTGACCAGCAAAGAGGATTCAGAGGAACAGCATATAGAAACGGTGCTAAGTGAATTCGTCCAACCGTTTGACCTGAGTCGTGCCCCTTTATTAAGAGGCGAGCTGATCCCGTTGGCAGAGAACAAAAATATGCTGCTGGTTGATTTACACCATATTATTTCGGACGGCGTTTCTATGTCTATTATTATGGATGAATTTGTAAAAGCATATGATGGACAGGCGCTTCCGCCTCTATCCGTTCAGTACAAAGATTATGCTAACTGGCATAATGAGCAAATAAATCATGGATTTATTAAAGAGCAGGAATCCTACTGGCTTGATCTCTTTAAACATGAGCCGCCTGTACTGGAGCTACCAACGGATTTCCCAAGACCGTCTATTCAAAGCTATGAAGGTAACACGGTATCCCGAATCCTGGGCGATGATATAACAGAGCCACTTCACAAACTTGCAGCTGAAACTCAAAGTACATTGTTCATGATTTTACTGGCTGTATATAACGTTGTTTTGTCCAAGCATGCACGACAAGACGACATTGTCATCGGTACACCGGTTGCTGGGAGAAGACATCCAGATACAGAAAAGATCGTCGGCATGTTTGTTAATACGTTGGCACTACGTACTAGCCCTTCAGCGGAGAAGAGTCTTTCAGCTTTTCTGGACGAAGTTAAGGAAACGGTTTTATCTGCTTTTGAGCATCAGGAATATCCCTTTGAGCAATTGGTCGAAAAGCTTGCGCTGCGGAGAGATGTGAGCCGAAGCCCGATCTTCGACACCATGTTTGTCATGCAAAATACAAAAGGACAGCCGCTACAATCTAGTGGGTTGGAATTCAAACCGTTTCCGTTCAATCCAGGTGTATCCCGATTTGATTTAACCTTGAGTGCGGAAGAAACAGGCAGCTACCTTCATTTGAATTTGGAGTATAACAGTGCTTTGTTCCAAAAGGACACTGTCGAACGCTTCTTGGATCATATGGTGGTGGTGCTAAGGTCGTTTGTAGCTAATAGCACACAAACCATAGGTGATACCGATTTGTTAACAGCGGTAGAAAAAGAATTAATTTTGAAGAAATTCAACGGGACGGCTGCGCCTTATCCAAGGGAGAAGACGATTCATCAATTGTTTGAGGAGCAGGTGGAGCGAACACCGGAACATCCGGCAGCCCTATACAAAGATCGGCAATTGACGTACCGGGAGCTGAATGCCCAAGCGAATCGGGTGGCTCACGTCCTGCGGAAGAAAGGGATCGGGCCCGACCAGATGGTGGGCATCGCAGTTCATCGATCGCTGGAGATGATCGTCGGCCTGCTGGGGATTTTGAAGGCAGGCGGGGCGTATCTGCCGCTACATCCAGAGGACCCGGAAGAACGGCTGGGATTCATGCTGGAGGATAGCGGGGCATCTATCCTGCTGACCCAGCGGGATCAGTTGGACCGCCTTCATCCGCACGGAGCCAATCGCGAGCTGATCGCTATCGAAGATCTGCTGATGGAGGGGATGGAGCTTACAGGAGAAGAGTGCGAGAAGAACCCGGAACCCGTTAACCGCTCAACCGATTTGGTGTACGTGATCTATACGTCAGGCTCCACCGGCAAGCCGAAGGGGGTCATGATTGAGCACGCATCGCTGATCAACCGTCTGCACTGGATGGAAAAACGAATTCCGTTTGGAGCGGAGGATGTGATCCTGCAAAAAACGCCATACACCTTTGACGTATCGTTGTGGGAGCTGTTTTCGTGGGCGATTCAGGGAGCGACGGTATGCTTTCTGGAGCCGGGAGGCGAGAAAGACCCGGCAACGATAGCCGAAACGGTGGAGGCCAACGGGGTAACAGCGATCCATTTTGTACCATCCATGCTGGGAGCATTCCTGGAGTATATCGAGCATAGCGGAGCCGCCGGAAAAATGCGTAGTGTCCGGCGAGTATTTGCCAGCGGGGAAGCGCTGATGACAGAACATGTCCGCCGGTTTAACCGTTTGCTGGGAGCCGAAGGAGCCACGCTACACAACCTGTATGGACCGACAGAGGCAACGGTAGAGGTGGCGTATTACGACTGTCCTGCCGAGCAGGAACCAGAGAGCATTCCGATTGGGAAGCCGATTGATAACGTAAAATTGTATATTTTGGACCATAAAGACCGATTGCAGCCGATAGGTGTACCGGGCGAGCTGCACATTGGAGGGGACTGCGTAGCCCGAGGATATGTGAATCGGAAAGAACTGACGGAGGAGAAGTTCGTAGCGGACCCCTATGCGGCAGGGGGACGGATGTACCGGACGGGAGACTTGGCGAGGTGGCTACCGGATGGAAACATTGAATATATGGGTCGGATCGACCATCAGGTGAAAATTCGGGGCTACCGGATCGAACTGGGTGAGATTGAAGCGGCAATACTGGCCTACGAAGGGGTACAGACGGCAGTAGTGCTTGCTCGTGATGACCGTTCTGGGGGAAGTTATTTATGCGCCTATGTTGAACATGCCCAGGAATTCAATGTACAAGCATTAAAGGCTCGTATTAAAGAAGTCCTTCCCGAGTATATGGTGCCTGCTTATATCGTATCTATGGAAGCTATGCCTTATCTATCGAGCGGTAAGATCGACAGAAAAGCATTGCCTGAGCCTGATCACAGTCTGTCGATTGAGGTAGATTATATTCCTCCATCCAATAAGGTTGAAACGTTGATGGCGGAAATCTGGCAAGAGGTTCTTGGCTATGCTCCTATCGGAACGAATCATAACTTTTTTGAATTGGGCGGGGATTCGATTAAAGCTATTCAAATTTCCACACGTCTAAGTAAGCACGGATATCGCATGGAAATTAAGGACCTTTTCCGTCATCAAACGATAGGTAGCCTGACTCCAGATCTAAGAGCAGTCAGTGTTCAAGCCGAGCAAGGGATTATTGAAGGAGAGGCTGAGCTATCCCCTATCCAACGATGGTTTTTTGAACAAAAGTTCACGGAATCCAACTATTGGAACCAGGCCGTTATGTTGTATAGCCAAAATGGGTGGGAGGAAGAACTGGTCGATCAGGTGTTGTGTAAGCTGACTGAGCATCATGATGCCTTACGAATGACATATACAGCGAATCAGGACAAAATTATTCCCATCATTCATGGTACGAATCGAAAGGCATATGCTCTTACTGCTCTGGATGTAAGCCATGAGTCATCCATTGAAGAAGCAATCCAGACCCTCAGCGAAGCGATTCAGCGGCGCATGAATTTAGAAAACGGTCCGCTTGTGCAAGCGGGGTTGTTTCACACCGCTCAAGGTGATCACTTACTACTCGCGATTCATCATTTGGTGGTAGATGGAGTTTCTTGGAGAATTCTATTGGAAGATTTGGAGCAGGGGTATATGCAGGCACTTAATAATGAAGAAATCCTCTTTCAGGCGAAGACCCATTCATGGAAGGATTGGACCCATCGCCTTGGTGATGATGCAAAGGGTGGGCGTCCAGCTCGTTACAAACGTTATTGGGAGAATGTAATCCGTCATTCCAGTAAACCGCTTCATAAAGACTATCCGGCCGCTGACAGAAGAGGGAAAGACCTGGAAATCTGCAACGTAAGGCTTTCCAAGCAACAAACAGATCGTCTACAGAAGGATGTACACAAGGCTTATAGTACGAATGTAAACGATCTACTGTTGACAGCCTTTGGGCTGGCATTGAGAGACTGGACTGATGATGACGAATTTACCATTTTGTTGGAAGGGCACGGACGGGAACAGATTTTTGATGATATAGATATAACCAGAACGGTCGGCTGGTTTACTACGATGTATCCTATTCATCTGGATATGAAGCATAATACCGATTTAGCTTACCAAATTAAGCTGACCAAGGAAGCGTTGCGACGTGTTCCTAATAAGGGCATTGACTTCGGAATTCTGGAATATATGACCCTACACGATTTGAAAAGTACTAGCCAGGGACATTTTGCACCTGAAATTCGCTTTAATTATCACGGCCAGATTGATTCAGGCTCCGTTGCGCCTTTATTTGTCGAATCAAAGTATTCTGCGGGTCGAACAGTAAGTGAGGAGACCGAGACACCATTTGTGCTTGATATTAATGGAAGTATCGAACAGGGGATATTAACCCTCGGGATTGAGTATAGCAGTCGTGAATATGCTGAATCGAGTATTCAAAAATTGGGAAATTTCTTGCAAAGTCGTTTGCTAGAAATTATTGAGCATTGCTCTGAAAAGAAGGAGAAGGAATGGACTCCCGCAGATGTGAGCGATGAGAATCTTTCAATTAACGATTTGGATGAGATTATGGCCTACTATAAAAATAATACATCTTCCTAGGCGGTGGATTATGAGTAAAGATCTGCAAATTCAAAGTATATTCCGATTAACTCCGATGCAACAAGGAATCTTGTTCCATAGCCTGCTAGATCAAACTTCGTACGCCTATTTTGAACAAGTGAGTCTTACCCTGAACGGCTTACTCGAGGTAGAGCTTCTGGACCGAAGTCTTTCTGTTCTATTTGAGCGCCATGAGATATTGCGCAGCAATGTTTTTCACGTCAATATTGAAGAGCCTAAATTGATCGTATTCCGGCAGAAGCATCCATCCATTCACTTTGAAGACATTTCTTCACTAACGCAATCTGACCAGGTGGCCTATATAGAACAGTTTGTTCAACGTGATAAGGCCAACGGATTTGATATCACCCGGGATGAGTTATTCCGGGTCTCCATATTGCAGTGTGCGTCTGATGTATACAAGCTGATCGTTAGCTTCCATCACATCATTATGGATGGATGGTGCTTAGAAATCGTTCTGAAAGAATGGTTCCAGATCTACACATCATTGAAAAAAAATGAGCCAGTTCAGCTAGGTGAAGCTCCTTCTTATGAAAAATACCTCAAATGGCTGGACAAGCAGGATACAGATACAGCGCTTATGTTTTGGGAGCGATATTTGGATGGTTTTGAACAGCAAAGCATCTTGCCTACGAGTGGTAAAGGGAGCCACGTTGATTACGATCCACAGCAGCAAATCTTTAGCTTTGATTCGCAATTAACAGGTCAGTTGGAATCACTGGCCAAAGAACTCAAGGTTACTTTGAGTACATTGTTTCACTCCATCTGGGGTCTGCTATTGATGAAATACAACAACATCCGCGACGTGGTATTTGGCTCTGTCGTTTCCGGTCGTCCGTCAGATATTCCGGGAGCAGAAAATATGGTGGGCCTATTTATCAATACTATTCCAGTGCGTATATCAAGTGAAGAGGATCATCTTGCTTTTTCGGAATTCGTCCAGCATGTACAACATTCGGTTATGGAGGCGGGAGAGCACCATTATGTGCCTCTTGCTGATATTCAGGCGGGGAGTTTGTTGAAGAGTAATCTGATACACCATATTTTGGCTTTTGAAAACTTTCCGGGTATGGAGGAAGCCCCCGATCACGCGGACGAAAACAGTTTAGCGGTTTCGGAGATGGCTGGCTTTGAACAAACTAATTATTCCTTCAACCTTAACGTTGTCCCCGGTGAGAAACTGCGGATGAAATTCAGCTATAACGGTCTATTATACGAACCAGCATATATAGATCGATTAGGTCGACATGTTGAAGAAATCGCCCGCACTGTGGTTTCATCTGCTGATGTAGTTTTGAACGAAATAGATATTATTCTGCCAGAAGAAAAAGAATTGATTTTGAATAAATTCAACGGGACGGCTGCGCCTTATCCAAGGGAGAAGACGATTCATCAATTGTTTGAGGAGCAGGTGGAGCGAACACCGGAACATCCGGCAGCCCTATACAAAGATCGGCAATTGACGTACCGGGAGCTGAATGCCCAAGCGAATCGGGTGGCTCACGTCCTGCGGAAGAAAGGGATCGGGCCCGACCAAATGGTGGGCATCGCAGTTCATCGATCGCTGGAGATGATCGTCGGCCTGCTGGGGATTTTGAAGGCAGGCGGGGCGTATCTGCCGCTACATCCAGAGGACCCGGAAGAACGGCTGGGATTCATGCTGGAGGATAGCGAGGCATCTATCCTGCTGACCCAGCGGGATCAGTTGGACCGCCTTCGTCCACACGGAGTCGATCGCGAGCTAATCGCTATCGAAGATCTGCTGATGGAGGGGATGGAGCTTACAGGAGAAGAGTGCGAGAAGAACCCGGAACCCGTTAACTGCTCAACCGATTTGGTGTACGTGATTTATACGTCAGGCTCCACCGGCAAGCCGAAGGGGGTTATGATTGAGCACGCTTCACTGATCAACCGTCTGCACTGGATGGAAAAACGAATTCCGTTTGGAGCAGAGGATGTGATCCTGCAAAAAACGCCATACACCTTTGACGTATCGTTGTGGGAGCTGTTTTCATGGGCGATTCAGGGATCGACAGTATGCTTTTTGGAGCCGGGAGGCGAGAAAGACCCGGCAACGATAGCCGAAACGGTGGAGGCCAACGGGGTAACAGCGATCCATTTTGTACCATCCATGCTGGGAGCATTCCTGGAGTACATCGAGCACAGCGGAGCCGCTAGGAAAATGCGCAGTGTCCGGCGAGTATTTGCCAGCGGGGAAGCGCTGATGACAGAACATGTCCGCCGGTTTAACCGTTTGCTGGGAGCCGAAGGAGCCACGTTGCACAACCTGTATGGACCGACAGAGGCAACGGTAGAGGTGGCGTATTACGACTGTCCTGCCGAGCAGGAACCAGAGAGCATTCCGATCGGGAAGCCGATTGATAATGTGAAATTGTATATTTTGGACCGTAAAGACCGATTGCAGCCGATAGGTGTACCGGGCGAGCTGCACATTGGAGGGCACTGCGTAGCCCGAGGATATGTGAATCGGAAAGAACTGACGGAGGAGAAATTCGTAGCGGACCCCTATGCAGCAGGGGGACGGATGTACCGGACGGGAGACTTGGCGAGATGGCTGCCGGATGGAAACATTGAATATATGGGTCGGATCGACCATCAGGTGAAAATTCGGGGCTACCGGATCGAACTGGGTGAGATTGAAGCGGCCTTACTCGCGTACGAAGGTGTCAAGGCGGCTACAGTACTTGCCCTTGATGATCGAGATGGTGGTAAATATTTATGCGCATATTTCGAAAGCGGAGAAGGTTTGAACACATCTATTTTAAGGGCGCACTTGAAGGCACTCATACCGGATTACATGGTGCCAAGTCATTTCGTTCGGCTAGATGTTATGCCGCACCTGTCCAGTGGCAAGGTTAACCGTAAAGCGTTACCCGAACCAGATCATGGGATGCGAGCCACCAGCTATGTTGCACCAAGAAACGAAACGGAAAGAAAACTAGCCGAGATTTGGGAGAAGTTGCTGGACATATCCTCCATCGGTATACATGACAACTTTTTTGAACTGGGTGGACATTCACTAACGGCGACTCGACTTATGTCTCGAATCAATAAGTTGCTGCAAGTTGAAATTCCACTCCGTGATATTTTTGCACATCCGACCATCGAAGAAATGAGTGTTTTGATCTGCGGACCAGAGGTTGCAGCTGGGACGATGATGGATATTGCTCCTGCCGAGCTACGCGATTCTTATCCAGTGACATCCGTTCAAAAGAGACAAATGATTTTACATCAGTTTGAAGGAGCAGAAACAGCATACAATATGCCCTTTGCCTTACTGATGGAGGGAGAACTGGACATCCAGCGGCTGGAGCGAGTGTTCAGGGATCTAATAGATAGGCATGAGGCATTGCGGACATCATTTGAGTGGGGCACAGAGGAGCCAGTACAAAAAATTCATAGTGAGGTTCCATTTCAACTAAGTTTCCAACAGGCTGATGATATCGAAATAGAAGCACAGGACAAACAGATTCAAGCGATATTCAAATCGTTCGTAAGACCGTTTAACTTAGGTCAGGCTCCATTATTGCGGGCGAAGCTGGTGCGTATTTCGGACAATAGGCATATTTTGATGGTAGATATGCACCATATTGTTGCAGATGGTGTTTCCATGAGCGTTTTGGCTAATGATTTCACGATATTGTATCACGGGAACTCGCTGCCACCATTGCGTATTCAATATAAAGACTACGCCGTTTGGAACAGTGAGTGGATCAAAGAAGGACACTTGATGAAGCAGGAACAGTACTGGTTAGACTTGTTTTCGGATGAGCTTCCTGTCCTTAATCTACCAACTGATTTCACGAGGCCTCAAGTACAAAGCTTTGAAGGTGACCGGTATTCTTTTCAAGCTGACAAGACACTTCGTGAAAGTCTACAGCAATTTGTTGCAGCAAATCGGACCACTTTATTTATGGTACTGTTATCGGCTTACAACGTGTTGCTGCATAAGTATTCAGGCCAGGAAGATATCGTGGTAGGGTCTCCAATAGCAGGTCGTAATCATACAGATTTAGAAAATATTATGGGGATGTTCGTTAACACACTAGTGCTGCGCAACCGTCCAGCTGCTGACAAAACGCTCAAGCAATTTTTACTGGAGGTGCAAAGAAGCAGCCTGGAAGCTTTCGAACATCAGGATTATCCAATAGAAGATCTTGTAGATAAGCTCGAACTTCACAGGGATTTAAGCCGAAATCCTCTGTTTGATACGATGTTCTCTCTAGAAAATACCGATTCGGTAAGCCTGCAAGCTGACGGGATATCCATATCACCGTATTCTGTTGAAGCTGGCATTGCCAAAGTTGATTTAACGTTAACAGCAGAAGCGGATCAAGAGGGACTCTCTTTTCGAATTGATTATTGTAACAAGCTGTTTCACAAAGAAAGTATTGAGAGAATGTCGAAGCATTATTTGCAGATTTTGCAGACTATTGTGGACTCTGCGGATCTCCGGATTAGCGACGTAAACATGGTAACTGCATCCGAAGAAGAGATCCTGTTAACGAAATTTAATACGGTACCCGCTTCTAACGAGAAAGAGAACCGAAAATTGCTGCATCAGCTCTTTGAAGAGCAGGTAGCGAAGACGCCGGAGCGTGTCGCAGTATCGTTCGAGGAACAACAATGGACTTACAGCGAGTTAAACGATAAAGCGAATCAGCTTGCCAGAGTGCTTAGAGAAAAAGGAGTACAGGCCAATACGCTTGTTGGCATTATGGTAGAGCGATCTTTTGAAATGATAGTCGGAATCCTAGGGATTTTAAAGGCTGGGGGTGCATATGTTCCTCTGGCACCAGATTATCCTGCGGAGCGAATTAGTCTGATGCTATACGATTGCAAGATAACACTATTATTGGCTTCCCATCATGTTCTGACTGAATCAACTTTCATAAAAGAGGCAGGAGCAGATGGATTTGCAGGGGAAATCCTTGATTTGGATCAGCTCGATATGATCGTTAAGGATTCAGATTCTAGTAACTTACCTTATGTGAATGAACCGGATGATTTGGCATATGTGCTATATACCTCTGGCTCAACAGGTAAACCAAAAGGGAATCTGACCATGCATTATAACGTGGGAAGATTGATTAAAAACTCCAATTATATCGATCTTACAGAACAGGATATTCTCTTGCAGTTATCTAACTATGCCTTTGATGGGTCAGTCTTCGATATATTCGGCGCTCTGGTCAATGGTTCTAAGCTGGTTCTCTTACGTAAAGAGAATATGCTGAATCCAGAAAAACTGTCTTTCTTAATTCGAAATGAAAATGTCTCGGTATTTTTTATTACTACCGCCTTGTTTAACACGTTGATAGAAACCAATATTGAATGTTTTACTACAATTCGCAAAGTACTTTTTGGTGGAGAGCGGGTTTCACTTCCGCATGTGAGTAAGTTGTTTGAACATATCGGACCCCATAAAATGCTGCATATGTACGGTCCTACCGAAAGCACGGTCTTTGCTACCTGTTATGGTGTAGATCAGATTCATGAACGGAAAGGTACAATTCCGATTGGAGCCCCGATTACAGGTACTACTGTGTATATTCTGGATAAAAATCTTAAATTGCAGCCTATTGGTATTCCGGGAGAGCTTTGTATAGCAGGCGATGCACTTTCCCAGGGCTATTTGAACCTACCTGATTTTACAAAAGAAAAGTTTATAGACAATCCATTTAATCCAGGCGAGAAAATGTACAAAACAGGTGACATTGCAAAATGGCTTCCAGATGGAAATATTGAATTTGTAGGCCGCCAAGATCATCTGGTGAAAATTAGGGGGTTCCGTATAGAGCTTGGAGAAATTGAAAATCAACTACTATCCCATGAACGCATTAAAGAGGCAATAGTTGTAGCTAAACCGGATCAATCCGGCCAAAATCGTATTTCTGCATATATGGTGACAGACGGGGGATTAAATACTTCAGCTATTCGCCGTTACTTGGCGAAGTATTTACCAGATTACATGTTGCCATCCAGCTTAATACTGCTAGACAGTTTGCCGCTGAACGCTAATGGCAAGGTGGATCAGAAGAAATTGCCAGAGCCTCATATCAACTTAGACTTAAGCACGCTGTATGAACCACCGACAAGCCCTACGGAAGAGAAGTTGATCAAAATTTGGGAAGGCGTACTGGGACAAGAGGGAATTGGAATTAGTCACAGTTTTTTTGACCTTGGAGGAGACTCTATTAAGGCCATTCAAGTTATCGCAAGGTTGAGTCAAGAGGGATTAAAGCTGGATATGAAGGACATATTTCAGCACCCTACTGTTCAGCAAGTAGCACCATATGTCCAACGTCGTTCCAGAATCATTGACCAGAAGGCAGTAACAGGTGAGGTACAGCTAACTCCAATCCAAAAATGGTTCTTCGAAAATGTACAGGATGATCGGAACCATTTTAATCAAGCGGTTATGTTGTTTACTAGTGGTGTGTTTGATGAAGAAGCCCTAAAAACTGCTTTGGAGAATATTATTATTCACCATGATGCCCTACGAATGGTGTATGAGATCGGTCAGAGTTCTGTTAGCCAATACCATATGGAAACGCAGTTAAAGCCTCTTCATTTAAATATTTATAATCTACAAGGAAATAACGATGCTGAAAGCAAGATTGAGGAAGAGGCTAGTCGGCAACAGGCTACCATGGACTTAAGAGCAGGCGAGATTATCCGGGTTGGCTTGTTCCAAACAGATCAAGGTCAGCATTTGCTGATTGCTATTCACCATTTAGTTATTGATGGAGTCTCCTGGCGAATCTTATTAGAGGATTTGGAGAGCGCATATACCCAGGCATTACAAGGTGAGACTATCACTTTGCCGGATAAAACGGACTCTTTTCAGTATTGGTCCGACCGGCTTGCAGAGTATTCGAATAGTCGGGCTTTACTAAAGGAGAAGGCATATTGGCAGCAAATTGAAGGAGTCCAATGTGAGTCTCCATTTCCTCAGAAGAGAGCAGTTACTGAAGAGGGTGGAGTGAAAAAAGAAAGAACGAGTATAGCTGTCCGGTTGGATAAGCAAGATACACAGCTACTGCTTGGAACTGCTCATCAGGCCTATAATACCGAAATTAATGACTTATTGTTATCAGCACTTGGATTGGCTATTAAGCAATGGGCGGGTAGTAAAATCTTCGCTATTAATCTTGAAGGACATGGCAGGGAAGAGATTATGGAGGAGATTGATGTTACTCGAACCATAGGCTGGTTTACTTCGATGTTTCCTGTTGTGCTGGATATGAGGGATAGTGAAGATATTTCATCTGTTATTCGGCGGACTAAGGAAATGATTCGCCATATCCCTAATCGAGGGATTGGATACGGAGTTCTGAAGTATTTGACCGATGTGGAGCATATTCAAGATTTAGATTTTAACATACAGCCACAAATCAGTTTTAATTATCTGGGACAATTTATGGATGGTACGCAAGAGGGAAGCTTTGAATCGTCACCGTTATCTCCGGGACGTTCTGTTGGTGAAGGGGCAGAAAGCCATTTTACACTGGACATCAACAGTATTGTTTCCCAAGACCAACTGTTACTTGAATTTGGATATATTCGCGGCGAGCATGAAGACCATGCTATTGAACAATTATCCCTTATGTATATAGAGCATTTAAAAATGTTAATTAATCACTGTACAAGCATTTCACAGAAGGTTCTCACACCATCTGATTACCAAGACCATACTCTCTCTATTCCTGAATTAGATCAGATTCTCACACAGTTTGGTGGGACTGAACAGGTAGAGCATATTTACCCGTTAACACCTATGCAGCAGGGAATGCTGTTCCATTACATGATGGAGCCGGAAACTACAGCTTATGTGGAACAAGTCGCGATTGAAATGGAAGGTGAACTACAGCAGGAGCTTCTGGAACAGAGTTTTCAAGAATTGTTGGCAAAATATGAAGTATTGCGTACGAATTTTGTGTTTACCGGTATACATGAACCTCGGCAAATCGTGCGTAAACATCAACATGCAGAGTTTCAGTTTTATGACCTTACCGGGATGAATGAGCAAGAAATTACCGCTTATCTAGAGGATTACAAAAAACAAGATCTTCTGCGTGGATTTGATTTATCCAATGAGGCACTAATACGTATAAATGTATTAAAAACAACTCCTGATAAGTTCCTTATGATGTGGACTTTCCATCATATGATTATGGATGGATGGTGCGTAGGAATTGTCTACCACGATTTTATGAGCATGTATCTAGAATTGAAAGATGGTAGACCGCTTAAGTCTGAAACAGCCCCTGCTTATTCAACTTATATTCGTTGGCTGGAAAAGCAGGACAAAGAGGAGTCCATGCAATATTGGAAACAGGCTTTGGATGGATATACGCAATGTGCAGTTATACCAAAGACGTCCAAATTGCAGGCTAAAGAAAGTGGTTACCAGACGAGTCAGCTGGAATTTTCGTTAGACCAAACACTGACACGACGATTAACAGAGATTGCATCTCATAATCGGATTACGGTCAACACATTGTTCCAATCCATATGGGGGGCATTGCTTCAAAGATATAACAATACCAACGATGTAGTATTTGGAGCAGTCGTTTCAGGGCGACCGCCAGTAATCCCGGACATTGAGAGCATGGTAGGTATTTTCATTAATACGATTCCCGTGCGAATTTATGGCGAGGAGAATGAAAGCTTCATTGAAATGGCCAAGAGAGCTCAACAAAGCTCCATTGAATCGGTTAAGTATGAGTACACATCGTTAGCAGACATTCAATCCATATCTACACTGAAACAAAGCCTGTTAGATCATATTATTGTGTTTGAAAATTACCCTGAGTATGGCGAAGAAGAGGCGCTGCAGAAGCACAATCTGAAAATTCACGTGCGAGATATGGCTTTTTATGAACAGACAAACTATGACTTTAATCTTATTGTTTCCCTAAAAGAAGAACTGAACATTAAATTTCTGTACAACGCTGATACCTTAAGTAGAGAATTTGTGGAACGTATAAAAAATCATTTAAATGGCGTGGTCCGACAAATCGTGGATAATCCGGAGATGAGTATATCCTCAATTGAAGTAACTTCTTTACCAGAGAAAGAAGTGATTTTGAATGAATTTAACAATACGACGGCGATCTATCCGCGAGAGAAGACAATCCATGAATTGTTTGAGGAGCAGGTGGAGCGAACACCGGAACATCCGGCAGCCCTTTATAAAGGACGGCAACTAACGTATCAGGAGCTGAATGCCCAAGCGAATCGGTTGGCTCATGTGCTGCGGGAAAAAGGAGTAGGACCTGATCGTGTGGTGGGGATCGCGGTTCACCGGTCGTTGGAGATGATTATCGGACTACTAGGAATCTTGAAAGCAGGTGGAGCCTATCTGCCGCTGAATCCAGAGGACCCTGAAGAACGACTGGCGTTCATGCTGGAGGACAGTGGAGCATCCATTTTATTGACCCAGCAAGAGTTAGCGGAGCAGCTTCGTTGTCATGGAACAACCCGGGAACTGATCGCTATCGAAGATATGCTGGTACAGAAAAAGGAGCAAACAGGAAGAGAAAAGAATCCGGAATCGATCAATCGCTCGACGGATTTGGTGTATGTGATTTACACCTCGGGATCTACGGGTAAGCCCAAAGGAGTCATGATTGAGCATGCCTCGCTGATCAATCGTCTGCACTGGATGCAAAAGCGGATTCCGTTTGGAGCGGAGGATGTGATCCTGCAAAAGACACCGTATACCTTTGATGTATCGTTGTGGGAATTATTCTCGTGGGCCATCCAAGGGGCAACGGTATGCTTTTTGGAGCCAGGAGGAGAGAAGGACCCGGCAACAATAGCTGAAACGGTTGAGGCTAACCGGGTAACGGCATTGCATTTTGTGCCGTCGATGCTGGGAGCGTTTCTGGAATACATGGAACACAGCGGAGCTGCGGGGAAAATGCACAGTGTAAGACGTGTATTTGCCAGCGGAGAAGCGCTGATGACAGAGCATGTTCGTCGGTTTAACCGCCTGATAGGAGGCGGCGGTGCCACGCTGCATAATTTGTATGGCCCAACGGAAGCGACCGTGGAGGTGGCGTATTATGACTGTCCTGCCGAGCATGAACCGGAGAGCATTCCGATCGGGAAGCCGATTGATAACGTAAAATTGTACGTTTTGGACAAGAAGGACTGTTTGCAACCGATAGGGATACCGGGGGAACTGCATATTGGGGGCGACTGTGTAGCGCGAGGATATGTCAACCGGGAGGAATTGACGGGAGAGAAATTCGTAGAAGATCCATACGAGCCGGGAGGACGGATGTACCGAACAGGAGATCTGGCCAGATGGTTGCCGGATGGAAATATCGAATATATGGGCAGAATCGATCATCAGGTAAAAATCCGCGGGTATCGGATCGAACTGGGTGAGATTGAGGCGGCTTTGCTTGCACATGATGGAGTTCGGGCAGCGGCAGTGCTTGCCCGTGCTGATGACCGAACGGGGACGCCTAGTTTGGGTGCATATCTTGTTGCCGAACCCCATGTGACAACGGCAATGTTGCGACAAAATCTATCTGTCTCAGTTCCAGAGTATATGATTCCAGCTTATTTTGTATTCTTGGATCAGATGCCGCTCACGTCGAGTGGTAAGATTAATCGTCGTATGCTATTAGAAATTGAGCTGGAGTTTGGTACCGGAACAGAATATGTAGAGCCCAGCAACGAGCTGGAAAAGGAATTAGTCGAGATCTGGATGAGTGTACTCGGTGTTGAACATGTGGGTATCGACGACAATTTCTTTGAACTGGGAGGACATTCTTTAACGGCTATTCAGCTTGCATCTCGGTTACAGGGGATTTTGAGTAGTGAATTACGGTTGAGCAGTATCTATCAATACCCTACGGTCAGAGAGTTGGCACTACATGTGGAAAGAATGGAAGAGAAACATTCTGCACTTGCCCAACAATTTGATCAGATTATAGCGTTGCTGCATCAAAAGCTGAACGTTAAGGGTTGGATACAACAAGAGCAATTCAATGGAAAATCTTATATTGTTCTGCATTTAGAAGAGGGAGCCATTTCTTTCGAAAAAGAGATTATGGAACTGTTGGACATGAATTGCGATGAATCGATCCAGCCTCATTACATCACTTGGCATGGAGAAGAAACCCTGAGACTAGAAAAGGTCAATCTTGAAGACATTAAGAGCATATGGACAGAAAGAATTGACAATGATTTGGACATTTTCTCCAAAGCTATTCTAAGCCCAGGAGTGATCGAGAGACTGCCAGTTTCTCCAACACAACGCTACCATCTCCAACACAGTGATATTTCTGGCACGATTATTCCGCTAGAAAAACATATGAACATGGAGTATGTGGGAGAAGCGATTCTGCAGATTATTCGAGATCAAGATTTGATGAGAAGTACGCTGTGTGAAGAAAACGGAGAATTGCAATGGCAAGTAAGGGAAGCACCGGATCATCTTCCTGTACCACTGGTGGATATCTCTATGTATGACGAAGATGCACAGCAAGTGATTCTGAATAATATCATCTGGCCTTATTTTTACAAAAAGCATGAATTGAGCAATTCACTTTTATATCGGATATTGATTGTGAAAAAGAATCTGAAAGACTACCTGCTTATATTACCTTTTTCGCACTCGATCTTTGACTTTATGAGCAGTGAGATTATTAAGCACCAGTTCAACACTTATTATGAATGTGTTCGAGCTGGAAAGGAAACGCCTGAAGGGAGCAAAAATCGTTACTCTGATTTTACAGCTCATATTATGGAAGGACCTCAGGGTGTTGACGATCTGGAACTAGTAACTACCTATAGTCTAGATAAGTTTGATCGTGCAATGGGTCGTATAACCAATTTTGTCGATCAAAAAGCAGTACTTGAAGGGCATACAACCGTTATGTGGGATTTAAAATCTTCCGAGAGAGCAGTTCACTTGGACAACACTAGTCATTGGGAGATCGCATTCTTTACGTTTACTGCTTTTTGTAAAATGTATTTCGAGCTTAGTCAGGTACCCATTTGGGTAACGCAGTATGGCCGAAGCTTTGGAGAGAAGCGTTACTATGATGTTATTGGTGAATTTGTGGATCATATCCCGATACTAACAAATTTAGACCAAAACCTGGTATCTCTAGAACAGCAGGTTCGCCAAAGTGTTCAATGGGCAGCTGAACATAATATCAGCTTTGCTAACTTAATGTATAACCCGGATGTACAGAACGATTATCCTTTATCTGGAGGATACTTGCAGCAGGCTTTGGATAGAATGCCAATTGTATTTAATTTCCTTGGTGAGCTGAGAAGTGAGCATCAACTCCTACAAACGGTGGATCTGGGTAATGTCAATGTTGAAGGAAGATCACGAATCTTATGCGAAGTTTGGCATGATAGCGAGTCTAATCTGTTTATGGCACTAACTCTACCTTTTCCAGAAGACGAAAGTATAGTACGGAATCATTTACAAAGTGCCTTGGAGCAATTGGAAAGACGCTGGGCAACCGTTCTGTAACTCTTGCCCTAACCGAATAGGGGGATCTCATGAATCAGCCAAAGGAATTCTCGTTTTATGCTCGCCGGAATCTATTTATTTTTTCTGTGACCAGGCTTATATCCGAGCTAGGAAGTTCGATTTTTAAGTTTGCTTTAAGTCTATATATTTTGGACATCACCGGATCGGCCACTGTATTTTCAATGGTGTTAGGCTTGTCCATTCTGCCCGGAGTATTTGTCAATATTTTTGCAGGTGTAGTTATAGACCGGAGTAATAAGAAAAAAGTGCTTGTCATAACCGAAATATTAAGCGGCATAGCGCTACTAATCTTTTTACCCATTTTCTTGTTGGACTCAACCAATGTTATGTTGCTTGCTGTGTTTTCCGTTATATTAAGCTTAATTCAATCATTTACGTTCCTAACGCTGAATGCGTCAATTCCTAACTTAGTGGAAAGGGAAAAAGTTCATAGCGCAAACTCTTCTTATCAAAGCATAGGAGCAATCATAAATGTACTTGGCCCGATCCTGGGTGCAATTACTTATCGAGCTTGGGGCTTGGAAACGATTGTAATGATTAACGGAATAACATTTATTTCGGCTGGATTAATGCAACTATGGTTACAATTCAGGAAATCTGATGAACAAACGGTATCCTCAAGTTATTTAGACAGCGTAAAAGACGTGTTTGCGTATATAAACAAGCAAAAAGCCATCATGTATTTACTTGTCATCTTTGTTGGCATCAATTTTATGCTGGCTCCGTTAATCCAGGTTGTACTGCCGTATGTGACTTATCAGGAACTTCAACTTTCAGCTCAACAACTGTCTGTTATTCAAGGAGCCTGGTTCGTAGGAGTCATTGCAGGAGCCATTGTGGTTTCACGTCGGAAAGTACATCAATTTGTTATTACCAAAATATTTATGCTGTTTCAGCTTCAAGCCATCTTATTCCTAACATGGTGTTTCCCATTGTTGTTTCCCTCAACAGCAGGAAGCCTGATACAGATGACGTTCATCTTCATTATGATTTTGGCAGTAACCGGATTTTTTAATTCGATGAGTAATGTCCCCATGATATCTTATGTGCAACTGTATACTCCAGAACATATTAGAGCCGGGGTGTTTGGTGTAATCAGCTCGATCACTATGCTAGCAACTCCGCTCGGAATCGGGTTGTACGGAATACTATTGGATAGAATCCATTGGGTATACCTTCCTCTGGCTTCGGGAATAGTTGCTCTGGTGATGGGTATCATGGCTCATAAGAACAAAGAATTACGTAACTTTTTCAGTCAAAATGCCGAACCAGTCCTTAATAGCGTAGGTGAAAAAGAACGGGTATCAGCATTATAAACTGAATTTCTGCTTATGATGTGATTGAAGGACCTGATGTTAATGGAAAGGCCAACTTAAGTTGGCCTTTTGGTCTTTCAGTTATTTTTTGCTTTGAGTTACTTTCCCCTTCACATCACCGATGCTTACTTTTCCATTGCCGCTCTGAATAATGACAACATCTTTTGCAACTTGATCAATATCCAGAGAGCCGTCACCTAACTCAATATATGCAGTACCCCCTATTTTATCTGCTTGAATATGTCCGTTTACATTCTCAATATTGACGTCGGATGAGCTATTTTGAATAGTAATTCCCCCATCTCTGTTGGTTAAATCAATGGCTCCACCGATTTCTTTAAGCGTGATATTACCATTCACATTTTCAATGCTTACATCCGAGGCTAAATTGGTTACTTGAATATCTCCATCTCTATGCGGATGTTTAATTTCTAGTTTCATTTGTTCCGGAATGGTGAGCTTGACATCAACCGTTTGGGGACCTGTTGACATGAATTGGCCTTCGAAAAAAGTATTAAGCGTAGCTACACCATCTTTTCCCTCCAGACTTAATTTTAGCTTATCCATGTTGCTGCCATTAGCAACGACACTGGCTTGTATTTTATCTGTATTGTTTTTTCCGACAACTTCAATTTGACCGTTGCTATTATCTAAAACTAAGCTGGAAATACCGGCAGATGATAGTTCAAGTTCCTTGTTTAAAGATGTTGCAGGTTTGGATGAACAGGCCGCAGTTAACAGTAACATTGAGATCATCACTAAAGTAGTGAGCCATTTCATTTCAATCACTCCATTTCAGAATAGTTAGTATAGATTTAGATTACATCCCGTTTTGTAAAAATAGGATATGAAACGAGATGCATAGCGACCAGATGAAGTAGAAGGAGGAACAGTGAGAAGCCCAGGGTCATTCCTTCCACTGGCGTCGTTCCAAAAAAATAAGGATTGAGATCTGTGCTGGAAAACACAAAATATTTTGTCCAAGGCCATCCATTCATGGTGATACTCAAGACGAATCCTGCTATAGCTGCCAGCATAGAGAATACAATAGAAAATGTAACACTGCGAAATGCTGCAGAAATCATGAATGCAAATGTCAACACGATAACCATAAAAGGTATATTAAATAAAAAACCACCTAACAAGGCTTGAATCATATCTGCCTGCTGAATGGTTTGATCCTTGACGAATAAGTAGGGATCGCCGATCCCCTTAAAGCCAAACATTAAACCGCCGAAAAATATGGCAGCCAGAAAAGTGAGCAGAACCAAAAATATCCCAAACAAGAGAGTTGCAATATATTTAGAAAAATAAATTTTCGAGCGTGTAGCTGAACGTGTCAGTAAAAATTTGATTGTACCGGCAGAAAACTCAGAGGCTACAATATCGCCAGCCACGATAAGAGCTAAAAGAGAGATACCTACAATTAAATTTCTGGATTGACTCACTGTAAAACTCCAAGCATTGGATTGAGGAGCGATGTTATGGTCCAAATAATACTGATTCATCAAAATTTTTTCTGCTGCCATTTTTTTCTCAATGGGTAGAGCGTCTGACTTTGCTGCATCTCTCGTTAGCTTCGAATTTTCATGCTGTAAAAGTGTTTTCCAGCCTTCATTGTACTCAGTCATACCAGAACTTTTTAAATTGGCCATCTGGATTAATACATACAAAATAAGCAGTATGATGATAAACCAGGTGCGTTTACGCTTATAAATCTTCATGTTTTCATTGCGAATTAACTGAATCACTTTTCAATTCCCCCTGTGATTTCAATAAATTTATCCTCTAGTGTCTGTTTCGTGATCTGAACGCTGTATATGTTCACCCCCGTATCCATAAGTTTTTTTGTAATACCCGGAATTTGATCCTTTGTAATGTCAACTTGTAGAGTTTGTTGATCTGCAATAATTTCTTTCCCCGCCAGCATGGACTGGAATACCGGAAGAGCCAATTCGGGTCTATCTACTTCAAACCGAACAGGAGCAAGCCGATTATCCATCATCTCAGCTACATTATGGATACCAATCAGTTTTCCCTTATTTAAAATCGCTACCTGATCACACATCAGTTCCATTTCAGCCATAAGATGGCTAGAAATAAGAACACCAACGCCTTCTTTTTGAGACAGATTGATTAAATGTTCCCGAAGCTCTCTTATTCCTGCTGGGTCTAAACCATTGGTAGGCTCGTCAAGCACAAGTAAGGAAGGTTTGTGGGCCAGTACAACGGCTAATCCCAGTCGCTGCTTCATGCCAAGAGAATAAGTTCCCACTTTCTTATCAATGCTGTCCTCAAGTCCAACGAGCGAGATTACTTCCTGAATACGTTCCGAAGAAACCCCTGGAGACATTCTTGAGAAATGAATCAGATTGTCATAGCCGGATAGATATTTGTACAGATCTGGATTTTCGACGATAACCCCTACATGTCTCATTGCCTTTTCGAAGGAGCGATCGATATCTTGGCCGTGGATAAATACCTGGCCTCCTGATTTTGAACTTAAACCTACGATCATCCGAATAGTGGTCGTCTTGCCCGCTCCATTTGGGCCAACAAGACCCATGATTTCTCCCGCCTTCACATCCAAGGACAATCCTTCAACAATGGTTCTCTTCCCAATCTTTTTACTTAAATTACGAATCTGTAATAGTGACAACAACGATTCCCTCCCCGCCAGCAGTTTGATTGTCTATAAAGTATCAGGAGTGCAGTCATACTCCCTAGTGACAAAATGTCATGACCTTGTTATGATGTGAAAAGATTGAAAAAATTACCTTAATTTAAGAAGAATGGGGTACTTACATGTTTGGATGCAATATGCGCTGGTCTTGGCAGGAATGGATTGTTGCTGTATTCCGAATCTTGTGGTTGATTTGCTTTGTTTTGCTATCGTATCAAGACCGCCCATCTTTCCCTTTCACTGTTGTATTTATCACTGTTCTCGTTTGCTATTCACTACCTTTGTTCATTGATCGAAGCCATTATCTCTGGTATTTGTTGGCTGAAGTATTTCTAGTGGGTGGAATTTCTTTGCTATTTGCTCATCAATATGAGCTTGTCCGGCTATTTTTGCCAGCTGTTTTTACGATTGCGTTTTATAGCCGCGGCCGTTCACATGCGGTAACTTTTCCTCTTGCGTTGTTGATGTTTTGTCTGGGAGGAAGAGGGGCGTTTCATTGGACGATAGAGGACGTATTCCAGAACTTAGTGGATGCTTCGTTTGTATACGGTATTGGTTTCGGATTACAAATGGCATTTCGTTCTATAGATCGGATCAAACAAAAACTCGAATTAATAAAAAAGCAGTATCAGACTCTTGAGCAGTATTCAACTCAGGTTGAACAGATGACACTATTGGAAGAAAGATATCGCATGTCACGCGAGCTTCATGACTCGATTGGTCATACATTCACTTCCATTATCTTAAGTATGGAAACATTACGTCCTTATATCTCTTCTGAAGAGGGGATAGAAAGATTGCAATCTGTTCTTCAACTTGGTCGAACAGGGCTCGAAGATATCCGAAAGCAAGTTCATCAGATGGACCCTATGGAGGAAGATCCCTCTTTGGATTTATCCTTGCTCAATATAATTAATGAATTCAAAAAAAATACTGCCATTCGTGTTGTGTTCAGAACGATGGGGGAGCCGCTTCCTGTACTAAAACAGTCAAAACTGACCTTGTACCGCTGTTTACAAGAATTATTGACTAATGCCAGCCGACATGGGCATGCCAATTCTATTCAGGTGCTTCTTCACTACGACCATAACCAGATCATTTTGCAGGTGCAGGACAATGGGAAGGGAAGTGACGAAATTAAGTTCGGGTTTGGTCTTTCAGGAATGAAAGAGCGGCTTTCGTCCCTTCAAGGCAAGCTATACCTTCATTCCAAAGAAGGCGAAGGAACGATTGTGACCTGTTCTATACCATTACTTCAGGATACAGATGTTAGTAATCCAGAGATCAAGGTATTGTTGGTGGATGATCAATTACTCATTCGGGACAGTTTAGGCCTGTTGCTCAAAAACGAACCTGATTTTCGAATTCAAACGGCAGAAGACGGGAACGTTGCTGTAGATCGATGTGCCAGCGATCCCCCAGACGTTGTATTAATGGATGTACATATGCCCCAGATGGACGGTATTACTGCGACGAAGTTAATTAAAGAAAGCTGGCCTAACATACGTGTAATTATGATCACAACCTTTGATGACATTTCGTATGCTACGAAATCACTTGCTTTGGGTGCTGAAGGTTATGTACTAAAAACAATTGATCCAAGAGAGCTGGCTAATACGATACGGCTAGTGCATCACGGAGGAACGATGATTACCCAAGAAGTAGCAGGTACACTGTTTCAGCAAATGACGGGGACGATGAAGAATCCTTATGGACTGACAGAGCGGGAGTTGGAAATTCTACATTGTTTAACTGAAGGACACCGTTATAAAGCAATTGCAAGCAAGGTTCACTTGTCTGAAGGAACTGTTCGAAACTACATTTCGACCATATACTCAAAAATGCAAGTGCAGAGCCGTGACGAAGCAATTGAAAAAGCTAAAACAGAGTTGCTTACAGACTCTTAATAAAATGTGTAGACAGCGTGTGTCACTTGTTTAAACAACGTGAAAGAGATATCCTGCATTAGACAGAGTTTTTCAGCTTCGGAATTAAAAGAGTAGCTATAGTACCACCGAACCTAATAAATTGAAGTGAAAATAGCGTCGTCCTAAATTTGGTCGACGCTATTTTTGTATGCTGTTGATCCGCAAGTATGCGCAACGTTTACCTTAGCAAAACCGTATATGTAGAACAGCAATTGTATTTTGTTGCATATCCATAGAAGTCTACCATTCTACAAACTTGCAATTGCACTATCTAATGGGGGATAATGGAAGGGATACTTTCGACAGAAAATAGGGCTAAAGATAGAGAGTATACCTATAAAAGGTAGATCAGATTTACCGCATTTTTGTATATTATTGTAGAATAAGATCGTAATTCAGGTTATAGTAAAGGAAGAAATTAACTAGGATAGATTATACCCAAATACGTAATTGTGGAGGGAAATATGAGTACATTTAAAAATTGGTTGAATACAACTAAAAAAGGACTTGGAGACCAGGTTAAGAAATTTAAGAATAAAGATTTTATGGAAGCTGTTGTTGCAGGTTGTGCATTAGTAGCATTTGCCGACGGTACTATTAGTCCGGAAGAGAAAACAAAAATGGCCGGATACATAAATATTAGTGAAGAATTGAAAGTGTTTGATATGGGTGAGGTCATCAACCGTTTCAATCACTATGTAGCGAACTTTGAATTTTCACCTGAAATCGGCAAACAGGAAGCATTGAAAGCGATTGGTAAATTGAAAGGCAAGCCTGAAGTAGGTCGACTTGTCGTCGGCGTATGCAGTGCGATTGGTGCAGCTGACGGTGACTTTGATGCCAATGAGCAACGGATTGTTGCTGAGATTTGTGGCGCGCTTGGTTTGAATCCGTCTGAATTTAGTCTGTAAATTTTACGGAAGGGAGGTGTGTTAATCAGTGGCTGTAATTAATCTGGTCAAGGGCCAGAAAATTGATTTAACCAAGGGAAACACAGGACTAACCAAGGTTATAGCCGGATTGGGATGGGACCCAGTGCAGTCCAAAGGATTTTTTGGCTTCAAGAAGCAACCCAATATTGATTGTGATGCTTCTGCCATTTTGCTGGATGCTAACGGGAAACTAACTCAGTCTGACAATGTAGTATGCTTCCATAATAAAAAAAGCCCGTGCGGCTCAGTCGTGCATTCCGGTGATAATCTGACCGGACAAGGTGACGGCGATGATGAACAAATTATGATTGACCTGGCACGGATTCCGGCCAATGTCGATAAAGTGCTTGTTGTTGTGAATATATATGATTGCGTAAACCGGAAACAGGATTTCGGCATGATCGAGAAAGCGTATATCCGCATTCTGGACGGTGCCAACTCCAAGGAACTGGTGACGTTTAATTTATCTGATAATTTTGAGGGAATGACTGCGCTGATCTGCGGGGAGCTCTATCGCCACAATGACGAATGGAAGTTTGCTGCAATCGGTGCAGGCACCCATGCCGTACATATTGATGTGCTGGCTGAGCGTTACATGTAATTTAGGTTGCTCATACAAAACTAATGAGAAACGGGGTACTTACTCATGGCAATTAACTTATCTAAAGGTCAAAAAATTGATTTGACGAAAACAAACCCAGGTTTGTCCAAAATTATGGTTGGTCTCGGCTGGGACACCAATAAGTACGATGGTGGTAAGGATTTTGACTTGGACGTATCCGTATTTCTGGCGAATGCGGACGGCAAAGTAGAAACGGAAAAGAACTTCGTTTTCTTTAATAATCCACAAAACGAGAACGGTTCTGTCGTTCATACCGGAGATAACCGCACAGGTGAAGGTGACGGAGATGACGAGCAAATTAAAGTTGATCTGAGCAATGTACCTGCTAACGTAGAAAAGATCGCTTTTACGATTACGATCTATGATGCACAAGAACGCAGCCAAAACTTTGGACAAGTGTCCCGTGCTTATGCGCGTATTGTAAATGAAGCAAACAACGAAGAATTGGTTCGCTTTGATCTGGGAGAAGATTTCTCGATCGAAACAGGCGTCGTGGTAGGCGAGCTGTATCGCCATAGCGGTGAGTGGAAGTTTAATGCCATTGGTAGCGGCTACCAGGATGGTCTTGCAGGGTTGACACGTGATTACGGCTTAGCTTAAAAAAATCTACACGAAGAAGGCAGGTATGCAGTATGACGATTAGTCTTTCTAAGGGACAACGGATTGATCTGACCAAAACGAATCCAGGCTTGACTCGTGTGGTCGTAGGTCTTGGCTGGGATACCAATAAATACAGTGGTGGCGCTGAATTTGACTTGGATGCTTCGGCTTTCCTGCTATATGAGGATGGTAAAGCGAAGGCAGCTGACGATTTTGTATTCTACAATAACCCGACAGGTGGTGCGGGTGCTGTTACTCATACAGGCGATAATCGCACAGGTGAGGGCGACGGGGATGACGAGCAAATTATTATTGATTTTGCAAAGATTCCTGCAAACATCCATCGTATCGGTATTACAGTTACGATTTATGACTATGAGGCCCGTGCGCAAAACTTTGGACAAGTGTCCAATGCTTTTGTACGGGTGGTAGATGCGGCAACGGATCGTGAAGTGTTGCGCTACGATTTGGGAGAAGATTTCTCCACCGAAACAGCTGTGGTATTCTGTGAATTTTACCGTCACAATGCGGACTGGAAATTCCAGGCTATCGGTAGTGGCTTTGCTGGTGGATTGGGTGCGCTTGCTAAAAACTATGGCTTGGACGCTCAATAATATCCACTTGGGGTGGTGTCCAAAGGGCGCTACCCCTTTCTTTTTAAGCCATTGAAGAACGTACGCTGAACACGACAAACGGACAGAAAGGTGACACAATCATGGCTGTTATCGTAGTAAAAGGACAGAAGGTGGATTTGACCAAAACGAATCCGGGCCTGAGCCATGTCAACATAGGGATCGGTTGGGAGTGCTCAGCGGCTCTGGAACTCGATACTTCTGCATTTTTGTTAGGCCCTGGAGGGAAGGTATCGGGCGATGAGGATCTGATCTTCTACAATAATCCGACCACACCCTTTATCACCTATTCAGATGGACAACAGTTTGGTGACAAGAAACAGTTTTCGCTGGAGCTAACCAGAATACCTTCCCATATCGAGAAGATTGCGTTTACGCTGACCATTTATGATGCGGATCAGAAACGGCAAAATTTTGGACAGGTTCAAGGCGGATTTATACGTTTTGTTCATCCGGTTAATGGAGAGGTTTTACGATTTAATTTGGATAGTGGCTTTACAGTCGAGACGGCCATTGTGATAGGCGAGCTGTACCGCCATAACGGTGAATGGAAGTTTAACGCGATAGGCGCAGGCTTTTCCGGTGGATTGGATGCGTTGTGTGAAAATTTCGGCATTGAAGTGGAAAATAATCCGGCTCCTCCGGCGCCAGGGCCTACACCACCTCCAGCGCCTCGGCCAGCACCAACACCGCCACCTGCACCTCCTGTTCCAAAGCCAGAGCCATCTGCAACTCCGGTGAATCTGAATCTGCGGAAAATTGAGCTGAAGAAAAAGGGCGACACCATTATCCTGAAAAAAGGCTCAGGCGGATTAGGTGAAATCCTAATCAATCTGAACTGGAATCAGGTACAGCAGAGTAAGGGCTTTTTCAGTCGTGGCTCCAAGGGTGTCGATCTGGACCTGGGCTGCTTGTATGAGATGAAGAACGGGGATAAAGGTGTCGTTCAGGCGCTTGGGGAAGTTTTCGGTTCTCTGAATCGCTTCCCGTACATTGCTCTGGATGGTGACGACCGTACAGGCTCTGTGAAAACAGGGGAGAATCTTCGTATTAACGGTGCCAAAATTTCTGAAATTAAGCGAATTTTGGTGTTTACCTTCATTTATGAAGGAGTCACGAACTGGTCACAAGCAGACGGGGTAGTCACGCTGTACCAGAAGGACGGGCCAGACATTATCGTTCATATGAATGAACATGACAATCGCAAAGGGATGTGTGCGATTGCAATGATCCAAAATGTGAACGATGAAACGTTTAGTATTGAGAGACTCGTACAGTTTTATGGCGGTCATCGTGAAATGGATCAGGCATATAACTGGGGCATGCGCTGGACGCAGGGGAGTAAATAAATTGAATTATCGGAGGCACTCTTTTCATGTTGAATGATTTATTTAAAAATATCAGCGAGAACTACGGCCATTTCTTTTCATGGAGTGATGTGGTAGGTACGCTTACTGACCCGGTGAGTTGGGGGATTATTGGAACTCTCATTTTGCTGGAAGGTCTTTTGTCGGCGGATAACGCCTTGGTTCTCGCAGTTATGGTTAAGCATTTACCGAAGGAGCAGCAAAAGAGAGCCTTATTTTACGGGATTTTAGGTGCGTATATATTCAGATTCCTGGCCATCGGCTTGGGTACATTCCTGATTAAGTTCACGCTGATTAAGGTACTGGGTGCGGCTTATCTGCTCTACATCGCTTATAAGGGCTTATTCAAGTCCGAGGGTGATGGAGAAGTGAAGAACAAACCTACTTCTTTCTGGAAAACCGTATTAATGGTCGAACTGATGGATATTGCCTTCAGTATTGACAGTGTCATTGCCGCTTTTGGTGTGAGCGAGAAAGTATGGGTTCTGTTCCTGGGTGGTATACTCGGCGTTCTGATGATGCGTGGTGTTGCACAAGTGTTCCTCAAGCTCATTGATAAATTTCCGGAACTGGAACAGACAGCCTTTATTATGATCGCCATTATCGGGGGTAAAATGCTGGCTGCTGCTTTTGGCTTTCACATGTCGCAAGTATTATTCTTCGGCATTTTGATTGCCGTCTTTGTAGGCACAATGATTCTTAGCTCGGCGAAAAGAAAGAAAAAGGCCGACAAAGAGGCTTAATGTACAAAGTATAGCGAAATCCCTCCTGAAACTAAGGGGGGATTTCTTTTATACCCGAGGCACAGGGCTTCAGTCAGGCAAGAAAGAGCAAGAGGAGGGGAAGGGCCCTGAAATATTTTAATGATTTAACCTCTGAGGAAGTAGAAGCGATCTTTTGTACTCCACCGATGGAGTTTCATAACCGTTCACCCAAAAGTATATTGGCTTATGCCATAGGAGCGGCTTTGTACATGCCGGCGACTCGCTTGGAAGTAGCGGAAGAGATCAAGAATGGAAAGCATGAAGGACTAACAACGGTCATTCTGGATTTGGAGGATGCTATAGGGGATCAGCAGGTCGGACAGGCTGAAGAATCGCTGGCACAGCAACTGTTTCAACTATTGTCCTATGTACGGACAGGGATGATGAGTGAACAGCAATTACCTTTGCTGTTTGTACGTGTGCGATCTGTGGAACAGCTGGAACGACTGCTGAACAGTTTGGGAGAAACCCTGGAGCTGCTTACGGGCTTTGTCCTCCCCAAGTTCTCCTCTGATAATGGACGGGCGTATTTTGCACTCATTGCTGAGTATAACCGGACTATGCATACAGGGGCAGGAGACGCAAGCCGCACGCCTGTGTTGTATGGATTGCCGATTCTTGAAAGCTCTAAAATTATTTATCGGGAAACCCGTTGGAAAGAGCTGCTGGCGATAAAAGAAATTTTGGACGAGGTTCAGGAATATGTGCTGAATGTACGAATTGGGGCCACTGATTTCTCCAGTCTGTATGGGCTGAGACGCAGCCCGGATATTACGATTTATGAGATTGCCGTCATTCGGGACTGCATCGCAGATATTATTAACTTGTTCGGACGCGTGGACTCGGACTATGTCATTTCCGGTCCTGTATGGGAATATTTCTCTCACCGGGAACGTATCTTTAAACCTCAATTAAGAGTGTCGCCTTTTGAAGACGCATTTGGGAAGCCGGGGCGCTACTTGCGAATGGACTTCATCTCAGATGCAGTGGATGGGCTGATTCGCGAAGTTATGATGGATAAAGAGAATGGGATTATCGGCAAAACGATCATTCATCCGTCCCACATTAAGCCGGTACAGGCCATGTATGCGGTGACTCATGAAGAGTATATGGATGCACTTGAGATTGTTGAACGTAACGACGGTAGTCTGGGTGTATTCAAGAGCACCTATGCCAACAAAATGAATGAAATTAAGCCTCATTTGAATTGGGCTTATCGTATTATAAATAGATCTAAAGTATACGGGGTGTTACATGAACAACAACATTTTGTCAGTCTCTTACCCAACCACGAAAACACATCTGCTGCCAATTCTGGAGCAGTTCAGCGTTGAAATTAGGGAGACTCATAATCCATTCCGTCTTCCTGTGGATAAGCTGTTTGCGATGGCGGCACGGGTCAACAAAAAGCGTTCGTTTTTGTTTGTCAGCAAGGTGCTGGGTAAGCATATTCCGGTAAATCCATACACCTCTCTGTTAAGTGGGGCAGCACTGGCAATCCTGCTATATAAAGAGCTTGTCCCACAGTCAGGACAACAGATGGATAAACTGATTAGAGAGGCCGTGAGAGGACTTCTTGATTCGAATTATGCGAAAGAGGCCTATGAAAAGCTGATGGATGAACGTTTGGCTTTTGCTTTTCCAGAGCCAATTAAGTTTGTAGGTTTTGCCGAGACGGCTACAGCACTGGGGCACAGCATGTATCGGTTGTTTGATGACGGTGCTACATATATTCATACGACACGCGAGGATATTCCGGGCCTTCGGCCTATTATTCGGTTTGAAGAAGAGCATTCGCACGCTGTTGATCATCGTTGTTATGCACTGAATGAGGATGCTTTTGCCGGAGATGGACCCATTGTGCTGGTAGATGATGAGATTACGACAGGAAAAACAACGCTTAATATTATACGGGATATTCAGGAGCATTTTCCGCGCAAACAATATGTGATAGCTTCGTTATTGGACTGGCGGACAGACAGCGATGAGCAGGCTTTTGCCGATCTGGAAGCAGAGCTAGGTATTAGGATTACACCTCTAAGTTTACTCAAAGGAAAGATAGAAATACAGGGAGCACCGATACTGGACCACACAGAATATGCCGGACAGACTGGAAACGCTGAGCATGCAGCCACTAGCACCGTAGAGATTAACAAAGATTTTTCAGTAGATGACCACTGTCTTGAAAAGGATGCTTCCGCTTTTGAGCGAGTATCACATAGCTCCCTATCAACTGACGGGTATGCCAATACAACTCCTTATCTTAAATATACAGGTCGTTTTGGTCTACAATCCGCTGATAACTCAGCGCTGGATGCAGAAATCACGCGTACAGCTGCACGACTGAACCAACTTCGTTCAGGGCAACGCACACTGGTAATGGGTACGGGTGAATTCATGTACATTCCTATGCGCATTGCTGCGGAGTTAGGCCCGGATGTTTATTACCAATCGACGACACGCAGCCCGGTGTATCCCCACCGGGAAGAAGAGTATGGCGTCGCTTGTGGTGTGACCTATCCCTCGCCTGAGGACAGTACGGTAGGCAATTTTATTTATAATGTAGAGCCCGGTCAGTATGACGAAATATTCGTTTTGCTGGAAAGAGAGTCGGACCCAGAGCGAATGAAGCCCATGCTGGATGCATTGAGCTGTCTGGGCTGTGATAAAGTGCATGTCGTTTATTTTAACAGTTTAACTAAGCAGGAGAGTAAAGGAGCGCGGATATGAAGCAAGCACTCATGGAGCAAATACAGCAGAAGAACATTCATCCGCCCGTACCGCTAGGCAGTTATCCTGCCTCGGATGTCACTTTTTTATTGAAGGATTTGAGCCGGGTTGCGTTGGAAAAAGGGACAGAGGATCGGGAAGAGGCGATACAGTCTGGAGTCCATTATTCAGAAATGCTGCCTGTGGAATACCAGCCCACAGCAGAGTATATTGGATTGTTTCACGAAACGCTTGCCCAATCTGCCCAAAAGGTTGCATTAGCGGCAGCTTCTGTGGCTGAGATGATTGTGAGAAAAAGAGGTCTGAACACGGCGATTGTTTCTCTTGCCAGAGCGGGAACGCCCATTGGCATCCTGACCAAGCGTTATATTGACTGGAAGTATGGCGTATCCTTGCCGCATTACAGTATTTCTATTATTCGTGGCAAAGGTATTGACCGGAATGCTATTTTGTACATTTTACAGCAGCATGGACTGGGGATTGAACTTCAGTTTGTCGATGGCTGGACGGGGAAAGGCGCCATTCGTCAGGTGTTGATCGAGGCCTGCCGTGAAATGAATGCAGATTACGGGCTACGCCTAAATGATGATCTGGCAGTGCTGGCTGATCCAGGCAGCTGCTCGGAGACCTTTGGTACACGAGAAGATTATTTGATCCCGAGCGCTTGTCTGAATTCAACGGTATCGGGTCTGATGAGCCGGACGGTATTACGCGACGATCTGATAGGTCCGGACGATTTTCATGGGGCTAAATTTTATGAATCCTGGCGGTCGGTGGATCAGTCCAATACGTTTGTGGATACGGTATCCGGTTACTTTCAAGCCGTGGCTGAAACGGCGGCTGCATATGCGGAACAGATGACATTGAATCCGCCTGTAGTGACGTGGCAGGGCTTACGGGATATTGAGGCGATTCAGCAGGCATTTGGTATTCGGGATATCAATCTGGTCAAGCCGGGAGTGGGGGAGACGACTCGCGTATTGCTCCGCAGGGTGCCGTGGAAAATTCTGATTGACCGTGAAGATAATCCGAATCTTCAGCATATTATGCTGCTGGCCAAAGATCGTGGAGTGCCTGTAGAGGTATTTAAAGGATTGACCTATTCCTGTTGCGGGATCATCAAACCGCTTAAAGGGGGACAAGAATGATCTACGCAAGTGATCTGGATCAGACACTAATTTATTCCAAACGTTCGCTTGGCGTGCCACTGGAGTCCTCTGGTCTGCTGCCTGCGGAACAGATCGAAGGGGCGACGTCGGCCTTTATTTCTGCACAAGCTTTGCAATGGCTCAAGACACTACCGGCAGATGTCATGTTTATGCCTGTGACGACTCGGACCATGGAACAGTATAGACGAATCACCGTGTTTCAGACGGAGCTGATTCCCGCATATGCCGTGACGAGTAATGGCGGAAACATCATCGTCGGAGGCGAGGTGGACCGAGAGTGGAATCGGCGTATTCACGAACAAGTACGCCGCGATGGTGCTCATGCGGAAGAAGCACGTCAGGTGTTCGGACAGGTGCTGCATGAGGACTGGGTCGTAAGCGAACGTTTTTGCGATGAACTATTTTATGCTTTCGTGATTGAACGGGATCGTATGCCGCTGGAACAGGTGCTGGAGAAGGCGCGGATGATGCATGAAATGGGCTGGGAGGTATCCATTCAAGGCCGTAAAGTATATCTGGTGCCTGCGGCCGTGAATAAACAGGCAGCTGTGGAGCATATCCGCAACCTTACCAATGGGGGAGATGTGGTTGCATCCGGTGACTCTTTACTGGACCGTTGTCTGCTGGATTATGCCGACTATGCGATTGCTCCGCGTCATGGTGAATTGTATCGGGAACAGCTGCGGGATAAGCTAGAGGTCAACTACCGATTTACGGAAGTGTCGGGGGTTTATGCAGCGGATGAAATTATGGAATATGTCTATGAAGTGCACGGGAGCATATCAGCGGCTCGTACTTCATGATTAAAATAGTAGGGGACGTGGCGCTGTGAAGAAGGTCAAAGTGTATTTTAACCGCTGGTTTTCGGTGGTGTATCATTATATGAACGCTATTCGTAACAATGAGGACGGTATTCCGTTCGAGATCTATACCACACATTCGGATCCGCAGCACATGGCACTACAGGCCAGTGATGTAGCTGAAGTTGAGCCGCGCACGAGCGGTGTCGAGTATGCACAGTTTTGTGCTGATTTTTGCAGGCGACATGAAATTGATGTCTTTATTCCACGGTGGAATATGCTCGATATTAGCAAGCATCTTTATTTGTTCGACGATATTGGTACAGAAGTAATGGTGTGCCGGGATACCGAACTGCTGGAGCAATTGATGGAGAAGGACCTATTTTATGAATCCATTCGTCAAAAAGATATTGTCACCATTCCCGATTATGCCATTGCCAGTAATGCCGAGCAGTTTAGACAGGCGTATGAGTCATTAATAGCGCTTGGGCACAAGGTATGCTTCAAGCCATGTAATGCAGAAGGCGGTATGGGCTTTCGTATCATCGATAATGAACGCAATCCACTGGAGGAACTGTTCGGTCATGCGCTGAATCATATTTCGTTCGAGGAGGCCTATCGCGTATTGTCTTCCACAGAGACGTTTCCCAATTTGATGGTGATGGAACTGCTGGAGGGATACGAATACAGTATCGACTGCTTGGCTGACCGAAACGGAAAATTGTTAGCAGCAGTTCCGCGTAGGAAGGCAGGAGGGCGATTACGGCTACTGGAGCAGCATCCTGAGCTGTTGAAGGTGGCAGAGAAGGTCGCTGAGGCGTATCACATTCCGTACAATTATAACATTCAAGTGAAATATAACGGCGAGCGGGCTAAGCTGTTAGAGATCAATCCACGGATGTCGGGAGGTCTTCATGTATCATGCTTGTCAGGTATCAATTTTCCTTACCTGGCGGTGAAATCGGCTTTGGGTCATGAAATCGGTTCACTGCACCCGCAATACGACATTCTAGCCAGTCATATCGAGCAGCCAATCACGATACGCCAATCCTTACATTGACATAGGCAAATATTGTTTTCTACAATATGGTAAGGGTTTACGTCAGGAGGTACAAGCTATGACTTCTAAAATGTGGGGTGCCACGATTGCTGTGGTCAGCTACCTGATTGCGCTTTTACTAAGTTCTTGGTTGCCGTTGTTTGTGTGTTTGGCGATTCCGATCATTGGTCTGGGAGGATACAGCCTTATCATGGCTGTTCGCCATCCTCGACCTAATCTGACTGGTTCCGTGATTCCGGTGGTGCAGGAGCAGGTCGGTGAGACACAGCAGCATGAAAAGGAAGATGCCGTTCGACCGGAGTCTATAACAGGACAAGTACGTCAACCAGATCAGGTGAGCAGTGAATTTGCTCAGGTGATGGAGTATTTGGAGGTACTGGAGGATATGGTGATCTCCGAGGGACAGAAAGATGCGCTAGATAACGAGATTGTCGAGAAGGCGCTGGCTCTATTTGCACGTTTGCAGCGGGTCATCCCGCTTTTGCATGAATTGAACAACAGTGAAGTGAATCACACGGTTCGGAGATTGATTTTGAAGGACTTGAACGGACTGATTAACCCGTTTCTTCGGCTTAGTGGCGATGCGAAACGGACCAACCGGAGGACGCTACTAAACGGATTGCGAGATGTGGATAGCAAAATATCTGTGATTGTATCCACGGTGGAGCATAAGGATCTGATGGAATTACAGAGCAAAGCAGAGCTTATTCACCAGCGATACAGCAGTTCCGAACCGTAGGTTACTTTAAAGAATAAAAATCAGCAGCATAGCTGCTCTGAACAATAACTATTAGCTCTCAGCAACAGTTGTTTTCAGAATAGGAGGTTAGCATGATGGCGACCCCATGGGCTGAATTGAGAAAAGAAGATGAACAAAAGGTGACTGAGGAGGCTTCGCAGCTGATTCAAAAGGTATCGCAAAGCGATGTTATGAGTCTGGATACCTTAATGGATGACATTGGTAAGCTGGGGGTTAAAACGCAGGAACGGGCGGGACAAACCCTTAAAATGTTGGATCGTCCGGTAAACGATCTCATGTCCGGTGATCGGGCTGAGGTCTCGAATATGATCTTAAAACTCCGAGATGAATGCGAAACGCTTCAGCAGAGTAAAGATGTAGGTTTTTTTGGCAAGCTCCTGCGTAAAAGTCCGTTGAAAAACTACATTTATAAGTATCAGTCGGTGAAGACCAACATCGAAAAAATCATTACTGCCTTGAGAGATGGCAAGGATAATTTGGAAGAAAACATCGTCAGCATGAGACAGTTGAAGAAGGCTTCCATTGAAGAAATCTACAATTTGCAGACGAAGATTGCCTTTGGTAATCGCTTGAAAGAGCTGTTCGAAGCCGAGATTGCCAAGCCGGAAAATGAAAATCGCAAGCCTCATCTGGAACGGGGATTGCGCAAAGTAGTTACTCGTACACAGTCGATGACTGAAATGATCCTGTTATACAATCAGGCCATTGCAGCAACGGATATTATTAATGATAACAATGATAAACTGATTGATTCTGTCAATAATGCGATTGATAAAACATCGAATCTAATCACCGTATCGGCTATGATCGCGATGGCACTGGCCGATCAAGATAAAATTATTTCAGCCGTTGATGCGACTAACCGTACGATTGAGGATCAATTCAAGGAAAATGCGAAGCTTCTCAAAACGACGACCGAAAGAACGACAGATCTGCTTAGCAAGCCATCGATGTCATTGGAAGCTGTGAATCAGGCGATTGGCGATTTGGTATCTGCTTTGGATCTGTCTGAAAAATCAAACCGTCGGATTATTGAAAGCTGCCATGATTATACAAGTAAAATGACAGCAATCAATGCCAACCTTAGCCAACGTTTGGGCATCGAAGGGAAAGAACAATCCAAACCACTGAAGGATAACCATTCTTCTGAGGGTCTAAGTTCGTTTTTGAACTGATAGCTAATATACAATAATATAATAATCTATGAAAAAAGACGCCAGGGTGAGTCCCAAGGGCGTCTTTCTTTGGTTTGGCAGTGGACAATAAAGGACATGATGAACATATATAGCATTCTCGTGCATAAACTCTTAAAAAGTGAAATGACAAAGGAGAGAATGAGCGTATGATGTCCTTTATTTTAGGGTGTGTGATTGTCTTTTTACTCGTGGCTGCCAGTAGCGAAAAAGCAGACTCTATTGTGGAGTTAAATGAAACTGTGAAATAAAATTTTTTATTGAAAATCATGCATTTTCTGATAGGATAGAGTTAAATATTGGAATCCCAAAGGAGAATGCATGCTGGAATTTTCATTTGAAATCATCGATGAATCGAAAATCAACATTGTATATCAGTATGGGAGCAGTAGCTTCAATTTTAATTTATTTTTTAATTACGGTGTGTGGACGCTGCATCCCTTTGATGGGATTCTGTTGCAGAACAAGGAAATGTGCCGTCTGATCGTTACAGATCTGTTTAAGAACAAAGATTTTCATGTCATGCTGGCACGCGAAAATATTTTATTGTCAACCCTGCGTACCTCTATTGACCTCAATCCCGAAACTCGGGGAGAGCGATATCAGGAACAGGAATTTGATGAGCTGTCTGAATTTGCTGAGACACACAGCTTTGAAGATGTGCTGCAAATCGAGCAGGATTCTGTCCGCGAACGTATCGATTTTTTCCAAAACATCATCCAAAGGATGTATATGGAAGGATTCGGACCGGAAGACAATGATTTTAACAAGGTGCAAGCTATCCTCCGCATTTATAAGGCTGCACATGACCAACTCGGAGAATTGAGCGACTTTCCCCTAAGTGGCGACGAGCGACGACGCAGATGGTAGATTAAATGGACTAGTGAAAACATCATAGAGGAGCGTGGGGAACATGAGCGGTATTTCTTTACTTAAAAAGAATGCGCAATTGGTACTGACTAAAAAGAATCTAACGAATGTGACCGCGAGAGTTGGATTAGTGCTCGATATTTCAGGATCTATGAGAAGTTTGTACAAAAATGGTACCGTTCAAAAAGTGTTGGAGCGAATTGTTGCGGTAGCAAGTTCTTTGGATGATGATGGTGTACTGGATGTATGGGTGTATGATCACCGTTTTTCACGGTTGCCATCCGTTACCGAAAATGACGTTGACAACTATGTTGAAAAACATATTTTGTCCAATGATTATTTGCCCAAGTTTGGTCGAAATGATGAGCCTCCAGTGATGCGTGATGTCATCGCCAAGTACACCAAGGAAGAACCCTCTTCAGATCCGGCTTTTGTTATTTTTATTAATGATGGCGGTGTGAAGCGTGGAAAAGGGGACAATATTGACAACGCAGTCATTGATTCATCAGGAGAGCCAATTTTCTGGCAATTTATCGGTGTGGGTGAATCCGATTTTGGCGTATTAAAGAAGCTCGACAACATAGAAGGTCGTGTGGTAGATAACGCCAATTTCTTTCAAATACAAGATATCGAATCTATGGAAGACAATCAACTGTACGAACTATTACTTAACGAGTTCCCGTCATGGCTGCAAGAAGCGAAGGAAAAGCATATTTATTAAGGCTAATAAGTCTTGTACTATGAGAAACTTTTCAAAGTTTAATATAAAAAATGAAAAAAGAGAGAGCTCTGCTAGCATACGCTTTGCGGAACTCTCTCTTTTCATTTTACCAATCACTAAAACATGTAGAAGCTCTATTGGCGGTTGCTAGCGGAGCGGGCAGAATTGTTCTGGAGAAGCGAAGCGTTCGGAAGAACAATCTGCACGCGCAGCGTCCACCAACCGCAAGAAAGCTTCTCATTTCCTTAACTCATCCCCATTAATACTATCGAGCAAAGTAAAAGTCCCGTCCCGCACCCCGAAGTATATACCTTGAGGTGGCGGAACATGGATGTTTTCCAGGCAGACAGAGATTCATCGGAACGCAAACGTTCATTTTCCTCCTGTAATGCCTTGGATTGACGAATGAATAACTGCCCGATGTCGGCAAATCCCCGCAGAAAGAGGGTGAGAAAGCCACTTTGCAGAACATGGAAGATCGCACTGATCACCAAGCCCAGCAATCCTAACAGAAATAGCAGATTTGCGGTAGCCAGGTTTTCACGACCATACATGAGATGGGGTGCGGCGTATAAAAATCCTAAGGTACCGACAATCAGGGCAGTGATCCCGAAACGTAAAATCATTATTTTTCAACCCGTTTTGCAAAACGTAGATCTGGGTTCGAACGAGCGTCAAATACGATGCCTTGAATTTTAGGGCTGATTAATGCGGTATCCGCAGAGAACTGGATCGGAATAATCGGCAGATCTTCCATCAATACGTCTTCTGCCTGATGAAGCTGTTCAAAGCGTTTTGCCGGATCAAGCTCAAAGGTTGAGGATTCGATCAGCTTGTCATACTCCGGGTTGCTCCAGTTGGTAAAGTTGTTCGAATTTTTGGAAGTATAGTGTCCCAATACGCCAAGCGGATCAAGGAAGTTTCCTTCCCAACCCATACGGGCGATCTGGAAGTTCTTTTGTTTAAAGGTATCAATATATGTTTTCCATTCCTGATTTTCCAGCGTCACTTCAACGCCCAGGTTCGTTTTTAGCATTTCTTGAATGGCTTCAGCTACTTTTTTATGCTTGTCCGACGTGTTGTACTTGAAGGTGATCGGTGGCAGCTTGGTCAAACTTTCTTCTTTCAGTCCTTCAGCCAGCAATTGTTTTGCTTTTGCTGCATCAAACTCATAGTATTTTTTCGGCGCTTCATCACGGAAGTCTTTGCCAGACGGTGTTGTCGTTCCGTATGGAACATAGCCGTATGCAGGAGTTTCGCCACCTTTGGTTACGTTGGTAGCCAGTGCTTCACGGTCAATGGCGTAGGCAATGGCCTGTCTGATTTTTTTATTGTCAAACGGCTTTTGTTTTACGTTGAAAGAATACGTGTACACACTGAAGGATGGGTGCGACAGGAATTCCTTGCTGCTCTTTTCCTGATCCAGTGTATCCACAGGGAGGCTCAAGATCAGATCCAGATCGCCTGTTTTGTACATTTGATAATAGGTTGTGGAGTCTTGAACCATTTTTAAGTTAATCGTTGCCATTGTAATGGCATCTTTGTTCCAGTATTGATCGTTTTTCGTCAGCGTAATTTGCTCGTTATGTTTCCATTCCTTGGCTACATACGCGCCGTTGCCGACAATCGTGTTAGCTTCTGCTGCCCATTTGTCGCTTTTCTCCACAACAGCTTGGTTCACGGGTAAATAGGCGTGACCGACAGCAATCGTTGGGAAGAAGCTCAGCGGTGATTTTAGCTCAACGACAAGCGTTTTATCATCTTTAGCTGTAACACCTACATCTTCAATTTTACCTTTGCCTGTGTTGTACGCTTCGGCACCTTTGATATAGTAGAGGGCAGAAGGATCGTAGGCAGCCGTTTTCGGATTCAGGACTCGTTTCCAGGAGTATTCAAAATCCTTAGCTGTCAGCGGGTCACCATTCGACCATTTTGCGCCGTCACGAATGGTAAAGGTGTATGTTTTGCCGTCAGAAGACACGTCTACTTTGCTGGCAGCACCTTCTACGATTTTACCGGCTTTGTCGTATGTATACAGCCCTTCATACAGGTTATCAATGACAAAATAGGACGTTGTATCTGATGCGAAAGCAGGGTCCAGCGTATAAGGCTCGCCACCTGCCAGATTGGCTGTAATTTCTTGCGGGACATCTGCTTGAGACGCAGCGGACGAGTCGTTGCTTGCTGTCTTGTCTGCAGTGCCAGAGCATCCTGCCAAAGCCGTTACGGCTAAAAGTAAGATGATCGTCATCCAATGCATTTTTTTCATCGTGGTTTTCCTCCATTATTATGGTTAGTTAAACGATCAGCCGGGATTTATTCAACCTCCTTTCCGGCAGGTATGCCGCGTGTGCGCACTTCCATAAAGGAACTGCCGTTTTTTCTGCGGTTAGGCAAGAAGCTGCGGATCATGGTGACACCCCTCCTTGTCCAATTTGGATATCTGTGTTGTTAATGCTGTGAACGCGGGTCAAGTGCATCCTGAAGCCCGTCTCCAAGTGTGTTGAACGCCAGCATGGTGAGCGATATCATCAGACCGGGGAAGAATAAGCGCCACCATTGACCGCTTAAAATAACGCCGAGCGAGTCGTTGGCCATTGTTCCCCAGCTTGCTGAAGGTGACTGAATCCCCAGACCGAGAAAACTCAGGAACGATTCGGCAAAGATAGCCGACGGGATAGTGAACGTCAGGTTCACGATTATGATGGCCGCTGCATTCGGCAGCAGGTGCCTGAAAATAATGCGTGAATGAGATGTCCCCAAGCTGCGGGCGGCCAGCACATATTCCTGCTGCTTGAGCTGTAGGATTTGCCCACGCACCACCCGAGCCATGCCGACCCATCCGGTAATTGATAAAGCAATAATCATCGTGAGCAGGCCGGGCTTCATAATGACGAGCAGCAGAATGATGACCAGCAGATAAGGAATGCTGTACAAAATTTCAATAATACGCATCAGGACATTGTCGATTCGGTCGCCCGTTTTACCATGTCCCGCACAATAACCAGCTACACAGCCGACGAGAATGCCAAGCACCAAATCAATGGCAGCAGCAGCAAAACCAATCATAAGTGAAATTCTAGCTCCGGCCCATGTCCGTGCCCATATGTCTCTCCCCAGATCATCCGTGCCAAACCAATGCTCTTTCGAAGGAGAGAGGTTCGTTTTCAAAAGGGATTGATCACTGGGTGCATAAGGAACCATGGAAGGTCCGACAATCGCTAGCACAATAATAATGATAAGTAGAGAAAACCCCAACAGAGCAAGCTTGTTGTTAAAAAGTCTGCGAAGCCGATCCCGCCATGGTGACTCTTGGGGTCTGGTCAACGTGGGGGTGGGTATCTGGCTGCGGTCTACAAGACTAAACAGACTGTCCTTTTCGACAGTAGGTGCTGCTTTCATGTTAATCTCCTTTGCTGACTAATTTGATTCGCGGATCGACAAGGCGATAGGATATATCAATTAGAAATAAGGTAACGACCAGAATGGCACTGTAGAAAATGGTCGTACCCATAATGACTGGATAATCCCGGTTAAAGATACTGTCTACGAAATATTTACCGATGCCGGGAATGGCGAATATTTTTTCGACGACAAAGGTACCTGTAATCACAGAAGCGAATAGCGGTCCGATAAAGGACAGCACCGGAATTAATGCATTGCGTAGTCCGTGACGAATGACTATTGCCCAAGAGGACAACCCTTTCGCTTTGGCGGTGCGTATGTATTCCTCATGCATGACTTCCAGCATACTTGTCCGCATAAAACGGGCGATAACAGCAAGAGGTGAAACAGCGAGAGCTAGCGATGGAAGCACCGTGTGCTGCCAGGTTCCCCATGAGGCGACCGGAAGCAGATGCCATTTGACGGCAACATACTTGATTAACAATGGCGCTAATATGAAGCTGGGGACGGAAATACCCACAATGGCGATAAACATTGAAATATAATCCAGTGGTCGATTATGGTGTAAAGCAGCCAATGTTCCGAGTGAAATACCGGCTATAATCGCAACCACGATGGATTGAATACCCAGCAGTGCAGAAGGTGGAAAGCCTCTGGCGATAAGCATATTTACGTCGGTTGTTTTCGATTGAATAGACGGCCCCATATCCAGCACGAGCAGATTTTTGAGATACAATACATACTGCACAGCGAGCGGCTTGTCCAGATTGTACCTGGCACGCATGTTTTGCAATACAGCCTCCGGAATAGTCTTGGAATCGTTCGAGAACGGATCACCCGGAATGATGTGCATGATAATAAACGTTAAAGTGACGATAATCCATAACGTAATGAGCATCGTGAAAAGACGTTTTAAAATGTACATGGGACTATATTTCTCCTGTCTATCAAGCTGATTTTCATTCTATTGTTGTTGAATTTTTAAAATAAATAAAAGTATATAAGAATACTAGGAAATGATAAAACGGATAAGGTAACATGTCAAGGTAAGGTTTTACATTATAGAACACAGGTCAAATTTTCGTCACAAGTTTTCCATTTTTATAAGGCTAAGAATCCGCTGATTCCTCTCGACGAGTATCCTGCGGTATGTTATGATGATACTCTGATAACGTGTTAACGAACTAAAGCGTTTGCCACCTGTTCTTGAATATGGGGGTCACCATTGTTGGAGGGGAATAAGATGAGAAAAGCAGCCATGTTTACGATGATGATTGGTTTGATTATGATCGTGTTGGCCGGATGTTCCGGCGGTAAAGATAACAGCAAGTTGATTATTGGAATTGATGATAAATTCGCGCCGATGGGCTTTAGAGATGAAAATAATGAGCTGACCGGTTTTGATATTGATTATGCGAAGGCGGCCGGGGAACAAATGGGCAAGCAAGTGGAATTCCAGCCGATCGACTGGTCTGCCAAAGAATCCGAGCTGAACAGTGGACGTATTGATCTCATTTGGAATGGATACACCATTACAGATGAGCGTAAGGAAAAGGTGCTGTTCACAAAACCATATCTGAAAAATAGTCAGGTCATTGTCGTTCCAGCTACCTCCAGTCTTTCCAAGCTGGCTGATCTGGCGGGCAAAACGGTGGGCCTCCAAACGTTGTCCTCAGCAGCCGACGCACTAGATGCGAATCCGATCAAAAGTAAATTGAAGTCAGTGTCGGAGTACCCGGATAACGTTCTTGCTTTGACAGATCTGAAAACTGGTCGCCTGGATGCAGTTGTCATTGATGAAGTTGTTGCCAAGTATTATATGTCCAAGGAACAAGGGACGTATAAGCTGCTTGATGAATCACTGGCTCCTGAGGAATATGGCATCGGCGTGAAAAAGGGGAATGAAGAGCTGTTGACGCAACTGCAATCTGCTTTGGATAAGCTGCACAAGAACGGAAAAGCGGCTGAGATTTCAAAAAAATGGTTCGGTGAAGATAAAGTATTAAATTAATACGTAATGTAATGAACTAAGGATTTAGGAGTCGAAGGTTATGAGTATGGAATATATTTTACGAATTATGAAGCCTATGCTTGAAGGGGCACAGATGACGATTATTTTATTTTTCATTACGCTCATCTTGTCTATTCCGCTCGGGTTTATCGTTACGCTGCTGGCCAAAAGTCGGTTTAAGCCTATTGCCTGGCTGATGCACACGTACATTTATGTTATAAGAGGCACGCCGCTTTTGCTGCAATTATTGTTCTTTTGTTTTGGTCTGCCGATGTTGCCTGTCATTGGGGAATATCTGGTACTGGACCGGACAACGGCTGCGGTACTGGCATTTGTACTGAATTATGCGGCTTATTTTGCAGAGATTTTTAGAGGCGGGATGTTGTCGATTGATAAAGGGCAATACGAGGCTTCGCAAGTGCTGGGCTTAAGCAAGTCGCAGACGTTGATTAGAGTTATTGTGCCGCAAATGGTACGGATTGCTTTGCCTGCGGTAACCAATGAGGCGACGACCCTGGTGAAAGATACGGCTTTGCTGTATGCGGTAGCAGTACCGGAACTTTTGCATTTTGCCAATACGGCTGTAAACCGTGATTTCTCGATTGTGCCTTATGTTGTAGCGGCAGTTATTTATTTATTGATGGCTTTGGTGCTTACAATATTCTTCAGAGCACTGGAAAAACGTTTTAAATTCGAGTAAAAGGAATGTCGGGATATGAACACTAACGCAATAGAAGTAACCGATTTGAAAAAATCATTCGGCCAGCTCGACGTTCTGAAAAGAGTGAGCTTTAACGTGAAGTCGGGCGAGGTTGTAGCTGTCATCGGTCCTTCAGGTTCAGGGAAAAGTACCATGCTTCGCAGCTTGGTGCATCTGGAGGATGTGACAGGCGGGACGATTCGCATCCATGATAAAGCCCTGGTGGAAAACGGTCACTATGCTCCGGCAGGCGACATTAAGAGCATTACTACCGGAATGGGCATGGTGTTTCAGCATTTTAATCTCTTTCCTCATTTGACGGTGCAGGATAATCTGGAACTGGCTCCAAAGCTGGTGAAAAAGGTGAGCAAGGCTGAGTTGCGACGCCAGAGCGCCGAGTTGCTCGCTAAAGTCGGCTTGGCGGACAAAGCGGATGCGTATCCGTCCCGATTGTCGGGGGGACAGAAGCAGCGGGTGGCGATTGCCCGGGCAATGATGATGAACCCTGATATTTTACTGTTTGACGAGCCAACCTCGGCCCTTGACCCCGAGCTGACAGGTGAGGTACTGCGAGTGATCAAAAAGCTGGCTGAGGAGCATATGACGATGGTCATCGTGACCCACGAAATGAATTTCGCGAGGGATGTGGCAGATCGCGTCATTTTTATGGACAATGGAGAAATTGCAGAATCCGGTACACCGGAGCAGATTTTTGGCAATCCGCAGTTGGAGCGGACGAAGGTGTTTTTGAATCGGGTGGGGGATTAAAAACATAGTTGTTTGTTTGGGAGTATGTCGGGGAGGCGCTACGCGTGCAGATCATTCTTCCGATCGCTGTTGTAACGGCGAACGCTCCGCTTCTTCAGAACAATTCTGCCCGCTCCGCTCACCGACCACCTGTGTAAGTACTATGTTTTTAAGCAGGAAGTGTAAGTAGGAAGAGCAAGGGAGAGGGCGAGCGCTATCTCCTTTTTTGCAGTTCAAAATACTGGCTACTTCATTCCTTAATCATAAAATCATTTCTGAATTTCTGGAATTCTTTGGGTGTTTTTTTATAGTGTTTTTTAAAAGACTGAATGAAGTGATTTACATGATTGAAGCCCACTTTGTGGGCTATTTCAGTTATGGTATATTGTGTGGAGGTTAATAACTCGCTGCTTTTCTTGATGCGATATTTGATCAAATAATCATAAGGTGTCATATGAATGGTTCGCTTAAAACTACGAGTGCATTCTGAAACACTTAAATGTGCTATAGCGGCAATTTCTTGTAGTGTTATGTTGTTTGTGTAGTTTTGATGGATAAAGCTAAGCATCAATTGAAGTCTTTCCTGTTGTATTTTCACGTATTTAGGTGCTTCCTCAGAAGAAAGAGAAATATTAGATATTAAGATTAACCATAATTGTGCCGTTTTGATGGATACCTCATATTCCCAACCCCACTTTTTTTTCATATCAAACTTCTGTTTCATATCCCAAAGCATTTGCAGTATTTGAATTTGCCATTGAACATCTCCCTTAATTACTAGTGACACTAAGGAAGAGTTTGTATAAGGCAGTACATAATTTTTTTCCATCGCGCTATCTGCATAAAAGGCCAGCAGCTTCTCCGGGAAATTAAAGCTGACATATTGACCGTTGTGTGAAAGTTGTGTAGTAACGTGAAGAACACCTTTATTAATTAAAATGGCCTGACCTGTGTCTAATTCATGATCAATTCCGTTAACTTGTATAACTAGTTTTCCTTTAGTAACCAAAGTGATCTGTAGTTCTTCATGCCAATGTAAATCGTTAAATCCTCTACCTTTAGGAATACTTTCGTGGATCGTATGGGTGTACATGATGTATGGAAATGAAACATCGGGATAGAGAATGGTCTCGTGCAATTGTTTTTCCATTAAAATGAAAGTCCTTTCTTATGACGATATTCCTATATAAATAAAAGATATAATTACACAAAATAAATAAAAGCGGTGATATTATTATACACAGTTCAGTTTATTATTCAAATTTTCTGTGCACAGAGAATTGCTCAAAAACAACTGAGAGGATCATTATGAAAATAAATAAAACGTCTCTACCCTTGCATCCATACTTTTTGCTGTTCATCAGTATTTTGTCGGTTTCCATCTCTTCCATCATGATAAAATCCTCAGACACTCCAACCTCCGTGGCTGGAATGTATAGATTGTATATGTCAGTCATACTAATGCTTCCTTTCGTACCCTGGAAAATGCTCCGTTCCATAAAAATGACCCAAAAAGATTGGGGTACCGTTTTTATGGCTGGTCTTTTTCTCGGATTACATTTCTTATTCTGGATGGAATCTTTGGTGTATACCTCAGTTGCGAGCTCCATGGTCATCTTATCCTTACAGCCTTTATTTGTAATGATTGGTTCCTACTTTATGTTTAGAGAACGAGCAAGCCTATTCACTATTTTTTGTTTGATCGCTGCTCTTATCGGTTCAATCATTATAGCTTGGGGAGACATTGGGACTTCGAAAGAGGCACTAATCGGAGATGGGTTGTCTTTATTAGGAACAATCTTGATTTCAGCTTATATGCTGGCAGGACAGAAGGTAAGTCACAAAATAAATGCAAATTTTTATAGTGTGATTGTTTTTTTTCTTGGCGGCAGTGTCCTGCTAGTCTACAATTTGGTGAATCATTATTCCTTGACCGAATATGACTCGTCGGAATGGACGTATTTTTTATTACTTGCAGTAATTCCAACTATTTTTGGTCAATATATTTTTAATCTGCTGTTGAAGTCAATGGGGGCAACTACTGTGTCAGTGGGTATTATTGGAGAGCCGGTTCTCGCCATACTTCTCGCCTACTTATTTTTAGGAGAAATCATGTCTGCATTTCAATTCATAGGTGGAATCATGACTTTATTCGGTATGGGGATGTATTTTTGGGCAAAATCCTTAAAGTATACAGTTGCAAAATATTAAAATTGTTTGCTGATTATCGCGAAATTTTTAAGAATACAATCGATGAGGAGAATGTTTACATGGCAACGATTGATGATTTTTTGAAACTCGATATTCGGGTTGGAACTATAATTAAAGCTGAGTTTTTTGCAGAAGCGAAAGTTCCTGCTATTAAACTTGAAATCGATTTTGGACAAGATATTGGAATAAAAACATCGAGTGCACAAATTACAAAAAGATATGTGGCTGAAGAGATTATAGGGGAACAAATCATAGCTGTAGTCAACTTTCCTCCTCGACGGATAGCAGGCTTTGATTCAGAAGTATTAGTCCTTGGAGGAATCCCCGAAAAGGGGGACGTGGTTCTATTGAAACCAGATATTAAACTGCCTGATGGAACACCTATTGGGTGATAAATCGATCCTGTTTAATCCATCAAGCTGGGTTGAATTGCAGCTGAATGGAAAAATATGATTAAAGTTCAAGAGCGTACTGGCAAAGTTATGCAGTACGCTCTTGTTATAAACTATAGACTTCTCTCTAACAAAACCCCGACTTGTTTGGCCATAACTTGCGGCGGATATGGCATCCCATTCCGAATCCACCACTCAATTATCCCTACATAGGCGTTTCCAGCATATTGCAACATAACATCTTCACTTAATTCAGTATTCCTGCTGCTTTCTCTGTCGATCTCACCTTTAAATCCTTCAATAAAAGAGGCAAAAAGCCGAGTTCTAAAAGATGATGGTGTCCCTTTACTTGCTAACATGGTCGAAAAAAATAAATAATTTTCCTTAAAATATTCAAAGTAAGGTACAAGAGCATCGGTCCAATCCAACTCACATGCCCACTTATCCATCTCCCCTAATTCGTTAAGGTGTGTCTCTATGAGTTTATCCAATAAATCATATTTGTCCTGATAATGAAGATAAATGGTTCCGCGGTTTACATTTGCCCGGTCCGCAATATCCTGAATGGTAATCTCATCAAAGTTTTTTTCAGTCATCAGTTCAATAACAGCTTTTTTCAAGGATTCTTGAGTTTTAAGAATTCTCCGATCCACTTTGGTCATCGAAAATGTCACCTAGCCTTCTGCGATAATTAACACTTTTGATTCATGTGTTGATATATCAACATATCGCGGATTTTTAACCATTGTTTTTACGCTTCTTAATCATATAATAATAGACATGAGTTGATTAAACAATCTGCTTTGCTTATCAACTTCGTGTTGTATAGGTAATTTCAAAAGTGAAGAGAGGAACCTTGATTTTGGTTAATCAGAAAAATTTACTTGTATTTATATTAACCATAGGAGTCTTCGGCATTTTAAATACCGAAATGGGGGTGATCGGCTTATTGCCCTCCATTGCTGAACACTTTCATGTGAGTGCATCAACAGCAGGATGGTTGGTAAGTTCTTTTGCACTTGCGGTTGCAGTGTCTGGGCCCATCTTACCTTTATTGTTTTCGGGTATAAATCGGAAAAAGGTCATGTTACTTGTGCTTGGTGTTTTCGTTTTAGGGAATGTCGTCTCAATTTTTACGACTAATTTTACGATTGCACTTGTTGCTCGTGCAGTACCTGCACTTTTTCATCCTGTATATTGTTCATTGGCATTTACTGTAGCTGCGGCCTCGGTTAGTCAGGAAGAAGCTCCAAAAGCTGTTTCGAAAGTTTTTATTGGAGTATCTGCCGGTATGGTAATCGGTGTACCAATCGCAAGTTTGATTGCAAGTGCTGCTTCTTTACAGATGTCGATGGTATTCTTTGCTGCCGTAAACATTATGGTATTTATCGCTACATTACTATTTGTACCATCGATGCCCGTTGAGGAAAGACTTTCTTACGGAGCACAATTATCTGTATTAAAAAAACCAGCTACTTGGCTTTCCATTGTGACTGTTATTTTAATGAACTCAGCAATATTCGGTGTTTACAGTTATTTTGCTGAATATTTGAAAACTGTTACGAATATGTCTTCGAATACAATTAGCTTAATGTTGTTTATATACGGTGGAGCCAACATTATTGGAAATGTAGTCGCAGGAAAGCTACTTATTAATAGTGCGATCAAATCTGTCGTGTCTTTCCCTTTTGTACTGGGAGCTATTTACATCATTATGTTCTTCACAGGACAGCTTAGCGTACCCATGGCGATCATAACATTAATTTGGGGAATATTAGCCGGTTTCGGGGGGAATATGAATCAATATCTGATGACGTCTTCTACTCCTGAAGCGCCTGATTTCGCTAATGGATTATTTTTAACATCTGCTAACTTGGGAGTAACATTTGGTGCCACAGTCGGTGGATTCTTTATAGCAGAAATGGGTACACAATACGTCATATTTGTGGGACTACTATCATTGGTTTTAGGTTTTGTAGCCATTTTACTAAGAAACTACATGTTTACTCTCACTCGATCACTTTCAAGATAAGGAATTGTCTCCATGTTTAAATAGGCTAAGTAACACGATTAAAATAACCAATAATTCATGAATTGCAGGAGGTTATACGATAATGATAACTACTAATGCACGCGCTACATTCAGTCCAGAAGGTCCATTCAAACTGACCACGATAGAACGCAGGTATCTCCAACCGCATGATGTTCTCATTGAGATTAAGTACGCTGGTATTTGCCACTCTGATATTCATACAGCTCGCGGCGAGTGGGGACCGGTGAACTATCCGCTCGTTCCAGGGCACGAGATTGCCGGAATTGTCACCCAGGTTGGTTCGGAGGTCAGAAAGTTTGCCGTTGGCGACCGAGTAGGGGTAGGCTGTATGGTTGACTCCTGCGGAGAGTGCGTTAACTGTCATCAGGGAGAAGAGCAGTATTGTCTAAATGGTAATACGGGCACCTATGGAGCCTACGACAGATACGGGCAATATACGCAAGGTGGTTACTCCTCTCACATCGTCGTAACTGAAGACTTCGTAGTTAGCATTCCTGATGGTATAGAGCTTGATGTCGCTGCTCCTTTGCTGTGTGCCGGCATTACAACGTATTCGCCGCTGCGCCATTGGGGAGCCGCTCCTGGCAAAAAGATAGCTGTTGTTGGACTTGGCGGGCTTGGACACATGGCTGTAAAGCTTGCTCATGCCATGGGGGCAGAGGTTACGGTTTTATCACAAACATTGAATAAGAAAGAAGACGGTTTGCGGCTTGGTGCGGATCATTATTATGCCACGAACGATCCGGAAACGTTTAAGAAACTGGCCGGTTCGTTCGACCTGATTGTGAATACGGTCAGCGCGAAAATCGACATTAACGCCTACCTTTCATTGCTGGCACTGGACGGTACATTGGTCAATGTTGGTGCGCCAGCGGAGCCATTGCCTGTTCAAGTCTTATCTCTTATCGGTCATCGTCGGTCGTTTGCTGGATCGATGATTGGCGGTATCCGCGAAACGCAGGAAATGCTTAACTTTTGCGCTGAACACTCTATCACTCCAGAGATCGAGGTTATTTCGGCTAACCAGATTGATGAAGCCTGGGAGCGAGTACTAGCTTCAGACATACGGTATCGATTTGTGATCGACATCAGCACGATGGAGAATGAATAACGAATGATTCTAGGCAAAATGAGAGAGGCACATCTACACTGATGTGCCTCTTTTACTTAATGGGAGAAACCATATTCAAGATTGAGGCTAGTAGCCTTGATTCAGCCTGAGGGACCGGTGCATAACGTACACATGAAGGCAGGATTTATGAAGAAGACTTTTTATTGAATGCCAGTAACAATATCAGTCCGATGATACATAATACACCAATCCATTGGAAAAAACCAAAGGGTTCTTTTAACCAAAATACAGTTGTTAAAACAGCAGCTAGTGGTTCCAAACTACTTAGAAAGCTTGTTTCTTTAGGTGAAAGGCTTTGTAAACTTTCTATATAGAACCAAAATGCTATCATTGTGCCGAATATAATAACGAATGCTAGATATAAATAGGTTTCTAGGGTCAAGCTTTTAAAATCGATCTGCCAGGGTGGATGAATCAAGCTTAGTCCAAAACCGCCGATGACCATCGCCCAACCCACAATAACCAGGGAATCGTATTGCTTCAAAAGAGGAATTGCGTATAAGGTATAAAAAGCCAGGGCTACTGCTGATAAAAGACCCCACACGATTGCGATCTTCGGAACGGATAGTTGAGAAATAGAGCCATTTGTTAACAAGAAAAAACAACCCACTAAAGCCAGAAAAATAGCTGACAGATCCTTTCGTGTGAAGACCAGGTGCTTTCGCAGAACTAAATAGATAATAATCATTACAGGTGCTAAATACTGTAATAATGTCGCAACAGCGGCATTACCACTCTGAATGGATGCCATATACGTATATTGAACCGCTAGCATACCAACCAAACCGTAGACAATGAGTTGGAAAGCGGTCTTTCTATTTTTCCATACACCCCATATTTGTGTACGGTCTTTTATTAAAAATTGAAGGGCCAAGAGTAAAACACCAGCTATGAGCAAGCGTGTTGTTACAAGCCAATTTACATCGATTTGTAGAAAAAGTTTTTTTGCAACGGTCCCACTGATCCCCCAGAATATAGCTCCTGTGATAACAAGAAATAATCCTGTTCTTCTAGTTGATTTATCCATGAATATTCTCCACCTTGAAATATAATAATAGTGTTATAATAGGTGAAAAATATTTTAAATTATACTTGAATTTGATGATAAAATATAAATATATTGAGGTTGTGGTGATTTGCAAATAAAAAATTTTATGATTGACCAAAACCTAAAAGAACTAACTGAGCATCGGACGGTCGTATTACCGGTGGCGTGTTATGAAACAACAATTAACCAAAATATACATGGATATGTACCACTTCATTGGCATGATGAAATTCAATTTGTTTTGGTTGAAAAAGGGGAAGCGATCTTTCAAATAAATGAGGATAAACGAATCGTACGACAAGGTGATGGGTTGTTTATAAATAGTGGCTGCCTACACATGGCGGAAGATAAGAATGAATCGGGTTGCGTCTATATCTGTCTAAATGTTTCTCCTCATTTCGTTTTATCACAAGAGCTTTACACACCCTACGTAGCTCCTTATATTCAAGCGACTAATTTACCTTATGTATACATAGATTCGGACGAGCTTTGGGGTAAAAACATTTTAGATGCCATTTTGAAAATGAATCAATATATTCAACAAAAATCACCATACTTTGAGATGGATATTACCATGCATTTAACACTGATTTGGAAAAACTTAGTCATTAATGGCTTTCAATTAGAATACGACCAGATGGAAATGGTAAAGAGTCAACGGATCAAGCAAATGTTAAATTGGATCTATTTGCATTATGCTGAAAAAGTCACATTAGATGATATTGCAAAAGCGGGTCAATTGAGCCGTTCGGAGTGCTGCTTATATTTCAAACGAATTTTAAAGGTAACTCCGTTGAATTATGTAATGGATTATCGGATTCAAAAAAGTTTAGTCTTACTGCAACAAGCAGAATCCAACGTTACAGAAGTTGCCTATAAGGTCGGATTTAACAGTACGAGCTATTTTATAGAAAGATTCAGAAAAGCGATGAATATGACACCACTAGCCTACAAAAGATCAAAAATGGATGATTGATAATTAGGGCTTCGATACCCATGGATGAACGCTGCTGCGGAGTGTAGGGAAGTTGACTCGCTTATCTTCAGCACCTCCATATACTCACTGATTTTTTGATTCACTTTTTGAGACTCAGGATCGGTTGACTTTATTTGTTCGCTGGGACGCCAATTCCCATCGCTATCGCTTGTACAACACCATTCAGACCACTTCGTTCTTGTTCCACTTGGTGCCGACTTTTTTTACAAATCTCACAAACAACCTTATCCTAAACGTTACAGGTAAGTCTGTAACTTCATTGGCAAATCTGTATGGCGTGTGATAAGTATTTAAAAGTTTGAAGTCGCTAAACTAACGAGATACACTAGGTTCAAGTAATCGATGAAAAGAAGAGGGGGAGACCGAATTGAAGACAATCAAGTGCATGATGGACCACCTATACTGGGCGGACGGACGCATCTTGGACGCGCTCGAGGAGAGTAAGACGAAGAACAAGGACCTTCTGAAGCTGGTTCGGCACGTTTCGGTCGCGGAACGAGTCTGGCTGGACCGATTGCAGGGCAAGGGTAGCGCGCAATATTCGTTGTGGGAGGAAACGGAAGACCTGACGGCGATCCGGACGATGTTCGAAGAAAACGCTGAGCAATATCGCGTCTATATCGAAGGGCTCAAGGAATTCGAGCTGGATGAGATGATTGACTATGGGAACCAGAGCGGGGTTCCGTTCCGAACGTCCGCCCGGGACATCCTGTCGCAGGTCCTCTTACATGGGCAATATCACCGGGGACAGATCAACCGGGCACTTCGGATCGAATCGGCAGAGCCTGCCCAAGTCGATTACATCACGTTCACGAGACTCTAACGGGGAACGATAGCTCAATTGGTTTGAGGCTTACTCAGCAGAAAACTACGGGATACCGTGGCTTTTTTGTTGTCACTTCTTCCAGTATCTATGGTTTATAATGGAGAGTTATAAAAGAGAACCGGGTAGAGGAGAAATGGAATATGACAGATTCAAACTTCATTGGCATGCTTCCCGACCTCGAGGTGAGCAGACGTATATTTCAAGCTGCAGCCATCCTGGACGCTATCCTTATGCCGGAGTGGGAATACCGATATTATTCGTACAACGCCCATTGGGATGAGAATGAACAGATGGCATCGATGAGGGACGGCGAAGGGGATCACTATTTTGCGCTGTTTCAGCCAAACGGACTGATCATCAAAGGGTTTGACCAGCGGTTCAATCAGGTGCATGGGCCACATGATGTTATGGAAGTTGCAAGGCAGCCAGGCATGGTCCGCAAGTAAGGAACTGGATGCCGAAGCCTACAAACTGTTGCATGTTTTAAACGGCAAAGCGGATTATTACTATGCTTGGGCAACGGAGTATTACGAGATTTCACTGGACCGGTCGCTCGTACAGCGAATATTCGATATAGAGCCTTTGGATTGGGAAATGCTTAAAGGTCTAGATAAAGAATTAGAACTCGTTGATCTTGAAGAGGATATCCAGGAAATAGGCTATCCGGTAAAAAGGGAAGATTGAAAATAGTATGTACATAGACATTTCCTATTGAAAGTCGCTATTTAAGCGGCTTTTTTTATTATATCGGTGTCAGAAGAAAATAAAATTCTAGACTGATGACGAATCATTAAGCTAACGGGCAGGATAGTTCAAATACGTGGTATCATGTGGTGAGTAATTAATGGAGCCCTCTTTTACAATGTTGAGAATGGGGGAAATCGTGGTCGGCTTGGAATGGGAAGGTTTGTATAGAGAATTGTTGGGAGATGGAAACCAATTGCTTATGGAAGGCGCAATGGATGTCTGTCATCGCTTATCAAAGACCCATCGAATGTTCGTAATCACGAATGGTATCACTCACACGCAAATCAAACGCTTGAAGCAGTTTGGGCTATATAAGTTTTTCGAGGATATCTTTGATTCGCAAAGCATTGGTTATCAAAAACCGAAGGAAGAATTTTTCAATTACGTCATAAGTCATATTTCAGAATTTAATAGAAAGGATGCGCTTGTCATTGGAGATTCATTAAATACGGATATCAAAGGTGGTCTTCAGTCGGGCATTGACACCTGTTGGGTCAACAGAACCGGACAAATAAGTCCGGCAGAAATTAAAAGCACATATACAATCTCAAACTTAATGGAGCTCACTTCCATCCTGTTAGGCTGTAAAAACAAACGCTTGTGCCGCCTCAATTATCACTTTTTGGTGACTATATCACAAAAAAGTGGGTACTGTTTTTCTTGTAACTTTTCCCCCATACTATCGTTCATAGGAGGTTCATGAAGCAGACAGAGCATCCTATACCATATAAATCATTATAAAAGGAGTGTAATAGAATGGGGAAATTTGACGGGAAGGTAGCAGTTGTAACCGGAGGTACAAGCGGCATCGGTCTCGCGTCAGCACAACAGTTCGTAAAAGAAGGGGCTTACGTTTTTATCACGGGACGCAGACAACGTGAACTGGATGAAGCAGTAAAGCAGATCGGAAAGAATGTTACAGGTGTCCGAGGTGACATATCTAAATCGGAAGATCTAGATATATTATTCGAAACAGTTAAGCGAGAAAAGGGACACTTGGACATTCTCTTTGCAAATGCCGGACTAGGGTCATTTCTTCCATTAGGAGAAATTACAGAAGCACAATACTACAAGACTTTCGATGTCAACGTGAAAGGAACCATCTTTACAGTACAAAAGGCATTAGCTTTGTTTCCAAACAAAAGAGGTTCGATTATTCTAACGGGATCCACTGCTGGCTCGATGGGGATGCCAGCGTTTAGTATCTATGGTGCATCCAAGGCAGCGATCAGACAGCTCGTCCGCAGCTGGATTCTTGATATGAGAGGGACCGAAATTCGTATAAACATCCTTAGTCCGGGAACAATCGTAACGCCGGCGTACGATGAGTTATTTGGCTCTGAACTAGATCATTTACTGGAACAGGCAAAAAATGATATTCCGCTCGGCAGAGTGGGGCAGGTTGAAGAGATCTCCAATGCTGTCATGTTCCTAGCCTCTAATGAAAGCAGCTATATGAACGGCGTTGAATTATTCGTAGATGGCGGAGTAGCTCAAGTTTAACCAGGACATAATAATTTTCAAACGACAAAGATTTTTAAATCAACTTAAATGCGATTGTATTATCCCCTCCATGTAACGTTCAATTTTTCCTTCAGTGATCCTTGAAGGATCAAGCGATACATGAAGGGGATATTCTTAGATCGGGAGATGGTGCATTATATGAAAACATTTTTCTGTGAACTGGAAGTTACACTAGAGGTTATCGGAGGAAAGTGGAAGGGGCTTGTTCTGTACTATTTAATAAAAGGACCTAAACGGACGGGAGAGCTTAAGCGACTCGTTCATAATATATCGCAAAAGATGCTGATTCAAACTCTTCGGGAACTGGAAACAGACGGATTAATTCGCAGAAAGATGTACAATCAGGTACCGCCTAAGGTGGAATATTCAACGACGGAACTGGGTCAATCACTTGAACCCATTTTGAGATCGCTTTGTGATTGGGGGGGGAATTACGCAGAGCAATCCTTCGCTCCGGGCGAGATTGAGATTTTGTATCTGGATTAACTGTCGGGGGACAAGAGCATAGTCCCATTTGAAGTCGCTATTTTAGCGGCTTTTTTGTTTTATCGTTTTACGTTGATGTTTTCGAGTGATGAGCAATATTCTAGTACAGGTTACTTCGTAATTAACAAGGTGCACTACAAAACTAAGGACACAAAACTTGTCTCAGAGATTAATAAGTACGTCTTGGATTATGGCAAAAGCATCATGCCCCAGCTGTTGCCAGGAGTCTGAGCAAACAGGTAAGCGGTTGAGGCTAATGACAATGAACCCATTACGCTAACGGGATACGATAGTTCAATACAAACAAGAAGGCAGCCGATCAAAGTGATTGGCTGCCTTTGTTTAACTAATGGGCAGGATGGAGTGACTTTTGTGTAGAAAATTAAAAACGAACGAATCAAGTTCGTGCGCAAGATCTAGCGATGCTCTTTGAGTGCCGGTTCGCACGATTTACCGGGACTTAGATCGGCTAAATATAGCTGGGCAAACGCCATAATATGAATTACTCCCTAAAGAAATTTCTGCATACATGCAAAATTCCCTCGGCGTAAGCATAAGGGGCAACGTTGTTGTGGAATGACTTTGCCTCTGCTGTTGCATTCTGGAGAAGATAGCCATGGGCAACCATCTGAAGCATCTCGATGTCATTTCCACTGTCACCGAAAGCCAATGTTTTGGACAGGGGTACCTGACTATAATCCATCAGGAATTGCACAGCCGCTTTCTTTCCAGTTCCTGCGGGGATAAAATCGACATCATATGCGTGCTCCGGATCACCCGCCTTGGGATTGCAAATATTGATATTAATTCCGATCCCATGATTTGCAGCCAGATGCCTGATGATACTTATATCATATTGGGTTTTGACTGCTGATACCGGATAATAATAGTAGTTCATTTTGTATCGCGATTGACCCAATTGAGTCTGTTCGTGAAGAACAATGTTGAATGTTGATTTTAATTCGCTAATTAAATCTTCTACATCTCTTCGAGAGAATCCGGAGGCCCTTATGATCTTTGCCCATGAAGGAACAGTGACCAGTTGTCCGTCAGGCTCGACTTCCCACAACTCTGTGCCCAGATTGCTCGCTATAAAATGGGGGAGCTGCGTCATACCGGCTATATTCATTTTTGCTTGTATTTGCTGAACACTACTTCCGGTGACCCAAGCTATCTTTACCTGATGATTTCTGGCAAGCTGCTGGAGGTATTGTTCCAGTTCGTACACCATTTTGAGTTGTTCAGGCAAACATTCATGCGGATAATAAGTTTCGTCAAAATCAAACAATATCAGATATTCGGTTACAGCGGGGGTATATATGACTTTCATGAGTGTAGCTCCTCCTATAGTTTGTTAACGATATCATAGTTGCAGGGAACGTTCCCAGGTCAATACTTTAGATGAGGTGTTAATTTTGCCCACCATAATTGATATTTCACGTGTAAGCGGTCTCTCCAAGTCGACGGTGTCACGTGTGTTAAATGACCATCCTCATGTATCTATTGAAAGCAGACAAAAAGTACAGAAAGCCATTACGGAGCTGGGATATGTCCGCAATACGCAGGGGGTTCAGTTGCGTCTACAGGCAAGCAATCATATCGGTGTGCTTGTCCCGGATGTGGAACATCCCTATTTCAGTCAGCTTGTTAGTACATTAAGTCGATCTTTAGGCTCAATGGGGTATCAACTTGTCATCTATCAGACTGAATTATCCCGGGAGTATGAACGTGATGTGTATGCCCGATTGGCACGTCGAGAAATGGATGCCGTGGTTATTGCTCATTCCCATTTCTCGGAGAGAGAAATTAAAGAATATATAGGTTCTCACATAGGAATCATATGCAACGAAGCGATGGATGGAGAGTTTCTTGATGTCTTTCGATTGGATGAAGAAGATGCGGTCTTTCAAGCGACAGCATATTTGCTGTCCAAGGGGCGCCGTCATCTGGTTTTCTGTATGGATCACCTGACACAATTGCAAGAGAAAAGATGGAATGGGTTTCAAATGGCTCACCAACAATTCGGTCTTGCCTGTACAAAATCACAATGTTATACGGGTCTGATGACTATGGAAGATGGTTATGCCTTGGGAGAACAATTATTTACTTCTGATCAATTACCGGATGGAATGATAACAGGTAGTGACTTTGTAGCTACTGGTTTATTGAAAGCAGCAAAGCAAAGGGGGATATCCGTGCCTCAAGAAATGTCCGTCATCGGATTTGATAACCATTCTGTAGGATTAATGACTAATCCGGAACTGACCACATTAACCAATTGTATTCCTGATATGGTAAGGGATGTTACGGAATGTCTTACTCGGCGATTGAAGGGGATGCGATCTGCTCCTATAACGAAAATCTACAAGACTTCGTTGATTATACGTAATTCTACTTAAAAAAAGTGAAGTGAGAGACAAAGAAAAAAAGGATAGTGAAATCCTTCTATCGGTCAAGAACGAAACATGTCTGAAGAGGAATTGAAGCGTTACTAGATCTCTCGTTGTGTTAATTGAATTTCTAGACAAAATGGAGCATTTAGTTAAATCTATGCGGTATTCGATATAGTCGTGAGACGATGTTTGTTGTATTTATCACAGAAATGATTCAACTAACGGGAAACGATACACTGTCGCGGCAAATGTTCCCTCTTTCATTGAAGTAACGGGCAGAATAGTTTAATCATTAAGGTTTTCTTGGCTCTTCTCGGATGTTGGGAACTGTGAGGTACAAAAAAAGACCCAAATGTGATTTTGGTTGACGCAGTGAAGGATGATTTAAATTATGTAATCATACTGAAAGAGTGTTGTGGTTTGTGGTATAACATCACCCTACTAAACACCCAATATTCTAAAAATGGTTTTTAGTCTAGCGAATAACCGGCCATTCGTCCATGCCTAAAATAAACAACTCACGTACACTGAACTATATTTATAGGGAGGTGTCGTTGTTGAGTTGTCTGGATAAAAAAAATCGTGCAAAAAGAAAACCACATTTGTTTGTCATCCAAAAGAAAAGAAAAAAGAAACTGTTGAGTTTTCTGGATAAAAAAAAATCGTGCAAAAAGAAAACCGCAATTGTTTGCCATCCAAAAGGTAAGAAAATGAAACGACGTCTTCTAGTTATTAAAAAAATAGTGCGGGTACCGTGTCCCCCACCTAAAGGTCAGCAATTACTTCAAGGACTTGCGGGAGCAATTGCAGAAGCTGGACCTCAAGGACTTGCAGGAGCACTTGGCCCCCAAGGATTGGCAGGGCTTGCAGGAGCAATAGGGGCACTCGGACCCGAAGGACTTGCAGGAGCACTTGGCCCCCAAGGATTGGCAGGGATTGCAGGAGCGATAGGCGCACTTGGTCCCGAAGGACTTGCAGGAGCACTTGGCCCCCAAGGACTTGCAGGAGCACTTGGCCCCCAAGGATTGGCAGGGATTGCAGGAGCGATAGGGGCACTCGGACCCGAAGGACTTGCAGGAGCACTTGGTCCCCAAGGATTGGCAGGGATTGCAGGAGCAATTGGCGCAGCTGGGTTGGCGGGACCAGCAGGACCAGCGGGACCAGCAGGACCAGCGGGACCAGCAGGAGCAGCAGGACCAGCAGGACCGGTAGGACCAGCGGGACCAGTAGGAGCAACAGGACTAACAGGACCAGCAGGAGCAACAGGCCCAGCGGGACCCGCAGGGCCGGCAGGTGGAGTATTAGGCTTTGCAGACTTTTTTGCCTTGATGCCTCCTGATAATGCAGCAACTGTTGCTCCCGACACGGACGTAAGTTTTCCGCAAGATGGTCCAATCAGTGGGACTGAAATTACGCGTGTAAATGCGAGCTCATTTAACCTGGCTGCAATTGGTACTTATCAGGTTCTGTTTCAGGTAGGTGTAAATGAACCGGGTCAACTCATTTTAACACTCAACGGCGCTGACCTGGCTTATACGGTGGTCGGGCGTGCAACAGGTACTTCTCAAATAGTAGGAATGGCTCTTGTGCAAACAACGGTCATAAATTCAGTGCTCACAGTTCGAAATCCTGCTGGTAATGCCGCGGCACTCACGATCACTCCATTAGCTGGAGGAACAAGGCCAGTTTCCGCACACCTTGTTATTACGCAAATTGCATAAAGGAAAAGAAATGCCGTGTTTTTTGATAATAATACCAATATCAAATAGAGGCCTACGACATAAATGTATTGCGTTTTAGCGATCACTTCCCAAGACCGACAGGACCGAATATTGTGGAATGAGCAAGGAATCAGGCACATCCGTCCGGCCGCCATATGCACCAGACGGAAAGCCAGGAGATAGGGGGGGGTTCTCCAGATTTCCGTGATGGGGACATCCCTTTTTTGATAGATGCATAAAAACTAACGGACCGTTTAGTTCAATAAAAAAGCAGCAGGCCCAGACAAATAAAAATAAAGTCCGTGCCTTCCACTTTTTGTATTGGAGCCAGTCTCATAGTTATTATCTGAAGCTTGACGGTAAATGTAACCCCGCCATCCAGCATCCCACAGACGTTTCTTGCGAGCTGTTATTCTGAAAATAAAGCATCCGTTGCAACCGGCTGAAGGATAGGCAGTGGCTGAAGGGCGGTGGTCCGATCGAGATGAACAAACGCATTATAACGATCCGCCATGCTGGAAGGCACGTAATTGCCGAACCGCTCATGAGCAGGCTCATATACCACACCGATGGCACGGTGGCCAATGGTCGTATGCAGCATGGAAGATGCATCGGAGAGCATTATCATGCCATTTCGGCCGCCTCCCGCCTGGTGCATGTAATACTCCCAGCTTTCTGGCTGTCCGGGCGGGACGGTCATTTTCTCAACCGGAGATCCCCAAGCTCTTCCAGCCAGTACCTCGCCCTGATAGGTCCCGAAGCCAATGGCAAACACCCGATGTTCTGGATCCTCCCGCAGCAGCTGACCCACATTAACCATGCCATCCGCCATCATATCCGTTGCCCGCGCATCACCGATATGCGTATTATGCTCCCAGACAATGGCTTTTGCCGAGGCCCCGTAATAGGACATGATTCGCTTGAGGGATTCAACCATATGTTTGTCCCGTATATTCCAGGACTGTGGGCCGCCCCGGACCATCGTACGATAGTAGGCCTCCGAGCTGGAGGTGACGAGCATGTTCACCTCTGCATTCAGCTCTTCCTCACTTCCCGGATACGCCATGCGCCGGCTCTGCATCTACTGTAGCAGCTCAACCACTTCTTTCTCACAGCTCTCCGAGAGCAGTCCTGCCGCAATGCCATAAGACTGATGGTCCCTGCTATATGGATCGAAACAGGCGTATGTCCTGCGGGCCTGTTTCAGTTGGGGAGAATTGGTCTCCTCCAAATAACCGATAATCGCTTCCATCGATTCCCATAACGAGTACATATCAATGCCATAAAATCCAACCTTCGCACGGACACTGCCGCCGCCGTGATTCGCCTCATTGTACTCCTTGAGCCACTCCGCGAAATCACGAATGTCCGTATTTGCCCACATCCATGTCGGCCAGCGGGTAAAATCACCCAGTGCATCGGCTGCCGAGGAATCGGCCCCCTCCATCCCTTTAACATACCGGTTCACCCGATAAGCAGAGGGCCAGTCTCCTTCCACACCGATAATGTTAAAACCCTTGCTTGTAATTAGCTTCTTCGAAAGCTCGGCCCGAACTCGGTAGAAATCAGAAGTCCCATGGCTCGCCTCACCGAGCAGCACAATATCTGCATCTCCGATGGCCTTAACCATGCGGTCCAGATTCTCCATTCCATCCAATGGGATAAATAATGCATTCAGCTCTTTCAAATAAGCGTTTTGCTCTGGTGGATTATCATTCGAATTCATGAAGTTGTTCCCTCCTACAGACGGTATGAGTGAATTATTTCCGATTTGTCCATTCATTAATCCAAAACATGGTGTCTGTTGGTATGAATGATTCATCCCACGATTAGGTTGAAATCCTATATAAATCGGTTGAAAATGTTGATTTTACCAATGGACAAGGATTTGTACAATAGAGTTGTAGCGCTTACATTTCCAAGGAGGTTGCGGCGAAATGAAGAGAGATCAGCTGATTGACAAGCAAATCAGGACCCCGAGATCGAAAAGGAGGCCGTGTTGATGAAATTTAAGGGAATATTGGCGGCGTTTTTGTTATTAACCACAGCGTCTGTGTTGTTTGGGACGCATACAGCAGAAGCACATGAACTATCTAATGACAAGCTAACGATTCAGACAGGAGAGCATGGGGAAATTTCGTCTATTCGTATCAAAGGAGATGCTTTTCCGACTGAATATGTCATGAATGCAACGGTGACACCTGAGCAGAATACGGCTGATCATCAGTGGCTAGGAGAGCTGATGTTCACGTACCGACTGGATGGAGGTAGCTGGACGAAGGCATGGACGAATAAATCGGCAGACGCGCGTAAGATCACGACCAGCGGCAACCGCGTTACTGTCACGTATGAGAACTCAAGTAATGCAGAAGGCATACGCAATTTTAAAGTCATTGAAACCTATTCCGCGGAGTCGAATGGTTCGGTACTGTGGAATATACAGGTACAGAATACCAGCGGCAAAAAATTGGAGATTGGCGATTTTGGATTGCCCCTACCTTTTAATGAGCAGTGGACCTATGGTGATGCGATTTACGAAACGAGAGTCGTGACGCATTCCTTTGTCGGCAATAACAGCTCCTATATTACAGCTGGGCGCCCCAGCGGCATTGGTTCTTCCCTGCTATTGATCCCTGATTCCACAACAGGCGCTGGGTTTGAGTATCAGGATCACTGGCGGGATGAAGAGCATCCGGGCAGCAAGTGGGCCTGGAACCCGGCCAACGAAGGCAAATGGCTGGAGGGATTGAATGTATTTTATATTCATTCCAATGTCATCAAGTCTACCAACCGTGGGTATTTGCCCAATACAAGCCTGATCCTGAATCCAGGACAAAGCAAAAACTATGGCTTCAAGTTCCTGGCCGTAAAGGACGAGCATGATGTAAAAGATACGTTGTATCAAGAAAACTTGGTGGATACTACAGTTGTACCAGGCATGATTGTGCCTACGAATCAAAAGGCGAAGGTGGATCTGCGTACCAAGCAAACGATCAACAAGGTGACCTATCCAGACGGAACCGTTATTCCGCAGACGGATAGCAAGGCTGGAGGACATCAGATTTATGAACTGAAATTTACTAAGCTGGGCCCGAACTTCATAACGGTAGAATACGGCAATGGCAACAAAACGGTTTTACAATTCTATGCCATTGAGCCGATTGATCAGGCGCTGCAACGGCACGCTACTTTTATGGTAGACAAAACCCAGTGGAACGTGCCAGGTGATCTGCGTGATAAGGTATTTGACGATTGGATGATGCATACCAAATCCAAACGCAACATTTTCAATGGCTATTGGGGCTGGGGGGACGATTGGGGTCTGACCCACGGACAGTTCCTGGCTGAAAAAAACACGCTCTCTCCAGTCGCCAAAGAGGTGCGGGCTGTAGACGATTATTTGGAGACGGCGATTTGGACGAATCTGATGAATGGACATCATGAGGATTATTTAATTCATGATTTCCTGATGCCGGAACCGAATGATACACCGACCTATCGGGGATATGCATACCCGCATGTATACAATACGTATTTCAGCATGTATAAGATTGCCAAGGAATACCCGGACCTCGTCACTTACAAGCATCCGAAGGAAACCTATTTGCTGCGGGCTTATAACATTTTCAAAGCTTTGTATGAAGGGCCCGTTGCGTACAACTGGGAAACAGGTCTGATGGGCGAGCTGACCACGCCGGATATTATTCAGGCCCTTCATGATGAAGGCTACGATGATGAAGCGAACGATCTCAAGGAAAAAATGGATCGCAAATATAACAATTTTAAAAATACAAAGTATCCTTACGGTTCCGAATATAGCTACGACAATACAGGGGAAGAGGCTGTATATACGTTAGCCAAGCAGAATATAGATACAGAAGGCGAACAAAGTAAAGCCCTGGAGATGATGGGTAAAATCAATGCCAAAACTCGTGCATCACGCGGCCATATGCCTGTATGGTACTACTATACCGATCCGGTGACGATTACCGGGGAGAACTGGTTTAACTTCCAGTACACGACTTCACTTGCGGGATATGCGATGGATGACTGGATTCGTCATCATGAGGACAATCATCGCGAGGAGCAACAACGGCTGTCCTATGCTGCCAAAATTGCCAATGTCGGAGCGATTAACTCCGGGCAAATCAGCTCGGACCCTGAGAACATCGGGGCGGTTGCATGGACGTATCAAGCAGAAAAAGGCAATAACGGAACAAACGGTACTGGCGGCGGTAAAAATGTTCCGCTCTTTAACGGCTGGCGCGGCATGAGCGGTGAGGCTGACCTCGGATTGTTTGGTGCACTTAAAACCTTAAGCGCGGATATCGCGATTGATCCAATTTTTGGATTGACGGGCTACGGTGCAGAGGTGAGTAAAAGCGGTAACGTGTATACGATCAAGCCGCTAGACGGTTTGTTCAAACGAGTCAACCTGATTACGGAAAAGCTGTATATCGAGCTGGAAAAGGACCAGTATACAGAAGCCAAGCTGGCAACATCCAAGGATTATGTATGGCTCCAATTGAAAAATCAAACGCCGGGCCAAGCCCATTCTACGTACGTTACATTTGACGGTTTAAAGAAAGGAACGTACCTGGTTAAAGTGGGTGGTCAATCACAGGGCAAGTTTAATGCGTATGCACCAACTAATAAGCTTAAGCTGGAAATGGGTACAGCATCATCCTATACGGTAGAGCTGACACCAACCACACCTGATCCCAACAAAGCACCTGTCGTTGATGCAGGCAAAAATTCCAAGGTGAAGCTGCCGGATCAGATTATCTTGAAGGGTGCGGCTACAGATGATGGGCTTCCGCAAGGAAAGGTGACTAGCGAGTGGAGTCTGGTTGAAGGACCACAGAACGCGAAGGTCACATTCAGCAGCAAAACATCAATACGTACGAAAGTGGATGTTTCCGAGCCAGGAACGTATATATTCAAGCTGACAGCCAGCGACTCCCAGTTATCAGGAGAGGCTAAAGTAACTGTGATAGCTGAACCGGCGGCACCGTTACCTGAACAGCTTGCCGTTTACAAGTTCGACGAAACCAGCGGTACTGTTGCTGCGGATTCATCGGAAAGCGGCAATGATGCTACCGTTAAGGGAACTGCGGCATGGGCTGCGGGGAAAAGAGGCAACGCTGTCAGCCTGAACGGCAAGGACAGCTATGTGCAGCTTCCGGCGGGGATTGTCAGCCGGGCACAGCAATTGACCGTATCCGGCTGGGTCAAAGCGAACAGCCTGAGCGACTATGTGCGGATTTTTGACTTTGGCTCCGGGACCAATGAATATATGTTCCTGACTCCTAAAGCCGGGAACCGGATGCTATTTGCCATTACGAATCAAGGTAACGGGCAAGGACAGGAGCAGACGATTGATGCCCCTGTATTGCCGACAGGCGTATGGAAGCATGTTGCAGTCACGCTTTCGGGCTCCACAGGTATTTTGTACGTCGATGGGAAAGAAGTGGGACGCAATACCAACCTGACCTTGAATCCAACCAGTCTGGGACAGACGAAAAATAATTTTATCGGTAAGTCCCAGTACCCTGATCCGTATTTCAATGGTCTGGTGGATGAATTCCGGATCTATAGCCGTGCTTTGAATGCAAACGAGGTGGCAGGTCTGGCCTCCGGTACAGCACAGAGTCTGACGGCAACTGAGAACATCACTGCGTTAAAAGAGGTGAATGTAACAACTCATGTCGGTGAAAAACCTGGACTGCCAAGCGTAGTGGAAGCTACGTATGGAGAAGGCTCCACCAAATGGGTGGCTGTGGAATGGGAGGAGATAGACCCTGCACAATATGCTGCTCCAGGTTCGTTTGAATTGAAGGGCAAAGTGGAAGGGACAGAGTTGAAGGCATTGGCCAAGGTAACTGTGATTGAGGCAGGGGCAGTGGCTTCACCGGTAACTCCGATTAGCCCGGAGACTTCAGTAACCCCGCCAACTACGACATCCCAGGCAACATCTGTCTTACCGTCTCGGCTTATCAGCCCAGCTAAATCAGTGGGAGTATCCTGAATGAGAGGCAACAACGCATAGTCATGGCTAATCTTTCCCATCGTCACTTTCTTCCTGCAAAGGGGGAGAGGGGCGATGGGTATCCTTGCATTTGAGGTGCAAAGCTGCGAACAAAATGTGAATGGGGGACAAAGTATGAGCAAGATTACATTTTTGGGTGCAGGCAGTACGGTGTTTGCTAAAAATGTGCTTGGCGATTGTATGTTGACACCTGCTTTGCAGGGCTTTGAACTGGCGTTGTTCGATATTGACCCTGTTAGGCTGAAGGATTCGGAAAATATTTTATCCAATTTGAAAAAAACAACGGGGAGTACCTGTGTGATCCGCTCCTACACTGACCGCAAGGAAGCACTGTGTGGAGCGGCCTATGTAGTAAATGCCATCCAGGTGGGCGGTTATGATCCGTGTACGATTACAGATTTTGAGATTCCCAAAAAATACGGACTGCGCCAAACGATTGCTGATACGGTTGGTATTGGCGGTATTTTCCGCAATTTAAGAACGATTCCGGTGATGCTTGATTTTGCGGCAGACGTTCGCGAGGTGTGCCCGGATGCACTGTTTCTCAACTATACCAATCCGATGGCTGTGTTGACGAACGTGATGAACGTACACGGTGGTGTCCGTACAGTAGGGCTGTGTCATAGCGTACAGGCGTGTATACCCGAGTTGTTCAAAAGCCTCGGCTTGGAGCAGGAAGGTGTAAAGGCAAAGATCGCAGGCATCAATCATATGGCGTGGCTGCTCGAAGTGAGCAAGGATGGGGTGGATTTGTATCCTGAGATTAAAAAACGGGCTGCCGCCAAGCAGCGGGAAAAGCATCATGATATGGTACGCTTTGAAATGATGCTGAAATTCGGCTATTACATTACGGAATCGTCCGAGCATAATGCAGAGTATCATCCGTATTTTATCAAACGGGCATATCCTGAGCTAATTGAACGCTTCAATATTCCCTTGGATGAATACCCGCGCCGCTGCGTGAGCCAGATTGAACGCTGGGAGACAATGCGTGAGGAACTTTTGGGCGATCAGGATCTGCGCCATGAACGGTCGAACGAATATGCTTCTTATATATTTGAGGCAATCGAAACCAATCAGCCCTTTGCCATTGGCGGGAATGTGATGAATACAGGTTTGATTACCAATCTGCCGAAGGAAGCCTGTGTAGAGGTACCTTGTCTAGTCAATCGTAATGGGGTTACACCGACCTTTGTCGGGGATTTGCCGCCTCAATGTGCTGCACTGAACCGGACGAATATTAATACCCAGCTGTTAACGATTGAAGCTGCAATGACGGGGAAAAAAGAACACATTTACCACGCCGCTATGCTGGACCCGCACACCTCGGCTGAATTATCCATGGATGATATCGTTTCTCTGTGCGACGACCTGATTGCAGCGCACGGGACATGGCTCCCAGCTTATGTGTAAGGGAGGCAGATGAATGGGGGGCCGGGGTCGTCAAAAGCTCGCCAGGATTCCTGCTTTGTGAGAAAAAAGTAACGTTTGATTTTTAGTCTGTTATGATTTATGATATAAGAAATATTGGATGATGCTGGAACAATTTATATGGTATGAACTGATATATTCATAGTTTTTGCGCGTGAAGCACACGGGCTGTTTTTTCCTTTTTAGGGAGAGGCAGCCCTTTTTTGTTGAGATTTTGCGGAAGATATAAGTTAAATAAGGAGGCAATTCTATGATTTAGAGGGATAGGTTTCTCATAGGAAATGATTTTTAGAGTAGTTATATTAGTTATTTTTCTTATAGATTTTGTAATTGGGAAACCCTATAATATATAAGTTGTATCCAGTATTTTCCGAAAGTGGGGATGCGATAAGTTTATGAGGTTAGAGATGATATACATAGTTTGAAAGTTTAAGCAGACAAAGGGGATCGAGAGATGAGTATAAAAAAATGGGTGTTGAGTTTGACCGCAGTCGCGTTGCTATGGAGCGGGACAAGTACGATTCCAACGACGGAGGCGGCAAGTAGCACCAAACCAATTGAAGTCTTATTAAATGCGAAAAAAATACAGTTCCCGGATGCCAAACCTTTTCAGGATGGGAACGATTATGTAATGGTTCCAATCCGGTTTGTATCCGAGGCATTGGGTGCTAAGGTGGGCTGGGAGAAAACTGGCGGCCAATTAGCCGTGTCGATAAAAAATGATGCACATGCCGTTAATATGACAGTGGGGCAAAACACCGCTACCGTGGATGGGCAAACCAAAACGTATGAAACGAAGATTATCTTGAAGCAAAACCGTACTTTTGTACCACTGCGGTTAGTGAGTGAGGGTTTGGGACAGTCGGTAGAATGGGATAAGGTCAGCCGCTGGGTCTGGATTGGGAAGAAGGAAATCGCCGCATTGGAGGATACAGGGCATCAGGCGGTGAGTATTGAGCCGTATAAAAAGGCGATTGGGACCACACCAGGGCTTCTAAAAAATATTATTGGTCAGCCTTACAACAAAGTGGTAATTTTTGAACAATATGATTTGCCTGTCAAGATGCTGCGCGACATTTATTCAATTGAGCCTTACACAACCTCAAAGGGGGTACCCTACCTACAGATTAGAGTGAAAACGAACTCTACTGCAGGGGGCATTTTTTTCCTAACAAAGAATAAAGACGCACGTCTTCGTCCAGCACTAGAACAAATGAAGAAAGACAACGGAGATGGTACGAAAATGGTTTATTATCCGATCTATTCATCTGCTGATGAGCTTTACTTAGGCATTAAAAACTATAAATCTTTTAAGTTGAAAGACATTGAGTACATTGGTTTTGATCTCGCATCGAAGGACTATATTCCAATGATGGTTAATCCTTGGAAAGGAAATTAACCATATGAGTAATACCAAACGCATTTTAGCCGTATTTCTGGTGGGGGTACTGCTACTATTGCAGCTCCCACCTTTTTATTTTCCCATCGATAAGGCGGTAGCCGATACGGAAATCACACCTTTGTCTTATTATGCGGACAAAAATGAACGCTATTTTGTTGGCATGATGTATTTTGACATGTGGAAGAACACAGCTGGGGAATGGGTGACCCAAAAGAAGCAGCCTGGAAAAGGGATGCAGGGGGAAGCGACCTTCACCTACAAGTTTCAGTTTCCAGGCCGTAAAATCAAGAACGTTACTGCTCGCTTATATACGATAGCTGATTATATGAGTCATGGTGACTATTTTATAAAATCTCGGTCTGATAATTATGAGGAATATGCGAGACATATGAGTAAGGGCACAAAAGATTCAGATATCCATCCCTTTCAGAAACAGGGAATCGGCTCAGACACTACTATTATCCCAATCACTGTGAATATGAAACTTGATCCGGTAGATCAGGCTCGAAACATCAAGGAAGAGAGCTGCCCTACCTGTGCCAAAGAAGTAGAAGCTTGGCGCATCTACCAGCCCATTTTATTTAAAATCGAACTAGAGAGCGCACTCATCGTCAAGCATTTTACAACTGAAGGAAAGTCTCTTAACAACGTATTTACACCAATAGAAGATGAGCTAAAACCTAATCAACCATATGACTTCATCCCGCCAACCAACCCGAAATATGAATATGTGGGTTACAAGAAGAGCACGACAGGTAAACCGCCAAGCGGAGATATTTTGCCGGGAATTGTACCCGGGTTTACCTATGACGGTTCTTTTGAGCAGTTTACCGCTTATTTGTATTACAAAGAAGCTCAGGGCTGTCCTAAGCCTGGAGAAAGCCAAGAGGGAGCGCCCTCAGATTGCCAAGATCATGAACAGCCAACGAAAGGTGTTGTCTGCTCCCGTCCCGTTCCAGGTCTGCGCTTGGAAACTGCCGAGTTGGACCCAGTAGTATCTGCCGTGATCAAAGCGGACCAGCGTGGTCGGGAACGATTTGACGTATCCAAAGGTATTCCTACCTCTGAAAGCCTGTACGGTCATGTGCAAGCCAAGAGATACCTTTTTCAACATAAGTTTGTGAACATGACGGGTCAGTGTACATATACGGTGAACGTAAAACGGGAATATCGGTTGACCTGGCGGCCTAAGAAAAAATCTCGCCGGAATGAGACGGTGAAGCGAACTTATACTTACCAAATCGTCTGTCCGTACTCCTATTGGAAAATAGACAATTTGGAGGTATATGGTATCAAAGAGGCTACGCTCCGAAACTATGCGTTACCCAATGAAGCAATCACCCTGCGTCCGCAATCCTATACTCCCCCTTCTTATATTGCGGCGACCCAGGGTAACTTTTATCCGCCCCCTGCACCAGGGACAGTGGATGGAGGTAGTCGTAGCAAAAACGGCGGCAGCAGCAAGCCCAGTGTGCCTGATGATCGCAGTGTACTGAAATCTAAGGCAGAGGAGGCAGTTAAGGAAATTGAAGTGGAGAACGATACTTTGACCTTTGAAAACAAGGTCATTATGAATCCAGAGCGCGTCAAGGTAAATGGCCCTAAACCAGGTGTGATTCCCTCTTCTGGAGCGATTGGGGCCGATGTGCTGTACAGTCCGAATCATGTGATTGATAAGCATAAGATGAATAAGCCCGACACGCCCAGCAGTGGTGACATAACTTACGCTATTCTCAAAGGAAATATCAATGGAGGTGCGGATAAAACGTTGCCGATACAGGGGATCAATACAGTGACTGTCCACACTCCCGTAGTGAATCTGTCTACAGTGTCGGATGATGCTGCTCATAATCAGAAAACCCAACCTACGAAGGGACGATCCGCACTTATTTTGGAGCGTCCTTTCCGGGTGACGATTTCGACAGCAGGTCCGCATTTGAATATTCCCGGCTATGGTGATCGGGAGTATGCCAAATATGTACGAACCAAGCAGGTGCGCTTTCCATTCGATGTGTACGACAAAGGAAAGACGCATTTTTATCCGCGAGGTACCTGGATTGAGATTCCGGTACTACAGCTGGACACAGACTTTTATTTGCCTGTATGGGTCGATGAAGGCAATTATACAGTCGAGTTCCGCACCATTGCCGAAAATGCACCGGATGGATTCACCGAGCAGCGCCATGCCAACACGGATCTCGCCCATCATGTTGCCAATGATGTGGTGAATATTGAGGTCATCGGACGGATGTATGATTTTCATATCACGGATATTGCAGATTACCATTGGGAGCGTGTATTTCGACTGCAAAAAGGAAGCCCAATGCATAGCGGCCTGTCCTATTGGACAGGGCTTGGCAATATTGACGGGTTGCCTAGAGGGAACCCGGAGCCCTTCACATTGCCTGTTCGTCCTGGCAGTCATCCATTTGAAGGTTACGCAAATGTGGCGGTCAAGACAGGCTATCATTTCAAGTTTGACCTCAAAACCAAAGGCAATATGTTCAGCGCCCGGGATGGAATTCGCATTACCCCTTCATTTTATTGGGTGAGCAAAGATGGGCGACAGCGGGAAGAGGTAGATCTGTATACACATGCAGGCAGTCGAAAATTTATCCGCGTAGGATCGGCGGAGGACCGGGAGAAGCGATATATTATTTTGAATGAACGGCTACGCAATGTCCCTATGGAGGAAATGCAGGATACAGCAGCCTACCAATATCAACATGGACTGAGTGAGGCAGAGCGGAGTCAGTTAACGCTGGAACGTTATGTGGCGCTGTATGCCCAGCGCATTGCACGCAGCAAGACATGGATTGGGCGCTACGACTGGCTGGTGCTGCCTGCGGCTGTACGTACCTTGATCGGTCCAAAGACAGACCTGCCGGAGGGGGTTGATGCCGATCGTGCGAATGCGGCGATTCAGCGCTGGTATGGCGAGTATAGTCTGCCTGCCGATGTGTACGCGGTCACCAAAGGAACGGATTTACGTAATGTAAGCCGAGAAAGGGAGCTAAACGAACATACAGATCTATTCAAGAAGACAGGCTTTATAGTGGTTCGTTTTAATTTGGAATCGCTCCGTCAGGGGGACACCGAGCATCCACATTTGCAATATATCAATGGCCCGCTTTTGAACCAATGGCAACTGGAAGGATATCGCAGAGAGATAAAGGACCCATACGGGCACACCTTTCATTTACAGGATGGGGATATAGTATTTTATCATGCAGACCAGTCTAGTCGGGACGACTTCAATTCCTTTGTCCCTCACTAATTGGGGTATACAAATTAAGGATAATCTAAACTTATCTTTGACGATGTTGTACAAGCTTGACAAGCTCCTGTGTAGAGCGCTCGGTCGCTTTCCAGCTTTTTTACCGATGCTCCCTTACTGTGCAGGTGCAATGTGAGCGGATAATTGAAGCCACTTCAGCACTAGTATAATCAGTAGAACCAGTAAAGTAAGCAGGGGAAGGAATGGCTTAACGTAAAGTAAACAAAACGAGCAAGCCTGGATTCTCTTTCAGGCTTGCTCGCTTCTTGCATCGATGTTATTGGGCTGGCACGGGAATGGTCATTTCGAGTTCCTTAATGTATGTTTTATCTCCGTTTTTATATTTCCCGTCGGCTCCCTTGCCTTGACCGACAACACTCCAATTAGAGGGATCGACTGTAAATGTATACGGTTTGATCGTCACATATTGGGGTTTGCCGCCTATAGCACTGTACAGCTCATCAATATGATACTTCGTTCTAGGCTTGCTATGATAGAAGCCGACTTTCCGTTGCTGAAGCGTTTTCCCCTGATCATCTACGATGTCATAATACATCATGGATGGAGCGTACTTTCCTGTCTGCTTGGTAGATGCAGGCACTTGACCTTCGCTGTCTAGCACCAGCCGGGTTGTACGGGAGGCAATATCGAGCTGTTTGACTGTATAACTGAAATCCCCACTCTTTTGGGTTTTATTTGGCTTGATACTCACCATATTACCGTCCTTTTTAACAGGGACTTTAAACTCAAAAGGCTTGCTGATTCTGGTAACCCCTACCTGGATAGTCATTTCAAACTCGTCTGGAAGTGTATCCAACTGATTGTATTCAGCTTCTACGGCGTTCTTTTGAGATACTTTGTCTCCGAACGAGCCAAGGCCTTTAAATGCCTTCCCATCAATCAGAATTTGAGGCCTCTTGATATAGCCCTTCTTTTGATCTTTCTCAGGAACCATATACTTCTTGAGGCTTTTACTGGCCTTGGCATCTACTGGGAGGTACAGGCTCATGACTCCCTCAGGTAAATTTTTGCCTTCACGTTCGATGGAGAAGGACAAGCGTGTGCCATCATAAAACACATCGCCAAGCTTCAGTGTAACCCCGTCCTGCGTTAGGCTCAGATTGGAAGAAGCGGCTTGCGCGGATTTCGCGTCACTAGTGGCTGCTGCAATGGGGGATATGTTTTTTGGTATGGCTGCTCCTGTTCCTATTATCGCGAAAGCCGAAGTTGTAAGTAATACCCGTTTTAGGAATGTTAATTTTAAGTTTGTTTGTTTCATTAGATATGTTCTCCTCTCATGAAATGAAATTCATGTATTGAAAAAATTGGTGATTAGTTATTCAGGGGAATCTTCATTTCGAGTTCCTTGATGTACGTTTTATCTCCTCTTTTATGCTTGCCGTCAGATCCCATGCCTTCACCGACAATACTCCAATCAGCCGGCTTGACGGTCAAGGTGAAAGGCTTAATCGTCACGTATTTTGTATTTGGCTTAAGTGCATTATACAGCTCATCCACATGGTATTTTGTTCTAGGCTTACTGTAGAAATAACCGAATTGGCGTTGCTCAATAACGTTGCCCTGATCATCCACAATATCGTAATACATCATCGTTGGCGCATACTCTCCCGTTTGCTCCGAGGAAGCAGGCACTTCACCTATACTGTCTAGCACTAGACGAGTCGTTGTTGAGGTGGATTTAAGTTCCTTCACGGTATAACTGAAGCTACCAATGGTTTTTGTCTCATTCGGCTGGACAGCAATCATGGTGTTGTCCACTTTTACCGGAACCTTAAATTCATACGACCCGTCAACACCTGTAACTGAAGTTCTGACCGTCAAATCAAATTCATCTGGCAGGGAGTCCAATTGCATGTATTCCCCTATAACTGAATTATTTTTGCGTGGATCATCCCCAAACATGAATCGCCGAGAGTCCACTTTTTTGTCATTTATCAGTACTTCTGGACGTTTAAGGTAGCCCTTAAGCTGATCCTTCTCAGGCACTTTATGTGCCTTTACCCATTCGTCATCGCTATTTTCAGTTTTGGCATCCATAGGTATATAAGGATTCATAGAGGTTTCCGGCATATTCTCGCCTTGACGCTCAATGGAGAAAGACAGGCGTGTACCGTCATACAGAACATCGCTTAATGTCAACGTAATTCCGTCATGAGTCACACTTTCATTAGGATGACTGAGAATGCCCTTATCTACAGCAGTCTGAATTTCATCCGAGCTCAATCCATAAAAAATACTGCCAATTCCGGGAATTTGCTTGAGTGTGGCCGCCATCGTGGGTGATACAAACCCGGCGCCTACCACTCCTGTCCCTAATATGCCAACTACGGATGCCGCCAGAACAGCCCGTTTTGCAAATTTCGATTTCGTCGTCTTTCTTTGCATGGCTCTTTTTTCAATCTCCTTCATAATTTGATCACTCATACTGCCTCTGGGCATGACTGATTCATTGATCCAATCCTCCAACTGGTCCATTTCGCGTTCATAAGGTGGTGTTGGGCGTTTGTCCATTAACAAGTCCTCCTTTGCTTCTGTGGTCCAGCAGCTTGCGCCGAAGCCGCTCATATTTTTTGCGGATGGTTGCCGACTTCAAACCCATGATGTTGCTAATCTCCTCAAAGCTGTATTGCTCAACAGCCTTCAGTAGCAGAATATGACGCTCTTCCGGTGTAAGATAAGTTAGCAGTTCTTCAATTACGCTTTTATAAGGTGATACTTGGACGATTGGATCTTGTTCCTTGACTTGTTGAACCAGTCTGAGCCAGCGGCTGTGCTTCTTTTTGATGTTCATTAAGTGATGGTAGGCCATTTTGTATAGCCATGCCGAGAAGCTGGTTTGTCTGCTGTATTGATGAAGATTCTCATAGGCTCTGATGAAAATGTCCTGAACAGCGTCCTCTGTGGCTTCATGATTCTTCAAAATATAGAAGCAGTAGGTGTACATCTGCCGCTCGAATTGTCGAATAATGATTTCGTAAGCCTGCTGTTCACCAGCCTTGACGCGCTCTACGGCCAGCTCAATCTGGCTGTGTTTATCCTGTTGATCCCCGGGGATGGTTGCCTGCAAGAGCTCACCTCCTTGTATTTATGTCTATATAACAATCGCAACGGGGCGTTTTGTGACATCATTTTTGTGAAACCTTGATAGGTATGTATGTTTTGATCACAGCTCGTCCATTTTATCATCTTATGATATTCGGATATGCCCACTTCAACTAACATGGTCGTTTCACGAAATGAACCGTTAGTACGGGGGCTAATGGGGACATTTCAATGGAAACGAACAATAACACGGATTTGTGTAGAGAAATGCACGGATATTTAAACGCGTTTGGAGGAACAGCAAAACTATAATAATAAGGAATTTAAATTATGTAAGCGCAATCATTTTGGGTGTTTGCTTGTCATCACAATACAATTGAGGAGGACGAATTGGATGGCTCAAAGGAAAGGCGCATGGCGAAAGGGAACCTTGACCGCCGCGTTGGCAGCAATGCTGGCGATGACGGGTACGACTGGGGGAGTGGCTGCGGAAGACTTGTCCGAACCCACGCTGCAGGCAGAATCATCAATCGCAGTAGAACAGAATCGTAACGGCAGCATTCAGTTGGAAAAGCTGGATCGCGGACTGGTGGCTGCGGCGACGCAAGAGGGTATATTTTTAAGCTGGCGGTTATTGGCCCAAGAAGTGAACGGCTACAGTTCAACAGGGCTGACAGGAGCGGACTTTAACGTATACCGTGATGGCAAGAAAATCGCAACGGTGACGGACAGCACCAATTATCTGGATAAGGAAGGAACCGGAAATGCGGTGTACAGGGTCGCTTCAGTCGTTAAAGGGAAAGAGAAGGATCGCAGTGCCAAAGTGAAGCCATGGCAGCAGGGTTATTATGAGCTTCCTCTGCAAAAGCCTGCTGATGGCGTAACACCTGCAGGTGAATCCTATACGTATTCGGCCAACGATATGAGTGTGGGGGATGTGGACGGAGACGGCCAATATGAATTTTTTGTAAAATGGGACCCATCCAACTCCAAAGATGTATCTCAGAAGGGTTATACCGGAAATACGTATGTCGATGCGTATACGTTCGAGGGCAAGCTACTGTATCGAATTGACCTCGGTGTGAATATTCGCTCAGGTGCGCACTATACACAGATGATGGTGTATGATTTTGACGGCGATGGCAAAGCCGAGCTGATGTTCAAGACGGCTCCAGGGACCAAAACGATTATTTTTGATAAAAAGGGCAAACCCAAGAAAGAAAAATATATTACCCTGCCCCGTGAGGATCGCAAAGCTGGAATTACACATAAGGATGATTATCGTTTGAGCCGCACGGATTATTATGAGCATGTGGTGAACATGTTTATGAACTGGACGAAGCATGAAGAAGTGGTCAAGGGGCAGTGGCCTGCTACGCTGGAGGAGTGTTTTGGTATTGCTCCAAAGTACAGCTACCCGTTATCCCGAAAGGATGCGGAAAGCCTGACGGATTACTTTATGGATGTGTATGCTCCTGCGCGGAGCGACAAAAACAAGCTGAGAGAATTTGAAGGCTTCATTGTGGATGGGCCGGAGTATTTGACCATTTTCAAAGGAAAAACGGGGACTGAGCTGGAGACGATTCGCTATGAGCCAGAGCGCCATGACGACGGTCTTATGTGGGGAGACTATGCTATGGCCCGGATTGAACCTGCTAATCGCGTGGATCGGTTTCTGGCAGGGGGAGCATATCTGGACGGACGTAAACCATATGCCGTATTTGCACGTGGCTATTATACGCGTTCCACCTTGGTCACTTACACGTGGGATGGTCGTCATCTCCAAAAACATTGGATGGTGGACAGTGGTTGGGCACCGATGACCAATCCGTTTAATGATAGCCCACACGGACGGGATGGAACGGACCCGAAATTCGGCACCTTGACTACACAAGGAGCACATTCGCTGAGTGCGGCAGACGTGGATGGAGATGGCAAAGACGAAATTGTATATGGCTCCGCCACGATTGACCATGATGGTAGCCTACTGTACAGTTCATTTGATGTTATGCCTCCTGAAAGTGCAATTCCGGGCCAAACCGCCAGATTGGGACACGGTGATGCACTGCATGTGACCGATATTGACCCTGATCGGCCAGGAAAAGAAATCTTTATGGTGCATGAAGGCGGCACCTATGCCCCTTATGGTTATTCACTGCGGGATGCCAAAACGGGCAAAGTCATCTACGGTGGATATTCCGGCAAAGATACAGGCCGGGGGATGGTCGGTGACGTAGACCCTGAACAGAGAGGACTGGAGACTTGGGCCATAGGCTTGTGGACCGCTGCGGGTAAACAATTGGATACGAAGATGCCGGGTACCAATATGAGTATCAAATGGGCGGCTGATATGACCACACAAATCGTGAACGGGGCGATCGACGTAACCCCAACCATTGAAGATTGGAAACGAGGCACATTACTAACCGCATCAGGCACCAAAACGAACAATTATACCAAAGGAACGCCATCGTTGGTCGCTGACATTTTCGGAGATTGGCGTGAGGAAATGCTTGTCCGTACAGCGGATAGCTCGGCGATTCGTATCTATTTGAGCACCGAGCCCACAACGCATAAATTGTACACGTTGATGCATGACCCGCAGTATCGTGCGGATGTGGCGCGTCAAAATACCGGCTATAACCAGCCGTCCTACACAAGCTTTTACTTTGCATCCGATATGGATTGGGCGAACGTGCCCATTCCCAAGCTCTACACACCAAGAGCCTTGATGAATGAAGAGAGCAGTGACGAAGCGGATGGGGTAGAGGCAACGGAGGTAGATGAAAAAGAAGTCGATGAAATGAAGGTATCTCCGCATCCATCAGTTTAATAGACTTAGAAAAATGGCAAGTCTCTGATGATTTAGAGGCTTGCCATTTTGTATTATTAAAGTTTAAGAGTATAGACGGTTTATCTAAGGTCTGTATGGATGGTTTTTAGAACATCTTCAAAATAGCAATCTGCTGAAAGCAGCGGAGAGGACGGAACGATTGCGAAAAAGCGTCAGGGTCGCCTTTGTATCCAGATTTTTACCACTAAGCTATTCAATAAAATCCAGATACAACAGCGATTGGAGCAACGTTCCGTTCGCGGAGCCCCGCAAGAATACCTCTTTTACACTCACCATCTACTACAATGTCGGAGTCGATTCTCTAAATATCGGCTCTGTTCTGATATGCGTTATCTGATAAGGTCTGGAAGGATCTTTGACCCGTGCCAATAGCATCTCAGCCGCCGTAATCCCCATTTCGTTGTTGTAGATATGCACGGTGGATAAATGAGGCTCCACAATCCGGGATTCAGGAGCGTTATCAAACCCAAACACAGCAATATCTTCAGGGATTTTTAAGTTTTTATTTTTGAGCGCTTTCATGACACTGACGGCGATAAAATCATTGGCGCATACGAATGCGGACGGAAGCGCGCTCATACCTTCTAATTGTTTATCCATCCAATCCGATTCGGAGAAAAAATTTCGGTCCTGATCAACGATGCAGCAAGATAAATCCACACTTAGGCCGGCTTCGATTAAAGCACGGTTATATCCAACCCACCGCTCGTTGAAGCTTTTGCAATGTTTATAATCCCCAGCAAAACCGATCCGCGCAAATCCACGATCAATCAGGCTTTTGGTAACAAAATAAACGCTATGTTCATTTTCCATCAACAATAAATCCGCTTTCAAATCAGGACAAAAAATGTCCACCGAGCAATCAATAAAGATTGTGGGCAATCCCAAACTCGTAACGAGCTCACTATACTGTGGATCGAACATTTCAATACAAATGATTCCGTCAACCTTGGAGGCTTCAAAATTATTAGGAAGTGTTCCCGCTTGGGTTTCGTTTTCCCGCACAATATGAATCGACAAATTATACCCTTCTGCACTTATTCTTTTTTCCAGCCCACTGATCAGAAAGGAGCCAAAATGCGAGCTGTTCGGCAGATTGCATGTAAATAGGGCAATGTTACCTTGGTTCTTAGGGATGATGCTGTCTGTTTCCACATAGGCAAATTGCTTATATTTGAGTTCGATCGCTTTTTTAATGACCTTGTTCCGAGTATCAACCGGGATGCTGTCACTACCGTTAATCGCTTTGGAGGCGGTATTTCGGGAGATTCCCAAAGCGTCAGCAATGTCTTGAATGGTGACTTTTTCTTTCTTCATAGACTGGTTCCACCTTCACTTAATAAATGGATTGCCTGAGAGGTACAGTTGCCTCTGCCAGCTCTCCGTTCAGACCTAAAATGTATCCTAAATGTATAATAGTTCGCATAAAATAGCAATGTTAACATTGCAAATGACTAAATTATTTTTACATTTGTGAAGTTTGCTTAATAGCCTATATTTATCTTCATCGGATCAAAAAATGAACTGAAATTCAAATTTATATAAGCTGGATAAAAAAAATGCTCATTGAAACAGAGAGGGGAGATTAGTGCCGTATAAGTGAAGCGGTCATTGTGAATGGGGAACTTTCATATTTGGATTATTGGGTATGATTATTTTATTTTTTGTTACAAAGATTCAAATTGACAATATTATTTTGGTCAAATGTAAATAATTTATTTTACAAAAGTTATTGACGGATGATAATTTGATTTGGTAAATTGAAGATGAAAATTGTAAGCCTTTTCAAATGTGTTATACAGACGGCTATTACAGATGGGGGGAAGGCAAATGGCCAACTTGGCTAAGGCAGCTCAGAGAAATGTCGCACTGGGGGAGCAAAGGACCATTCGCAGTAAATTAGACTATATTCGTAAGAACTATTTTCTTTACGTACTGTTGGCGCCTGCGCTGATTCTTACGATTCTTTTCAAGTATGTTCCGATGTACGGGGCGATTATTGCTTTCAAGGATTTTAGCCCGCTTAAGGGGATTTGGGGAAGTGACTGGGTTGGACTGAAATACTTCACTAAATTTTTAGACTCGCCTAATTTTACAGATATTTTCTTTAATACGCTGAAACTGAGCTTCTACGGGCTTGTACTCGGATTTCCTGTACCGATCCTGTTGGCGGTCATGCTGAATCAAATCCGCAAGGCGGGGTTGAAAAAGAATATCCAGCTTGTTTTGTACGCCCCTAATTTTATTTCGGTCGTTGTCATCGTGGGTATGCTGTTTATTTTCTTGTCCCCGACAGGACCCCTGAATCAAATCATTGCATCGGTGACCGGCAACCCTGTGATCTTTATGACAGAGCCTGAATATTTCCGCTGGATTTATATCCTGTCTGGAATTTGGCAGGGGGCGGGGTGGTCTTCAATCATTTATGTAGCTGCGCTAGCTAATGTTGATCCCGAGCTGCATAATGCAGCAAGTCTGGACGGAGCCAACCTGCTTCAGCGCATATGGCATATTGATTTGCCGACGATTAAACCCATTATGGCGATTGTTTTTATCTTGGCAGCAGGAGGAATCATGTCGATCGGGTTTGAGAAGGCGTATCTCATGCAGACATCCATGAATTTGCCTACTTCTGAAATCATTCCTACCTATGTGTATAAAGTCGGCTTGCAATCCGGTAATTACGCCTATTCTGCAGCGGTCGGGCTGTTCAATTCGGTGATTAATGTGGTTTTGCTGCTGACCGTTAACTTTATCGTCAAGAAGCTCAATGAGGGAGAAGGGCTTTATTAGGAAAGGAGCCTCTTTATGCATGTCAAACATTCTAATCTGGACCGCTTCATCCTAGGTGTGAATTATATTGTGCTCACTCTAGCTGTATTGATTATCGTAGTTCCCTTAGGTTATATCGTCATAGCATCGTTTATGGACCCGACCGTTTTGTTAAGCAAAGGGCTATCCTTCCGTATTTCGGATTGGAGTGTGGAGGGATATCGGAAAATTTTGTCCAACCCGGCGATGCTCCGTGGATTTGCCAATTCGGTGTTCTATTCTTCATGCTTCGCCTTGATCTCTGTGACGGTTTCGATTTGTGCTGGCTATGCCTTATCGGTGAACAGCTTGGTAGGGCGGAATTTCTTTATGACATTGTTTATCATCACCATGTTTTTCAGTGGAGGGCTGATTCCAACTTACCTGCTGGTCAAAAATTTAGGGATGCTGGATACCGTATGGGCCATTCTTCTTCCCGGTGCGATCAATGTGTGGGATCTGATTTTGGCACGAACGTTCTTTAAAGGTGTACCCAATGAATTAAAAGAAGCTGCCAACGTGGACGGAGCCTCGGACTGGACAATATTTTTCAGAATCGTGCTCCCGCTGTCCAAACCCATTATTTTTGTCATTGCGCTATATGCCTTTGTCGGTCAGTGGAATTCTTATTTTGATGCCATGATTTATCTGGATAACGCACAGCTGCATCCGCTTCAATTGGTGCTGAGATCGATCCTGATCCAAAATCAGACGATGCCTGGCATGATTAGTGATCAATTGGCAATGGCAGAACTGAAACGTCTTTCGGAAATGATCAAATATTCATCAATTGTCATCTCCAGTCTTCCGCTACTTGTGATGTATCCCTTTTTCCAAAAGTATTTTGAAAAGGGCGTTATGGTCGGCTCCTTAAAATAAAAGATGCCGCGCACTTCATTGCTACACGTGCATTTTACCTTTATCCGATGGAGGTCATCCAGATGAAAACAGTCAAAACTGCCTCATTTGCCGCACTGGCGGCGATCTTAGTTCTTTCCGGCTGCGGCAGCAGCAATTCCTCTAATGAGAGCGATGCAACAGATGTGAATGGAAAAGTGACGCTCAACTTTTTAACCCAAAGCTCTCCACTCGCTCCGGCAGACCCGAACGACAAGCTGATCAACAAACGGCTGGAAGAAAAAACAGGCATTCATATTCGTTGGAAGAATTTTACGAGTGATCAGTTTGTGGAAAAAAGGAATCTGGCTATTGCCAGCGGTGATTTACCGGATGCAGTGTTCGATGCGGGCTACTCGGATTACGATTTGCTCAAGCTGGCCAAAGACGGTGTCATTATTCCGGTGGAGGATTTGATTGAACAACATATGCCGAATTTTAAAAAGGTATTGGAGCAATCCCCGGAATATAAAGCGATGTTGACTGCGCCAGATGGACATATTTATTCCTTTCCGTGGATTGAAGAATTGGGAACAGGAAAAGAAGCGATCCAGTCCGTAGATGATTTGCCATGGATTAATGTAGAGTGGCTGAACAAGCTGGGCTTGTCCATGCCAACAACGACCGAAGAGCTGAAGCAGGTCTTGATTGCCTTTAAAACAAAGGACCCCAACGGCAACGGGCAGGCGGATGAGATTCCGTTATCGTTTATAGATAAACCCGGCGGCGAGGATTTGGCCTTTTTATACGGGGCGTTTGGGCTTGGAGAGAACTGGGATCATACAGTAGTGACGAACGATGGGAAAGTCGTTTTTACGGCAGCGGATAACGGATATAAGGAAGCCATCAAATATATTCATGATTTATACAAGGAAGGGCTGGTGGACATAGAGTCTTCCCAGCAGGATTGGAACACTTATCTGGCCAAAGGGAAGGATCACCGCTATGGTCTGTACTTTACATGGGATAAGGCTAATATTACAGGCCCGAATAAAAAATACGATCTCATGCCGCCGCTGGCTGGACCGGATGGACATGTGAATGTTACACGGACGAATGGCATTGGCTTCGATCGCGGGCGCATGGTGATCACCAGTGCCAATAAGAAGCTGGAAGCGACCGCCAAGTGGATTGACCAGCTGTATGATCCGATCCAGTCCATACAGAACAACTGGGGAACTTATGGGGATACGAAGCAGAAAAATATCTTTGAGTATGATGAGGCAAAGGGAATGTTGAAGCATCTGCCGCTGGAAGGCTCGGCTCCGGTGGAAATCAGACAAAAGACGAACATTGGCGGACCGTTAGCTGTATTGGATGAATACTACGGAAAATACACAACCCAGCCAGAAGATGCCACATGGCGATTGGGTTTGCTCAAAAAGGTGATGGTTCCCCATATGCAAGCAGATCATAATTACCCTAAGGTGTTTTTCTCTATAGATGAGCTGGACCGCTTATCGACCATTGAAACCGATCTATTCGCCTACGTTCTCCGCAAACGTACGGAATGGTACCAGAATGGCAAGGTCGAAGAGGAGTGGCCGGAATATTTGCAGGAACTGAACAGTCTGGGATTACAGGAATGGTTGCAAATCAAACAGGCGGGCTATGACAGAAACGCAAGTAAATGATTCTTTTTTCGAGGGAGATGGAATATATGAACGTTGTTAGGCAAGAGAAATACCGCCCATCCTATCACTTTTCACCGAAAAACGGATGGATGAATGATCCGAACGGAATGGTTTATTTTGAAGGACGTTATCATTTGTTTTATCAGCATCATCCATTCGGCACAACGTGGGGTCCTATGCATTGGGGGCATGCGGTCAGTACTGATTTGGTGAACTGGGAGGAGCGGCCGATTGCTTTGGAGCCGGATGGGCTAGGAACGATTTTTTCCGGGAGCGCCGTGGTGGATGAGCAGGATACGTCCGGTTTTTTTGAAGGCAAGCCGGGTTTGGTAGCTATTTTCACTCATCATTATTCGCTTCCAAACACGGATCAGATACGCCAATACCAGAGCCTCGCCTATAGTACAGATTCAGGTGAAAGCTGGATTAAATATGCGGGCAACCCGGTACTGGAGGATGAGCATTGCATTGATTTTCGTGACCCCAAAGTGTTCTGGCATGAGCCTACAGAGCAGTGGGTGATGGTGCTGGCCTGCGGTCAGACGGTTCGAATCTATCATTCTCCGAATCTGAAGGAATGGGTGTTTGCCAGTGAATTTGGACACGGCATCGGTAGCCATGACGGGGTGTGGGAATGTCCGGATTTATTTCCGTTATGGGTTGATGGGGAGAGGTCACAGGTAAAGTGGGTTATGCTCGTAAGTATCGGTGATCATCCGGAGATTCGGGAAGGGTCCAGAACACAGTATTTTACGGGTGAATTTGATGGGACGACATTTGTGGCAGATGTGGAAAGTGAAAAAGTCCGCTGGCTCGATTATGGCAGAGATAACTACGCAGGTGTGTGCTGGTCGGATATCCCGGCAGAGGACGGACGACGCCTGTTTATGGGCTGGATGAGCAACTGGAGATATGCCAATCAGACCCCGACGGAACGCTGGAGAGGTGCCATGTCCATTCCGCGTGAACTCGCACTGGAAACGAGAAAGGGCACAGTGGCACTTATTCAGCGCCCTGTTCGGGAACTGGAGGGATTAAGAACTCCTGTCCTGTCACTCACAGAGCCATCTTGGGAGGAAGTGCGGAACGCATTGTCTGCCCTGCAACTGGATTGCTACGAACTTGTGGCTGAATTTGCAACTACCGGAGACTTTGGCTTTAAGGTGCGGGTATCGGATGAACAAGAGACACTCGTCGGTTATACTTCCGCCACGCAGGAAGTATACGTCGACCGGACACGGTCAGGCTGTTCGGATTTTCATGAAGACTTTGCAGTCAGACATGGGACCTCACTAGGAATCTTACCAGATCGAATGGACATCCGCCTCTATGTGGATCGCTCGTCTATTGAAGTGTTTTTCGATCGCGGACAGGTAGCCATTACCGATTTAATATTTCCTGACGCAGAAGCTAAGGGGCTTGAAATATTCCCATCGGAAGAGCAGGTAACTTTATTTTCGCTGGAGCTTTATACGCTGAAATGAGATTTTCTTCATAATCCATACTGGAAGGTAGGAAATTGGCGATGAGGATAAAGCTCACAAACACGCGAACGAACCTGACGGACTGGCAGATTAAAGGACAGGGACATATTGAAGATAACGTTCAGGGACTGTTGCTAAGATCGGAGCCACAGGAAAATGTGATGGCTATGTCTGCAACCATGTCTGAGGATTTTATTTTTGAAGCAGATGTAATGGTCACAGACCTACAGGCGGATGCTGCCCTAGTATTTCGTTCCAGTAGGGATGGATTGTTTTCCTATATGCTTCAAATTGTGCCGTCCGCCGGGTTGGTGCGGCTACGGGATGCTGCTGGAGATATCGAAAGGCTCAAAGAGGAACGGCCAATAGAATTACAAAAAGGAGATATTTATCATCTCAAGGTGAAGGTGGAAGGTCCTCATCTTAAAGTGTACTGGGATGAAGGCTATCACCCGATTATAGATGTGGTCGATATGACGTATGCATCAGGATATTTGGGACTGAATGTCTGGAATGGGTCGGCATTATTTCAGAACATTCAAGTCAGTGATATGGATACGAATGTAGGTGAACTGCTTTTAATCCGTGGGAAATGGCAACCGGACCTAAAAGGGCAGAGAGCCGAGGGAACAAGTACTGGAGATGCGCTTAAAATATACGGTACCGCAACTGCCGACCTGGTCATGGAAGGCAGTGTGACGCTGAATCCTTCTCAACCAGGAATGGAAGCGGGACTATTTTTCAGAGGGAATCAGAAGGGAACAAAGGGTTATGTTGCTTCTGTGCAAGGTGAGGATCATCAGGTTCGGGTACATCTGAAAAAGGCGAACGGAACGTTGGTTGCAAGCTCGGCGATGACGTATCTGGATACATCGGGCAGTAAACACAGTTTGGAAATCATCGCACATGGAGAGCGGATTCGCGTGTTTGTAGATGGCTACACGCCTGCGGCGATTGACATCGTGGATAACAGTTATTCCAGTGGTTTTATAGGTATAAAGGCAACTGGGGGAACGGCTTATTTTCAGGATCTCTACCTTACCCCTGTCTCGAATTACTATACCGAAAAATATCGTCCGCAGTATCATTATTCTCCTGCCAGAGGTTCAGCCAGTGATCCGAACGGATTGGTTTATTTTGAGGGGGAATATCACCTGTTCCATCAGGATGGTGGACAGTGGGCACATGCGGTCAGTCTGGATTTGCTGGATTGGAAAAGGCTTCCCTTGGCATTAAAGTGGAATGATTTGGGCCATATCTGGTCCGGCTCGGCTGTAGCTGATCTCACCAATACTTCCGGCTTGTTCAGCGACTATGGCGGGAAAGGGCTGGTTGCTTATTACACCTCCTATAATCCCGATCAGCCCAGGGGAAACCAGAGAATTGGCCTTGCTTACAGCACAGACCGGGGACGGACATGGCAATACCCAGTAGACCGTTCGATTGTAATAGAAAATCCGGGCCAAAATGAAAACGATCCCGGCAACTGGGATTTTCGTGATCCGAAAGTAGTATGGGATGAAGCGCATCAGCGCTGGATTATGGTCGTGTCGGGAGGTGACCATATTCGTTTCTTTACCTCCGCCAATTTATTAGATTGGAGCTGGACGGATAACTTTGGCTACGGTGCTTATATACGGGGTGGGGTATGGGAGTGCCCTGATTTATTCCCGCTTCCGGTAGACAAAGGCAACACCTCTAAATGGGTACTGATGATTAGCACTGGAGCCAGCACGAACACTCAAGGCTCGGATGCGGAATATTTTATCGGTGAACTGACATCTGATGGAAAATTTCAAAATGATCTTCCGCCGGGGAAGGTGCTGAAAACCGATTGGGGCAAGGAATTCTATGCCTCGATGTCCTTCACCAATGTACCTGGCGGGCGGCGTATCATGCTGGCATGGATGACGAATTGGGACTACCCGTTCAGCTTTCCGACTTCGCCCTGGAAGGGGCAGTTCAGCATCGCGAGAGAGTTATCGCTAAAAACGACCCGTGAAGGTATCCGCTTGATACAGCATCCGATATCCGAACTGACTTCGCTGCGTTCCCATTTATTTTCACTAGACCATGAGAGTATCACGGAATCTTCTCCGAATATACTGGAAGGCTTGAATGCGGGGGCCTATGAGATTGAAGCAGAGTTCGAATTCCCTTCCGTTGGGATGGCATCGACTTTTGGATTTTACGTACGGGAAGGCGGTGAGCAAAGAACTGCAGTCGGCTATAAAACAGATGTACAACAGATGTTTGTAAACCGTGCTGATTCAGGGCTTGCCGATTTCTCTCCCCTGTTTTCAACGTTTCATGAAGCATCGCTGGCACCCGTCGGGAATCGGATTCAAATGCGTATATTTGTGGACGAATCCTCAGTTGAGGTGTTTGGTAATCATGGGGAAGTCGTATTTTCTGATCTCATTTTTCCAGATTCGGCGCGTAGAGGGATGAGCTTCTATACCCAAGGTGGTGAAGTAAAAGTTGTTTCTCTTCGAGTGTATGTGCTACGCAATAGCTGGAGGGTTACAGAGGCTTCACCCATCAGACTGATGATGGATTACACTCAGTTGGAGCTTGCGGAAGGACAGTCCAAACGTTTGTATGCGAGTGTGGAGGACCATTCCGGGAGAAAAGGACATTTGCTGAATTGGGAATCCAGCAATCCCGCAGTCGTCAAGGTGATCGTGTCAAATGAGGGTAGCGCGATCGTTGAGGCACTTTCCCTTGGAGAAGCTGTTGTTACAGCCTCCATCCCGGGAGATACGGTAAGAGCAAGTACCTCTGTTACCGTACACGGCGGGATGTTTTATACCAACCTTTCAGGTTGGAAGCCGGATGTCTCTGCATCCCGCTGGATGGTGACGGCAGATGGTATGCGCGGAAGCTATATCAGCGATGCGAATTATATGGCTTCTGAACAGGCGAAAGATTTTACGTATGAGGCTGATATGAAGCTGCATGGAAATGGGAGTGCTGGTTCCATGATTTTCCGTGCCAACGCGGACGGGTCGAGTGGCTATTATTTGAATTTGGATCCGAACATGAAATCCATTCGCCTTTTTTATAAAAAAGAAGGGCGATTCGAGGAACAACAGGTGCTGACCAAGGTTCCAAGATTTGTACTTCCGGGAGTAACCTATCATATCAAAATCCAAGCAAAAGGATTACGCCTTCGTATAGAGATAGACGATGAACAGGTAATCGACTTGGAAGATGGTACGTTTGCCGCAGGGCATTTTGGCATTAATGTATTTGGAGGGCAAGCTTTTTACCAAAATGTAAGGGTCGAAAAAGTCTGATTTGAATTTCGTATTTTTGAAAGAGAGCTGTATTTTACGAGCTCTCTTTTTTGCGTCTTTTTTAGCCGGAGCCTGCAAATTGCTGGTTAAACGAAGACCTGCAGGAGGGTATAATAAAATATAGTGCTATATAAAGTGCGTATATATGGTGTTACAGCAGGTTTTGATTGATATAACCATTAGACGCTGATCTGGAAGGACGGCTAAGGCAATTGGAGGAATGCTTGTGGGGATGATGTTCTCTTTTCTAAAAAAATATCGGGTTCCAGCCATCGCGGCGCTCGTGATGATGTTGCTGGAATTGACGGTAGAGTTATCGCAGCCGTATTTGATCTCCAAAATCATAGATGAGGGCATTCGGCAGCAGAATTTGCCTGTCGTCTGGTTATGGGGCGGTGTACTGGTGGGCAGTGCCATTATCGCTTTTATGGCAGGGATATCGAGCTCCTTTTTTGCTTCGCATGCAAGTCAGGGTTTTGGCTATGATGTGCGGGAAAAGCTGTATCAAAAGGTGCAGTCCTTTTCTTATCCGGTATTCAAACGGTTTGCTACTTCGTCGTTGATTACGCGCCTGACGGGAGATGTCACGCAAGTACAAGATACGGTGTTTATGAGCTTGCGATTTATGACACGGGTTCCGCTGGTGGTCATCGGCAGTATTGTGATGGCCTTGGTTGTACATTTTAGGCTTGGGCTGCTACTGGCGGTTATGGCCCCGGTGCTGTTCGTATTTGTGCTGGTGACGATGCGGAGGACTGTCACTTTGTTTAAGGGTGTCCAGCGGCGTTTGGATGATGTTAATGGAGTAATTCAGGAGAATCTGACAGGCATTCGGCTTATCCGGGTTTTTGTGCGGATGCGGCATGAAATTGAACGCTTTGCCCATTATGGAAGCGAATTGATGAAAGGGACGGTGTCCGCTTTACGCTGGACAGAAACGACGATGCCGTTCATTTTGTTTACGATGAATGCAGGGATCATTGCAGTACTTTGGTTTGGGCGCGGTCAAATTTTCACTGGAGATGCCAGTGTAGGACAGGTGGTGGCAGTCGTCAATTATTCCCTGCGGACGATTGGAGCTTTGTCTGCCTTGTCCGGTATCGTTGTGGTATTTTCCCGGGCTACTGCATCCACAGGACGGATTCGAGAGGTTCTGGAAACACCTAATGTAGAGGGGCGAGAGCTGGAGGCTGTTCCAACACAGAACACACGAATGGAGGGACAGGTGGAAATGGATCGGGTGAGCTTTCATTATCCGGGCAGTGATTTGGCTGTATTAAAGGATATATCCTTTAAGGCACGACCGGGTGAGCGAATCGCTATTATGGGAGCTACTGGTTCGGGCAAATCCTCACTTGTACAGTTGATTACACGTCTGTATGAAGAAGTTGAAGGTCATGTGCGCTTTGACGGAAAGGACGCTCGTGAATTGGATAGTTCCATACTACGTGAGGCGATTGGCTATGTCCCTCAAGAGGTACTGCTATTCACCGGCTCGATTCGGGATAATATTGCCTGGGGGCTGGAGCATGCCAGTCTGGAGCAGATTCAGGAAGCCGCGCGCATGGCGCAAATCCATCATATGATTGAACGCTTGCCACAAGGCTATGACACCATGCTCGGACAGCGTGGCGTTAATCTGTCTGGCGGACAGAAGCAGCGGCTTTCGATTGCCCGCGCACTGGTGCGCCAGCCGTCAGTGCTTATTCTGGACGATAGCACAAGTGCGCTGGATGTGGGGACGGAAACAGCATTGCTGAATGCACTTGATGGCCTGTCCTGCACGACATTTCTCATCACGCAGAAGATCAGCTCAACTGCATCAGCAGATCAGATTTTACTGCTGGATGAGGGGCGTCTGATCGCAAGTGGAAGTCATAAGCATCTCATGGATAGCTCGGATCTGTACCGGCGTATCTATGAATCACAATACGGAAAGGAGGAGTCGCATGTTCAAGGAACTCATTGAACCGTTCCGTCAGTCTACACCAGAATCCGGTGTGTTGCGAAACCCGGCAGGTGCTGAGGGACGAAGCAAGGCCAAAGCGAAGAACTGGTCTGGCACGGTAGGGCGAATATGGGCTTATCTGGCCCGTCGCAAGGCCAAGCTAATGCTGGTACTGTTCATGGTGTTGCTCAGCTCCGGGCTGTCGCTGCTGGGACCATATTTGGTTGGCGTAGCGGTGGATGATTTTCTCGAAGGTCCGGGTGGACGCACGTGGATTTATTTTCTCATAGGTTTAGGGGCTGTATATTTACTGAACTCGCTGACCTCCTGGCTGCAAAATATCTGGATGATTGAGATTGCCCAAGAGACGGTATACCGCATGCGTTTCGATCTGTTTTCACATTTGCATCGACTCCCCATTCCTTTCTACGGCAAACGTCAGCAGGGAGAAATTATGAGTCGTCTGACCAATGATATCGAAAATGTCAGTTCTACGCTGAACAGCTCGGCCATTCAGATTTTTTCAAGCATATTGACGCTCATCGGTACACTCACAGTGATGCTGTGGTTAAGCCCGTTGATGACTCTGCTAACCTTTATCGTGGTGCCGTTAATGGCAGCCGGGATGCGCTGGATTACACGCCGCACCGGGCCTTTATATAAGGAACGACAGAAGAACTTGGGCGAACTGAACGGATACATCGAAGAAACGCTGTCCGGTCAGCAGATTATTAAGGCATTTTCACAGGAGAAGAGGGTTATTCGTGATTTTCGTGAGCGTAATGACCGTATTCGGCTGTCAGGTTTCTGGGCACAAACGATTTCAGGCTTTATCCCTAAGCTGATGAACGGACTGAATAATCTCAGCTTTGCTATTGTAGCAGGGATCGGTGGCATTTTGGCCATTCACGGCTCGATTACGATAGGGACGATTATCGTATTTGTAGAATATGCTCGCCAGTTCACTAGGCCGCTGAACGATTTGGCTAACCAGTGGAATACACTGTTGTCCGCCATTGCCGGAGCTGAGCGCGTATTTGAAATATTGGACGAAGATGAAGAGTCCAAGGATGAACGTGGCGCAGTAAAGCTGAAGCATGTAGAGGGAGCTGTGCGGTTTACGGATGTTTCCTTTGGTTATGATGAGGGAAGCGCTACGCTAGAAGCGATCTCTTTTGAAGCTAAACCTGGTGAGATGATCGCGCTCGTCGGTCCGACCGGGGCTGGAAAAACGACACTGATCCAGCTCCTTTCCAGGTTCTATAGCCCACACAAGGGAACGATTACACTGGACGGGCGTGACATTACGACCATAGAGCGTGAAAGCTTGCGCTCCCGTATGGCGTTTGTGCTACAGGACACCTTCCTGTTTCAAGGGACCATTCGTGAAAATATCCGCTTCGGCAGGCTGGATGCCACTGATGAGGAGGTTGAACAAGCATCGAAGCTGGCCAACGCCCACTCCTTTATCATGCGGATGAAGGACGGGTACGACAAGGTGCTGGAAGCGAACGGCAGCGGTATCAGCCAAGGTCAAAAGCAGCTGCTGGCGATTGCCCGTGCGATTTTGGCCAACCCTTCCATCCTGGTACTCGACGAGGCGACCAGCAGTATCGACACCATTACCGAGATGAAAATCCAGGAAGGACTGGAACGGCTCATGCAGGGCCGAACAAGTTTCGTTATTGCGCATCGGTTGAATACCATTCGTCAGGCTGACCGGATTTTGGTCTTAAAGGACGGCCGTCTGGACGAGCAAGGCTCCCATGAGGAGTTGCTGGCTCACAAAGGCTTTTATAGTGATTTATATTATGGTCAGTTGAGAAAACAAAGCTCATAAGCTGGCTTGATCAACAGATTTACAGGCATATTTAGAAAGGACTACTCTGGGGCTCCTTTTCTAAGTATGCCTTTTTTACAGCTACGTAACGTTAAATATACCCATACCCCGTATATGTATGTTAGTATTGAGGTGTAAAAATAAAATACTACACCAAAGGAGAGATATCATCATGAAAGTCGCAATCATGCTTTTCGATGGAATCACAGCATTAGATGCCATAGGTCCCTATGATGTATTTGCTGCTACACTGAAATGTGAAGTGAAGTTTGTCGCTAAGAAAAAAGGGTTAGTCAAACTGGACTCAAACATGGGTTATTTGCATGCCGATTACAGTTTTTCTGAAGTACCTTCAGCTGACATTCTTGTTGTTCCAGGTTGCAGTCCGCCAAATTATAAAACTCCAATGAATGACGAAGAAACGCTAAATTGGATTCGTCAAATACATGAAACTACAAGATGGACCACGTCGGTTTGTAATGGCTCTCTGATTTTAAGCGCCGCAGGCTTGTTAGATGGAATCATAGCCACAAGTCATTGGGGTTCCTTAGACCTGCTCCAATACCTTGGAGCCATTCCAACAGATGAGAGAGTAGTTCGTCAGGGCAAAATCGTTACAGCAGCCGGTGTCTCCTCTGGTATCGATATGGCACTCCAGCTAATCGCATGGGAACTGGGAGAAGATATGAGTAAGGGAGTCCAGTTGATTTTGGAATACGATCCTCAGCCTCCGTTTGACACAGGTTCACCCAAGAAAGCATCTGCTATATTGGTAGAACAAATAAGAGGTATATTACAAGAGTTCGCAAAAAGGGAGCCTCATGTGTAAGTCCTGCATAAAAAGGTCTCTTTCCGTATTAGCTTGGCTCAATTAGGTTTGTATTTTTATTTACAATGGCTCCTATTTCAACTAAGATGGTTTACACGTAGTAAAGGATTACATAGTGTAAATAGTTGAAGGGGGTTACAAATATGAGCAGCTTACCTAAGTCTGCTAAATTTCCACTTTTCATTTTGATGCTGAATCTGTTTATTGCTTTATTGGGTCAAGGCATGGTAATTCCCATTTTGCCTGAATATCTGAAACAATTTAATGCGGCAGGAGCTGCTGCGGGGTATCTTATTGCCGCTTTTGGAGCAGCACAGTTTATTTTTTCACCTCTAGGTGGTCAGCTTTCGGATAGATACGGGCGAAAATCGATGATTATTATTGGTCTGTTTTTAACCGTCATTTCGGATTTGATGTTTGCGGTATCTACGACATTGCCCCTTCTATATATTGCTAGGTTTATTGGGGGGATGGGTATTGGATTAATGGTACCTTCCAATATGGCCTATGTCGCTGATATTACCACTCCTGAAACCCGCGCTAAAGGAATGGGGTACTTGGGTGCTTCCATGAATTTGGGGATGGTGCTTGGTCCGGGGTTAGGCGGTATGATTGCTGAGTTTGGTATAAGGGTGCCCTATTTTTTTGCTGGTGGACTTGGACTTGTAGCAACGCTGCTTAGCTTATATATGCCAGAGACACTGCCTAAGGAACAACGAAAATCAGTTGACCAATGGGTCCGACGGGAGCCCATTCGAAAGCAAATTCTAAATTCATTTCGGACGTCCTATTTTCGTTATCTTCTCCTCATATTGATCATGACATTAGGTTTGATGAATTATGAAACGGTGTATGCTCTTTTTGTGGAACGAAAATACGGTTTTGATGCCACTAAAATCTCAATGATCATTACGGTTGGTGCCATAATAGGCATCGTGGTGCAAGTATGGCTACTTGATTATCTCATCAAGAGACTTGGCGAGATGAAGCTCATACGCCTCTCTTTGATTATGACAGCCATTGCTTTACTGTTCATGCTCATTAAGATCAATTTAGGTTATCTGCTGGTGGTATCGGCTCTGTTTTTTGCCTTTAATGCTTTCTTAAGGCCAACAGTAAGTACAATGATCGCCAACTCGGCTGGTGATCGTCAAGGATATGCCGCCGGACTGAATACGACGTATACCAGCCTAGGCAATATATTGGGACCCATTTTAGCAGGTTTATTGTTTGACAAACACATTCAAATTCCTTATATTTTTGGTGCACTAATCCTTGCATCTGCCCTTTTCTTAACCTTTCAAAAATCAAAAAATGAGAAACGGATGGTTGCTAATGACTGAGAACTGGCACCAGAATTTGAAAAACAAAAATCGGGAAGAACTCATTGCGGCTGCGAAGGAACTTTTTATGAAGCAGAGCTTTCTCAAAGTTAATATTAAGGATGTATGCCATGTGGCCGGTGTAAGTCGGGTTACATTTTATAAGCACTTTCAGTCCATGAACGAACTGATTTTTGAGGTCCAAATGGAAATCCTTGAGCGTATGACCGAATTTGTTAGAAGAGCACCTTCAGCCGAAATGAATGGTAAGCAGATGCTTACTTCGATGCTTGATGCATGGATTGATTATGCTTGGCAACATCCAGATTACATCAAGTTTATTCTATTATTCGATCTACATTACGAAGCTTATGATTCAAATCAAGAACTCAAAGAACAGTACAAAAATTTTGTTAGCCGGGAAAAGGAACAACATTTCCTGATAGATGCTCTGGAAGCTGGAATCCAGGATGGATCATTAAAGTCGGATGCTGAACCCTTAAAGACTGCGTATTTTATCTTTACGTCTATGATGGGTTTACTCCAGAAAATGAGCCTAACTTCCAAGGAAGATTGGAATAGTGAATTTCAGGATGTACAAATTGCAAACCGATTTGTAGGGATGTTGGTTCAGTATTTAAGTCCAGAAAGTGATTAGGTAGGAGTCGCTCACCGTATTCCAAGGGATTTCAGTGTCCGATAAAGCGAAATAGAATACCATGGCTCAGTCTGTTAAACTGTGAAAATAGAACGGGTACATATACGTCGCCATATTAGCTTGATCTATTTCGCGGAGGTGCGGGGATGAACGGAAGTCTGTTTGAGCCAAGACTGCGGGACGGGGATTATATTCCCCGTTTTTTTGCTTACTATTACAAGCAATGGCGTGACTATACGATGTCTTACCACGATCATTATTCCACTGAAATTATGTATATGATCTCTGGTTTGTGCAGGGTAGATGTACAAACCGGAGAAGATACGGAAGAAAGCATTACGCTGCGCAAAGGCGAGTTTATTATGCTGGATGCAGGCATCCCACATCGGTTGGTGGTGGAAGGTGAACAACCGTGCCGTATGCTGAATGTAGAGTTTGGCTTTAAGGAAGGGGTGAGGGTAGGCCCATCTATCCAACAAATAGCAGCGGAGGAACAGGAGGTCACGGCCTTTATGTCGCGTCCATTCCCGTATCTGGTGCTATCGGACCCGGAAGAGGTATATTATGCGCTGAAAAGTCTCGTGCTGGAGCTGGATCAAAGAAAAGAACAGCCGGGTGCCATGGCAGAAATGCTTTTTATGCAATTGCTAGTACGAATTGCACGTCTGCGGGAAGAGGCAGAGCGCAGCAATACGCAGCAAACAGATGTGTACATCAAGCGATGCATTGAATTTCTCCATCTGAACTATGACCGGGATATTGCAGTCAAGGACATGGCCGCAGCCGTCAATCTGCACCCGGGGTATTTGCATCGAATTTTCAAAAAACATACGGGGCTAACGCTTACCACGTATTTAACGATGTTGCGAATGGACAAGGCCCGTATGCTGCTTCAGCAAACGGACATTCCCATTCAAGAGATTGCCGATTATGTTGGCGTGGCCAGCAGACAGTATTTTCACATGTTGTTCAAAAAGCACACTGGTCAAACCCCTGTTGAATACCGCTCTGCTGTGGAGCGCGATGTGAGGAACTACGCGGAGGAGGGTGGGAGCTGATCATAAAAAACCTCTGAACCATTGCCGATTTAGGTCGGTATGGCTTCAGAGGTGTATATTTTGAAGCATTATAACAGGTGCTGGGCTTCTTGAGAGCTAAAGTTGGATTATTTTCCGAGCCACATATTTTCCATCTGTTCAAGTGATCTCCCCTTGGTTTCGGGAACCTTGCGCCATATAAAGACTACGACGAACAACGAGATGGCTCCGAATATCCAGAAGGTATTGGACGGACCAGCTGAACTCAGCAGAGGAGGGAATGCTTGGGATACCAGATAATCGCCGGCCCATAATGCCATCGAAGCAATGGCGACAGCTTTACCGCGAATGCGGTTCGGAAAGATCTCAGAGATCATGACCCATACGATTGGCCCAAGCGATATAGCGTAGGAGGCCACGTAGATCAATATCATGATCAGCACGAGCGGTCCGGTAGTTAAACCCATTTTGAATGCGGCTCCAATAATGACCAAGCAGAGGGTCATCAACGAGGTACCGATCATCAGCAGAACTTTTCGTCCCGCTTTGTCGATCAGCCATACGGATACGATGGTAAACAACACATTGATCAACCCGATCCAGATGGTCTGGGTCAAAGACGCGTCCGTACCGAGCCCCATTCCTTTAAAGATAACCGGCGCATAATACAAAATGGCATTGATGCCGGTAATATGCTGCATAATGGCGAGCATAATACCGATAAAGAGAGCGACCCGAATACCGGGAGCGAACAATTGTTTTAATGAGTCGTTCTCATTTTTGAACGATTCCTTGATATCAAGTACTTCCTGTTTAGCGGCTTCTTCACCGTGAATTTTCAGCAGAATTGGCAGCGCTTCATAAGGCCGATTCTTTTTGATAAGCCATCTCGGGCTTTCGGGTATGAAGAGCATCAGGAGCATAAAGATCAGTCCCGGAACAGCTCCCACACCGAACATCCAGCGCCAGGCTGTTGAGACACCCCAAGCTTCATCTCCCAGGCTGACGATCCACGAATTTTGAAAATAAACCAGGAAAATACCTGTTACGATCGCCAGCTGATTTAAAGCAACCAAACGGCCTCGGTATTTGGCAGGAGCGATCTCCGCGTTATATACCGGACAAATGGTGGAAGTGATTCCTATGCCGACGCCGCCGATCATGCGAAAGATAACATACCCGGTGAACGTATCTTGAATTGCAGAGCAGATCGAGCCGACGACGAATAAAAATCCGGCAGCCAGCAATACCTTTTTTCTGCCGATCCTTTCACTCATGTAGCCGGAGAGAGCTGCTCCCGTGATACTCCCTACAATCAGACTCGACACCGCCCAACCAACCTGAAATTCGCTCAGCGAAAAACGCTGCTGTAGGAATTCAACTGCTCCCGAAACTACCGCGATATCAAAACCGAACAGTATGCCTCCAAGCGCGGCTACGATGGATACCAGCGTCACAAACAGCATACTGGGTTTTTCTGATTGAAGCGCTTTCTGTTGAGCGCTTTCATTATGGATGATTACTCCCATATGATCATCTCCCCTCAGATTCCAGAACCTCATTCCGTTCTTCGAGGAGAAGTATAACATGCACCTGTAAAAGAAAGGTCGGTGATCGTCTTCAATAAACGGACCTTTTCATGCACGATTTTGACTTCGATTCCCGAATTGGTGATGAAGGGTCTAAACCTAGCATTACCTTGTCATTCGAGCTTAAAAAAATCCATGTCGATGGTCGACATGGATGAATCTCTGCTATTTTTGGCCTTTGAACTCTGTGGGAGGAACGCCCGTGATCTTCTTAAAGACGCGGCTAAAATAGTTCGGGTCCTTATAACCCACTTCAAAGCTGATTTCCTTCAGAGCAAGGTTGCCCTCCTTGATCAGAGAAATAGCTTTATTAATCCTTAGCCGGGTTACGAAGTCGATGAACGTTTCTCCGTATTCCTGTTTGAAGATTTTGCTGAAGTAGTGGGGATTCAAATGGACGAAATCAGCCACCTCTTCCAACGAAAGTTCATCGTTGAAGCGTTCCTCGATATACATTTTTGCTCTGCCTAGCATAGTCAGTGTTTGAACCTCCCGCTGTTCGCGTATCCGTTGCAGTGCTGATATGACGTACGTCTGCTGAAGCATTCCATTCTCCGCTTTGACGGCAAGCTCAGAGGCGTTTCCAGCCTCTGACGACTTCAGTTCGTCAAAGTGGCAGTAACCTCCATCACGCTTGCGTAGGGTGGAGGCAAAAACGGCTTCAAAATAGGACTTGCGAAGTCCTTCCTCGCCGCTATGCAGTGAGCCGATTCCAATAGCCGTCTTCATGCCAAATTGCTGCTGGGACAGCTCGGAGAGCTGCTGAACAAGGTGTTTAATCAGTTGGCGCCAGTCGTTTTCGCTGGTGGCAGCTGGCTTTTGTAAAAAAGTAGCCATGTGATGGTCGATCAGGGAGCTCACAATGGAATTGGGACCATGTGTTTTTACATAGCTTCGGAAATGATCGTAAATTTTCTTTTTGTCCTGCTCGTCTGCATATCCTTCAAAGGCAGCAATGATGGCGCTTCCCTGATCAAGAGGAAAGTCCAGCCATTCCGACAGTTGGGAAGCGCTCGAATCCACCGTCTGGTCGACCATAAGCATTAAAGCCAGCTCATTTTCTGCGAGCGGCATCAGCTGTGAGATTTTGTGCCTAAGCTCCAATTCTTCCGTGCGTGCCCGCTTCTCGCATTCAATTTCTTCAATCAGTCGTTTCAGTGTACCGATGATGAGTTCCCGCTTCGCCGGCTTCAGAATATATTCTTTTACACCCAAAGAGAGCGCCTCACGTGCATAAGCAAAATAATCATATGCGGTGACAAGCACAAAGCGGGTATCGGGAAGACGCTCCTTTAATTCACGAAGCGCTTCAAGTCCATCGATTCCGGGCATATTGATATCCAGAATGGCAATATGGGGACGGTGCTCTTCTGCGCATTCGATCGCCATGCGGCCGTTGTCAGCATGAATAAACCGAAATACCCCCGGCATCGCCCGTTCCACTATCAATTCCAGTCCTTCCCTCTCCAAAGCTTCGTCATCCGCGATCAACAACCGATACATTCGTCTGCTCACTCTCCTTCTTGACTGGGATTCGTATTGTTATGGTAGTACCTAGTCCGGTATGGCTACGGATTTCAACCATTCCTTCCTTTTCGTAGAACAACTGCAGCCGCCTAAACACGTTTTGCATTCCAAGTCCCGTTGAACTGCTGCTTTCAGCTCCGCCTTCAAGACGGAGCACGGACAGTCGGGTTTCTTCTGTCATGCCCTTTCCGTTGTCCGAAATTTCAATTTGCACATCCTCGCCCGCTCTCGACAGCGTCAATGTGATAATGGCCCCGTTTTCCATATCTGCTACACCATGAAGAAAGGCGTTTTCAATAAACGGCTGGATCGTCAAGGCCGGAATTTGCTGCTGAAGTACGGAAGCGTCAAAGTGAAGATCAAAGCGAATTCTGTCCCGGAAGCGCGCCTGCTGGATGGTCACGTATTCGCTTATATGATCCAGTTCCTCCTGAAGCGTTACGGGTTTGTCCAGCTTTTGCAGACTGTACCGTAGTAGATTGGACAACGAAACGATCAGGTCGCTGGTCTTCTCCGCTCCTTCCAAGATCGCCAGTTTGGAGAGCACATTTAAGGTATTGAATAAAAAGTGCGGGTTAATTTGATTTTGCAGAGCCAAAAGCTCTAGCTCTTTCACAAGCCGCCGCATTTCCAGACTCTGTTTATCTTTTTCGATAAGGATGCTCAAATCAGCAGACATTTGCGAAATGGCGTCCGCCAATACGCCTAGCTCGTCATCCCGTCGCGGTTGGGGTTGGGGCTCGATATTCAGATCACCTGTGGCGATTCGCTTCGCCAGTCTGACAAGTCTGCCGACAGGGCCAGTAATGCTGCGCGAGATCCAGATGGCAAGCAAAACACCCATCAGCGCGTTCATGCCGAACAACGCCACTCCCAATCCGTTCATTTGCTCATTTTTGTTCCGGATGTTCTCGATGATCGGTCGGTAATAAGCCAGTTCAGCATCGATCAGTCGCTGGCCCTCCTCATGAATATAGCTGACGGTTTTCTCCGCTTCAATATAATGTTCAAAAGCCGATTGAGGATCTTGTGCCTTTGCATCCAGAACTGCAGCTTGCTTCTGTTCAAGAAATGTGGCCAACAGATTCATGTAGTTCTCCTCGGCAAAAGAAGGATCGGTTGAGTCGGAGACTTCCTGGATTCTGTCTTTTAGCTGTTTCAACTGGTATTCTGTCATGCCCTGCACATCCTTATCGTCTCTTGGATTGAGCAGATAGGCATATAGGAGATTTAAGTTGCCCTCCGCCGATTCGGAGGTTTGCTCGATGAGGAGAATGCGGCCAAGCATTTCATCGTAGCTCTGTTGTACAACCTTTCCACTTTGGAATACGAAATAAGCGATGATATTGGCAAACACAACTAGAAGAGGGATGAACAGAAGCAGCTTCTTTCTGATCGTCATCGCCTGTCATCTCCAGACATGTCAGCGGGAGTGTCTGCATGCACTTCATAAACTCTGGTATATGTTAATTCCTGAGAATGACTCCCCTTGAGATAATCATTTAGCAATTTTATGGCCTTGGCCCCCATTTCCTCTGGCTGTTGCACAATGGTCAGTTCGATTTTGCGATCTTTAATAGCTTTCAACGTCTCGGCCATATCGTCAAAAGCGAAAATTTGCAAGTTCTGCGCTCCACGCCGTTCTGAAGCCTCCAGAATGCCAAGGCCGTCCAGCGCACTGAATCCGACCATGTAGCGAATCTGCGGATAATGGGTGAGCATGTTCTGAGCTTGCTGGGCTGCCTGAAGCCGTGAAATATTTGAGGAGCGAATCTCCACAATGCGGAGCTTGGGATAGCGGCTGATCACGGAACGAAATCCGGCAAGCCTGAGCCGCTGATTCTCGACGCGCTCGCTGCTGATCATCACTCCAATATCGCCACGCTCCCCAGAGGCCTTCGCCAACAGCATGCCCATCTGTTTTCCTGCTCCTTCGTTATCCGTTCCAACGTAAGCCAGTCTCCGGGAGTTCGGCTCATCCGTATCGATCGTGATGACAGGTATGCCAAGTCCGGCCGCTTTGTCGATTAATCGGCGATACTCCGGATCATTTATCCCTTGAACCAGAATCGCATCCGCCTTGGCGGCGATCGCTTTATCCAGCAGTTTGATCTGCTCGGACGGATTAATGCGGTCCGGTCCGATATAATCGAGCCGCATACCGTACTGCTCCGCTTCCTTTCGGGCTCCTTGTTCAATGGACCGCCAGTAATAATTGTCCAGCTCTTGCGATATCAATACCACTTTTGTATCGGAACCCCTGTCATTTGGTGAAACCGTCTTCAATTGTTCTGCAAATTGGTGAATTTGAAGAGAAGACAGAGTGAACTGAAAGAGCAGCCAGGCAAATAGCAGGAAGACGGGAATAAGGATAAATGTCCATTTACGGTTTGACATGTCTTGCTCCTTTGGGAATATTTAGAGACACAACTCATTATACAGTAAACAAAAGAAGCGCACGCAGCTATCGCCAGCATAAGCGCGGTTATTGAGGGATGGAAGTCGAGCGGGCACGAAGTGAATTCCGTGGAAAGATAGCATTGCTAATTCGGCAACATGGAGATAATTTAAAATGATGAAATAATTATGAAACAAATTGAGAAAATACAAAAATAAGAATACTGCAATTTAAATAGGCCCCTGCCAGTAGGATTAAGACATTTTAAGTCGAGAAACTGCTGCAGGGGCTTAAGTATAAAAAATAACATGGCTAAATCAGACTATGCTTTTTAAAGCTGTGAAACAGTCCATCTTCATCCACAGCATCTGTAATGTCATCTGCGATGGCTTTGAGGCCCGGTTTGGCATTTCCCATGGCAATTCCTAGCGCACAATATTCAATCATTTCAGCATCGTTCATCCCGTCTCCGATAGCAATGGTGTCTTCTTGGGATCTTCCCAAATGCTCAATAAGCTTTTCAATAGCTACGGCTTTATGAATACCGGGAATCATTAGCTCACCACTGTCTTGCCCGAAAGCAGATACAGTACATTGAATAACCTCAAATTTCCCTGCGAATTCCTTTTTGATTTGTTCGAAAGGAACATTTTTGTTTTCCAAAAAACATGCTTTGTTCACGTCACTACGGTATAGGTTGTCCTCGCCTATAGTTAGGCCGGTGATAAAAGGATGCGGGCGTTGTTCTTTTTTTTCTCTGGCTACGGGATCATTGTCCACATCTCCATAGATAAGCCGTTCTACATGGGGCAAAAAGTTTTTACTCGCAAACAACCCCCCGTTCGATTCCAAATAAAAGTCCAAATCATGCTCATCAAAGTAATCGACCATATGTCTAACATCTTCATCCGATACTTTGTGGTGATATAACATCTCACCTTCAATTTCTACAAAGCCTCCGCCAGCTCCGATGATCCCGTCAAAACCGACCTCCATGATAAAATCATAAATCTCCGCTTTGGATCGGCCAGTGCATAAATAAATCAGATGTCCGTTTTTTCTCGCTTCGATACATGCTGTTTTTGCAGATTCGGGAATCATACCGTCATCATCCACTAGCGTTCCATCTATATCTAAAAAGATAATCTTTTTGTTCATCTTAGGGCTGCTCCTTGCTCTCCAATGTTTTCTTTTATGTTACTACATTTACCGCACTTAAAGTACATACTGAACTGAAGAAACATTACACAGAAAGAGAGAGACGGGATGGAACGAGTGGAAAAAGGCAACCCTCTGCTAACGCGAAAGTTAGGATTTTTGACACTTAAGTACGAAACTGGTCATGATTTTGATAACGCTTTCTACAGGCATATTGTTAAAATGACGGTATATTACAATTCTAATTTCCGGAGGTTGAATGCCGTGTCATTTAAAGTAGCTTTTATTGGAGCAGGGAGCATCGGTTTTACCCGTGGAATTTTGCGAGATCTGTTATCGGTACCGGAGTTTAACGATATTGAAGTGGCTTTTACGGACATCAGTCAGCACAATCTGGATATGGTTACTGAACTGTGTCAACGGGATATTCGTGAGAATGGTTTGTCCATACAAATACAGTCCTCTACGGATCGAAAAGTAGCTTTGAAGGATGCCAAATACGTCATTTGTACAATCCGTGTCGGCGGTCTGGAAGCTTTTGCGACCGATGTGGATATTCCGCTAAAATACGGTGTGGATCAATGCGTGGGCGATACATTATGTGCAGGAGGCATCATGTATGGTCAGCGTGGTATCGCTGAAATGCTGGAGATTTGCAAGGATATCCGCGAGTTAAGTGCACCGGATGTGCTGCTGCTGAACTACTCGAACCCCATGGCGATGATGACCTGGGCCTGCAACAAGTACGGCGGCGTGCGCACGGTTGGTCTATGTCATGGCGTCCAGAATGGGCATCACCAAATTGCCGAGGCGTACGGTCTGGAGAAGCAGGATGTGGACATTGTATGCGCCGGAATAAATCACCAAACATGGTATATTCAAGCCTCACATAAGGGCAAGGATCTGACAGCCGGACTGCTGGAGGCATTTGAACAGCATCCTGAATTTAGCCGCACCGAAAAGGTACGCATCGATATGCTTCGTCGTTTTGGCTATTACAGCACAGAGTCGAATGGTCATCTCAGTGAATATGTGCCTTGGTATCGTAAGCGTCCGAATGAAATTCTGGACTGGATTGACCTGGGCAACTGGATCAACGGAGAAACAGGCGGCTATCTGCGTGTATGTACGGAAGGACGCAACTGGTTTGAAACAGATTTCCCCAACTGGATGAAGGAAGAGCCACTGGAGTACAAGGCAGAGAGTCGCGGTGAAGAGCACGGCTCATACATTATCGAAGGTCTGGAAACAGGACGTGTATACCGGGGACATTTTAATGTTATTAATAATGGGGTAATTTCCAACCTGCCGGACGATGCGATTATTGAAGCCCCTGGATATGTGGATCGGAATGGCCTTTCCATGCCGCATGTTGGAGAACTGCCGCTCGGTCCTGCTGCCGTGTGCAATGTTAGTATTTCCGTTCAGCGTTTGGCTGTCGAAGCGGCTGTACATGGAGACGATAAGCTGCTGCGCCAAGCGTTTATGATGGACCCGTTAGTGGGTGCGGTGTGTAATCCAAAAGAAATTTGGCAGATGGTCGATGAGATGCTAGTAGCGCAGGAAGCATGGTTACCGCAATACGGAGCAGCAATTGCCAAGGCGCGCCAACGTTTGGCTGCAGGCGATCTGATTCCAACCGGACCTTATGAGGGAGCAGCGCGGCTTAAGGTGAAGACGGTTGAAGAAATGCAGCTGGACCGGGATGCTGCCAATAAAAATGCAGGACAATCCGACAAAGGCAAGGATCGCGAAAAAGTGCAGAACAGCAAGGCGTAACAGCTACTTAGTACAATTGAAGTAACGCTCATTCTATGGCCTGTTAATAAACAGAGACGGATGGAACAGCAATAAGAGGGTGTTTTCATGACCATAGGTCTGGAACACCCTTTTTGCTGTCGATAGATTTAACGATTTGGCGTAGCTGGCAACCTGAGGTTTATCATTGTCGATTTGGGCTGGCGGAAATTAAAGAATACAGTCTTGTTTTTTATGAATCCACTCTTTTACTGTCGACTCTGAATCTCCTGAGAGCTTGTCATAGCAGGGAAGTTCAACAAGTGATAGAACCGATCTTAGAAAAAGAGGCACCCTGCCGGACCGTCGTTGTGGCAATTCAAATGCCTAATTAATAATTGTAGTCCTTAATTTATTCAATTTACAGCAGATTTCCAGCTCACTATAATCTAACATAGGAGGTGACAAGAAAGGGAAAATGTGAGCGCATGAACAAATGGAAAGCGCTTACCTTTCACAACTATGAACGCTACTTTTTCTAGGGAGAGAGTAGGCGTAACACACATTTAATCATATAACAATCAGGTGCCGACATAGGAAGATTCAATAAAATCTACGGAAAGATAGGTGAAGCAATTGAAAACAAAGCAAGTGCTTCGTAAAGGAATGAAGTATGCTTTTGCGCTATCACTCGTCGCAAGCAGCTTTCTACCAGGTGCAGGATTTACGGATAAAATACATGCAGAATCCCATGTCGATAATCCATACCAAGGAGCGACAAAATACGTTAACCCTGATTATGCGGCTAGTGTCGACACATCGATTGCCAAGGTTACGGATGCGAACCTGAAGGCAAAAATGCAAACGGTCAAAACGTTCCCGACAGCCGTATGGCTTGATCGTATTGCTGCTATTAACGGCGGTGGGGGCAAGCTTGGCTTGGAAGCACATTTGGACCAAGTATTGGCGCAAAAGAAAGGCAACACACCGATTACGGCGGAATTCATTGTGTATGATCTGCCCGGACGAGATTGTCATGCCTTGGCTTCCAATGGTGAATTGCCGTTGACCCAGGCAGGTCTGGAAACGTACAAAAAGGATTATATTGACAAAATTGCTTCAATTTTTTCGAATCCCAAATATAAGGATATTCGCATCGTAGCGATTATTGAACCGGACAGTTTGCCAAATCTGGTAACCAATCTGGATACTCCCCAATGTGGACAAGCCAAATCTACAGGAATTTATGAGGCTGGCGTTAAATACACAATGAATAAGCTGAACGAGATTCCGAATGTGTACAAATACGTGGATATCGGTCACTCTGGCTGGTTAGGTTGGGATAACAACCGTGCAGCAACGGTATCTCTGTTTACAACTATCTTCAAAGATACTAGCAAAGGTCTGGCCAGTGTGGATGGCTTTATCACGAATACAGCCAATACTTCACCGTTGACAGAACCGAATCTGCCTGATCCCAACCTGAATATTGGCGGGCAGCCGATCAAATCGTCCAAATTCTACGAATGGAATCCTAATTTCGATGAATCGGATTTCGCTGAGTCCTTGCATAGAGATTTTGTCAATGCAGGCTGGCCAAGCTCGCTTGGCATGTTAATTGATACCGGCCGTAATGGATGGGGAGGACCTAACCGTCCGACTTCCGCAGTCGGCAATGATATTAACTCCTATGTAAACTCAGGTCGTGTGGACAAACGTTCGCACCGTGGTAACTGGTGTAATAGCAGCGGAGCAGGGATGGGAACACCGCCACAAACGGCTCCAGCTGGCCATATCGATGCCTATGTCTGGGCGAAACCTCCGGGTGATTCCGATGGTTCCAGCTCACTCATTCCGAACGATGAGGGTAAAGGCTTTGATCGTATGTGTGATCCTACCTATACAACCAAGGATGGCACATTAACAGATGCTTTGCCGAATGCACCTATTTCAGGAGCATGGTTCCATGATCAGTTTGTGATGCTGGTACAAAATGCGTACCCTGCAATCGTGCCTTCCAGTGGTGGTGTGGACCCAGCGCCTACAGCTCCAGCTGTACCTTCAGGCTTAAAGGCTACTGTGGGTAATGCACAAGTAACGCTGACTTGGGATGCGTCTACGGGTGCCGACAGCTACACCGTAAAACGTGCCACTAGCGAAGCAGGTCCTTTTACAGCCGTGGCGCCTCTTGTAACAGCAAGAGAGTACACGGATAAGGGACTGACGAACGGAACAACGTACTTCTATGTTGTAAGTGCTACGAATGCGAAAGGAACAAGTAAGGATTCAGCAACGGTAAGCGCTGAACCAAAAGGTACGCCGACAGATCCAACCGACCCTACAGATCCAGCAGGTGATTTGGTTGTAATGTATCGTGCTGGGGACACGGATCCAGCGAATAACGCTGCCAAGCCTTTCTTTAACCTGAAAAATAAAGGTACAACACCCGTGAAGCTGAGCGAGCTGAAAATCCGCTATTACTTCACAAAAGATGGCAGCCAAGAGCTGCAATCTGCGGTAGACTGGGCGCAAGTAGGTAATGATAATGTGCTGCGCACCATTAAAGACAACTATATTGAAATTGGATTCAGTGCGGCAGCCGGCACGCTTGCTGCTGGAGCGCAAACAGGTGATATTCAGATCCGCATGAACAATAGCGACTGGTCTAATCTGAACGAATCCAATGACTATTCCTTCGATCCAACCAAAACCTCTTATGCTGAATGGAACAAAGTAACGTTGTTCCACAACGATAAGCTGGTATGGGGAATCGAGCCTTAGGATTTGGCCAGAACATGTGCCCTTGAGTGATTAAAAAGTGGTAAAAGAAGGCTACGGCATAACTGTCGTAGCCTTTTTTTTAACGTCTTCAAATAAAGAATTCGATGACCAAGGGAATAAGCATTCAAATTGTGTATAATGAAAAAAAGAATGCTGTTCTACTGTGGAGGTCATCATGAGCAAAAAGTTAATCTTAGATGTAGATACGGGCATTGACGACGCGCTTGCTATTGCGTACGCGGTCCATTCGCCGGAATTGGAACTACTCGGTATTACAACCACCTTTGGCAATATCTCGGTGGAGGAGGCAACACGTAACTCACTGATTCTGCTGGAAAAACTGGGGGTAGAGGCTCCGGTCGTGTCTGGGGCTTACAAGCCGTATGCTCGGGAGCTGTTCAAACCTTATTCTCGGCATATTCACGGTGAAGACGGTATTGGCAATCAGTTGAAAGGAGCGCCCTCCCGTCAGGCTGCGTCTGGGGATGCCGCTGATTTTATAATCGGACAGGCTCGTCGCTATGAGGGCAAACTGACCCTAGTAGCTGTGGGACCGCTGACCAATCTTGCGATTGCATTGGATCGCTGTCCCGAATTGCCCCAATTGCTTGAGCGCCTGATCATCATGGGCGGCGCGGTCACAGTGAAAGGGAATGTAACTCCAACGGCTGAAGCGAATATTTACGCCGATCCAGAAGCCGCAGCCTATGTGCTGGGAGCGAGCTTTTCGCTTACGCTCGTCGGGCTGGACGTCACGATGCAAACCCTGCTTCCCCAGCAGGATGTGGATAAATGGCGTGAGCAAGGGACCGAGCTGGGCGCGTTTATGGCAGATATGACAGACTTCTATATGGAAGCTTATCGCAATTTTAGACCTGGTATTGCAGGCTGTGCTTTGCATGATCCACTAGCCGTAGGGTTGGCTATTGACTCCAGTTTTGTGGAGACGCGTCCAATGCACATTGCCGTTGAGGTAGGGGATTCCACCGAGGTTGGTCGCACCCGAGAGGTACAAAATGAGACTGAAGCTCAAACGCTGACTACGATTGATGTGGCACTTAAAGTAGATGCGGAGCGATTTTTGCGTCATTTTCTTAGCCGGGTGGTATAAAAAAATAATCTAAAGATTGCCGATGAACCTGCATCGGCAATCTTTTGTGCATACATGTTTTAATGGCTTTCATCTAGAGGAGGGCTCTCCTCAATAAAAATCCCATATCATGTTAGAATAGGTATAGTTAGAAAAACTGCCGGACCACAGAGGAGGAGATTCATTGTGTTTTCTGCTGCTCAACGACTGCCTTTGCTGGAACATATGTATAATCATGCCCCGACAGGAATCGTGATTTTGTCGAGGGAGGGGAAGTGTCTGTATGTCAATCCCGCCTTTTGCAAAATGGTCGGATATGAGCAGGAGGAATTACTGGATATCCGATATTACCATCTCTTGTATAATGAGGCTCAGGATCAGCAAGGGCTGAGGGAGGCCTATGCAGGTTGGCTAAAGGCTACGGATCAAGTCTACAAGACAGAGCTGCGTTTAAAGCATAAACGGGGAACAACTGTCTGGCTATCGCTGGAATTAACCATATTTGATGATGAGGCTACCGAACAATCTTATTTGATTGCGTATGCAATGGATGTCACGGAGAAAAAGGACATGGAGCAGGTGCTTTCGGACAATGAGGATTTGTACATGTTGATTACCGAAAATACGCCGGATGTCATCTCTTACAGCACGGCAGACGGCATACTTCAATATATTTCTCCTTCGGTGGAAAAACTCCTTGGCTATACGAAGCAGGAAATGCTCGGCAAAAAACGGCTTCAATTTTACCATATCGAAGATGCCGATTACATGCGTGTACATGGAATGTTCAAGGAAACAGGCATCATGAAGCGGCGTGTACGTCATAAGGACGGGCATTATTTGTGGCTGGAAGTATCGTACCGTATTATTCGGGATGAACAGGGCAAGATCAAGCGAGTTCTATCCATCGGACGGAATATCACAGAGCGCCAGAAGAGCGAGGAGAACCTGGCAAAAGCTCAACAGTTGGCGATGTTCGGCTCATGGGACTGGGATCTGGTCAACAATGTTATGCATTTTTCCAAGGAATTTCGCAGCATATTTGGCTATCGTGTCAAGCCGGTTGAAACAAGTATTGACGCTTTCATGAAGGCAGTTCATCCCGAAGATACTGAACGGATGAAGCAAATTATCAACAACGTGATCTTAAAGGGAATTCACGAAGAAACCTTTTACCGGATTGTATTGCCCAATGGGGAACAGAAGGTACTGCGTTCGATCTGGGAAGCTGAGATGGACGAGCATGCAGGCAAGCCTGTTCAAGTAGTCGGGATGATACAGGATGTTACAGAGCACCGGGAAATCGAGCAGCGTCTTCGTGAAAGTGAAAACCGTTATAAGTCACTATTTCAGCATAATCCACTCGGGATATGCGCCATGAATATGGAAGGTCATATTTTGAGCGTGAATCCGAGTTTGGAGAAGCTTACGGGTTATACGAGGGATGAGCTGCTTGGAACTGAAATACTTGTAATGGCTTCCTCTGAGGAACAGGACAAAATCAAACGACATATCGAAATGGCCAAACAGGGGGAGACACAAACCTATGAATCGGAATTCATACATAAGGAGGGGGAGCGTCTATTCATCAAGATGACTAATATCCCGATTTTCGTGCAAGAAGAAATTGTAGGCTGCTACGGGATTATAGAAAATGTTACCCCTCTTAAAAACTACATTGCTCAGATTGAAAAGCTCAGTAACGAGCATTCGCTTATTTTGAATGCAGTATCCGAAGGAATTGTGGGTTTGAATACCGAAGGACATGTCCGCTTTATGAACCCAGCAGCTGTTGAGATGTTCGGCATAGGATCAGCCAACCCGCTGAACGGTTCATGTATAGACGTGATTCGCCATGCTGACGAAATAGGCAGCCATTTTCCGGACGAACAGGCTTCTATTCTCCAAGCGATTCGCAGCGGCGCTTCTTATCAGGCAGAGGAAGCTGTATTTTGGAAAAAAGACGGGTCCAGTTTTTTGGCCTCTTATCGAATCAGCCCTTTGATGGATAACGGCGAGCGAAAAGGAGCTGTGATGGTTTTTGTAGACAGGACGAATGAAAAGGAGATTATTCGGGCCAAGGAGTCTGCCGAACGCGCTGATCGGGCCAAGTCAGAATTCCTGTCTGTGATGAGTCATGAGCTCCGTACACCGATGAACGGCATTATAGGCATGGCCGGGTTACTGGCAGACACGGAATTAGATGAGGAGCAACGTAGCTATATCGATATTATTACCAGCAGTAGCAACGCTTTAATGCAGATATTGAATGAGATACTGGATTTGAGCAAAATCGAAGCTGGCAAAATGTCGTTGCTGCATGAGTCTTTTGTACTGGAGGATGTGGTTGGCAGTGTAGCTGACCTATTTATGACACAGGCTATGGAAAAAGGCATCCAGCTAGAATGGCATGTAGATCAGGAAATGCCAGGGATGCTGGTCGGTGATCATGTGCGTATCCGACAGATATTGGTGAACTTGGTGAGCAATGCGATCAAATTTACGGAGCGAGGGCATGTAAATATTTTTGTGGAGAGAAAGGCTTACAGCCGCCGTAAAAAGAAATGCCTGATTGAGTTTAGTGTAACTGATACTGGAATCGGCATCCCGGCAGACCGTCAGCATTTGTTGTTTCAGCCTTTTTCCCAGCTTCATCCGGCATTGAACCGGAAATATGGAGGGACAGGCCTAGGCTTGTCCATCTGCAAAAACCTGGTCAAGCTAATGGGAGGTTCCATTGGTGTGGATAGCGACGAGGCCAGAGGAGCAACATTCCGGTTCCAGCTGGATCTTAAACTGCCGGAAGGGCAAAAGCTTGCCAATATAAGCCGTGATCAGCCTTATGATTCAAAGGAAGGCTAAAAAGACATAGCCGTGATGCATCCTGCATCACGGCTATTTTTGTAAGAAATGTCCAAAGAAAAGATTGACAAACTGTTCTAACTGTACTATTAATGATAGTACAGTTAGAACAGTTGAACATGTATAAATGAATTTGAGCCAGTGTTGAAAGGAGGAAGTCCATGTGTTCGAGCTGGATATCCGCAGCCGTAAGCCGATCTACGAACAGCTTATGGAGAAGGTCAAGGAAATGATCGTGTACGGATCGCTTCAGCCGGATGAGCAATTGCCTTCTGTACGGGCATTGTCCGCTCAACTTACGGTGAATCCGAATACGATTCAGAAGGCGTACCGCGAGCTGGAACGCGAAGGATATATTTATTCCGTTCAGGGCAAAGGCAGCTTTGTCACGCCTACCCAGCAGCAGCCGCAACAAATAAAGCGGGATGAGATTCGGGCGGCATTGTTAAAACTGATGATCGAAGCTGTCCATTTCGGTTTTACACAGCAGGAAGTGGACGACATATACGTGGAAGCTATGCAAACAAAGGAAAGGGGGATGTCCCTTGATTGAATTAAGGGAAGTCACAAAGACATTTACAGAAGAAAAGGCTGTCGATCAGCTTGCCCTTACGGTAAAGAAGGGCTCCATTTTTGGACTGCTGGGCTCGAACGGGGCAGGGAAAACGACCTTGCTCAAAATCATTGCCGGGATTTACCGACCGGATACTGGCAAGGTGCTAATCGGTGGTCAGCCAGTGTATGAGCAGCCTGAAGTCAAGCAGCACATTCTGTTTTTACCGGATACCCCTTATTTTTTCCCGCAAGCGACAATTCGTCAGATGGCCCGGTTTTACCGCTCCATTTATCCAAGTTGGAGTGAGGAACGCTACACACAGCTTACGGATATTTTCAAGCTGGACCCGAAGCGCAAACTTCACCGTTTTTCCAAAGGGATGAAGCGCCAAGCCGCTTTTTTGCTTGCCTTGAGCTGCATGCCTGAGCTGCTGGTTTTGGATGAACCCATTGATGGTCTGGACCCGGTGATGCGTAGAATGATCAAAAATCTCTTGTTTCAAGAAACCGCTGCACGTGAGATGACCGTCGTGATCTCATCGCATAATTTGCGTGAGATTGAAGACATGTGTGATCATGTCGGCATTATGCACCAAGGTCGGATGCTATTGGAAAAAGAGGTAGACGACCTCAAATCCGATACGCATAAGGTACAGGTTGCTTTTCGGGACAGCATGCATGAGGAAGCTGTCTGTAGCCAACTTTCGGTCGTACATAAGGAGCGAAGGGGCAGTGTTCTGCTGCTTATTATCCGGGGTGAGCGAGAGCGGATTGCGGAGACGATTGAAGCGTATGAGCCGCATGTATTCGATTTGCTGCCGTTGACGCTTGAAGAAATTTTCATTTATGAAATGGAGGACGCAGGTTATGACATCCAACCGATTCTTCTGTAGCGGCGGCGTAATTCGCCAATGCCTGAGACAGCATGGCTGGATCGGTCTATTGTACTTGGTAGGATTGCTGTTTACAGTACTGCTGCCATTGTTTATGAGCATTGGTGATGAACAACCACGAGTGGTTTTAAAAAGCTTGTTTGATAGCACAAGCTCAGGTAATGAATTGCAAAAATTAATCTTAACGACCGTACCCGTGCTGGCAGGTGTGATGCTGCTTCGTTTTGTTCAGCGACAGGGGCCATCCGATTTGTATCACAGCCTACCTTTGCGTAGGGAGCATTTATTAACATCACATGTAATTAGCGGTCTTATTCTTTTACTTGTACCTGTATGGCTGACTGCGGGAGTAACTGCTTGGGTTAACACGTCAGTCGAACTGCCTTATATTTTTCATATTAATGATATTGGATCATGGGCACTGGTCGTATCTGTCCTTACGATTTTCCTGTTTACTTTTACTGTGTTTGTAGGGATTTGTGTGGGGCAATCGTTGCTACAGACCGTAGTAGTGTATGTTTTGCTGCTATTGCCTCAGTTTCTATCCATGATGATAGGGCGTTTTCTGGAACGTAATTTATACGGTTATGTGCAAGTGCGAGAAACCGTTGTTCAATATATTAATGGTGGAGAGTTTCGCAGCAGTAATAATGTTTGGGATAACTTATCGCCGTTTGTACGCATTATGGACAATTTGCCGCAGCGCGCCTTTTCCTACATGGAGCTACTTGCCTATTTAGGTGTCTCTCTGTTATTTGTTGCCTTGAGTTATGGTTTGTATCGTAAACGCTTGGTCGAGAAGGCGACTCAGGCCATAGCATTTCCTTTCTTACAGCCTTTGTTCAAGGCAGGAGTCACATTATGCGCCATGCTTGTAATAGGCGATTATTTTTATAATGCAGGTACAAGAGGAGCAAATTGGTCGATTTTTGGGTATGCACTTGGAGCTGTTCTAGGCTATATCGTTGTAGAGATGGTCGTCCGCAAGACGTGGCAAATTGTGCGTGTTCGTGTTTTGCTGGAAATGGTCGTTTACGGTGTGATCATGGGGCTAGTACTATATATCCCGATTTCAGGTTGGTTGGGTTATGAGGGACGGATTCCAACAGCACACTCCGTAGAAAAAGTTTATGTGGGGCAAGAGGAGCCTCTAGGGGGAGATGCAGAAAAAGAAGCTTATTACTCCCAAGACAGGGCCTATATCGCCTCTGTGCTGAATTTACATCGTGAACTCGTACGTGCACATGCAGCTGGCGAGAAATCGTTGTCCAAAAACCTGGCCGTTGAAAGGGCAGTCATAGTCTACCGTTTGGATGATGGTTCCACTATGACTAGGCGTTATACATTCCCGGAAAAGCCTTTCAGGACAGAACTTACTAAGGTGATGGAAGCAGAGCCTTATAAAACGGTAAGATATGAACTGGATAAGCTGCAAGGAAAAGCAGAGACGATTAATATCCAATCCATAGATGATAATGAAAGACGAGTGGTTTTGACCAATCCCAAAGAAACTCGTGAATTTGAAGATATACTCAGAGAAGAAGTATTAAATATGAGTTATAGCGAAATGCAATCACATCGATATCCTCTGGGGAATGTTTCTATTACAAATAAAGAGTCATCCTCTACCAATAACGAACCGAGCTGGAAGCGTGAAATTTCATTTAGTTGGCCGGCTTCCTATCACAAGCTTACAGGTTGGCTAGAGCAAAAAGGTTATGCGGATAAGGTCATCATTGATGCCAAGGATATTTTTTCGATACGGGCTGTTCCTATTATTACTGAAGAGCTTGAACCTTATCAACCCAATCAGTATATTGAAGACTATAAGCTATTTAGAAGAATCCAACAGAAGCACAAAGCAATAACGATTGAAGATCCGAAGCTCTGGAGTACTGTACTGGAAAAGCGTAGATCCTATAACTTTACTCCTAATATGGCGAAGGGTACTTACCTGCTTCAGGTCAAGATCAAACCTTTATTTAGCTCAGATCCCCACACAGGCTATTACTATTTAACTCCAAGCTACATGACACCGGAGCTTGCAAAGGCTTTACCGGCAATTCCTTAAGCTCTAACGAGGGAGAGCGTCTGGTTTAGATGGCAAATGGACGGAGGTAGATGAACATGGGATGGTTGGGACACGACATATAACAACCTGATCGACGGGCAAGAGCTCCTCCACATTAGAACTGATATAAATAGAGACCAATGCGTGTACAGTTCAATAGTGGAGGAGCAAAAAATATGAAATATACAGAAGATCATGAATTTCTACAGTTGTTGGAGCATCATAAACAGTCGTTTTCCGGATGGGATTTTTCATTCATCTCGGATACGGGACGAGTGGCGAGCGAGCCTTTGGACTGGTCTTATGCCAGCAAGGCTTTGGCGTTGATCCATTCCACCAAGGCGATGCTGGATATGGGAACAGGCGGGGGAGAGCTCTTGTCGCAGTTTCGCCCTTTTCCAGAGATCATATGTGCGACAGAGGCATATGCACCGAACATATCTATTGCCAAGCAAAGATTGGAGCCGCTGGGTGTGCACGTGATGGCTATACAGGATGACGATTCCCTTCCGTTTGGCGATGCCGGGTTCGATCTTGTGCTGAACAAGCATGAGTCATTTTCGCCAGCGGAAGTGCGCCGTATTTTGCGTCCTGGAGGTACGTTTTTGACTCAACAGGCGGGAGGCCTGGATTGTGCAGGCCTTAACGCTCGCTTGGGAGCACCTGATTACGTGTATGCGGACTGGACTCTTCCTCGGGCACTTGCAGGTTTGAAAAGCAATGGTTTTGAAATCGTAGAGCAGCGGGAACAGTTTCCGATACAGCGATTTTACGATATTGGAGCGATTGTCTATTACTTAAAAGTCATTGAATGGCAGATTGCAGACTTCCAGCCAGAGAAATATATAGAACAGCTGTATGGTCTGTATTTGGACATTAAACGTGATGGGTATTGGGACGTGAAGCAGCATCGTTTTTTGATCCATGCCAGAGCGATATAGAGAAGATTCGATACCAAAGAGGCCTTTCCTGTAGGGGAGGCCTTTTTGCCATGTTTACCATCCTTTCGTATACTAATCTTTACCATAATTGTACAATGAAGAAGCAATGGCTTACAGTCTCATTTTCATTTTTAAGATATAGGGGGATGTACATGTCTGAACCAAAGGAAGTTATAAGCAAGCCGAAAAAGGACGAGTCTGTGCGGTTCGCATGGTTTTGGCCATGGCTGGGCGGTACGTTTATGTTTGGATTGTTTTCAGTCATGTTTAATGTAGTTTGGAGTATGGTTGTGGCACCCCAAGTGCAGCTTCTGCTGAGGCATGAAGGTGTAACGGATACAACTGTGATTGTAATACTGCTTCTATATGCATGGATTATCGGTCTCATCTTTGCAGCTTATGGTGCCTTGAGTGCGCGTATGTCCAACATGGGCAAGCTTCCGTTGATGCTGACAGGGCTATTATCATTATTATGTGGGCTGTGGTTGTGGATTGTAGGAATACAAGGGTCAGGTGGTCAACCTGCTGAAGTGTCGGGAGGGGCGTGGGGGCTCTTTTCACTCTATCATGCTTGGGCGGAGCCTGTGTTAGAGGTATTGGGCCCATATACACAGCATGGTGAATTCTGGTTTCTACTGGCTGCACTGCTGCCGATAGTTGGCATGGTAGTAGGAGTTGGGGTGAATCGTTATCCAGCGCTAACCGACAAGAATGGTAAGGTGGATCATAGATGGCAATGGGTTGTTGCCGCGATATCTGCTGCGCTCATCATTGTGCTGACGATTACGCTCATGCTTCCTCAACGTCCGTACATTGCGGAAAGGGATTTCCCGGTAGTAGATGGAGCTACAGCGGCCATTCCATTCGCGCAGGATATGCTGCATGAATTGACCGGAATGAGCAAGGTTCGTGCGGCTCACGAACTGAGATTCAACACAACACATCAGGCTTATGTCAATCTGATTGAAAAGAAGGCGGATCTGATACTGGTGGCGGGTCCATCCGATGAGGAATTGCGCCTGGCGAAAAGTCGGGGAATTCAAATGAAGCTCACACCCATCGGGTGGGATGCGTTTATTTTTCTCGTTCATAAAGGCAATCCGGTTAACGGACTTTCTTCGGAGCAGGTACGCAGCATATATGAAGGATCTATTCGTAACTGGAGTGAAGTAGGGGGAAAGAATCAGCCGATCGTTGCTTATCAGCGAGAGGAAAATTCAGGAAGTCAAACCTATATGCAGAAGAAAGTGATGAAAGGTCATGACATGGCTGAACCACCTCGGGAACTCCGAATTGGTATAATGGGTGAAATGATTAATGCAGTTGCTGATTTTAACAAGGATCACAATGCGCTCGGTTATTCATTTTATTATTTCGCAAATGTGATGCATAATCGTCAAGAGGTCAAATTTTTATCTATTGATGGAGTGGAGCCTGACAAAGAACACATTCGTTCGAAACAATATCCATTCACAGCCCAACTGTTTGTAGTTACACGCGAAGGTGAGAAACCACGTGCTTCGATGCAACGATTACTTGAATGGCTGCAAAGCGAAGAAGGAACTCGGGCTATTGAAAAAGGCGGCTTTGTTCCTGTAAACTCGTAATCCTATAACGAGATTCGCATACAGGATTCGCATGCAGTCAGTATCGTATATTCACCGCAAGAGTGAAACCAATACAGCAGAGTAATACATAGAATATGCTTTGCTGTGAGTACCATACCCGCGCAGCAAGTATATCAACAACATAAGGGGATGAACAAAATGAAGAAAAAAACATCGGTTTGGGTGCTTTTGCTCGCCGTAGCCCTAGTAGCAGCGGGGTGTGAATCAAATTCACAAACAGGACAAACAGCTCAGAACAAACCAAAGGATTCTGCAGCGTCACAAGTCAATGGTTCGGGAGCCACTGTGGATACACCGGAACAGCAGACTACTTCTGACGGTAAAAATAGCACATCTCCGTCCAGCACTGACAAAGCAGTGGAGACAGGAGGGCAATCAACGACAGATGCTAGTATAGCGAACGTCCGCATGGACAATATTACCGCGCTGCGATTAATCGACGGCCAATCCGGCTGGATCGGCGGTAATGGATGGATTGCCCGAACAGATGCGGCTCCATCCGGTTCAGTCGGTTCAGCTTGGAATGTGCAGTATCAAGGAAAAGGTACGGTTCAACAGATTTTTGCCTTGAATGGACAGCAGGCCTGGGCTGTTATGGAAGATAGCGGTTCACTGCTGGCAACTCTCGATGGCGGCAAGCGTTGGGAAGTTGTCGGGACTGTGCCTGAGCAAGGACAAGCGGGCTTTTTACACTTTGTATCATCCAAGGAAGGATTCAGTGGCAATCAATATACCAAAGATGGTGGACAAAGCTGGTCTTCGCTTCCCGTACCTAGCCACATAGTAGGACAGCCATATTATCATGATCGGCAAAACGGCTGGGCGGTAACTCAGAGCACAGAACGCTCATTCCAGATTTTACACACCGTTAACGGGGGCCAAAATTGGACCCCTGTCATGTCACGAACAACCGAAGGGCCTCTGAACGGAGTAACTATTCGTTCGGTAGAACGGGGCAACGCATGGATTGAGCTGGTTGGAGACACGGGGATGAATCAGACGTCGTATTCGCTTTGGCATACGGCTGATAGTGGACAAAGCTGGCGCACTGTACTGGCAAATTCCACCGCTGGCGGCGGTCCGGCACCGGGTATTGGCCAGCAAGACAATCAGGTTCCCAAAAATGAAGGGACGGCACCAGGTATGCTCTATGCAGTTAACAGCAGTACCGCATTGATGGGAGGCTATTGTGCACCGTGCGACAAGCCTAATACGATTGGTTGGACAACTGACGGTGGCAAGACGTGGAACAATGGCAAGCAAGGCTTTGAGGGTTATGGCAATCAGCAAATCGGGATGGCCAATGCCAAGGAAGGCTGGGCTATTTTCTCGGATTCAGAGCAGGCCCCGATTCTATATACCACCTCGGATGGCGGTCAGCACTGGACGCAGAGTCATGTATTTGACAAGCCTGTGACACCAGGCTCCTAAGGAGGGAATGTAGTTGAGTCAACATAAGAAAAGTGCGATTACATGGACGGACGGTCGTGAAGTACCACTCATCGGGCAGGGGACGTGGAATATGGGCGAAAAAGCCTCACTTCGGCAGGAGGAGGTGCGTGCGCTTCAACTTGGCTTCGAGCTGGGTATGACGCTGGTGGACACGGCTGAAATGTATGCGGAGGGCGGCGCAGAAGAGATCGTCGGGGAGGCCATTCGGGGCCGCCGGGATAATGTGTATCTCGTCAGCAAAGCCTACCCTCATCATGCGGACCGTCAAGGATTGCTTCAAGCCTGCGAAGCGAGCCTAACCCGAATGGGAACCGAATACGTGGATATGTATCTGCTGCATTGGCGCGGAAATATTCCACTGCAAGAAACAATACAAGGCATGGAAAAACTGCGTGAGCAAGGCAAAATCCGTAGCTGGGGCGTGTCCAATCTGGACAAGTCTGATATGGAGGAGCTATGGAGCCTGAGTAATGGCGAAGCCTGTGCTGTCAACCAAGTGCTGTATCACGCGGCTTCGCGAGGTATCGAATATGATCTGCTTCCTTGGAGCCGTACGCATGGAGTACCTGTAATGGCCTATTGCCCGATTGCTCAAGGGGGACGCCTGCGTCGAGGACTGCTGGACCATCCTGTTATGGTAGACATTGCTGCCAGCCACGGAGTAACTCCATCGCAAATCGCACTCGCATGGGTCATACGGGACGGTGATGTATGGGCAATTCCCAAGGCGGTACAAGAATCGCATGTACGAGAAAATGCAGCGGTGGCGAGCATTCAGCTCACCCCTGAACAACTTCAACAAATAGACGAAGCTTTTCCTCCACCAACGAGGAAGCAGCCGCTGGATATGGTTTGAGGAAGGAGGGGCCCGATGACAGAACCAGAGACAGAACTACACGAGGTAGATGATCATCTCGACTATGGATTATCCGTTGTATTTATCGGCTTTAATCCCAGCTTGAAGTCAGGCGAGGTAGGACATCATTACGCTAATCCGCGCAACCGCTTTTGGCGCATACTGGAGGGGGCCGGCTTGACGCCTCGCTTATACGATCCATCGGAAGATCGGGAGCTGTTGAAACTGGGTTTCGGTTTTACAAACATTGTTTCCCGTCCCACCAGGGGAGTGGAGGACATTACCCGTGAGGAATACGCTGAAGGACGTCTGAAGCTGCATGCAAAGCTAATGGAATACCGCCCGAAGGTCGCTTGCTTTGTCGGCAAAGGTGTGTACACCGAATATAGTAAAAAATCCAAAGCGGATTGGGGATTCCAGCCTGAACCGCTAATCCCCGAAATGCATGAATTTGTGGCACCTTCGTCTAGTGGACTGGTGCGCATGTCGTTGGAAGAAATCACGGATATTTATCGGCGTCTCCAAATGTTCCTTTCGTCAGAAGCCATTTAAATGCGGTTAAATATGTTAGATGCAGTTAGCATACAAAGAACCATACACTTCAATCCCTACTGGGAAAAGTGTATGGTTCTTTGTGCTGCTTTTTTCTATTGTAAGGTTTTGGTCTGCCATGCCTGTTCCACAGGAACATAAGGATACCCCAGATCACGGGCGACTGCTTCGTAGGTAATATGTCCATTCAGGACATTGGCACCGCTAAGCAGCGGCTTGCTTCTGCGAAGCGCCTCTTGCACACCAAGATCTGCAAGTTGGAGAGCAAAGGGGAGCGTTGCGTTGGTCAGAGCGAGCGTAGAGGTTTGCGGTACCGCGCCTGGCATGTTCGCCACTGCATAGTGAATGACGCCATGCTTTACATAGGTTGGCTGATCATGTGTCGTGATGTGGTCAATCGTCTCAACAATGCCACCTTGGTCAATGGCGACATCGACGATCACTGAACCGGGTTGCATCGTCTGCACCATGGCCTCTGTGACAAGCCGCGGGGCTTTGGCACCGGTAATCAGGACAGCACCGATCAGCAAATCACTTTGCGCCACGGCTTCAGCAATGTTGGAGGGGGTGGACACCAGCGTATGGAGCTGATTGCCAAAAATATCGTCTAGTTGGCGCAATCTTGGCAGGCTTAGGTCGATTAGTGTCACATCTGCCCCGAGACCGATAGCGACCTTGGCAGCATTGGTGCCGACCACCCCTCCGCCAATAATAGTCACTTTACCGCGTTTGACCCCCGGCACACCTGCGAGTAGGATGCCTTTACCGCCTTTTGGTTTTTCCAACAGCTGTGCTCCGATTTGTACAGCCATTCGGCCTGCAACCTCGCTCATGGGGGTAAGTAGCGGCAGGCTTCCTTCCACATCTAGCGTCTCATAGGAAATGGCGGCTACGCCGTTGTCTGTTAAAGCCCGAGCCAGTGCGGGCTCGGCAGCCAGATGCAGATAGGTGAACAAAATCAAACCTGGCCGAAAATACCCGTATTCAGAGGGGAGCGGCTCTTTTACTTTAATAATCAGATCCGCCTGGGACCATACATCCGCAGCTTGCTGTACAAGGGTTGCACCCGCAGTGGCATAATCTCCGTCTGTAAAGCCGCTTTCAACCCCTGCATGGCTTTCTACAAACACTTGATGTCCGTGTTGAATCATTTGAGCAGCACCCGCAGGTGTCAGAGCGACACGATTTTCATTGTTTTTAATCTCTTTCGGAATCCCAATTCTCATTCGTCTCACCTCTCCTAAAAATAATTGTTATCCAACGGCAAATGATTGTTTTTAGGGCAGCTACGCTGCAGAATCAATGTTTGTTGATCGTGTTATCCAACAGCCAAGCATTGTTCTAGGGCAGCTATGCCTGCTATGTTTTAGTGTTGGATGCGACCAAACGAGTGCAGAAAATGGCACTATCATTTGTATGCAGTCTGCTGATTAGTTACATGGACTCAAGCCGATAAATGCAATTCGTGTTAGATTAGGTACAGTTTACAAGGGGAGCGACTCCTTCGCATCATACATTTTGTCGGATTATCTGACTTAAAGGCTCGACTTTTTGATGAATATATGTCATATAAAATGACATAGAAACATACACATAAGGAGAATGCCGATGAAAGGTAAAAAAACATTTACCATTGCGGATGTGCTGGAACGTCCTGTTTTCCGGCGGGCGAAGCTGGCAGCGGGGGAACAGGGCGTAAACCGCCGTGTGGGTTGGGTTCATGTGCTAGAAATCACAAATGTATCCCCCTTTGTGAGCCGTCATGACCTGATTTTGACGACCGGCCTGTGGTTAATCCGGAAGGGGGAAGAGCGCGCCGAGTATATGGAGCAGCTGATCCGCTCGGAAGCCGCGGGATTGTGTGTGGAGCTAGGCACGAGCATCTATGAGATCCCCCCTGAAATACTGGAGTTGGCGGAACAGCATCACTTCCCGGTCATCGTATTTGAGCAGCCGGTGCGTTTTGTTGAAATTACACAAGATATTCACTCTCTACTTATTAACCGACATCATGAACTATTAAAAGATCTGGAGCGATTTTCACGTCAGCTTCAGCAGGAAACCCTACGCAGTACCGATATGAACGCCCTCTTGCGTGTGCTTCATGACTATGCTGCCCGGCAGGTCATCTACATGTCCTCCATTGATACCAACCGATTCGTGCCCTCCGTCCAGCCGGATGTGGCAGACCATATTGCAGATTTTTATGCCCATGAAGTGGAAACAAGTATGACTGCCGATCGTGAAGGACACCTGCTGTTTCACCTAAATGAATCCACTGCCGTCTTGTTTCAGCCTGTTGTATGCTTCGGTCAGGTGTTTTCCGCTGTAGGTGTAGTACTGCATAATGAAATGCCGACGGAAGAAATGTCGCTGCTCATTGATTACACAGCCAAGGCGGCTGCTACATTGGTACTGAGAACACAGTTTCTTGAAGACCGATTGCTACGTAATCAAAATGAACTGATTCAGGATGTATTGAACGGCCAGCTTCCCAATGAAGAACAGGCCCAGACCCGGATGGGACTGCGATTGTTAACGAAGGGTCGGTATTTATTTTGGGCAGGGGTTATCGAGGTAGAGCATCAAGACAAAGACGCAAGTCAGGTGCGCAAGGAATCCATCAATCAGGATGTATTAGTGCTGCTTCGTTCTCTGTTGAAAAAAGAAGCGTTGCACAATCTGTTGATGATGAAGGGAAGTCAATGCTACATCCTTTGTGCAAAGGAGGAATTAACGCTGCGTTCCATAGCGCAGATGAAAAAAGTGCTGGCCCATACGGTTCAATATATTCAGAACTATGCCGCAGGACAGCTTGATAAAGTGCGCATTCATGCAGGCTTTGGTAAGGTAAGGCACCGCATGACAGGGACGGACCGCAGTTTTGAAGAGGCATATCAGGTCATTGAAGTCGCGCGAAGCGTTCCGGTCATGAAGGATCGGCTATTTTACGACAGCATCGGAATCTATCAATTGTTGAAGGCGGTGCCTCGAATTCCTTTTCTACAAGAATTTGTACAGGACCATTTGGGTGAGTTGATTGCGCATGATCGTGAGCATCATATGCAGCTTCTGGATACCCTGGATGCCTACTTTCAATGCCATGGCTCCAAGCGTGATACCGCCGGAATTTTGTATATTCATAGGCAGACTCTTTATAATCGACTAGATAAAATTAATGAAATCGTAGAAGGGAATTTGGCAGACTCTGACAAACGTCGCTGTCTGGAAATGGCACTTCTGGCTTACCGGATGCTTCAGGCTGAAAATTGATCCTAAATAACTAGCTCTATTTTCCATTCTACTCATTTACAATGCGTATCAACACTGAGATAATAGAAGAGATAACGGAAATATCTTGAAAGGGGATTAATATGAATATAAAAAAATGGATTGCCGTCCCTCTTATTCTGTTAATGGTAGCTTTGACAGGTTGCCAGGCAGTAGGCGGATTTGATGTAAGTAAAAATTTATTGGGAACACTTGATGTGAAATCCCAGCAGTCAACGGAGAAAATTTCTCTTAAGTTGACTCCAAAAGAAGGTATCACGCAAGGAGATCAACAAATCATAGATTTGATTAATTCGATTTCGGTGACTGTAGATGAAGCCAAGGTACAATCGGAGGAAGTTGCTTCCGCCAAGGGTACTTTGCATATTGATAAGTATAATTTGCCATTTGAGCTTGCTTTGGATCGCCAAGGTATGGCTATTCATCTGGAAGGTGCCAAAAAACCTTATTACATATCTTTGAACTCGCAAGAGAGTTTGAGTGGTCTGCCTGCCGGGTTTGATCCGTATGTATATTCCAAAGACGTGAGAGATCTGACCAAAACAGCCGCTGCACTTATGCTCAAGCATGCCCCTAACCCTTCGACCATTTCTGCAACGTCTGTAACCGAAGAAGTATACGGTGAAAAAGACAAGGTGAAACTGACTCGTCTCCATACAGAACTGCGCGGTGATGAACTGGTTGCATTGGTAAAACCATTCCTGGCGAATCTGGCCAAGGATGAAGCTGGCTTAAAAGAATTGATCGGTCAAGCTATTGATATGACTAAAACTATCGCTTCCAGCATAGCTATTGAGGGTAGTGATAAAGTAACAACAGAACTGAATGAAAACAAAGAAAAGCTGGTCAACGAGGCTTACACTGAGGTTAAAAAGTATTTGGATCTGGCTGTGGCACAGTATGATGTAGGAGTCAGCACTATGTATGCAGAGGCACCTGAAATCAAAACAGTTCTGAGTGCAAACACTGTGCTGAAAAGCGACATGTATTTTGATGAAAAAGGAAATGTTCGCAAAGCGCTGACAGACCTGACAGTTGCATTGCCAGATGTAGACGATCTTCCGGTGAAGTCCTTTACCGTTCTGACCGAGACCCAATCCTGGAACGTCAATGGTAGTGTAACGGCCGATAAAGTAGATCTTTCTAACGGCGTTATTGACTTGAATGCACAAGCTGAATTAACACCGGGAGCGACACTGCGCAATTTTGAAGCGAATTCTCCGATCTACAACATTTTAAAAAATGATTTGGAAATTACAAAAGTAGAAACAATTTTCGATCCTAAAGACGATTACTACGTATTGGAGAATCGTGGAGGTACGGCTTTCATCCCATTGCGTGAACTGACAGGCGAATTGAGCTCAGAATTAAAATGGGATGCGGCTGCCAAACAAACAACTGTAGTTGATGATATTACTGGTAAGACGATTAAGCTAAAAAGTGGCTCCAAGCAGGCTGTACTGGAAGGAAGCACATTGACGTTGCCGCAAGCTCCATATACGGATGAATATGGCACATTGTATGTTCCTTTCAAATCTGTTGCAGAGGCACTTGGCGCTACTGTAACTCGTAACAATGCTGGAGAATATGTGCTGAAACGCGATTAAAAAAGAAATCCAGAACACCCTTCTTCTTCTTAACGGTTAGTGTATGGAATGAATCAGGTGTAAATACAGGAACCAGCCCCGATTAGGGGCTGGTTCTTTTTTAGTTATATTGGTAAAATGCTCATAAAAGCGATTAAAATAAGCGCTTACAGATTAAAATTGTGCCATACTTTTACACACGGAAAATTGAGATAATTAAAGCATCATTCTGCGTGGAAACAGACATACAAGTAGGGGGATATACGATGAAAGATATGGAGCTATTGAATTCTAGCGAGGGACAGATTGTTCTCGCACGGATGTACGGCCAACAACAAATTTCCGAGCAAACCTCTCGATATCAATCACTTATACAGGCGTATCAGGAGCATTTTGGTGTAGGGGATATTGAACTGTTTAGTGCTCCGGGGCGCTGCGAAATTGGAGGGAATCATACAGACCACAACCACGGGAAGGTGCTGGCAGGCAGTATTACACTTGATACGATCGCTGTAGCTGCTAAAGTAGAGGAATCCGTTATAACATTCTTTTCTGAAGGCTACAAAACGAAATACGTCATTGATTTAAACGACTTGGCACCAAAACCGGAGGATGACGGTACGATGTTGCTGGTCCGTGGTATTGCAGCTGGTCTGCTTGAATTCGGGTATCGTATCGGAGGCTTCCAAGCTTATATATCAAGTAATGTATTCTCTGCTTCAGGATTAAGCTCTTCCGCTTCGTTTGAAATGTTGATATGCACGATATTAAATCATTTTTATAACGAGGGAGCGTTAGATACTGTTGCTAAATCCAAAATTGGTCAGTATGCGGAAAACGTCTATTGGAACAAGCCTTCAGGGCTGCTCGATCAGATGGCTTGCGCATATGGCGGTTTGATTTCCATTGATTTTGAAAATCCCAAGGAACCGATCATCAATCCAGTCCATTGGAATTTTGAACAAAACGGCTACTCCCTGGTTATTGTAAATACAGGTGGAAATCATGCTGATTTAACCGATGATTACGCAGCGGTGCCGAACGAAATGCGTGCAGTGGCTCAGTCTTTGGGCGCTTCGGTTTGCCGTGACTTATCGCCTGAGAATCTGTATGCCAATCTCAAGATGGTCAGGGAAAAAGCTGGGGATCGGGCAGTGCTTCGTGCTTTGCATTTTTTTGAAGAAAATAAGCGTGTGGATGAGCAGGTGAAATCGCTGGAGGAAGGGCGCTTTTCTGATTTCTTAAAGCTCATTACCGAATCCGGTAATTCTTCATGGAAATGGCTACAGAATGTATATAGAAGTGGGATTGATCGGGAACAAGACGTATCGGTTGCCCTGGCTTTAACGGAAATGTATTTAAAATCAATTGATAATAGCGCATGCAGGGTACATGGTGGTGGCTTTGCTGGTGTGATCTTGACGATTCTTCCCAATGATCATGTGGATGATTACAAGGAGTGGATCAGCGGAATGCTGGGAACTCCAGTACTCGTAGTCAACGTCCGTGAGGATGGTGCTGTTAATGTAAGTGAATTGATCAATGCTGAACGGACTCGTAGCGAGAATACTAACTAGTCAGTCAAAGACTTTAACCTATGGGTTAAAGTCTTTTGTCGTTTTTATGACCGATACAGCTTAGGCATGCGTTATAATAAAGAGATGGAAGTTCTAATGAAGGAGGGCCTGTCATGGCAATATATCCGTCCTGGTCCTATTCACAATCGAGGGCCCAAACGTTCGACGAATGCTTACGCAAATACTATTATCATTATTACGGCTCGCATAACGGATGGAATTCGGCACAGGGCACTGAAGAGCAAGTTACGTTGTATCGGCTTAAGCAACTGAGCAACTTATATATTTTATTCGGGAATATTACGCACCAAATGTGTGAATCGGTCATACGCGGGTGGATGGAAAAAGGGGCTGTCCCGCGCACAGCATTTCTGGAGACAGCTATGAAGAACATGTTGAATGACAGCTACAAGGAATCATTACACCGTGAGGTATGGCTGCAAGATCCCAAAAATCGGGTTATGCTGGCAGAGATTTATTACGACGATGAAGTGCTTCCGGAACGGATTGCCCGGATTAAGGAGCGACAGCACGCGGTGGTACACAATTTGTACCGTACTGCGGTTTGGCGTGAACTGCAACAGGGAAAGGCCCGAATTGTAGAAGTGGAGAAGTGGGATACGATGCTCCTTCATGAGACGAAAGTATATGTCAAAATGGATTTGCTCTACCGTAGAGACAATGGAGACATGGTCATCGTGGATTGGAAAACAGGTAAGGAAGGCGATTTTTCCGACCAACTTTTTTTGTATGCTTCCTATGTACAGGAGCACTATCAGCTTCCTTTGGAGAAGATCGAGGTACGTGTGGAGTATTTGATGACAGGAGAGCATGAAGTATATCGCCCCACACCAGAGGATATCGACAAGGTAGTTGGCAATGTAGGACGTTACATCGAGGAAATGAAGTCCTGCCTTGATGACGATTACTATAATCGACCCAAGCCCGAGTCTTTCTTCACACCGATGCCTTCTCGCAGAGTATGCGGGGGTTGTAATTTTCGCGAAGTGTGTAAGTACCGAGCGGTCTGAAATCGAAAAATCAATATAAAAACGGAGTAGGTGGAATGGTGCTGTACAAGCAATGGAAAGCACCATTCCACCTGCATAGTGGCTATAACTCTCCCAATTCCTGAAACCGCTTTCCAATTCGAAAAATAAGAGGTATGATAAGGGTATTATTGGAAATTACGAGGAGGACAATCGAAAATGTCGAGTACAGGACACACACGTATTCTTTTTCAAGGAGATTCCATTACAGACGGAGGAAGGGGACGGAATGAGGACGCGAACCATTGGCTGGGTCAGAGCTATGTGTATCTGATCGCTGGGGCACTTGGGAGTCGACTGGCTGATACACAGCCGGAATTTGTCAACCGGGGAGTTTCGGGGGATCGGGTTTCGGATTTGTATGCACGTTGGAATGAAGACACGTTTAGTCTACAGCCGAACTTGCTCAGTATTCTAATCGGAGTGAACGATGCCTGGCGGATCGTGGAGCAGGAGCCGTCCGGGGTGACGGACCGATTTGAACGAGCCTATTGCCACCTGCTGGAGGAGACACGTGAAGTGATGCCTGATACCGGGCTGGTGCTGTGTGAGCCGTTTATTTTGAAAACGGGAGCTACCGAGGCGCGCTGGGACATTTGGCAAGAAAAAATAACGGGTTACCAGCGTATTGTACGTCAACTTGCCGACAAATATGGGGCCGTATTTGTGCCGCTCCAGAGCATGTTGAACGAAGCTGCTACCAAGGCGGACGCCTCCTATTGGCTGCATGACGGGGTTCATCCGACAGCGGTTGGGCATCAGTTGATAGCTGATCAATGGATAGATATTGTGCAAAAGAGTCCACTGGCGATTCGTTAACCAAGTCGTACATAGTCTACTCCTTGTCATTTTTGGGTAATACACGATTATGGACATCATTATTCTTGTTATGATTCCATCCAAAAATGAATGTCAAAGGGGGTGCTTCTTGCTTCGTCATCAACGGAGTAAGAGAGGGCTATGGAAACGATAAATATCATTCTAGTTATTTTACTTATCACCTTAACTGCTTTTTTTGTGGCCTCAGAGTATTCCATTATTCGTGTGCGGGTATCTCGTATCAATCAATTGGCCTCAGAGGGCAATAAAAACGCGAAAGCCGTTAAAAATATTCTGTCTCGGCTTGATGAGTACTTATCCGCTTGTCAGCTTGGTACAACACTAACTTCAATGGCGCTAGGCTGGTTAGGGGAATCTACAGTTGAGAAGCTGCTACATCCCCTGTTTGTGTTGGCGCATATTCCGGCTGGACTAACGGGAGTACTCTCCTTTTTGCTGGCGTTTCTGATTTTGACCTATTTCGAGGTGGTCGTTGGGGAACTGGTACCCAAAACCTTTGCCATACAAATTGCCGAACCGATGGCATTGTTTTTTGCCCGTCCGATTACGGTATTCTATAAAATAACGTATCCCCTGAATTGGGTGCTCAGTCGTTCTTCACGTGTCATTACGGGGCTTTTTGGGCTGAAAAAGGTATCTGAAGAAGATGCAGCACTCAGTGAAGCTGAGCTTCGACTAGCGTTATCTGAAGGCTTTCGTAGTGGTGAAATTACACCGACAGAATATCGATACCTGAATAATGTATTTGATTTTGATGACCGTGCGGCGCAGGAAATTATGGTACCACGCATCCACATCCGTTCCATCTCTCATCAGGCAACGGTAGCCGAGTTTATGGAGCTGATCGAGGACAAGGTCTACAATTTTCTGCCTGTAGCTGAACATGGGGACCGGGATCGTATTATCGGGATGATTCGCGTTAAGGAAGCTCTGCATGATTTGGCCCGTGGGCATAGTACAGGAAATACAACGATGGCTTCTTACATTCATCCGGTACTTCAGGTGATTGAGACGGTACAGGCTCGGGATCTGCTGATTCAGATGCAAAAACGACGTATTCCAGTAGCGGTGCTGGTGGATGAATATGGTGGAACGTCTGGGCTTGTCACCCTAGAGGACATTATGGAAGAGATTGTTGGAGACATTCCTTCCTATACGGATACCGAAACCCCCGCAGCGCTAACACCACTCATTACAAAAACAGATGATCATCGTTACATACTCAAATCACAGGCGCTTATCCATGAGGTCAATCGGCGCTTGGAGACAGATATTGAGGCCGGGGACGTATATACGATTGGCGGTTGGATGCTTTCAGAACGTTTTGATATCCAGCAAGGAGACAAGCTGACCAGCGGATTATGGGAGTTTACTGTACTGGAAAAAAACAGTCACCAAATAGACACAATTGAAGCGGTTAAAAAGGCAGTTGTTGAACAAAAGGATGACAGTTATTCTCAATGATGGAAAATGGGATTGCGAAGAAATAGATTACTTTAGATGTGACGAATGGCCTGCAACGTAAGCGGCAGCGCGATTCGTCCACTTTTTTTGACGCAGTTTGCTGCCTGAATAGCATGTTGTTTTTGTAGTTAGGTCAGGGGACTTAAGGCTCTGCATCTTTATGCTTATAAATATAGGTGTCTGTGAAAAATACTACTAGAAATGTAGCAATTTTATGGTAAAATGGAATCAAATTTGAGTTTTTTGGGGTGGGCTACAGTACATGAAGATGTCACTAGGTACGAAAATGGTTACTGCATTTGTCTCAATTTCAGCAATAACCTATGGAACAAGCGCTTTTTTTATTTTTGTACTCAAGGACTGGCTTGCTCATGGTACACAGGAATGGGTATACACCTCGATCATTTTGTTATTGGGTGTCCTGTGGAGTGGCATTTTGGGCTGGTTGATCTCAAAATTACTTACACGGCCAATTGTTAGATTGGCCAAGGCGGCAGAGGAAGCTTCGTCGGGCAACCTGTCTGTCGTAATTCCAGAGCGCCGTTCAGATGATGAAATCAAAGTGTTGTACGATGCATTTCGGCATCTGATGCTGAACATTAAAGATATGTTCAATGAGATCTCGTATAGCACCAGAACAACTTCGCAAAGTGCAGAAAATCTGAGCTTGGCTATTGTACAAGCTACGGCGCAAATCGAGTCCATGTCTACGGTGGTAGAAGATATTTTGGATGGCGTGGAGCAGCAAAAGCAAGCATCTGCCCAATCAATTAAAACAGCGGATCGAATGCTGGGCGATTTTAAAATGATGCGTAACAAATCGGGACATATGCTGGAATTGTCAGGCCATATGGAGCATTCAGTGGATTCGACGCAGACTGTATTTTCATCCCTGATGGATGGAATGGGAGAGCTGACAGCTTCACATAGTCGTTCGCAGCAGGTGATTGCACGACTGGAAAAAGAAGCTTCACAAATTGAAGCGATTACAAGCACCGTTAAGGATATTGCCGAACAAACCCATCTGTTGGCGCTGAATGCTTCCATAGAAGCGGCACGTGCGGGAGAAGAAGGAAACGGCTTTGCTGTAGTAGCGCACCAAATTCGCGCACTTGCCGCCCAAAGTACGGAGTCTGTACAGCAAATTAATGCTATCGTTAGCCGTGTACAGTCACAAATCGTAGAGACCGTGGAGTTGATGCATCAGCAAACGTCTTTGGTCAGTGCTGAGGCGGAACGGACAAGCTCTGTCGATCAGACGCTGAACCGTTTGAACGCTATTGTACGTGAATTTGTCGAAAGCATTCGTACTATGGAAGAAGCTGTAACAGAGCAGACGAATCGGGTGGATCAAACCTTTGAGCAGATTCATCGTATTCAGCAAATGTCAGGGGCGTTCTCTGAAGGTGCTCACAAAATTTATACGGCTGCTCATGAGGAGACGGCTATTATGCAGGAAATTTCATCCTCTTCCGAGGACTTGAAAGTGCTTACGAATAAACTCATGATGAAAACACGTGGAATCAACTATAACTAAAACCGTCATGTAAGATATGACGAATACCCATAAAACTTAGCCGCTACACACCGGAAAACGAAGCAAACGGGTTCCCCGGTGCGTGGTGGCTATTTTTTAATTTCAAAAAACTCACATTGTTTTCTGGGATGGTAAGCCAGATCACTGACGCTAGACTGCACAACGATGGTTTGATCGTCAAAACGGATTATAGTCCCGCCTGAGCCAATCAATTGGTCATCTTGAAATACCCGGATACGAAGATGACGTTCCAGTGCCTCGCTGAAATCCTGATCTGTAATTAGTCGGCGATTAATCGGCATGAGTGTTCTCCTTTGAATATAATATCTTTTATCATAAAGGTTAAGGTATTGAACAAGCAAGAAAGATGGCTAGAACATATTCGACTATTTGGTATAAAATAGAAGGTGCGAAAAAAGAAAGAGATCGAAGGGGGCTTTCTATGGACTGGCTATGGTCAGGGTCTTGGTTCGATGCGTACGCGCCGGAAGGGTTCGAGGCTTTTACTCCGTCACATGGTTTGGCTATACTGGGACTCATTGTATGCGCTGTGCTGCTGTGGCTAACGCGGGGCTGGATTCGGTCGAATAAGCCTGTAAGTGAGGGAATTCGCTGGCTATTAATTACGGTCCTCGTTCTCTCAGAGGTGACTTTGAATATATGGTATGTGGCACAGCATATTTGGGATGTCCAGACATCATTGCCCTTAGAGCTGTGCAGTGTGACACTGCTGTTGTCCATCCTCATGCTTATTTTCCGCAGCCGCTGGTTATACCCGGTGGTCCTTTTTGCCGGAATTGGAGGAGCGCTTCAAGCCGTACTCACGCCTAATTTGGCTTATGCCTTTCCTCACTATCGTTTTATCCATTTTTTCGTAGCTCATAGTGCTATTATTTTGGCTGCCCTATATATGACCTGGATCGCAGGGCTCCGACCGACGTGGAAGGGTGTAGGGAAAGTTATGCTATTTCTCAATGGCTTGGCGTTGATGGTGTGGATTGTAGATCGTGCTCTCGGTGCCAACTACATGTTTCTGACCGGAAAGCCGTCGACACCATCGATACTGGATGTTTTGGGACCATACCCTGTTTATATTTTGGCAGAAGAGGCCATTGCACTGCTGTTCTTTTCTCTTCTGATGTTGTTGTTTGAGGTGCTGCCAGGAGGGAGATTGTATGTCCGCCTTCGCAAAGGAGCTGTGCATGGTGCTAACAGGGCGCTATAGAATTGTTGTGAAACGATGCACAAGTCATGCAAAAGCAGCCTTTTCCACTAGCAATGACTTGGGATAAGGTTGCTAGGAATGCCTAAACAGTAGTTTATATGGGGACAACGATCCCCTTTATGCTTAGCGCAGCAGCGATTCTGCTCCGTCTACATAGATCTCCGTACCCGATACATGAGATGATTCATCTGAGGCGAGAAACAGAACCAGATTGGCGACTTGCTCTGGCTCACCGGGAGCATCCTTCAGCGGATGCTCTCCGCCCTTCGGAAATTCGACTGGAATTTGTACCTTCTTCAAGTCTTCGGTAGGGTACGTGTTATCATCAATTTTCGTGTCGATGGCTCCTGGGCATATCGCGTTAACCCGAATTTTGTAACGTGCCAGCTCCAGCGCTGCCATTTTCATAAAAGCAACCTGAGCCGCTTTGGTGGAAGCGTAAGCTGAGAACCCAATACCCGAAAAGGTTCGGTTACCGTTGATGGAGCTGGTGATGATAATGCTGCCGCCGCGTTCCTTCAGGTATGGAACGGCATATTTAACGGTAGCGAAGGTGCCGCGTAGATTAATGTTCATCGTGCGGTCCCATTCTTCCAGCTCCATGGTCTCAATAGGGGCCATGGTGCCATTAATGCCTGCGTTGGCGAACACGATATCCAGCTTTCCGTATCTTTCTACGACTTTAGCGAACCCCTGCTGAATCATGTCTGGCTTGGAAATATCACATTCCAGCACAAGTGCTTCGCCGCCAGCCTGTTCAATGATTGCTTGGGTCTCCTCTGCATGCTCGGGTGTCCGATCCAGTAAGACCACCTTGGCGCCTTGTTCTGCAAAACGAATTGCAGTTGCTTTACCGATTCCTGAACCTCCACCACTGACCACTGCTATTTTTCCTTGCAATCTCTGCTCTGCCATTGACTATTCCTCCCATTCCGTTCATAAGCTAAACCTGACTCGTTATTCCAATACCTCTGAACGCTAATGATGAAACAGTAGCAGCTGCATTTCACCCCATTTGCGAAATATGGTAACATAGGCGAACCAGTAGGAACATATAGCCCAAACCTGTAGATTCTGAGCAAGTATCGGAAAAACGTGAGTGACGGAGGTGGATCGAATTGGACAATAAGAGAGATGAGCGATCCGAATCGACAGACTCTATAGCACAAATCGGAAAAATGAAACCATGGGCTCTGAACGGTCCCAGTATTCAAATTGATCCGTTGTTTCCCTATTACGCCAATCGGTCGCGGGATAGCATAGCGGATGAGATCGCCCTTGCGGGCTACCAGACCGTGCATTATTTTGTTGTACGTGAAAATGAAGTGGATGGAGCGCTTGTTGCTGCTTTTCAGCGCAGAGGCATCGCGGTGTGGGCGATGGTGCTGGGCAACGGTTCTTTTGGCGTGTCCCAGCTGCCGCCAGCGTGGAAGGAATGGCGTATGGAGTTGCTGCGCGAGCCCAACGACGGCTTTCAGCGGCTTTCGCATTTTGCCCAGGAATATGTGGAATGGAAAAAGAAAGCCGCTGCCCGGCTCGTCACCGATATTCCGTTTGACGGCTTTGAGGTGGCGGAGCCTTATTTCCCCGAATGGAACGGGCTGCGCAGTGGAGTGTACGGGGATATTGGACCACATGCACAGCGTGCTTTCCGTGCACGCTGCGGTGAGGACATTCCAAATTTCCGCGATAAGCATGCGCGGAATTACTACCGGAAGGTCCCCAAGCTGTACGCGCAGTGGGTCGATCTGCGCGTTGACGCCGTGAATGGGCTCATCAATGAGCTGGTGAACGGCGCAGGCGGTGTGCGTGATGTCCGGCCGGACATCTGCGTGGCGACATGGTCGCTCGCTGTGAGCGGGCGTGGCGATATTCCCGGTCAGCTGCGGGAATGGCAGGGCCTGGATGCGGTAGCCATGATCGGGAGCGTAGCTCCGGATATGCACGTACTCCAGACCCATTGGCCGGACTGGATGCGCCGCCGTCTTCCGCCACAGTATATTCACGGCTATGCTCGTATCGCGCAGTCCATACGCGCCGCTTATCCGGACCTGTCCCTCGGAGTGCAGGCAGATATCGGTTCACTTGCGCGGATGGTTCGAGACCGCAAGTGGACGCGACAGTTCGGGGTTACTGCCCTGGAGGGCGACTATACCGCCTGGACTGCCTATGAATATCATCTGGGAGGCTACATGTACGATGAGCCTCCAATACCTCTTAGGGCGGAACGTTCAGCCGAAGATGAGGTGGTTATTTCTTTCAGCAAGCGAATTACTACGCCGTCTTTAGATGAGCTGCGTATTTGGAGCCGTGAGGACAACGCAGATTCAACTCGCGCTTTGAACCGCAAGCTAACAAATGATTCACTAACACTGCTAGAGCTTGTGGATGCAGCAGCAGACGGAAACCGTCTATTGCTCCGTATACGCAATTTACCATCGAGGGCATTTAGTATGCGAGTAGATGGTGTACAGGATACACCAGAGTTGTGGCTACTCAAGGGGAGAAAGGCACATCGCAATCTTCCCGAACATGAAGTGAAGGTTCCTTAAAATTTGGGTAATAACAAAATAACAGCTGTATAACGGCTCATTTGCCGGAGCATCATGAATATATATTAAGGCAACATCTTTTCATAACTTAAACAATAGTGGAGTGAAAAAGGTATGTGGGATTGGGATTACCTGATTCGGGTCATGTTTGCCGGATTGTGCGGCGCGTTAATCGGCTATGAACGCAAAAGTCGGATGAAGGAGGCAGGCATTCGCACACATTTCATTGTCGGGATCGGGGCGTCACTTATGATGGTGGTATCCAAATACGGTTTTCAGGATCAGACTGTTTGGTCCAACCTGTCGCTGGACCCTTCCAGAATAGCAGCACAGGTTATAAGTGGAGTCGGCTTTATCGGCGCAGGAATGATTTTTACACAAAAAAATAGAATCAAAGGGCTTACCACCGCTGCGGGCATCTGGACTACCGCGGGGATTGGTATTGCTGTCGGTGCAGGAATGTATGGGCTTGGCGCGGGTGTAACGCTGTTTATTTTGGCGGCTCAGTCCTTGCTCCATAGTCGTTTTTATCAGATGGCTACCCCGTCCACACGGCAAGTGGTTGTTCAAGTTGAAAATGAGCCGGGCGTACTGAATCAAATTAAAGAACTGCTGGAGAACAAAAAGCTGACCATTCACAGCTTTCACGCCGAGCGTATCAATAACGGTGAGCAGTTGATGGTTCATATGCTTCTAAAGCTGTCCCGGTCAGAGGGAGTGGAGGAATTGTTGTCACTGCTGCAAGAGATGGAAGGTATCCGTTCAGTCGAGACCAAATCCAATTAGACGACTTTACGGCTCATTTAGTATCTTTTTTGTCGAACGCTGACAGACCCATTTAACAGTAAAATACTTTAAAAATAATGATTGAAAACGCTTCCTTTTGTGTATATACTCTTACTACATCACAGAGCCAGCAGCTTAGAAAGCATCAGGGGATAAGCAACAACGACCTCATGCGTATGCACAAGGTCGTTGCTGTTATCCCGTTTTGAAAAACAGGTTATTTTACTTTGACGGGTTCTGGATATTTTTTACCCAGCGTATCTACAGTAACTTTTTTCATTGTAGCTGGTTTGGTAGGTTTGTCATTGCTATCCCGTTTGGAGTTGACGATAGCGTCGACCACGTCCATTCCGGACGTTACTTTACCGAAAGCGGCATATTGACCGTCGAGGTAGTCCGCATCGGCAACCATGATAAAAAATTGCGATCCGGCCGAATCCAGATCCGCCGAGCGGGCCATGGATAATACGCCACGTGTATGTTTGAGTGTATTGTTAACGCCGTTGCTCTTGAATTCCCCTTTGATACTGTAGCCGGGGCCGCCTGTACCGTTACCTTGCGGATCACCACCCTGAATCATAAAGCCTGGGATGACGCGGTGGAAAATGGTACCGTTATAAGCTCCCTTTTGCACCAAGGAGATGAAATTGTTAACCGTGTTCGGTGCTACTTCCGGATACAGCTCAAGCTTGATTTTCTTGCCATCGTTCATGACAATCGTGACAACTGGATGTGAAACAGTCTTGCTTTTGTCTTTAGTTGCAGCGGGCGTTGTAGTGCTTGTCCGGCTTGCGGCTTCCACATCGGCCGCTTTTGTGCCACATCCGGCAACCAGCACGAGCATGATGGCTAGCAGGCACAATGTGTACCATGGGCGTATCGATTTTCGGTTCATTAATATTCCTCCTGAAAGGTTGGATGGTGTAACATCCTAATTTATAGTTTGGGGACAGCGCAGAACACTTTTCCATTTACTATCATACCTTTTTTGCTGGGGATAAGGAAATACGGGTTTGAAAGCCGTATTCTTGACCCATACTGCTGCTATTCCCAAGGAAAGGGGCAGGATCATGATGGAGGTAGACAAAAAACTGGCTAAAGGTCTCATATGGGGTATGGCGTTCAGTCTGCCGGTTTGGGTAGGGGTGCTGTATTCAGTACAACATATTCGTGACTGGCTATAACATAAAGTGTAAAGATAGGCCAAAACCGCAATGGTTTTGGCTTATTTATATTTGTGCCAGTCCAAATCGCTGTTATTCAACAGGTGTTCAAAGTTGTTGTCCAGCTTCTTTTGTTCAGCTTTTTTTGCTTCGAGGGCACGTTGCCGTTCGTCTTCTTTACGCTTGTCCTGTTCTGCTTGCGCTTCATTGGCTTGAGCCTTAAGCTTGTTCAGCACGTCCTGACTCAACAGATCCTTTAACGTAGCAGGTTTGTCCTGAGCCGCAGGAGCAGCGAAAGACGAATTTCTCTTTTTAGCCATGTCATCATCTCCATTCCATTCGATTATATCAGCTTCTTCGTGGTTGTTCCACGATGAAAGGCTAAGGTCTACGGTAGACTTTTCTAATTTAGAGGGTAATAATGGAATGAACAGAAGGGACGTGTGGCAGCATGCATCTATATTGGAAGCGAAACCTGATTGTTTTGTGGATCGGAGTATTGTTTTGCAGCATGGCCTATTCCGTGTCGATTCCGTTTTTACCTATTTTTCTGAATACGGAATTGGGTGTTAACGATCACCTGGAACTATGGTCGGGGATTGCCTTTGGAGTTACTTTTTTAGCGAGCGCGTTGATTGCTCCGTTTTGGGGTTCGCTGGCAGATAAGTATGGGCGTAAGCCGATGTTGATTCGATCAGGCTTCAGCCTGGCTGTATTGTATCTGGTATGTGCTTTGGTGACAGACCCATATGTATTTGTAGGAGTTCGCTTGTTTCAAGGACTCCTCTCCGGATTTATTCCTGCGGCGATTGCGCTGGTCGGGACGGGCTCGCCTGAAGAAAAAACGGGCTACGCCCTTGGCATTATGGCGACTGCTGCAGCGACGGGCAGCATTATAGGGCCGCTGATTGGCGGTGTGGTGAGCCATTATTATGGCAATCGGAATGCCTTTTATTTCTCTGCGGCACTTGTATTGGTATCTGCGTTCATCGCGACGTTTGGCGCTAGAGAGGATAGCTTCAAGGGCACCAGTACCCGCTCGCATGTTCGTGATGATATCAAAGAGGCTATTGCTAATCGTCCGTTGTACTTTTTGCTTATTCTGGCTGGATTAAGTACCTTTTCCGTCATGATCTTGGAACCGTTAATTACGGTGTATGTGCTTGAAATGGGTGTGGATCGCAGCCATGCGTCTTTAAGTTCCGGGATTGTATTCTCAGCTGTAGGCATTGCGGCGGTGCTGATGGCTCCCCGATGGGGCCGGATTGGAGGGGAAATCGGCTTTGCCCAAGTGCTGCTGATTGGACTGATCGGTTCGGGAATCGGGAACATCTTGCAGTTTTTTGTAACCAACTTTATTGGTTTTGGTGCGCTTCGGTTTGGATATGGATTGTTTTATGCGTCTGTCATGCCGGCGATCAATGCAATGACTGTGGAAGTCACCAAGCCGGAGTTTCGCGGACGAGCCTTTAGCCTGAATCAATCAGCTACCCAGCTCGCGACGATGGCGGGACCGCTGATTGGCGGCATGCTTGGTAGCTGGATGCCCATTCGCTGGATCTTCGTATTAAACGGTGGCATCTTGCTGGTTGCAGCGTTGTTGCTATGGGCGAAGGGAAAAAACGTTTTCCCGGTTTCAGCCAAAAATAACGCTACGGAGCAGAATATTCATTCTGCCGGTTAGGCCAATTAGATAATTATCCCAAACCCTTATTTTTAGTATATTATTCATAACCCTTTACACTGATCATATGACAGGGAGGGATATATTATGATAAGAGACGACATTTTGCGTCAACAGCTTGAGAATGCTCGTCAAAAGCTGTATATTTTGCAAGCAAAACATGGTTTTAATCATGCTAGTGTGCTCAAACAGTCTGTAATTATGGATAACCTCATCAATCAATATAACCACCTTTTTTATATAAAAGAAAAAAAGCCGACTGCCTAGATATAGCCGACTGGGCGAGAACTTTTAGAAAGGCCACTCGCCCTAGTATTGTAGGACTGCAATATCTTTAGGTACGGCTTGTTTGGTGTGCACTCATCAAGACCCCTAGAATAACGACCAAACCGCCAATGATTTGGCGCCATGTAATCGTTTCGTGCAATAGTAAGACAGAGAACAACACCCCAAATATCGGAACCAAGTTCATTAAAGAAACGGAACTGCTCGGTGACAGCTTGATTAATCCGTAATTATAAAGCAAAAATGCGATAACAGAGCAGAACACACCCAGATACATGAGCAACATAAATGATCCCGTTGTCGGAGCCTGCCAACTATCCTTTTCCAATAAGGCTAACGGTATGAAAAAGATACTACCTGCAACGGTTTGATAAAAAGATAACGTCACCGGCGGATATTTGTCCACAACCTTGCGCGTCATGAAAGTGTAAAACGCCCACGCAAATCCGGTTCCAATCAATATTAAATTTCCGATGAGTTGATTCTTACCATCCGAGCTTTCGCCAACTGAGGTTAAGAAATATACCCCGATCATGGCCAGTGCTATGCCGCAGATTTTAAATTTGGATAATTTGACTTTATACAAAATAAATTCAAGCAGCGATGTAATTGCCGGATACGATGCGACAATTAATGCTGCGTTGGAAGCGGTTGTCAGGCTAACCCCTATATTCTCCATTGAGAAATAAAGAGTGATTCCAAGAACCCCACTAAACGAAATCGTAGCCAAATCCTTTGGCTTTACTTTGACATGTTCTTTTTTGATTAGCAAAACGATACCTAGTACGATGGAAGCTATGATAAATCTGGATAGACCCAAGGTAAGAGGAGGGAACGTCGTATAGGCTGCTTTGGTGGCAATAAACGATGTGCTCCAGATCAATAGGGCTAGAATCGTAGAAGTATAGTAAATCCGGTTGCTTTCGCTGTGATGAGCTATGACTTTGTTCAAGTTGTATCCTCCCTGAGTTCATCCCCTATGAAAGTATCATAGTAGCTACTATAGTCACTACTATGAAAATACTACTAAAAAGATAATTTGTATATCAGTTTTTGTCAAGGGGAAGTGATATAGTAAGGAAGAACATGAATTGAGGAGAAGACGTCATGAAATCAAAACCAAACATATTAGAAATTCTACGTGATTTGAATTTTAGTGAATATGAAGCCAAGGCTTATGTGACCTTATTGGAAAGCTCTCCACTTTCGGGATATGCCGTTTCATTGAACTCTGGAGTACCGAGATCGAAAATTTATGAGGTTTTGTCGGGGATGGTCAACCGTGGGGACATCATGGTAAGTCAAGAAAATACACCTCTGTATGTGCCGCTTCCTCCACATGAATTGATTGCCCAGAGAAAACGCAAAGCAGAACAGATTTTTAATGTGGCGCAAGAGAGTTTGGAGCAGTACACAGCATCGTTTCAAAATAGAGAGAATATTTGGAATATTTCGGGTTATGAAGCCATTATCAATCGCATCAACGAAGGTGTGAAGGGAGCAAAACACCGAATTTTACTGGAAATTTGGAAAGAGGATGCCGAGGTGTTCCGGGATGCCTTAAAGCAAGCTGCTCAGCAAGGAATTGAGGTGATCATTGTAGCATATGGTGATCTTAACTTTGATTTTGCTACTGTTTACCGCCATGATATGAGTGAGGAGATTACATCCGAAATCGGTGGTCGGTGGATTGTGCTTAGTGTGGATGACCGGGAGGTTGTAGCTGGCATACTTTCACTTGGTGATGACAGCCGTGCTGCATGGACGCTACACCCGGGCCTTGTAATGCCGATTACGGAAGTGATTATTCATGATATTTATATCATGGAAATCCTATATGAGTTCCGTGAAGAATTGGAGGCAAAATTTGGCCCTAATCTAATCCATCTTCGCAATAAATTTGCTATGGGCCCGAATGGAAAAGGATATTATGTTCCTTTGACTGAAAAGAGCATTAAACGTGTATAGAGATTGTTTGAGGTCCGATATGCAAAAATAAAAAGGCCCATGGAGTATTTTCCATGAGCCTAATTTATTGAATGCTGTGTTTAGGATGATAACCACTATGGCATTCTTTTTATTGAAGGTTTTAGGCATAAAATTGATTTTACGCTTTGAATAAACCGGATTCTTTGACTTCAGACAGGAAGTTGTGGAACTCAGGTATGTTTAGCTGTTGCTGAGCGTCGGACAAAGCGACTGCCGGGTTCGGGTGAACTTCTACCATGATGCCGTCGGCACCAGCTGCCAGGGCAGCCTTGGCACAAGGAGCCAGGATGTCCTTACGTCCTGTAGAGTGAGTTACGTCCACCAGTACAGGCAGATGGCTTTCCTTTTTCAAAATCGGAACAGCGGAAATATCCAGCGTGTTACGTGTCCATTTTTCATACGTACGAATACCGCGTTCAATCAGCATGACTTGTGTATTGCCACGGGAAACGATGTATTCAGCAGCATGAAGGAACTCTTCCATTGTGGCAGCCAATCCGCGTTTGAGCAGAACCGGAGTTCTGGTTTCACCCGCAGCTTTAAGCAATTCAAAGTTGTGCATGTTGCGCGCGCCAATTTGAATGATATCGATGTATGGGATGGCTTCCTCCAAATGTCTTGGATCGACGATCTCACTGATTGTAGCCAGCCCGAACTCGTCGCCAACGCGTTTGAGAATTTGCAGGCCTTCAATACCCAGCCCTTGGAAATCATACGGAGATGTACGCGGTTTGAACGCGCCACCACGCAGAATCGGCACACCGGCTTCCTTGAGGGCCGCACCTACCTCGCGAGTTTGTTGGTAGCTTTCCACCGAGCAAGGACCTGCAACCATGATGGAGGCTTTGCCGCCCACCAGTGTATCTTTAACCTTGATAACCGTGCTATCCGGCTGATTTTTGCGGCTGACAATCAGATGTTTTTTGTGTTCTTCTTTTTGATAGTTCAGAGAAGCCTTGAAAATATTTTTGAATAGCTGGCGAATCGTAGCATCGTCGAAAGGTCCGCGATTAGCTGCGATCAGCTTGTCCAGCATTTGTTGCTCACGCACTGGATCAAAGTCAGGTACTCCTTGAGCTTCTTTCAATTTTCCTAGCTGTCCTGCCAGTTCAGCGCGTTGGGACAGCAGCTCCAGCAATTGCAAGTTTGTAGCATCGAGCTGTTCCCGCAACAGCTCCAAAGAATTTTCATTGGTTGACATACAGTACACCCTTCCCGATTTAAAAATTGTTTTTCTTTCAGCCCATAGACTTTTGCAGAAAATAACACAAAAAGGCACTCGTCGCAAGGGACGAATGCCGTGGTACCACCCTAATTACAGAAGTATACATGCAAGTCGTCAACGTCATTCAATCGACGGCAGTAACCTCTGAGCTTGATGCCCGTAACGGGGGCTTCCGGAAACCTCTACTGCGGTCAAAGGAATGAATCCTTCTGTCGTCGGTTCAAGGCTCGACTCGGGAGTGAATTTCAACGCGGGATTGCGGTACGCTCTCAGCAATACGTACCTTTCTGTGGGAATCCAATGACGCTTACTTGTCTCCGTCTATGTCTTTGTTCATGGTATTCAAAAGATTTGACCTTATTTTAAACAAAGTGGATGCAGAAGGCAAGCCCTGATTTCCGATTCTAGTTTTTGCATTCCCTATCTGTGCTATCATCTTGCTTGATCTCTGGGTTCGGGCTTCGCTGATGCGACTCCTCGTGGGTTATCTTCTATGCCATCGTCCGTATGAGTCTTGTCCGCAGTCCTGCGGTCATCCTCTTCTACAGGATTCAAGGTTTTATAGCGTTTGTACTCCATATCAGCTTGAGACATCGGATCTTTATACATAGGAGATTAGTCAACTCCTTTCGGTATATACACTTCATTACCCGCATAGCAAGATGAGAAACCGCTTTCTTATCTCCTATAACATGCAGTAATTAATCCAGAATATCGTCACTGTCCAGTTGCTCTTCTTCATCCCCATCGGTACCGTTCAGCAAATCTGTACCATGCAGGAATTCAGCAGGCGCAGAGGGATCAACAGGACTGTTCGGTGTCAGTTCATCGGCATCAGGTACGTCCTCCAGAGGAGTATCAGGCCCCTCGATCAGATTCTCCCAGTTTGTTTCTGCATTTTGCAGGGAAGGCTCAAAATCATGATCCTGTAGCTCAGTCTTTTGATTGTCGCGATTTGCCATCTAACTCAGCTCCTTTGCTTTTTGTTGCTTATTTCGACCTTACCCAAACCGCAGAACGGCTAAACTTAGAGTTAGTGTGTCTGTAAAAAGTTAAAATCATGCGAATAGGGATATGCTCTTTCCCAATAAGCGTTTTTTTGGTAACTGCTGTGATATGATAAAGAGGAGTTGGAGGGATATGAATTGGAATGGTACATGTTTGGTCCGATGATTAGCCGGATCCGAGTAGGTCAAAAGGCATCTACTCCAGGCTATTCGCGTACCGTTATTCGGCGTCCGGATGGTTTATACTGGACAGACGGCGGACAGGCCGGAAAAATAGTAGAAATACGCGATTATTTATTCTCCGATATTTGGACGATCTATGAGGATGAAGAATGTGAACCTTGGATAGGGCTTAGAGAGCAGATGGAGCAACGCGAACAGGAAATGATCATTAACCAATATGAAGATTTTACAAATAATGATTAAAAAGAACATGATACCCTTATTTTGAAGAAGGTATGAACATCATCGTATAGAATAATATAGTTTCAGGAAGATAAAAATGTTAAAACATATACAAATTTGTAAATCCTACTACGTAACTTTGAGGTGCTTAATATGAGGCATGTGCCCAAAGCTGTCGCCGCTCTGCTAGCGGTCATTGTGATACTATTGTCGCTGGACCACATCGGCTATGCGGCCAAAATGACCCCGGAAAGGGAGTATAAGATACCCTCCTGGGATATGAGATGGGGAGCAGAAGACGAGGATGGCTCTTTAGATGAGGTAACTGATCACAGTAAGGTCTGGATGCATATTGAAGATGATACACAGCTGCTCAAGCAGCCGGGCAATAGAGGCACCGCCTGGATTCGTATTAAGCTACCTTCGTTAAATGATGAAACACCAGCGGTGCTTTTTGAAAATATTTATGGCAGGCACATTACACTGTATAAGGATGGCACCAATTTTTATGAATCGTACCGTGGCTATAATTATGAGAATAATCGTATTCTGATTCCGCTGAAGCCAGAAGACAGTGGTAAAACATTATACATATGGACGGAAAGCAGTAAAAATAGACTGGGCATTATCGGAAATGTGATGACTGGTGATTATCGTGACTTGTTGGGAAACTTGGTCAGAATGGATGTCTTGGATATTGTACTGGGCAGTACATTTATCTTTATCGCCCTGGTGCTATTGATCTGCTCGTTTTTCCTGTTCCGTCCAAGTATGGCCATGTGGCTGTCCCTAAGCGCGATTGTATTGTCGATCGGTCTGATGATTGTAACGTATTCACCGTTTTTATATACGTTCTATCGCGGCTATGGCAAGCTGTATTTACAACTTTTTGATGTGGCGCTATTTATTCTGTTGCCTTCATTAGCCTTCTTTTTTGAGCAAAATATCAATTCAATTTTACTGATTCGGAAATTCAGAAAATTGTTAACCGCCTACTCTTTGTTCTGCTTCATCATCATGATTGTGAATTTAGGAGCACAGGAGCGACTCAACGATGTATATTATTTCTTCAGTGTCATCGTCCTCGGTATATTGCTTGTAGCTTTGATGGTACTTTTGGTATTTGCTTCGATTCGCATGGCGCTTAAGGGAGACCACGAAGCGATCATTTTATCGACAGGCTTTGCATTTTTTGCAGTCATCACGATCGCAGAACTCAGCTGGTTCTTTATCCGGGACGGACACTACAATATGTTTTTATGGAAATGGGGCGTGTTCGGTTTTGTCCTGGCATTGATTGCGATCTTGGGCAGAAGGCTGGCGGAAAAGCACAAGCAGGTGGTTCGGTATTCCAGAGAACTGGAGATGTTCAATAATGAGCTTCAACGTTCAGAGAAAATGGAGATTATTAGCGATTTGGCTGCATCTGTAGCTCATGAGGTACGCAATCCGCTTCAGGTTACACGTGGATTTCTTCAGTTGATGAGCAAGCAGGAGGATGGTAAGAACAAAGACTATCTGCATATCGCTCTGGAGGAGTTGGATCGAGCGTCCGCGATTATTACTGATTTTCTGACTTTCGCCAAACCGGAGTTTGACCATACCAAAACGTTGACCATATTGGATGAGTTCAAACATATAGAAGGAATTATCAGTCCAATGGCAAATCTGCAAGGTGGTAAAATTTCGCTGGATATTCCCCAGGAAATCAAAGTGCGCGGGAATTCCTCCAAATTCAAGCAGGCATTTATCAATATTATCAAAAACAGTATTGAAGCGTTGCGAGAACAGGGACATATTCATATATGGGCTTATGTGGACAATGGAGAAGCAGTCATTCATATTCGGGATAATGGTGAAGGGATGGATGCTCAGACCTTATCCAGACTAGGTGAGCCTTATTTTTCGAATAAGACTAAAGGCACGGGTTTGGGGATGATGGTGACCTTTCGGATTATTGAAACGATGAATGGTAAAATATCTTTTACAAGTGCAAAAGGGGTGGGAACAGAAGCGACCATCCGCTTCCCCGTAGCCGGATAACATCCGGCTTTTTTGCGTTCGGAGAAAACGGAGGGAAGCTTGCTGAGCCCACCCGCTTGAGATTAAAAAGTATAGATTAAATAAGCTACAAGAACCAATCTACCACATCGCGCGAGGTTTCTGGGATGCAGCGAGCACGCCTGAAGGGTTTGGAGGGATAACCAGATAAAATTGATCAGACGTTTCCTCTACCGTTTTGATTTGGATATGATCGGGGATCACGACTCCTAACACATCACGAATTGCAGATTTGGGATCTGCCATCAGTTTCTCTCTGAAACTGGCATCCTCCCAAGCTTTTTGAATGACTTGTGTTTGAAGAACTTCAGTAGCCATCAAAAATCACCCTCTCATTCAATTGGTTATAATTACCTAGTCAGTATACCACGTAAGACTCAGAAAAATCTAGCATTATTTCATATTTTTGGAGAGCCAATAATCAAGCCCGCCTCTTCGCAAATGTGAGCGTCCGCCTTCAATTTCTGCTGCCTCTTCGCTGAGCTCTGTTGCGATGGAATGTGCGAACCTATGCAGACCGTGGATGGAAGGCTCCATCGTCTCTAGCTCCTGGACTGCTTGATTCGCAATGTCCACATAGCTGGCGAGCGCCCCGCGTACATAAATCGCTTCCTGAATTTGTTGTGGTCCTAGTCCTTCACAGTACGCCGTCTTTTGTTCGGCGCTGATATGGGACAATAGGCAGTTATAGCTATGTTCCACCAAGTCTTCTGACCAATCTGCCCAATCATCCGACATTTGGAGCACGAGCAAGCTCAAATCTGTCATATGGGTAACAGTCTGGATCAGATCGGCATGACCTGCGAGCAATAAGGCACCCGTCCCGGCCATTTTTAATGGGCTGGCTTTTAGTGCGACCTTATTTCTTTCACCTTGAAAATAGTCCTCTGTTCCTTCGGATATCACACTAACGGCCCATTCGTCCACATACGTCCGGGCATATGACCAAAAAGGAGAGGTTGCCGGAAAAAGCTCCTGATAAATGTTTAGACACTCGGTATAGAAAAGCTGACTTAAGGCAAGTTGCGTTTTGCGGTTGTCTACTGTTGTGTCCATCACGTCGTCTTGAATTAAATAATGAGCCATGACGAACACGTTGCCGAGTGACAGCTTGCGACATGTTTCGGGAGACAGTCCGGTCAGTTCCTGCAGCCAAAATGGAAGCAAATAGCATATGTAATTACGCGTACTGTCTTCCCGCAACGGATTAAACCGCGCCAGGTAGTCTAACCCCTCTTGCTGAAAGGGAACCGGTAATGCCGCCGTCCGTTCCTCCGCTTGGCGGAATACCTTTTCCAATTCTTCTTTGTATGCAAAATACCATTCCATGGCTACCACCCGCATCTCTTATGAATGTTTTTGTAGCGACTTCTAGTTGTTACCCGCCATTATATAAGAGATTGCGATATTGCAATATTATGTTATTTTTACATTGAGAGTTATGTGAAAAAGATATCAACAAAAATCCCGGTCGGGAAGATCCCGCCGGGATTTTGTTTTTTTAAAATTAGATGATCTCCAAATAGTCAAGATAAGCATCCCATGTCCCATCATCGGCTGTTACAACAAGCTCAATCTTTTGATTTCCGGTGCCATGGTTGACATTTTTTAAAGTATAGACCGCAGGACTGCTCCCGCCGAAGTAGAAGGTACCCTTCGTTTGTCCACCAATTTTCAAGTCAACTTTGGCCATGTTGGAATTATTTGAAGCACCCCGGAGTGAAAAACTATGGGTACCGCTGGTGAAATTCTGTGTGAATTTCACCGAATCATTGTTCGTGTATAAAGCCACTCCGTTGAACGGCGAGCTGATATTTGAAGTGTACTGACCGCTCTTCGTCATATTTACTGCTTCGATTTTTGTGCTCGTGTTTGGCGGTGTTTCGTTGTTTTTGCCGTCAGGCGCTACCGCCCGGCCATTGCTTGGAGAGATCATACCAGAGCAAAGGTTGCGGTTTTTGAGATTCTGTGCGATTTGTGGGATCGCTTGGAGTGTAGTCTGATACTGATCATGCATAAGGATCACATCGCCGTTTTTAAGTCTGCTTGCGGCAGCTACGATCTGTGCGGTGGAGGCGCCGTTCCAGTCCTGGGAGTCAACGTTCCATAACACTTCGGTAAGACCGTTTTGGTTCTCAATGGATCTGAGGGTTCCATTGGTCTCGCCATACGGAGGACGGAACAACTTTGGTGCCGTGCCAGTAATAGACTGTATTGTTTGCTGTGTGCGTGTAATTTCCGATGACATCTGTGATGCGCTCAGTTGCGTCATATGCGGATGTGACCATGAATGGTTACCGATCCACATGCCTGCTGCTTGTTGTTCACGTACGAGCGAAGAATTATTTTGCGCGTTTTGTCCAAGATTAAAGAGCGTTGCGCGTAATCCGTTTTGCTTCAGGGCACTAAGCAGTGCTCTGGTATTAGAGGGATTGGGGCCATCGTCAAAGGTTAACGCTACATAACCGTTCGAGCAATCAGCCGCATGCGCCTGATTGTTGGAGATTACCAGCGACCCTGTGAATAAAGACACGGTGATTGACATAATCGCCGTCCATTTTCCTAATTTAGCTATAGACAAGGTTCTTCCTCCTAACAATTTTAATAAACAGTAAGGTTAGTTGATTTTAGAGTCGTTCCGCCCTTAGGATTATCTGTCGTTAATCGTAATGGTATTATTAGTTACATTGGCACTGCCGCTGCTTTGGTATCCCTCTACAGTAAGTGAAGTTTCATACATCATGCCCATTTTCATGCCCATGCTTTCCCACTTTTTGAAGTGCTCGCTGACCGATATGGTTCCACTTGTGCGTTTGGATGTCCGGACACTCCAATACTGTTGAAAAGTTGTAATGTCTCCTTTATAGAAGGCTGGTTAACCCGAGTGGTTTCATAAATATCATATGTTCCCCCGTCAACGGTAAAGGTGCCCTTTGGTGTTGCACCAGGTGGACGCCAGCTTCCCCAGCTATCGACGATGTAATATTCTACGAGCGGGTCAACTGCCCATCCATAGACGCATAAATAAGAATTACCATTTGGTTGGTAGTTGGCGCTGTAGTTTACAGAAATATTTCCGATTTGCTGGTGTGTCTTGGTTTCGTCGAATTTCTTGCCTTTACGGAATAATGCTGACTGTGATGCAATGCATTCTGTAGTAGCTTGATACAACATTTATTTCCAAAAAATATAGTTGTAATCGATTACAAATTAATATTATCATGTTACCCTTCATATTTAACCTGAAAAACTTCAAGTTATATTGTAGAAAGTTTAGTTGTTTATTTTTGCTCACTCTACACGATAGGGTTCTCAAGGAGCGCGTGAAGATCGAAGGTTGGGTGTAATTGTGATAGCAATGCTCATGGGCTCTTTTTCCCGTCTTATGGTTACTTAACAGGCGAAATACGAATAAAAAAAGCTGAAAGAGAAAATATAGATGAAAAAGGGTGAAAGGAGGGTCCACAACATGAAAAAACAATGGAAATTGACCGCTGCTATCCTATATGGAGGAGTAATGATGTTTGGTGCTACAAGTGCCGCAGGAGCATCCAGTATGGAATCAGAGCATTCGTTGCAAGCTCGCACTCCCAATAATTCAGTCCAAGGGGAAGCCCAACAGTGGAATGTTGAACCACAGGACGATCACGGGCACGGACATGTGCACAGACATAGACATGTGCACAGACATAGACATGGCAAAAGGCCTGGCGGCTTGAATCACCATCTCAACGAGAAAGTAGCTAGGCTGCTGGGCATCACTCCTGTCCAGTTAGAGAAAGAGCTGGGACAGGGGAAATCGTTGGCCGAGGTTGCTAAAAGCAAAGGAATTCAAGAGGATCAGCTCATTGATAAATTGAAGAACGAAATGACCGTGGATTTGAAAAGGCTTGTGAACCGTAAAGGCCCGATTACATTCGACCGTAAATCTGGAACTTCGAATGAAGCTCAATTGAAGCGATAGTCTGGGAGTAGGATCGTTTTACAATAAAAAAGGATGGGGAGAACCCATCCTTATATTTCAACTTCCTTATCATTTACGATGTCATATTTAGTTACTTTACCAGTGTATTTATCTACATAATAGAATCCATAAGTTGAAATGTGATCAGGAAAATCTTCGTAAGCTCTTAAAGAGTATTTTGTTCCTTCGATCCCTTCAACCATTACGTGTAAATTATATTTAGTAGCTTCGTTTTTTATTTTATCCAAAAGAATATCGAGTGCTTGATTTTCTGTAATAATATTTTGCTGTTTCCCTAAATACAGTTTATTACCCTTGATGCTGATTGGTCTGCTTTCGGCAGTTCCAATATCCTTAACAGAGATGTACGTGTTTCCATTGTAAATCAAGCCCTCGGCAGTATCTTTTTTTGTACCCTCTAAAAATACATCAAACTTTTTCACAACAGCATTTACACTTGTTCCAGATGCAGCCATTGCGGTTGCGCCCGTAATCATCATACCCACGGTTAAGCCCACGAATAGCCCCTTTAATTTGTCCTTCATTCTAATTACCCCTTTTATGTATGTAAATTTATTTATTAATAATATCCCAAATGCCACCATGCATAAAGTGATTGTTGTGAGGAGAATCAGCTATCTTTAAAGAGCTTAAAAAAATCGATGGTTTCATTAAAATCTTCATCATCCGTATAAATGTTCATGACCTTGCCTATTTCGATTGCAAAATCTACATACTTATTGGGTTTAGCAGATATGATATTCTTGTGTATCTCCAGACCCGATGGATGACTCACATGGTTTTTAGAAGATATATCTGCTAGCTCCAATAGTTCAGTGGCAGAACAAATGGTCGCGATTACTTTATGATCATTATTCAGTGCTTTAATGAGAGCTAGAAGTTGCTTGTTTGTCTTTAATTGAGTGTTATCTCCACCAGGTATAATCAGAAGTTGAATGTCCTCCGCAGACACTTCATCAAGGGCTACCGAAGGCGTAACTTTAAAATCCTCATAGGAAATGACAGGATCTTTGGTTACTCCAATCGTAATAATGTCCCCTTTGGTTTTCATAAAATAGGTTGCTAGCATAATTTCAAAACTAACATACCCATCATAAATTAGAACATGTGACTTCATTTATACACCCACTAACCATTTTTTTGTTTTAAGTCCGTTAAAGCGTTTTTAGGAAGTTTACATATAGTCAGAATATATCATCTTAAAGAGTTTAAATCCATATTTTATAGCAATATCATCTGGAAGTTTTGGAATCTAATTTGTTGAATTTTGGTCAGTACGGATTCAAAGTTAAAAAATAACCAGTCGCTTGAAATAAACAGCGACTGGTTATTGAGTTTTGCTGGGATGCGAGTGAAGCGATACCTATAATAGCTTTTTAAGCTGGGAAATACGGCTTTGTGACACGCCAAGCCATTCAGCATATTCGCCTTGCTGGGCTGTTGGATACTCACGCATAAGTCTTCTAAGATGTTCAACCAAATGTTGTGAAGACGATCGTTTTATGCTTTTCTCACTATCTCCAGCTTCCTTAACAGCAAGAGCAGGTATTGGACAATCCTCGATGTTTCCCTTCAAATCTTGTATACATTTTTTACATAAAAATGAATGTCTGAAATAGCTTAAATCCTGGACCGAATGGCATAAGTGGCAGCAGACTCCAATATACTTCCGCATACTTAACAATCCGGTTTCAACATCCAAATAAAATTCTAAAGACTCGCCAGCTTGAATACCCATAGAGGTTCGCAATTCCTTTGGAATAACAATCCGGCCTAACGTGTCCAAGGGACGTGTCATACCTGTATTTTTCAAGTGACCTTCTCCTATCATAATAATCTATCATCCAATGATCTCCTAATAAAAATATAAAAATCTATAAAGTAAAAGTATTTATCAATGTTCCAAAAGATGGTATTATCATGAATGAAAAAACAGTAATTATACTATTTGTTTCAAAACTATATGAATTATTGAAAATGGGAATCTATGAAGATGCTGAAAGGGTGGTTTATCCATGGAAATCACACCTACGATACAGGCAGAAGTTCAAACCTATCTGAAACGAAAAGGCTTAACCATGACCGAATTTGGTCACACGATCGATTTGAATGTAGGTACAGTTAGTGGTATTGTGACGGGCAACCGGTCTATGTCTGTTCACCAACTGGATAGTATTACTGCGGGAATGAATTTACCACCGGATTATTTTTACGAACGATACATTGAAGAATGCATTGAGGAATGTCCGCTCAACTGGAAAAAAATCAGTCCGTTCCTGTACCGATGCATTGAGCTAGGGCGATTGGACTGCTTGCAGCGAGTTGTCATTCTGTTATTGGATAACCCTAATTATCTGCCATCGCTCTTTGAAGTCGCCGAAAATGTATACAAAGACGGTTACAACGAAGCAGCCGCTTACTTATACAAAAAGGTAGCTGAAAGTGAGAAGCAGCAGCATTCAGAGCGATTGGCAATCTGCCAGTATCGCTTGTTCCAAATCAAAGTTGGACAGGATCGGGCTGTAAATCTTCAAGCTGCCATTGAATTTGCCCCCTTTGTGGATCGCTTAGACGAGATAGAGCAATTAGATGCTCTAAAAGATTTAGCGAATGTCTATAGGTCATTAAGCATGTGGGACAAGGTGTATGAATTTGCACATCGGATGGGTCAGTTAGGACAGCTTCAATATCATTTGGTTCACAATTCCAAGCGAAAAGGAACAGAGCCACGAAAAAAGCTAAGCAGACCATTGTTTGTATACATAGCCTACGCCGAATTGATGTGTGCTAATGCTTGTGATGCAAAAGGCGATCATGCACAAGCATTAGCACATCTTCGTGGTTATTCCGATCTAAGCTGGGTGAAGGAAAATGATCCAGATACACTCCATTGGCTAGAAAAATTTGAGCATTGGGCAAAAATTAATACCTGTGTTAATAAGCTTATGTCTGGAGATATTAGTGTGCTGCCAGATTACGTTGAACATATATCTGGAGAGCAACATATATTTGCAGAACTTTTAAATGTCATAGAAGTAGCTAATCGTTACAACATCGATATTGATCATATTCTTCAGCAGTTTGAACCCCAAATTACAGTTTATCGTGATCAAGAATATACGAGTACATTAACAGAGCAACAAGTCATACTCGAAGAAACTGTACGATTCTGGTATAAGTTAGCTAAATACAACCTATATAAAGGGAGATACCTTTATGGGTTTAAATGCTTAATAGAAGCTTTGAAAAAAGCTGGTATAATTAACCACGCACTACTTATTTCCAATTGTGCAGGCTTATTTTTCTGTTTCAGTGAGCTTGCTACTCCTGAAATGCAGGCACAATTTTATTCTGCTTATAAGGAGGTGTGGGAAAAAAATGATCAAGAAGACAGTTTTAATTTTGGCAACAATTAGCTTTTTACTGGTAGTTGGATTACCAGTTCCAACTGAAATCCCAAGCGCTAACACAGTCCAAGTTCAAGGACATATTGGCACAGCTTAGTCAATTTTTTTGTTTTTTTCATTGGCCAGCTTATTGCTGGTCTCTTTTTGTATTATTTTGTAATTTTTTGCTTCAAAATTGATCCTGACATATTTGTACATCCCTTCTTAAAATGAAATTCATGAGGAGGTATGTAGGATGAACAAGGATGAAAAGGTAACGTTAATTCAACAAATGGAACACGCCAGACAACACATGCATGATCTTTACGCAGAGTATGGCTTAGGACATGCTTGTGTACTGGAGCAGTCTATGCTTTTGGATGAACTGATTAATCAGTTCAACCGTATGTTTCAGACCAGGAAGCAGCCTCACCCAGTTTTGGACCAGATCCTTAACAACGACGATGGTATGTTCAGTTTATCCCCCCATTCTTTTTATGCAAAAATGTGACTTCTCCCACGTAATGCTTATAATTATTCTATATAATGACTTATTTTAAAATAAAATACATATCCATGTCATAAAATGTTAATCAGTTACGGACATGATTCAGCATGCTTAGACAAAAAAAAGCAGAGCTCAATACGTGAGCCCTGCGAAAGTCCTTGAGGGTGTTCGAATCCCCCATATTGAACGCTGAAGCAGAAGATTAGCCAAGCTCCTGTGTGCTTTTGGAAGCACGTTTGGAGGAGAGGAACTGAAAATTAAGTCGCCAGTTCAAGCGCTGTCTACCTTTGGAACCAACAATCCAGTTGCCGCCAGGCAGATGGGCAAAGAGCCAACTGATGCCCAGAGAAACACTTGCCACGACGACAAACGTAATGAGCGTAGCTGTAAAATGATGATCACCCAGTGCAAGCGGACGAGTGTAATAGGATATGAAGGATAGCACGAGTGCATGGGCCAGATATCCTCCGAAGGAGTAGCGTCCAATCCAGTTAAGCATACGGCGAAACGGCTCGGTACGCGGGTCTTTTTGCAAATGAAGCAGCAGTCCGTACAACAAAAGCAACTGCGAGACAATCAGCACGAAGGTGCTTGGCTTCAGATAAGTAGAAATATTGAGATTGATCGTATCGCCAGACTGGATCAGCATCGTGTGACCCATGAGCATGAACAGACCAATAAAGATAAATACATTCCACGGCAACGTCTGTTGGGCCAATCCCCGCCAGGTGTCCGTCATATAGGCGCATACTGCGCCCAGCATAAAATAGAAAAAGTACATAACAAAGTTATAAGTGCGGTAATCTAACAGGGTCTGTCCAAAGGATGGCAACCAAGCGCTCCATGCAGACATGTCATAGTAGGACCATTGTAACAGCAACGCATAAGCCACAGCAGCAATCAGCATCACAGCCAAAACAAGCTGCTTGCGCCTTTTGGTGCTAAAACGACGTAGAAGCGTCCGAATCCGTTCGGTTGCTTTTGCAAATAAAGGAAACCAAATATAAAACTGAAAGATCATGACCACAAACCATAGATGATATCCGCTGACGGGGATGATCATTTCTTCAAACATGCCTTTGTAAAAATATATATTTCCCCACTGCGCTGTTGACCAGTTCTGAGTACATACCCAATAAACAATGGTCCAGCAGAGAAAAGGAACATAAATATCTCGAAACCGTCTGCCAATATAACGGGAATAGCCAATCGGTTTGTTACCATTATAAAATAGCAGCGCCGCAGACAGGAAGACGAACGTGGGTGTGCCAAAACGTGTCAAATGGTACAGCATCGCGAGCATAACGGAATCCGGCTGTTGGATGTCGCTGCGATAAATATATTCGCCAATGCAATGCTGAAGCACGACAGCGAGGTAGGCAAGACCCCGTAGTTCTGTCCATTCCGCAATACGTGGCTTGCTCATCCATATCACTCCTTTTCCTCAAGATTCGCACATGTTTTCCCTAGCACAATTGTAGGTATTGTAACGTAGAAACATTAGTGCAGGATTAACGCCACCTGAAAGTAAGAAGAGCGAAGTAGTTCCAATTTAATATGATTGCGTTTACAATCTAAGTGAAACCAGAATAAATTAAAGTGAATTTATAACTTAAGGATACGCACAGGAAGAGGAGAGGAAGGATGAAGAAAACGCTGCTGGTGTACATGCTGCTGATTGCAGCCTTTGCTCTCTATGTGTTCAGATATGAACAAACCGGGCGGTTGAATGGAGCTTGGGAGGAAAAAGGGCTACGAGGCAGTATCGGAGAAACGTATATGATGATTACGTTCCAGTCCGGTTTGGAGTATTGGAAAAGCGGGCTCAAGGGCTTCGAGGATGCTGGGGATGCCTTGGGGGTGACAGTGGAGTATCGGGGGGCTACCCGGTATGATGCACAGGAGCAGACGACGGTCATTGAGCAGGCGATTGCCCGTAAACCCGCAGGCATTGCCATATCAGCGATTGATCCTCACTCCCTGATCCCGGTCATTAATAAGGCACTGGATGCCGACATCCCTGTAGTGCTGTTTGACGCCGGAGCGCCGGGGAGCCGGGCATATACTTTTTTGGGCACAGATAATTATAAGGCAGGCGTGACCGCTGCGGAAAAAATGGCAGAGCTGTTGGGACGTGAAGGCCAAGTCGCTGTTCTCACACTGCCTGGGCAGCAAAATCATGAGGAACGCTCGCGCGGCTTTCGCGATACCATTCAGCGGCAATATCCTGCCATGAAGGTGGTGGAAGTGGTAGATGGTCGTGCTGACGTGATGGTGTCTAGGGATGAATCGCAAAGGCTAATGAAAGCTTATCCGAAACTGGCGGGTATTTTTGTGACCGAAGCCACCGGAGGAACAGGTGTGGGTGAGGCAGCACTGAGCCAAAAAAGCAGTCATCCGCTGAAGATTATTTCTTTTGATACGAATAAAGCGACACTGGATATGATTCGTGATGGGACGATCTCGGCCACAATTGCCCAAGGGACATGGAATATGGGCTATTGGTCACTTCAATATCTGTTCCATCTGCATCATCATTTGACGATTCCTGCACCTTCATCCTCTGGAGACAATACTCCGCTGCCCGTGCGGGTAGATACTGGGATTTCCGTCGTCACCCAAGCGAATGTAGATGATTATTATGCAAAATAAATTTTGGAAGCGTTTCTACTTAGGATTGCACCAAATGATGCCACGGCTTCGCTTGCGTAATATGCCTTTACGTTATCAGCTCATGGTGCTGTTCTTGCTGTTTGGCATCGTGCCTTCGCTGGGACTAGGCCTGCTGGTGAATTGGACGGTGGAACGGATTATTGAGCGGCAGGTGGAAAATCATACGATGCAGTTGATTGGCAAGGTGAACGAAGCACTGGATACCAAAATGGAAAATTTGCAGAACATGACGTATCTGGTTGCCTTTAACCCTGATATTGGCGAGTTTTGGAAAGGGCGGACGCTGGCCGATGGCCACGCGGGTCATACAAGTGGTGCAACGCCAGAAAATCAAGGGAAGCAAGCACAGCAGCCTCTCCTTAACCAGGCTCCTGGCTCCAAGCAGGCAGTAAGTTCCGTACAGGAGCAGGATACGCTGTATAAAATGAAGCAATTTTTGCAGGGCTTTACCACCTTATATCCTGAAATTGCCGGGATTCTGATCGTGAACGAAAAAGGCGATTATATTAGCAATGAAATGTATGCTCGAAGCACGCGCAGCCTGACGGAAGAAGACTGGTACACACAGGCGGCGCAGCATGCAGGGATATTCACTGTGCTGGGACAGCCAAGTCACCGTAATGTGACCACTCATGTCCGGTATAAGGACAGTGAAATTGTCTCTGTCGTTCGCTCGGTCACGGACCCAGAGACAGGACATGTACTGGGTGTGATTATGATCGATCTCAAGCTGCGGGCTGTGTCGCAAGCCGCCAGAGATGTAACCTTGGGCAAAAGCGGGTATGTCATGGTGACAGATGCCAAGGGACGCAGTGTATATATGCCAGATATGCCTTTGATTGAGCGCATTCCGCCGCAATGGTTCGGGACAGAGGATAGCGGAATGTTTACCCGTGAAGCCGGAGGTAGGGAATTGCTCTTCATGTTCCAGGCTTCCGAGTTCACGGGCTGGAGAACAGTGGGAGTATTCCCGGCACGCGAATCTACACTGGAAGTGCGGCAAATTCAGTTCTACGTCGTCTGTTTTGTTTTCATTGTATGTCTGTTTGGTTTAACGGCATCCTTGCGATTGTCCAGTTCCATCGCGCAGCCGATTTTCCGGCTTATGTCTTATATGCGTAAGGCAGAGACAGGGGATCTTACGGTTCGTCAGTGGAGTGAGCGCGGGGATGAAATCGGAATGCTGGGCCGTAGCTTTAACCGGATGCTGGAGCAGATCCGCCGTCTCATGTTGCTTAGTGAACTGAGGGAACGGCAAAAACGGGATGCCGAACTGCGCAGTCTCCAAGAGCATATTAAGCCGCATTTTCTATACAATACGCTAGATACAATTCATTGGATGGCTCGGAAAAATGGAGCAGACGACGTATCCGACATGGTGGGGGCGTTATCGAGATTGTTCCGCCTTGGACTCAGCAAAGGGGATGACTTTATTCCGCTGCGCTCTGAGGTTGAGCATATCACGAGCTATATGCAAATCCAGCAAACCCGTTATCGTGATCGACTTCGCTGGGAATTGAATGTTCCCGACGAGCTGAAGGATCTGTTTGTATTGAAGCTGATGCTTCAACCTGTAGTGGAAAATGCGATTTACCATGGTATTAAGGCCAGACGCGGTTCAGGCACAATTTGGGTAGAAGCTAAAGCCGAGGACGGCAAGCTGCTGCTGTCGGTACGTGACGACGGTGCAGGGATGACGGCGGAACGTCTGTGTGAGCTGCGTGAATGGCTGGAAAGACCACTGGAGGCGATGGAAGGAAGACAGAAACAAAAGGGTGTTCGTACAAATGGCAGAAGTTACGGCATGCTGAATGTACAAGCGCGTATCCGATTGTCTTTTGGCGAGGAATATGGAATTACATTGGACAGTAAAGAAGGGACAGGTACCTGCGTTACAATCACTCATCCGTTGCTGCTGGATATGGCGCAACTGAAGAAGCCTTATGACAGAGGAGAGGGTCAGGATGACGAAATTCAAGGGAACAGACAACGCGACAACGGCGAGTCTGATTGACCAGGCCATACCAGAAGTAAGCATAGCCACGGCCAAATGTTATCAATTATTGATCGCAGATGATGAGCCGATCATTCGTGAGGGGATTCGGGATTGCCTGGACTGGGCAGCTCTGGGCATGGAGGTTGTAGCCGAGGCCGAGGACGGTGAAGAAGCGCTGGAGCTGGTTGATCAGCTTAGCATCGACATCTTGCTGGTCGATATGAATATGCCGTTCATGGATGGGATTGAACTGATTCGGCGGCTGCGGGAAGAACGTCCGGAATGCCGTTGCCTGATCATTTCCGGGCATGATGAGTTTGCTTATGCGCAGGAGGCTGTCCGACTTGGCGTAGAGGATTATATTCTGAAGCCGGTAAATGCAAATCAGCTTCACGCTGCGTTGTCGCGCCTTCGTCAGCGACTGGACGAGGAGTACAAACGTGCCGCCTATGTAGAACAAGCCGCCGGGCAGATTGAACGGAATATTCCGCTGCTGCGCCAGCGATTTTGCCTGGAATGGCTGGAAGGACAGCACACGGGAAAGGACGTTATGGAGCAATTGACGTTTTTACGTCTTCCATCCCGGCCACCTGCTCAGATCGGTGTGGTACGGTGGCCAGCGGCAGAGGCGCGGCAGACGATTATGCGCGAGAATGATCGCCAGTTGTTTCTTTTCGCCGCAGAAAATATTATTGGCGAATTGCTGGAGAACCTATCGCATGTGTTGTTCCGCGATGCGAACGGGCTGATCGGCATATGCCTGTGGCAGGAGGCACCCGAGACGATCGGTGCTTCCATAGAGCAGGCCATTGGACGCTATCTGAATATAGCGGTTCACACACATGTGGAGCCCAACACGGGTGGGCTGGAAGGCGCAATCGATGCGTACCGGGTGAGCCGGGATCGGGTATATGGTGAATCGCAGCTATCTCCCATCGTACGCCGGGCCCGGCAGCTTATTCAGGAAGGTTATGCCGATCGGGAGCTGACGCTGGAAGCTCTGGCCTCGCGTCTACAGGTGTCCGCTGTATATCTCAGCCGTGTGCTCAAAAAGGAGCTCAACGACAGCTTCGTGACCCTCGTCACGCGTGCCCGTATCCGTAAAGCAGCACAGCTGCTGGACTCTACGACGTTATCTGTGCTTGAAATAGCAGAACGTACGGGATACGACAGTCAGCATTATTTTAGCACTGCTTTTAAAAAGACCATGGGCGTGTCCCCTGTGCAGTACCGTAAGGGCGGGGGAATTCAGGAAAATTCGTCGGAATAGGAATGATTGGATTGCGAAGTGCCTGCACCGTCTCATTATAATCTGTACTAAAAAGTGTGTGTGTAATCACACCAGCACGTTCAGGGGTTTGTTACCCTGTAGATAACGAACAAATATCTATCAATATTTGGAGGAAAACGATATGTTTTGTTATCAGTGTGAACAGACGCCGAGCGGCGGGTGTAAAGTCATCGGAGTATGTGGGAAAAATGAGACGGTAGCAAGCTTGCAAGATACAATGATTTTTGCATTAAAAGGGATTGCTGCCTATGCGACACATGCTCGTCAGTTGGGATATACCGATCCTGAGGTGGATCGGATCACGCATGAAGCGTTATATATGACCTTAACCAATTCTAACTTTAATGTACAAGAGCATTTGGAGATGGCGATGAAGGTCGGAAATGCAGCTGTACGGATCATGGATGTGCTGGATCGTGCGCATACGGATCGTTTTGGCATTCCACAGCCGATTACCGTCAGCCAAAATAAAATCGAAGGTCAATGCATCGTCGTGACCGGACATAATTTGTACGCGCTGGAAGAATTACTGCGTCAGACCGAAGGAAAGGGCATCAATATCTACACTCACTCGGAGATGCTGCCTGCCCACGGTTATCCGGCGTTGAAAAAATATGCACATCTCAAGGGCAATATCGGCAAGGCCTGGTACGATCAACGCAGATTGTTTGAGGAATTCCCAGGGGCGATTCTTGCTACGACGAACTGTGTTATGCCGATTAAAGGCACCTATGCAAACCGCTTCTTCTCGTATGAAGTAGCAGGGCTGGAGGGTGTTGCCAAAATTGTGAACGACGATTTCTCTCCACTGATTGAACGCGCGTTGGCTCTGCCAGCCGCAGATGTAGACTCTGAACAGGTGCTTACGACAGGATACCATCATGAGACAGTCATTGGGCTGGCACCTGAGATCATTCAGGCAGTCAAAGATGGACATATCCGCCGTTTCTTCGTCATCGCAGGCTGCGACGCACCAGGCAAAGGCGGTAACTATTACCGCGAGCTGGCTACATCCTTGCCGAACGACACGGTCATTTTGACCACGTCTTGTGGTAAGTTCCGCTTTAATGATGTGGACTACGGCACCGTTGGAGATACTGGCATTCCGCGTTATATTGATTTGGGACAATGCAATAATTCCGGTTCTACTGTGAAAATCGCTCTGGCATTAGCCGATGCTTTCGGATGCACAGTGAATGAGCTGCCTGTCAGCATTGTGCTGTCCTGGTTTGAGCAAAAAGCGGTTGCCATCCTGCTAGGCTTGTTCAGTCTTGGCATCCAGGATATTCGCATTGGGCCGAAACCGCCTGAGTTTATTTCTTCTGGTGTACTGGATGTACTGGTGGAGATGTTTGGCTTGAAGCTCATTACGACCGCAGAGGAAGATATGAAAACGATGCTGGCGTTATCGTAAGGAATAGAGATGGTGGGGAACTGCAAAGCGCAGTTCCTTTTTTTCTGCTTCATCGTTCATCGATTCTAATAAAGATGTCCGTAAGAATCTTTAAGGCCAGCTCAGTATCTTTGGATTCACGAGTTCTTAGGAGAGACAAAATGGCTTTTATACTCGAATCTTCTTCGGTAAGCTCATCATTTTCCTTCACATATGTAAGCAATTGATAGACGCCCACGTTCAATGCCTTCGCTATTTTCTCCAGATTTTTCAAAGATATATTTCTCTCCGCACGCTCGATGAAACCAATATAACTCGAATTGAATCCTGCTTGTTCGGCTAAAGCTTCTTGCGAAAGCCCTTTGGACTTTCGAATATCTCGGATACGTGTACCGACTAATTCTAAAAGTTCTGACATGAATACACCTCTCTATAGTTAGAAGTGTAGAGAAAGAGTTACATCTAATTAATATGCGTTAGTAAGTAAATTGAATTAAAAACTACTATATAGTAATATTCATTATGAAGCTTGTCCGATAGCTAGAAAATTATACATTTTAGTGGTCCATTGATATGCTACGTTGCTCACACTGTTTATGAAATTCTAATTCAGGAGTTGATTCCCCCCATGAAACATTACTCCTTAAGCAACCAACTACATAGTGAAGCTGATTTTAAATTGCCTAAGTATAGTGACACCCACATATTGAATTGCATGCTGGATTTTCAAAAGCTTGCCCAATACCAAATGCAGCTTGCCCAGATGATGCGTGATCATGATCAATGGCTAAACTGCCTCATTCTTTGTGATCGCGCCATGTTTTCAATGGCGAAGGCCATTTATGTACATCGAAATCAAATCATACCTTTATCCATCAGCCTATCCATGAACGATCTGCTCAGACTAATTCGCTCGGATGCTGAGCCGTGTTTAGATATGGTGTTGTTTATGGGTACCATGCATTATCTGGTTTCCGGAGAGGAAGAAGCATCCAGGGAGACGATGAAGCTGGAGGAAGTAGACATGTTGCTTTATAAAACAGACTCTATTCTAGAGCGTCTGTCGCGGCGCATTGTAGCTAATCCATCGAAGCGGTATCCGTCTATTTTTAAAGAAACCTCGTTGCATTAAATTGTTAAATTTTTTAACCTCCTATCGGAAAGGGTGTTATTTGATATGCCTACATACAACAAGCTGGTGCGGGACCGGATTCCGCATATCATTATAAAACTCGGAAAATTACTTAGAGCGGGAATAGGATCATGACGTGCTGCTTTATTTTATTGCCATACTTTTGCCCTGTTCGTGAAATAATTGCTATGTAATAATTGATTGAAATAAAATCTACTATGCTCGGATCATTAAACGTAAATTACAAAATGCTAAATCAACAAATTTTTTTGTGTTTACTGTATGATTACTGGGAATCTGTAGATTAGTATTGAAATATATATGAAATTACTGAAATGGAAAGGAACCTTTAGTATGAAAAATGATGACGATATTTCTGAAGAGGAATATTTGAAATCTTTAAAAATTGATGGTATCAATACTTCTTCATTGCGGAAAAGTGTAAAATCAGTATCTGCCTTTCCATTATATTTAAATGACTTTCTTAAATTTATTGGTGAAACTAACGGATTAAAAGTCTTTGAAGTGATAAGGAGAATGAATGATGCTAATACATGGATAAAAAAATGCAATTATTTACTTGAGGGAATCAATAGAAGCTTCTTAATAGCTGCTGATTTGATTGATAAAAACGAAAATCTATTTGTCCCATTTCGCATTACTAATGAAGATCGTTTTGTTTTCTACTTTATAGAAAATGCAATATATCGTTTGTTTTCCCTATGGGATACTTTAGCCCATCTATATCACTTTTATTATGAACTTGATTTTAAAACGGAAAAGCTACATTACGTGAACATTTTTAATTCAGCAATAAAAAAAACTCTCATGAATAAGGCAAAAAAGAAAATTAAGGAGTTTGTGAATGAGCCTAATGATAGTTTCTTGGAAATTATAGAAGAAAAGTTTGTTGAGATATGTCGATATATTAATGAGAAAAATGAATTTGTTGATGGTCAGTGGAAAGGGAATCATAGGTATTTGAAAAAAATACGAAATCAATTTACTCATAGGGATAACCCTCATGATTTTGCATTGTTAAACTATACCCAGAAAAATTTTTCGATGCCAGACGCACCTCTTCTTGAATTAAAGAGATCTATTGATGATTATCTGGTTCTATACGAAAATATTTGTAATATTTTAAAACTTGTCACATTCGAAATGGCTCAATATGGCATATGGTTTGATGTAGATATAAAACGCTATAATCCAATGCGAAAATATTTAGATGATCTAAAGCAGCAGGAGTCGTAACTGTTTTTTTTTACAGTTTAATTTTGTCTTTTTCTGGAAAATAAAGCTGTCTTTATTTGTATGAATTTATTTGTTCATTATATATGATGGATGGGGATGTATGATGAGAGACGTGACAACTTTGTACGAATTTATAGAAAAGGATAACTATAAAACACTCTTTCCGACAAATTCAATTAAGGTTTTCTCCAAGTATGGTTTAGAAGAAATTATAAAATTCATAAATGAAGATATCTTAAAAAAGAAGGAAGAGATTTCTCAAGCATATTTTCTGGCACAGCCCTGGGTATACGCTTCCAAAGACAGGTTCCACCTTAGACAGACTTTTCAACTTGATCCGATTGCACAAATATTTTTGTATGATTTTGTTTTTAGAAACAAAAATCACTTCATTACTACAAAATTGAGTGGACGAGAAAGCTTCGGGTATTCTTTTAATGAAGATACAAATAATTCCCCTAGTGAAGACTATAAAAAATTTTCTGAAAAGTTGATTGAATTAAAAAGAAAGTATAATTTTTATGGAAAAATAGATATTTCTAATTGTTTTAATAATATTTATCACCATGATGTGGTAAGCTTTATTGCAAGGCTAATTAATCAAGTAGAATCTGCTAAACTTGGGACATTTCTTACACAAATTAATGAAGGCCGAAGTACGAGTTGTATGCCTCAGGGACTTTTTCCGGCTAAGGTTATAGGCAATTTCTTTCTTAGTTTTGTCGAGAGTTCTAGGGAATTGAACTCGGAATTCGTTATTAGATTTATGGATGATATCTATTTTTTTTCAGATTTTAGAGAAAAAATAGTTGATGATATTTTCATTATACAAAAACTCATTGGTGAAAAAGGCCTCTCATTAAACGAAGAAAAAACATTTATTCAAAAAATAGATGATAATGAAGAATATATTGGCGATATGAAGCAAACTCTTTTAGATAAAAGACGATCAATTATCAATACATACACTATTGATGAATTTGATGATGATGATTCCGAAAACAGGATAGTGTTATCTGACGACGAAATTGAATATTTAACTCAAATGTTACATGAAAAAAATCTTGAAGAAAAAGATATTGAGTTAATTTTAACACTGCTTAGCGCTGGTGAAGAAGATCTTCTTTATTTAATGGAGGTTGTATTAAACGACTCACCTCATTTGATGAATAAATTATACTTAAACCTAAGCAGAAATAATGTACTAAGTTTTAAAGCGATAGAATTAATTGAAAAATATTTAGATAATAACAACATACAAGAATTTGTATTATTTTGGCTATGTAAAATAGTTACTGATTTAACTGTAATAAATGAATATACAGCTGACATTTTGTTCAAAATTTATAAGCATACTTCTATTACTAATGTTGTTAAGTGTTTAATACTTGAGTTACAAGATAATAACTATGGTTTTCTTGAATTAAAAAGGAAGATAACTAGAGGACACTCCCCAGAACTGATAATTAGTGCTATGGTTGGTTTAATAAGCCATGAAAAAGGAAATCGCAATAAAATTTACGGATATGTAGGAAGAACACATCCTATGATGAGGACACTAACAAAAGTTCTATCAAGACTCGAGCCTCATGATGTAGAAAATTTATTTCGTAATGATGAGCAACGATTTGAGTACACTAATAATGGATCTGATGAATTAAATCCATTTATAATACACCAAGAGGAGACTAGTGGTGGTATTATTATTGATGATGACGATCTCCCCTTTTAAATCAATTGTCTTTATAGTATTATTTCTATTTAATACGTCTTTAATAAATTATTGACTAACGTTGGAAATTTCAAATAATAGTTTCAATTGATACCCTGAAACTTTGCCATCATTATAAACTGGCAAAGTTTTTGTGCTTTTCAATCTAATTAATTCTACCTTCCCCCACACAAAGGTTAAAATTTTATAAAAAAAGTTCAAAACCTGCAAAGACCTTTCCCGGCCTGGAATGATACCATGTGTTTGCACATAAAAAAAGGAGAGGTACTCATTGCCTCACTTATGTAAGCGCTATCTAATTTCTAGTCTAATTAGCACTGACTTGAGGATTTTGCAAAATCCTACCTTCAAATGACCTGCATCACATGAGGAAAGGGGAACTTCATATGAAAAAAGGAGCTGTTGTTGTTTGGCTTCTGGTTTTGGCCCTGATGCTTTCGGCCTGCAATCTGGCGGAGAGTGGAACGGGCAGCAAGGAAAAAGGCTATGTGGGTATTTCCATGCCGACCAAATCGTCCGAGCGTTGGGTAGGGGACGGGGAGAATATGGTTCGGTTGTTTCAGGAGCAAGGCTATAAAACGGATTTACAGTATGCCGAGGATGTGGTGGAAAATCAAATTTCCCAAATCGAAAATATGATCACCAAGGGCGTCAATGTCATGGTCATCGCTTCGGTTGATGGGAACACGCTGACGGATGTAATTCAGAAGGCACACGACCAAGGGATTCAAGTCATTTCTTACGACCGTCTGATTCGCAACACACCGTATCTGACGTATTATGCGACTTTTGATAACTTCAAGGTGGGCGTGTTACAGGCGGCATATATTGAGAAGAAGCTGGGCCTCAAAGAAGGCAAGGGCCCTTTCAATATCGAGCTGTTCGGCGGATCACCGGATGATAATAACGCATACTTCTTCTTTAATGGTGCGATGTCCGTACTTAAACCATACATTGATTCCGGCAAGCTGGTTGTGCGCAGCAAGCAGATGACGATGGCACAGATCGCTACGCTGCGATGGGACGGAGCTTTAGCACAGTCGCGGATGGATAATCTGCTGAGTGCCTACTATTCAGGGGCCAATCTGGACGCGGTGCTCTCCCCGTATGACGGCATTAGCATCGGTATCATTTCATCCCTCAAAGGGGTCGGATATGGATCTGCGAATAAGCCACTGCCGATCATCACGGGACAGGATGCAGAACTGGCTTCAATTAAATCTATTGTAGCTGGTGAGCAGACCCAAACCATATTTAAGGACACCCGCAAGCTGGCTGAGCAAACGGTCGTGATGGCCAACAGCATTTTACAGGGCAAGCAAGCGGAAGTGAATGACGTTAAATCCTATAACAACGGTAAAAAGGTAATTCCTGCGTACTTGCTTGATCCGATCTCGGTGGATCGGACGAATGTGGAGAAGGATATTGTCGGCAGTCACTATTACACCAAAGAGCAAATTGGTCTCAAATAAGAGTAAGAATCCAACCGAAAGGAGCGTATCCCATGACTGGAATCATTTTGGAAATGAAGGGAATTACCAAAACCTTTCCTGGCGTAAAGGCATTGGAAAATGTAAATCTCAAGGTCAAGGAAGGCGAGATTCACTCGCTGTGCGGCGAGAACGGGGCGGGCAAATCGACACTGATGAAGGTACTGAGTGGTGTATATCCACATGGAACCTACGAAGGGGATATTATTTTCCAGGGCAAAACGTGTGAGTTCAAGGATATCAAGCAGAGCGAGGAATTGGGCATCGTCATTATCCATCAGGAACTGGCATTGATCCCGTATCTCTCGATTGCAGAAAATATTTATCTGGGCAACGAACGCGCTAGCGGCGGCGTGATTGATTGGAAAGAGACTTTTGTGGGGACACGCGATCTGCTGTCTAAGGTCGGTTTGAGTGAAAATCCCAATACATTGGTTACGAACATCGGGGTCGGCAAGCAACAGCTGGTCGAAATTGCGAAAGCGCTCTCTAAAAAGGTAAAGCTGCTTATTCTGGATGAACCAACAGCGGCATTGAATGAGGATGATAGTGAAAATCTGCTTAATTTGATGCTGGAGTTTAAAAAACAGGGCATTTCCTGCATTCTCATCTCCCACAAGCTGAATGAGGTCGCAAAGGTGTCGGATTCGATTACGATTTTGCGAGATGGGAAGACGATTGAGACGCTGGATATGAAAAAGGATGAGGTCACAGAGGATCGGATCATTAGCGGGATGGTTGGACGCGATTTGACCAGCCGTTATCCAGAGCGTCATGCCAAGATTGGCAAAGTTGTGTTAGAAGTGAAGGACTGGACGGTGTATCACGAGCATCATGCAGACCGAAAGGTACTGGATCAGGTGAATCTGAATATTCGCAGCGGTGAAATTGTCGGTATTGCCGGGCTGATGGGAGCAGGACGGACCGAGCTGGCGATGAGTATCTTTGGCAAGTCATACGGACGCAATATCTCGGGTCAACTGATTAAGGACGGTAAGCCGATCCAGAACAACACGGTTACGGACGCGATTAACAACGGCTTTGCCTATGTGACGGAGGATCGCAAGGAGTATGGCCTCATTTTAATGGATGATATCAAGCGTAATATTTCGTTAACTGGTCTGAGCAAGCTGACGAAGGGCGCTGTGGTCAATGAGCAGGAGGAAGTCGTCGTTGCAGAGGAAATGAAAAAAAGCATGAACATCAAAGCGCCGAGCATTTTACAGAAAACCGGTAATCTGAGTGGCGGCAATCAGCAGAAGGTAGTACTGAGCAAATGGATTTTTGCCGGACCGGATATTCTGATTCTGGATGAACCGACGCGCGGCATAGATGTGGGTGCTAAATATGAAATCTACACGATCATTCATCGACTTGCCGCTGAGGGTAAGGGTGTGCTGGTGATTTCGTCTGAGCTGCCAGAGGTACTAGGCTTGTGTGACCGGATTTATGTCATGAATGCCGGGCGGATCACCGGAGAGGTTAGCCGTGAGGACGCATCGCAGGAAACGTTGATGAGATATATGACCAAGTCAGGAGGCGTGAAGCATGGAAACCATAACTAAACTATTTAAAAATAACATCCGCCAATATGGAATGATGATTGCGCTGGTCGTCATTATGATCTTGTTCGAGGTGCTGACAGGCGGCTTGCTGTTGAAGCCGATTAATATTACCAATTTGATTTTGCAAAACAGCTACATTCTCGTGCTGGCCATCGGGATGGTGCTGGTTATCATCACTGGGCATATTGACTTGTCCGTCGGCTCCATAGCCGCTTTTGTCGGTGCGGTTGCCGCCATTATGATGGTCGATTGGCAGCTTCCAGCTTGGATCGCTGTGATTGCAGCTTTGCTGGTCGGAGCGTTGATTGGGGCATGGCAAGGGTTCTGGGTCGCTTATGTACGGATTCCGGCATTTATCGTGACCTTGGCGGGGATGCTGCTCTTCCGCGGATTGACAATGATCGTGTTGGAAGGCCAGTCGATCTCTCCTTTCCCGGGAGGATTTCAGAAAATCAGTTCAGGTTTCCTGCCGGATTTTTCAGCTACCGGTTATAACCTAGTATCCATCATTGTCGGCATTGCTCTTACGGTATGGTTTATTGTGAATGAACTTCGTGAACGCCGTTCTCAGCTTAAATATGGATTTGAGGTTCCACCACAGGCGTTATTTGTACTCAAATTGATCGTAGTGGCTGCTGTGATTAATCTGTTCACCTTCATGCTCGCGAGCTATGCGGGGATACCGAACATTCTTGTCCTGCTGTTCATCCTGATCGTGGTATACTCCTTTGTCATGAACCGTACGATTATGGGTCGTCATGTGTATGCGCTGGGTGGAAATGAAAAGGCAGCAGGTCTGTCCGGTGTCAAAACGAAAAAAGTGACATTCTGGGTATTTGTCAACATGGGTGTACTGGCTGCCATTTCCGGTCTCATCTTTGCTGCACGTCTGAACGCGGCTACGCCGAGAGCGGGTACGAACTTTGAACTGGATGCCATCGCAGCTTGCTTTATTGGTGGAGCTTCGGCGTCAGGCGGGATCGGCACGGTTTTTGGAGCGATTATCGGTGGTTTGGTTATGGGCGTACTGAATAACGGTATGTCTCTGATCGGCCTCGGTATTGACTGGCAGCAAGGCATCAAGGGCTTGGTACTGCTGCTGGCGGTTGCCTTCGATATTTACAACAAAAACAAAAGATCAGTTTAAGATCATATTCAATATTGTAAAATAAACAAACCTCCAGTCCCACTTAACTTGTGGATGCTGGAGGTTTGCTTGTATGTTAGGCCTTATGGCTATCAGCCAACCCAACTAAGTCGTCACCATTTGTCCGCCATTCACATGCAGCGTCTGGCCGGTAATGTAGGAGCCATCATCCGAAGCCAGCAGGACATAGGCAGGAGCCAATTCATAAGGCTGCCCGGCCCGCTTCATCGGCGTATTGCTGCCAAAGGTGCGGATGACTTCGGTCGACTGTGTGGCCGGATTCAGCGGAGTCCAGATCGGACCGGGAGCAATGGCATTCACGCGAATACCCTGATCGACCAGATTATTAGCCAAAGCACGCGTGAAGCTGACAATAGCACCTTTGGTAGCTGAATAGTCAATCAGGTTCTTTTGTCCAACATAGGCTGTAACCGATGCTGTATTGACGATGCTGGCCCCAGCCGGCATATACGGCAATGCTTCTGTAGTCATATGGAAGAAGGAAATAATATTCGTGTCAAACGTATCACGAAGCTGCTGTTCACTGATATCCAGATACGATTCGCGCACAAACTGAACACCCATATTATTAATGAGGATATCAATACGACCGAAGGTTTCCATCGTTTTTTGAACAACCAGACAGCAGTTGCTTCTTAGCCTTAGATCACCCGGAATTAACAAACAACGTCGGCCAAGCCTGTGAATGACATCACGGGTTTCCATAGCATCTCGATGCTCATCGAGATAGGCAATGACCACATCGGCTCCTTCCTTGGCAAAAGCCACTGCAACCGCGCGACCAATGCCGCTGTCCCCGCCGCTAATAATAGCCACCCGATCCTGAAGCTTTCCCGTGCCGATATACTTTGGATTATCAAATATAGGGCGTGGAACCACCAGGTATTCCAACCCCGGCTGTCTATATTGATGCTGGGGAGGAAAAGCAATCGGAACTTCTTTACATTGGGTTTCTGTACCATAATAAGGATATTGATATTGCCAATTCATTTAATAATCCCTTCTTTTAGGCGTTTTGAAATCCAATATATTCGAAATGGGCGCAAACGGTGAATCGGGAGTTATCACCTTATGCCGAAATCGTTGCTCCATCTGCCGGAATATGGACACGCTTCTCCAGACCTTCACGATTGATATGTTCCGTAAGCTCGGAGCGAGTCAGTACACAATGGTTGATTGCTTCCATATGGACAGTAACGACTTGTGTGTAAGGGGCATGCTGTGCAACAGCCGTTACATCTTGGGCAGTCATAATAATGGGATCACCCACCGTAAACCGCGCTCCTCCAGCGTTCACGATCGTCCAGTCAGGGCGGAATTTATCCAGTGCCTCCGCGACTTCACTGCACCAAATGGTATCCCCGGCCACATAGATGACAGGCTCACCTGGAGCCTGAAATACAAAGCCAGATACGGGTCCCATCTGTTCCCCGATTTCTCCGGTACCGTGATGCCCGGTTGTACGGGTAATCTCGATTTTCCCGACTGAGCCAGCCACCGAAATCGGAGTAACCTGTGTAAAACCGTCAGCCATGATTTGTTCTTCATTTCCGGGCTGGCAGAAGACAGGAATTTGTTTGTCCAGCCAGCGTACTGCCGCCGGGTCCCAATGGTCTGGATGCAAATGCGTGACGATGACCACGTCAGGCTGTCCAAGCGTCTGCCATTGTGGTGGCAAGGGAACCAGCGGATTGCGGAAAGTGTTTTCCGTATTGGGAACTGGTGGATTTAGGCCAGCATCACTCAGCATCGGATCAATCAGAAATTTTACTCCAGCGTATTCGATCCATAAGGTTGCGTTGCGGATTAGTGTGATTTTCATATATAGAAGCTCCTTTAATCGTAAATGTTTTTTGACCGAGTGTATTTTCGGCCGTTCTTTGTTTCTGCTACAATCATATCTGACGCAAGAACATGCAGGCTACGGCCTGCTGAAAGGAAAACCAGCATTCTCGTTTCATCATGAAAGGAAAAAATAACTATGGAACTATTCGTACCTGATGAGACCGACCTGCGCATTCTTCATCATTTAATTGAAGACAGCTCTTTAACGCACAAGGAGATTGGTCAGCTTGTTCATTTGACAGGCCAAGCAGTAGGGGCACGTGTTCGAAAAATGCAGGATGCAGGTATTATTGAAGGCTATACACTGCGCTGGAACCCGGAGAAAATTGGGCAGACGATTCATGCCTTTATTACGGTTTTTCTGAATTCAGGAACGACTCACAGTGCTTTTCAGACTTTTGCACGGGAGCATCCCTCTATTGTCGAAATCCATCGGGTAAGTGGGGGAGGCTGTTATTGGATGCGGGTGCGCATGTCATCACAGTCAGAGTTAAATACCATGCTGGATGAACTTACGAAGTTTGGTAACTACAAATTGAGCTTTTCAATTGGCGTAATTTAATAATAAAAGCTTTCGGCATTTGTGCCGAAAGCTTTTATTTACGAGGGCAATTGAAGTCAGCGTTATAGGCTCATTTTAAAAATATGCTGTAAGCCGTGTTGTCCCATTTTAGTGTTACCTTCATTGATAAAGCCGCATTTGAGATACAGATTTTGGGCAGCTTGATTACGGGCATTGACGCCTAGTACAATCTCGCGAATATGTGGAAAGTGTCTAGAGATGAACTGTGGTAGCAGAAGCATCCCTTTTTTAGCGAACCCTTGTCCCTGATCTGCATAATGAATAGAAAACGCACGTAGCAACAGTGCCTCAGAAGTATTCGTATAGTCTGCTAATTCATCTCCATCGTATAAAATGAAAAATCCAACCGGCCTTCCAGTAGCCGTAATGACAACAGGATGGCGGTGTGGGTCTTCCTTGGCTAGTGCCAGCATTTCAGCTGGAATTCCAGTAAATTGCTTCTGCTCCTCAGGCAAATAAAAGGTATGTAAAATAGCATCATGCTCACAATGGTAAGGGACAAGCTCTACATTATTCATCATTACCCTCCGATCTGGACAAATTTTAATCTACTATATCAGTCTCGTTTACTAAAAAAAGAAACCTGAACTCGTCTTACTTACGTATTATCCATACATAAACTAGCATAGTCAAAAGGAGGCGTCTACGCTTATGAAGCCGCTTATAGAATATCGGGAAAGTCAGGATGTATTGCATCAAGAGCTGAAGCATATTGAGAAGTGGGAGAAGGAGCAGAAGGATATTTTTTTCTGGGAAAAAATCGGTAGATGGCCCTTTATGCTGCTGGATCGGCTGACGCCCAAAATCATTAAAGACAAGCTGGAGCAACTGCTTAATGAGATGGGCAGCTTCATTCAGAATGGTGGCAAATATTTGGTGAAAGAAGAAACGGTTCTGAGCAAGTTAAACAAGACGGCCCGTGAATATATAATTCAGCAAAATGGTGCAGATTTCGTCTCGGATCCGGAGGATCAGCTCCGTGCCGGGGAAAATGCAGATGCGGAGCATAGTGAGGAATCCACGTGGGATTTGAAGCAGGCGGCAGAGCTACCACTAACGATCATGGATCAGACTGCGGACGATATGACGTCGGGACGCATTACCTTTGCCACCGCTCAAGGAGCAACCACGGGGATTGGCGGTGTGTTTACGATTGCGGCGGATATCCCTATTTTGCTCGGCTTGTCACTCAAGGTGCTTCAGGAAATCGCTTTGTGCTATGGCTTTAACCCCCATGATAAGCAGGAACGCATTTTTATTATTAAATGTATGCAATTTGCTTCATCCGATATTGTGGGTAAAAAGGCTGTATTAGAGGAACTGGCCTTGTTCGATGATCCTTCACGTCAGGCACAGGTTTTTTCCCAGATGCAGGGATGGAAAGAGGTCATTAACACCTATCGCGATCAGTTTGGATGGAAAAAGCTGCTGCAAATGGTCCCGATTGCAGGCATTTTGTTTGGCTCCATTGCCAATCGAAGTGCGATTAGTGACGTAGCTGAAGCGGGGAAAATGCTGTATCGGAAGCGTCGTATTTTAAAGCGTTTAGCAGAAGTAGAGAATGGGTTGGAGTAGAAGTAAGGAATAGAGGAGAGATGAAGAGTGGGGTAGAAATGAGGAATGGAGCTTGAGTTAGTTGTTTATGAAGGTGTGCAGCGGCCAATGATGGCCGCCACACGGTTGCCTGTTACACTTCGGCTCCATTTTCTTCCGCCCAGCGATTCAGGGTTTTGTCTGTAGGAAGTAAGAAGGTTAAAATGCCGAGCAGTGGCAAAAAGCCGCACAGGAACATGATGTTGGTGATGCCTACTTTGTCGATCCAGTTGCCGAGCACGAGTGCGCCCACACCGCCCAGACCAAAAGCCAGGCCCGTAATGAGACCGGACACCGTCCCGATTTTGCCAGGCACGAGCATCTGTGCATATACGACTGTGACCGAAAAGCTGGACAACATAATAAATCCGATAATCGCCAGCAGGATCGCCGTCCAGAATTGGTTGGCATAAGGCAATAGCAGCGCCAGCGGTGCAGCTAATACCATGGACAGAAAAATCATATTGCGTTTACCAAAACGGTCTGCCAGCGGGCCGCCAAAAAAGGTGCCCAGCGCTCCAGCTCCGAGGAACAGGAAAATGTACAGCTGTGCGTCAGCCAATGGCATTTTAAATACTTCCATCAGGTAAAACGAATAGTAACTGCCGACCGAGGTCGAATACCACGAACGAACAAATACCAGCAGAATGAGGACAATCATGGCAAACATAATACGGCTGCGCACTTCGGGTTTCATGCGGCGTGTCGCCGTTTTTTTGCGTGCAATGCCTTCTGTACGCAGGACGTTACCGTACCAGCGGGCAATGAATGATTGCACTACAATTCCGGCTGCCGCAATACCCGTGAACCAGATGGCGCCAAATTGCCCCAACGGGATAAAAATCCAGCTTGTGAGCATCGGTGCCAGCGATTGACCTGCATTGCCGCCGACCTGGAAAATGGATTGTGCCAATCCCCGGCGTGATCCTGCCGCCATATGGGATACACGCGAGCCTTCGGGGTGAAAGGCAGCTGAGCCCAGACCCACGAAGATGACTGCGATTAGCACCGCTTTATAATCGGCTGCATAGGCGAGCAGCAGCATACCAGTGAGCGTAAAGCCCATACCGATAGGAAGGATAGCGGGCGTAGGCCGTTTGTCCGAAAACAAGCCAATTACAGGCTGCATAATTGAAGCTGTAAAGTTGATGGCGAATGAAATCCAGCCGATCTGCGTGTAGCTCAGGCTCATAGATTCCTTCAAGATCGGAAAGATCGCTGGAATGACCGATTGAATCGAGTCATTGAACAGATGGACGAAACTGATTGCAATCAAAATCGCAAAAACGGTGCCTTTCGCTTGCGGCCCGGGGAGGGGGAGCGATTGGCCCGTTTCTTTTTTTGTAGCAGATTTAGTAGTCATGGCAACCTCCGGATATGTATGTATATTTTAAGATATAGGAAGCAATCCGTTTGCAGCAAATGGCTGAAAGTGGGATAAAGTCCCCCTTTACTCATCGCTGCTTGCCCATTCTGCTGGATACTCTTTATTGCTCGATCCTCTAATTCACAATAGATTATCTTGCCTGAGTGCATTGTATCTGTATAAGATATCCTTTACTTATCATTTTACTCTCTAACATGCATAAATGGGTTCAACTCGTCTTCAGGGATTATTAGATTTCCACAGTAGAGAAGAATCCAATCCTTGTATTGAAACAGCTGAGCCTCTCCAAACATATGAAATGAATCCAAATAGCCTGTTCCATCACGGGGCGGCATTTCATTACATACATTTTTCAAAAAAAGGACTTGCTCCACTCTGACATGAATCCAAGCTCTTTTTTCATTTTTGGATATGATGTCTTCAAATCTACATTAATAAACGCAGAGAAGTTGATCTCATCAGGTTGTTCTTCCCAACCATTAAAATGTGAATAAGCAGGTCTGAATAAAGTCCAAAAAGTTTCTCCAACGGACATATGAAAAGGAAAATATACTTGTACTTTTCTTAAGTCACCTTTTGTGGGAGGTATCAATGCTCTTTCCCATATTTCACTATTTAGATCTGGAATATCATGTTTAAAATCTGCCCAGTCCATAGCATCTTAGATAGCTACAATCTCAAAATCTTTGTTTTCTAATAGGGGTTTGTCTGGTACCTGTTGACACGCTCCACACTTGAAAGCGATAGTTTCCTCGTTCATAAGACAACCTACCTTAATTAAATTTTATGCTCTACTGCTCCAACTATATTGATCATAAGGACATATCAACATGGTGGAAGTATTACAAACACCATAAAACTATTTCTATGTTGAATGTTGCTGATATTCCTTTTACATATAAATAAACAAGAAGAATTTAACAAAACTAAGCTCTTTATTTAACAAACTTAAGATATGATTCTTTATGTCATACAACTTGTTGTATAGACAATAGCTCCGTAGAAATAGTATGAAGAGCACAAGAGAAGAGAGGATCTGATTTGAGAATGAAATTGCTAAGGAAACCACTATCAGTTGCATTATTATCTTTACCTTTACTTCTAGGTTCTCTAGGTGGAAGTTATGCGAGTGCGGCCACGCTGCCAACGACAGTAACTCCAACAGAACCGTCATGGGGATATTTTGTAGATCATTATAAAAATAATAGTGCTGCTAATAAGACGGAAAGCTCCAATTCGACTCTCGGGCTGCTCTCTGAATTTAATAAGCTTTGGACTCCCGGTGCTACCTGGGACACGGGCACCAAATTAAACAGCAGTGTACTGGATGCTAATATTCAAAAGGTAATTGATATCGCTGCCCGTCGCACTTCCAGTGAGGCCGATGCGGCTTATTTGGATGATCGTCGAAATCAGAGCTACAGTGTAATCGACGGTCTGGGTTCGCTCACTGATGTATATCGAAAGAAGGCAGGCGCCACGACAACAATCAACGACGTCCCGGCCGATGCTACAACTAAAAAATATGAAGATGAGGGAACAAACGCAGGGGATACAAGCTCCAGTCTCGGCAACGTCGTGAATTTGGTCAATACCTTGCGCGGGGACTACTCTACGACGAACCCGGCTAAGTCTTACTTTAGTTATCCTCGTCCGTTTCGCTGGAGCGATAATTCAGTGGTTGTCCCGAGCCTGGTCCCTGCGCTCAAATCTGATGCTACTAATGATGGCGGCTTTCCAAGCGGTCATACCAATGCTGCGTATCTCAGTTCTATTGCTATGGCCTATGCCATGCCGGAGCGTTATCAGGAATTACTGACACGAGCTTCGGAGCTGGGCAATAATCGTGTTGTTGCTGGTATGCATTCCCCGCTTGATGTCATGGGAGGGCGTGTCATGGCAACAGCGATGGCTGCTGCCATCCTGTCTGATCCAGCCAATAGCAGCTTGAAGAAAGCAGCTTATCATGATGCTCATGAACAATTGCTGTCCCAAAAAGGTACGGCCCCAGATCGTTTCAGCAACTATGCTACAAACAAGAAAAATTATAATCAACGATTAACGTACGGATTCAGCCCGATTAATCCAACGACGAAGCCAATGACAGTGCCTAAGGGAGCGGAGGTGCTGTTGGAGACACGCCTACCTTACCTTGACAGCACACAACGCCGTTGGGTATTGGCTACCACGGGGATTCCTTCCGGCTATCCTGTGCTTGACGATGCCGAAGGATGGGGCCGATTGAACCTGTTTTCCGCCGCGGATGGCTACGGTGCTTTTGTCAATCATGTTACGGTGAATATGGATGCTTCCAAAGGCGGTTTCAATGCATTGGATCGCTGGCGCAACAATATTTCTGGTGTTGGAAAGCTGACTAAAAAGGGAACAGGTACGTTGAAGCTTATGGGTAGCAATATTTATTCCGGCGGTACACAGATCGATCAAGGCATACTCGAAGGTAATTCGGAGACAGCTTTCGGAAGTGGTGCAGTTACGAATAACGGGGGAACTCTTCTTAAAAACAATTCTGGAAAGCTGATTGTTGGCGGGAATTACAAACAAACTGCCAAGGGAAAACTTGAACTCAACCTAGGCAGTAAAAATGACGTGCTTAAAATTAAGGGAACAGCCCAACTTAACGGGAAATTACGCCTGAATTTTTCTAACAAATATGTACCAGCTAGCGGTGCCACCATTTTAACCTACGGTAAACGCAATGGGGCATTCTCTTCCATTGAAGCAGCAGGTCTACCAAGCAATTATAAAGTGAAGGTTGTCTATACAGCCAATAGTGTTCAGTTAAAAGTCACGAAGTAACCAAATAGGACAATTTAAGATGCACCTTTGGAATACACCGGATAAACCATGAAGTTATCCAGTGCCCATTCTTAAGGTGCATTTTTTGTTCCCGTAAAAAGTCCATTTCTCAGAGTTATTTATAGCCAAGGGTATAAAGAGGTCAAAATTTGACCTTAATGTAGTAAAATAATCGCGCTGTTTGAAAGCGCAGTCATGTTATTCTTAAGAAGCATATTAGTCCAAGTTTTAAAGGTACAGACTAACTAAGAGGAACAGAGGAAAGGAAGAAGACTGATGAGTCTTGAGAAAGAATACGTTAAAATAGCCCAGGATGTCATTAAAGGGCTTGGCGGAGAAGACAATATTATTTCTATGGCACATTGTGCTACACGGTTGAGATTGATTGTAAAAGACAGGGACATTATTGATGATGAATTTATTGAGAATATTGATAAGGCAAAAGGGGTGTTTTTTACCTCCGGACAATATCAAATTATTTTTGGAACCGGTACCGTGAACAAGGTTTACGAAGCAATGGTCGGCCAGAATGTATCTGCTACATCAAAGGCAGAGCTGAAAGAGAAGGCCTCAACACAAGATGATAACTTTTTCAAAAGAATGATCCGTGTTTTCGGAGATGTATTTGTTCCCATTATCCCAGCATTGGTAGCTACCGGATTGTTTATGGGAGTTAGGGGCTTGGTAACTCAGCCTGCACTGCTTCAATTATTTGGACTTACACCGGATGATATTTCTGCGAATTTCATATTATTTACACAAATACTGACCGATACCGCGTTTGCCTTTTTGCCTGTGCTGGTATGCTGGTCAGCGTTCAGAGTATTTGGCGGGTCGCCGATCTTGGGGATATTGCTCGGACTCATGCTGGTAAGTCCTTCTTTACCTACATCCTGGGATGTCGCTCAACATGTGAAGGAACCTCTTTTATTTTTGGGCTTCATCAAAATCGCAGGCTATCAGGGTTCAGTTCTGCCGGCGTTCATTATAGGGATCGTGGGAGCGATGATGGAGAAGAGAATCAGGAAATCCGTTCCCGAAGCACTGGACTTGATTTTGACACCGTTTCTGACATTGTTGCTCACACTGGTACTGGGCTTGTTCGTGATTGGTCCCATCTTCCATGAAGTAGAGGTTTTAATATTATCGGCAGTTACAGCTATTTTGAAGTTGCCGTTTGGCATTGGCGGATTTATTTATGGAGGCATTAATCAGATTATTGTCGTTACCGGACTGCACCATGCGTTGAACCTGATCGAAATACAGATGCTGGTGGATGGCGGCTGGAATATGGTTAACCCGATCAGTTCGGCATCTATTTGTGCACAAGCGGGTGCGGCGTTAGCTGTCGGCTTGAAATCCAAAAGATTAAAAACCAAATCTATTGCCTACCCGTCTGCCGTGTCTGCACTGCTCGGCATTACAGAACCCGCTATTTTTGGGGTGAACATTCGATATGGCAAACCATTCGCGATGGGCTTGATTGGGGGAGCGGTTGGAGGATTCTTCGCACGTATCTTTAATGTTCAAGCAACAGGCATGTCGATTACAGCTATACCTGGTTTGTTATTGTATCTGAATAATCAGATTTTTCTGTATGCTTTGGTTTGTGTAATCGGTTTTGGTGTAGCATTTGCGTTGACGTGGGTCTTTGGATTTAAAGAAAAAATAGAGAACAAATAAAATTTAGTGGAGAAAATCATGGACAACAAAACATTGCTTGAAAAATTGAACAGCCTATCAATAGAAGAGAAAATCGGCCAGCTCATCCAACTAACCGGTGATTTTTTTGAAGGTGACATGGATACGGTTGTGACGGGCCCTTTGAAAAAACTAGGGCTAAATACGGATTATAATATTTATAATACGGGCTCCATATTAAACATCACCAACCCGGAAAAAATAATCCGGTTGCAAACCGATTATTTGGAAAAATCGGTTCATAAAATTCCGCTGTTATTCATGGCAGATATTATCTACGGATACCGAACCATCTTCCCGATTCCGATTGCTCAAGCATGTAGCTGGAACTATGAGGAGATAGAGAATGCGGCTTCGATTGCTGCTCAGGAATGCTACGATGAAGGCATTCATGTAACCTTTTCTCCTATGGTAGATATGGTTAGAGATCCTCGCTGGGGGCGGGTGATGGAATCGCCCGGAGAGGATACATTGTTGGCAAAGAAATATGCCCAGAGCGTAGTTCTGGGAATCCAGGGCAGCAACTTGGAAAGCACAGCCGTGCCAGCCAATAAAATTGCCGCTTGCGTCAAACATTTTGCTGCTTATGGAGCGCCTGTCGCTGGACGTGAATACAATGCCGTGGATCTATCGGAGCATGCATTGCGAGAATATTATTTGCCTGGATATCAAGCTGCAATAGAAGCGGGTGCCAAGCTTGTTATGACGGCTTTTAATACGTTGAATGGTATCCCTGCGACTGGAAACGAGTGGCTTAACCGTAATGTATTAAGACAGGAAATGAACTTTGACGGTGTATTGATCTCGGATTACGCCGCTATTGAAGAGTTAATCATGCATGGTTATGCCGAAGACGAGGCTTCCGCTGCCAGGCTGGCACTGTTGGCAGGTGTAGATGTGGATATGAAGACGGCAGTGTACGCTAATCAATTGAAAGATGTAATTTCTAATAATGACTATATGTTGGAGCTTCTGAATGAAGCTGTATATCGTGTCTTAAAGCTGAAAAATGATTTGGGGCTGTTCGAGGACCCATACCGCGGATTACAGGAAATCGTTAAACGTTCAACAAGCAGTATTCTGTCAGACGAACATAAACAAGCGGCACTGTCCTTGGCAGAAGAATCCGTTGTGCTGCTGAAAAATGAAAATAATGTATTGCCGTTGTCAAAGGAAACGAAGGTGGCTTTGATTGGTCCCTATGCAGAAGAAAATTCTACCTTGGGCATGTGGGCGATTAAGGGAGAGCAGACAGACACTATAAATTTGAAAACAGGGTTGTTACAGCTTGTTGGCTGCGACAATCTCTCGGTATGCAGAGGCAGTTATCTGCTACCTCCTGATGCAAGGGAAACGTTCGATAAATATGCGGACAAGCTGGCTGTTGAAACAGGTTCCGAGGAAGTTCTACTGCAAGAAGCCATTAGGAATGCAAATGAAGCAGAAGTCATAGTCCTTGCCTTGGGAGAAAGTATTTATCAGAGCGGAGAAGGTGGATCACGAACGAATCCGACGCTTCCAGAGCCGCAATTGAGACTACTTCATGAATTAAGCTTATTGGGCAAAAGGATTGTTCTGATCATATATAGTGGAAGACCTCTGATCCTTACCGATGTTGCTGGAAAAGTGGACGCCATTGTTCAGGCCTGGTATCCGGGAACGATGGGGGGAGAAGCGCTGGCCAATATATTGTATGGGGAAGTAAATCCGTCTGGGAAATTAGCGATGACCTTTCCACGTAGCGTCGGACAAATTCCGGTATACTACAATGAGCTGAATACAGGAAGACCGAATTTAAAGGAAAATGGCTCTTATCGCTTTGCGTCCCGATATATAGATGAAGTGAACGAACCCTTGTATCCGTTTGGCTATGGCCTATCCTATACCTCATTTGAATACAGTCTGTTAACCGTCAGCCAAAAGGAAATGAAAACAAATGAGTCAGTGGATATCCGTATTTCTGTATCCAATACTGGAACGTATGCTGGGAAAGAAACGATTCAATTATATATTCGCGATAAATTTGCAAGTGTTGCAAGACCCGTTAAAGAATTAAAAGACTTTAAAAAAGTATTTTTACAAAGCGGCGAGACTACAATTGTGGAATTTTCAGTGGATGAGGACATGCTTAAATTTTATGGACGTGAAATGGAGTATAAGAGTGAGCCAGGTGAATTTGAGGTTTATATCGGTTCAAGCTCACAAGACATTTTGCTAAGCTTTAGTTTTACTTTGTTACCGGAGGATAAACATGAATAAAAGCGACGCTTATCATCTTAAATATCATATTACTCCTCCTTACGGACTATTAAATGATCCTAATGGACTTGCCTTTTTCAATCAACAATATCATGTCTTCTATCAGTGGAACCCCAAAGGAACCGAACATCGAAATAAATGCTGGGGCCATGTTGTTTCGAGCGATCTGGTGCATTGGCAAAGAAAGGGTGTAGCGCTGGAGCCTTCGGAATGGTATGACAAGGATGGCATTTATTCTGGAGGCGCTATAGTTCATGATGAAAAGCTGTATCTGTTTTACACAGGAAATGTAATCAGAAATGATGGAGTCAAGGAAAGCTATCAATGCGCAGCCATTTCGGAAGATGGAGATAATTTCCATAAAATAGGTCCTTTGTTTGAACATCCACAAGGCTATACCAGACATGTCCGAGACCCGAAAGTATGGAGAGACCGGAACGGAAGCTGGTGTCTGATCGTTGGCGCTCAAAGAGAGGATTTGACTGGAGATACGCTTATCTACAAATCTACAGATTTGTCTGATTGGAAATACCAAGGATCATTTTTGGATCATGATCATGAGTTCGGATATATGTGGGAATGTCCTGATCTACTTCAATTTGCGGAAAATGATATTTTTGTCTTCTCTCCTCAGGGTTTACCGGAAGCAGGCGAATATTATAGAAACCCTAACCAATCGGGATATATTGTTGGGAAATTCATGGATACAGGAAAATTTAGCGGGAATCTTGCCCATTTCAAAGAGCTTGATCGGGGGTTTGATTTCTACGCGCCACAATCATTTAAGGTGAATGATAGAACCATTATGTTCGGATGGATGAGCGCCATGAATGAAGAAGCAGAGAGGGCTGTTCCAACCATTCAGGAAGGCTGGATTCATGCGCTGACCCTTCCTAGAGAAATAGTGTTGTCTAACGGTGTGCTATACCAGAAACCATTACCGGAATTACAGTTGTTAAGATTGGATGGTGTGCATTCTAAGGAGAACATTCACAAAAATGGGGTTTGGATGCTGCCTTCCTTGCAGGTGGAATGCATTGTTCATTTTTCGAAGCTTACAGAGAACTTCAAAATGATAGTAAGAAATGCTGTGGAAATTGACTATGATTCAGAAGAAAACAGTATAACCGTATGGAGAACGAACTGGTTGACGAACCAGAGGGAGTACAGAAAAGCAACATTAGCCAATCAACTTGCAGACATGCAAATATTTATAGAAAGCTCAAGTCTGGAGATTTTTGTGAACGAAGGCGAGGAAGTATTTTCTCTGCGTTATTTCTTGGAAGATACGGAACAGCGCAGTGTGATGCTTGATGCAGGAGATAATGAAGGAGAAATTAAGATTTATCAGCTGCAGGAATGTGGAGCCATAATCAATCATTAAAACGATATTCTTTATCTTTTACCTGCAGAGCTACAAACAGGCAAGGAAAGGCTGTTCATTCTCCGTTTGCGAGAAGAACTGCCTTTTTTTGTTTTAGTCGGCTGAAGAGATTTCAGCTTGTGTAGGCATTTTACTATCGGTATAGTATGAGTATTAGAGTATATGACTGAATATAAATTACTGTTGATTACTCATAGCTGGTTGATGAGGTGTCGTATGAAAAAAATTTATGAACATATTGAAATAGACAGAAGAAAAATGATTAACCTCTTTATGTTTCAATCGACAGATACAGAAAGAGTCATCCCCATGCATTTTCACAGCAATATGGAATTAATCTATTGTACAAGTGGAAGCCTCAAAGTGTGGCATGAAGGAAAGATAACCATTTTGAAGGAAAAGGATGCACTTTTTATTAATAGCAATGTACCGCACTCCACACAAAGTATTACGGAAAACCAAGTTGTTGTATTGCAATTTCCAGCTACCTTTTTTGCCAATGAACAAGTATTCATCCAATTAAACACGCAAGAGAAACAAGTTGAACATACTATACTTTCTAAATTAAGAGAGTTATTTATGGATATATATAACCTGCATATTTCCAAAGGGAAATATGACTATATTTTAGAGCAAAGCCGAATTATTGAGCTTAAGTATTTGCTCGTTAATCATTTTAGTCAGGCAGCAGACATACAGCCAGAGGTATTTAGCGAAAAGCAGCGAAAGATAAAGACGATCATGGATTTTATAAAAGAGCATTACGCTGAAAATATTAGTCTGGCGAAAACAGCCCGAATTTGCGGCTATTCAGAGGCGTATTTGTCGAGAATGTTTCATGAATATACAGGTCAGACGTTTACGGAGTACAAGCAAATTCTTTGTCTGGAAAAAGCAATCGATTTATTGGAAACAACGAATAAGTCACTTACAGAAATCTCTTACGAGGCAGGCTTTCCAAATGAAAAATCGTTTAGAAAAGCTTTTAAGGAAGTTATGGGGAAAACCCCTTATGAATATAAAAAATCAAAATTTGATCTGAGTGTGTAAACGTCACAAGCGTAATCCTTTTATGGATTATTCAATAAACTAGAAAACAAGGGGCTGTCCCTGCGTCATTTTTTGACCTGTGGGACAGCCCTTTGTTTATTTGTATGCAAGTGCACAGAGAGGATCAGCCTATCGATTATCCACCGTCTCTGGATACATATCATGGTTCATCATACGATGCTCTGCGATTTGCTCATATTTCGTTCCCGGCTTGCCGTAGTTGGTGTACGGGTCGATCGAGATGCCGCCGCGTGGCGTGAATTTGCCCCATACTTCAATGTAGCGAGGGTCCATCAGCTTAATCAAGTCATTCATGATGATATTGACACAGTCTTCATGGAAATCACCGTGGTTGCGGAAGCTGAACAGGTACAGCTTAAGGGACTTGCTTTCAACCATTTTAATATCAGGAATGTAGCTGATGTAGATGGTTGCAAAATCAGGTTGTCCTGTGATCGGGCACAGGCTGGTGAACTCTGGACAATTGAATTTTACAAAATAATCGCGGTACGGGTGTTTATTATCAAAGCTTTCGAGAATGGCAGGATCATAGGCAAAAGTGTATTGTGTGCCTTGATTGCCAAGTAGGGTAACGTCGGTCATTTCTTCAGGTTTTCTTCCGGTCATGTTGAGTGAGGCTCCTTAAAGTTGGTTTAGTTTGGTAAAAGGGAGAGGGAGTTATGGTGGGGAGGTTCGGTTAGGCGACGCTTCGCGAAGGATTTGAGCTTCCGATCGCTAACGCTTCTCCAGCTTCAAATCCTCCGCTCCGCTGCGACCGCCGTCAACACCATAAAGTCCCTACCCGTTTACATGTGGGTTGGGCAGAAATGGAATTTCGCTCCTTATATTTAAGGAGCGATATTTTATTGTGAAACCCCGTCCTCGCGGACGAGCGTTTCTCTCTTTTTATATGGCTTTGGGTGTCGAGGGTGTACTTCGACTAATTTGGTGTATCTTGTGTATCACATACAGACCATATGGAATATATTGTATATGCATGTTATACACCGCGTTTGTTGCCCCATACGAGGGTGTGGAGCTGCGGGAGTACTCTTACATCGTTTAGTCTGGAATCGTCCATGACACGGTCGATAAGCCATTCATAACGATGGAGCAGAGACTCCGCGATCTGTCCGGTGTTCTCCGTGTTCACATCTGGATTACCCGTCTGGAGGAACAACGGTATATGTGGATAGCGCTCGTGAATGGTGCGGGCATAGGCAAGATCGGTGTCATCGAAGATGACGACCTTTAGGCTGCATGCTCCAGCCATCTTTTGGTTTGACAGACGGGTTACGATATCATCCAGCACCTCCCAGTTGGTCGTCATGCCAGAGCTGGGCGGCTTAGGGGATAAGGTCACTTCATCGATATCGTACAGCCATTCCTGCCAACGGGAGCCTTGTGTTTCGACAGCGGTGGCAATGCCTTGACTGCGTAGCAGGGTAATCAGCGTCCCGAGCTGTGGCAGCAGGGCAGGATTGCCTCCGGAAAGGGTCACATGCGAGAACCGTTCGCCGCCGATGGACTTTAGTTCCTGCCAAATATCTGTGGCACTCAGACGTCGAATTTGATCCTTGGCGCTGCCGTCCCAGGTAAAGGCGGAGTCGCACCATGAGCAATGGTAATCGCAACCTGCGGTACGAACAAACATCGTTTTACGACCAATGACCATACCTTCGCCCTGAACGGTGGGACCAAACACCTCAAGTACAGGAATAGGGGCTGCTTTAGCCCTATCGAGAGTTGTCGTAGGTTGGTGAGTAGTTACGGTATTAGCAGTTACAGTATTACTCATCGAACATCCACTCCCGTCGGAATTCGGCGTAGCTGGTAGGTGTCTCGAACAATCTTACAAATTCAGTACGTCCACCCTCAACACGATTGCTGTATGCATCCGAGGTCAAGGCTGACTCCATTTGTTCAAAGATCCAGACGACCATATTTTCCGCCGTTGTATTCATTGGAGGAAGCGTCTCATTCAAGTAACGGTGGTCCAGAAAAGGCTCAATTCGCTCTTTCCAGATCGTTTTGATATCACCAAAATCCAGCGTTAGACCTGTTTCGCCCGGTATACCGCTTATGCCAAATACGACGATATAAGTATGTCCGTGCAGATTTTTGCATTTGCCTTCGTAACAGTGCAAATGGTGTGCTGCATCGAACGTAAACTGTTTGCTAACAAGTACACGCTTGCGGTGATAGCGCAGCTGAGAGCGCTCAATGTCTGTCCCGAACTGCTGGAGCTTGTCGACAATGCGAAAGGTACCTGGCTCACGCATGACCTTCAACTCCTTGGGAGGAAGCTCCGCGCACCGCGAGATACTGCTCTAGTCCGGCACGACGGAGATTACAAGCAGGACATTCGCCACAGCCATCGCCAATGATGCCGTTATAGCACGTTAGTGTACGGGTTCTTACAAATTCAAAAGCTTTCAGCTCATCGGCCATTTGCCAGGTTTCGGCCTTGTTCAACCACATGAGCGGGGTATGAATCACAAAGGGATAGTCCATCGAAAGGTTCAGTGTGACGTTCAGCGATTTAATAAAGGAATCCCGGCAATCGGGATAGCCGCTGAAATCTGTCTCGCAAACGCCTGTAATGATGTGGCGCGCTCCTTTTTGCTTGGCGAGAACTGCTGCGAAGCTCAGGAACAATAGATTACGACCGTCTACAAATGTGCTAGGCAGTTCGCCTTCCTCTTGAGTAATGTCAATGTCGGTGCGTGTGAGGGCATTCGGGGCAAGTTGGTTGAGCAGGCTCATATCCAGTACCGTTTGCGGAACACCCAGCTCGCTGGCGATTCCGGCGGCAACTTCGATTTCCTGCTTGTGGCGTTGACCGTAATCGAACGTCACAGTTTCTACTTCGGCAAAATGTTTTTTTGCCCAAAATAAACAGGTTGTACTGTCTTGGCCGCCGCTGAATACGACGACTGCTTTTTCGTTTGTAAACATAAAAAAACCTCTCGATCTTCTTGGAATGGTGTAAGACACAGCGTCTTGTCACGTGGAAGAAAGAGAGTTCTTGAACCGGCTTCAACAAAAAACAGGCCTTGCCCCGCAAGTTCATTTTCATATGCGGAGGACAAAGCATCGTTAGTTTTTTATAGAGGGAGTTCGCGAACCTCTCCCATGCGTTATGCATGGATTTTCTTCATTAGCATCTGCCACGAGGACAGACAGCTTCATTAATAGCATTGCCATTATAGCATGGCAGGACTATTTGATAAACACTCCACCAAAGGGAATGATTTCCCTTAAAAGTCGTTTGATTACGCCATCGTCGTTCATATCCTGCTGAAGCCGCCGATGATGCTCACCGGCATGAAATAGTACAGTACCATGTCCAGTCATTTTAAAATGATAGTTCATATGCTGGCTGGCCAGATGGTTACCGTATACGGTTAACTCCAGCTTGGCATTTTCTGGATAGGCTATGACGCTGCTCGCATCGACATAGATCGGCTCCGATGGATGAAGCTGTTCTTGACATACCAATCCCTGTGTCAAAATACCAATGTGACCTATACCGTCAAATTTCATTTTAATGACATCACGGCTAAACAACATGTTTTTCATGCTTAGTAGCTTGGTACGCATTTGGATGCCGGCGCTGTACCAGAACAGGTTGCGGAAATCGTATAGCAAATCGTCGCTTCCTTCAAGCTTGATCATCTTCAGACTAAAGCCAGGAGGAAGTGCGGCAATTAGTCGGCAAGCCCCTGTGAAATCGGCCTGAATCAGTTTGTGCTTGCGGTACATGCCTTTAATATTCATCAGCTTATCACTACGGCCCGTACTGGGGCCGCGATAGGCGATAATTTGCTGCGGATGCAGAACGTGCAGCTTTTCCCCTTCAGTCAGGTCGAGCGTTACGACTGAACCGACGCTTTCATCATGGTGTTGTCCTGCTTGTATGTCCATTCAGACCTTTCATCCTTTCAGGCAGTTAGTATCTTCCCGAACGTCGACGCATCCCGTAACGCAACAGTCGGATACCGATAAAATAACCGGCCAGCAGAATGATAGCCGTGATGATGAGCATTTTATTTCGGTGTGAAGCCTGATCGCGCTGGGTTTGAAGATTTTTTAATTCTGTAACAGTGTCGTTCAGTTTGCGGTTTTGCTCCAGCAGTTGGGCGTTCTGCTTCTGATAGGTTTCAATGCTGGTGCGGGCCTTTTCCAGATCTTCCTGTGTTTGTCGGTAGCTTTCCTTGAGCTGGTACACATCGCCGGGCAACCGCGAAAACTGCTCAAAGCCTTGATATACATCATCCCAATAAGCAGCATGAACTTCGGGTACACGAGTTACCCCAAAAATAAACAAAAGTGCTATAGCAGCGCAGACAATGCGGCGGTACAAAGCAAAGCGACAAGTTGCTCGTGCCAAGAGATGTCCCCCTTTTGATAAACCAAGATGTTAGATGTTACAGATGATTACCCATATCACATGGTTACGTACAATATAATGATTTGGATGCAGGTTTTAGAATATACAGACGACAAATACGGGAAAAGATGATCAAAAAAACTCGATATATTAGTTTAAGTGTACCTTAAAACGGGTATATCAAGGAAGCGGCAACATTCCGGCAGTTTTCCCAACAAACGAGTAAAGAACAACCCGCACCTGATCAGGGCTTGAATAGGAATATATGAGCTGAAATATATTAAAAATAGATATAGAAGGAGATTTTGAAAGATGAACGACAGAGAGCAAAACTATACCATTTTAAAAATTACTGTTAATGGAAAGCCTTTATCAAAGGAGCTCATCGTGGACAGCACTACTTTTGCTCCTATATCCGATGTTTGCACAAAGACGAATGTTTCTTTAACGGAAACTTCAATTTCATAAGTTTAAATATATGAAGTAGACTATCATGTAGCCCGGCATACGCCGGGCTATTTTTGCGTATTTATGCAATTGGAAAGGATTAAAATGTTATTTCGCGAATTAGGTCCCCTTTCATAAAGATTACCATGTATAATTTTCACAATCAAACATATGTTCCCTGACAATATAGTGTCAGATAACACTGTTAATTTAGAGTTACATGTTCTTTTAGGGGGAATTTACCAGTGGTGAAGTCAATGCTCAATGTAACGTACACATGGGACAGAGAGTCTATATCGGCGAATGGGTCCAAACAAGTAAATCTACTGATAGAATGGGGCTATGGAGCTATACGTAAAAGAAAAGGGAACCTAATACCGAAGGCAGCGGGATGTGACCTTCAACTTCAGTTCAATCCAGAAAACGGGGTAAATCTATTAAAAGTTGAAGGGGTGAGACTCGGGTTTAAAGAATCAGAAAACGGTGATTGCATGTTTGTTCACTGTGGTGATGTATGGCGGGGCAAATATAGACAAGCTATTTTGACGTTTTCTATCCCTGCTCACGCGTCCGGAAGACATACGATTGGAATGATCGAGTGGAGCTGGCGCAAGCCATCGCAGGAAAAGCGAACGCTGATCCGGACGGACCAGCTCTATATCCATTACACGCATCATCTTGGTTTGCTGAGCATGCCATCCAACCCGAAGGTGGAAAAATACATAAAGCTGAATGAGACGTCCCCAATTGTGAAAAAGGCATTGCGTATGTACGAGAAAGGGGAACCTGAGCGAGGAGCGTTCATCCTTACGAGACAAGCAGATGAATTGCTTATATGTGCAGCCAGAAGCGAAGACATGGACTATCTGGAGGAAGCCGAGTTACTTTTGTCCCTACGCAATAAATGGAGTGGGCCTTTTGTATCGTTTAAAGCGTATAGCTCTAAGGTCTTTTTTAATAAGGAAATATCGATAGGAGATGTTCATTTTACGGAGAATGATAGGCTGAGATAGATAATTATGCTAGTTTATTTGAGCAAATTAGTGAGTCTAATTTACTATCTTTTTGTAAAGGAGAGACTTCCTTGACTGATCGGTTGATACGTTTAATGCGGATTATTACTATTGTTCAGGCAAATCCGGGGATATTGGCAAGAGAGCTTGCCGAACGTTGTGAAACATCAGAACGTACCATATACCGAGATATGGAGGCGCTAAGCGCTATGCATATTCCGATCGCGAATATGGGGCATGGCAAGGGATACATTTTTATTAGCAATTTTGCTTTGTATCCTCTGAATTGGACAGAAGAAGAGGCAGAGGCTTTTACCAAGCTGGGAGAGATGATGGAAACGATAAAGCCTCTTTTACCGCCAGCTTTTGAAAGTGCTTATGAGAAAGTGATGGCCTCTAGTCAGAAAAAAAAGATGGACCAGACGAGCTTCGCGCAGGAAATGAAAAATATCATCCGGCTCGGCTCGACACTTGATCGGGAAAACCAGCCCTATCTGCTCAGGCTGATTGTTTTGGCGAGTCTTACGCAGCAGACAATTGAAGCGGAATACAGCTCGCCTCAAAATGAAGATGTGTCATTGGTGCAAGTAGATCCTTATTGTTTGGTTCCTCAAGACCGGCGGTTCTATATGCTTGGTTTTTGTCATAAGCAATCCGCCATGAGAACCTTTCGGATCAGCCGCTTTCGGAATATGAGGATTTTGCCGTATACGTTTCAAAAAAATACATCTGAAATGGAAATGTTTTTTAAAGGCACCTGGTCGGTGACCAAAGGAAATCAAAATATTCGGTTTGTGGTACGTTTTTCTGCCGATTCTGTATATCGGGTCAAAGAAGAGGAACTGTTCATCAAGCCTCTTCTCAAGGATTTGCCGGATGGAAGTTTGTTGTTTGAGGTGACGGTCAATCATGACCGTGAATTTCTGGATTGGCTCACATCCTATGGAGCTGAAGCCGAGATTCTGGAACCTTTACGGTACCGCAAACGTATGCAAGAAATGCTGCGAACCTGGGGGGCGTTTTACTTCGATAAGAAGGCTGGAAATCAAGAATAACAGGGGGGAAGATCCCCCGGGACGGGCCGGGGAGCTATCTGCTTAACGGTCCTTAAACAGGTTGGCGAGATTGCCGAAGGGACTGTACTGCTCCTGTTCTTCTTCTGGCGAAGAGTAGACGAGCTTTGAGCCGCGACTTTCTTCATCATCGGCAGCATTATGAACTAATGTAAGACGATCAAAATGGTGCATGAAAACCTGAGCAGTATTCACGGCATCATCCAGTGCTCGATGCTGTTGACCGTCAAACTCAATGTTGCACAATTCCAACGCCTGAGACAGGCTCAACTGACGATACTTTCCATTGGAACTAAACAGACGGGAAATTTGCTTCTGTATATCATTTGTATTATGAATCCAACCGAGATCTACATGATGAGTACGACAATGGGATACCAGCTTCTGACGGTCATCCGGGCCCCATGCGCATAAATAATAGGTCGAATCCGTGCCTAGCCAGGCAATAAATTGCTTCACAGCTTCAGGAAAGAGTGGAGCGGCATCAATGTCTCGTTGAGTAATACCCGTAAATTGAACAGTATCTGTAGAGATTACAGGCCGATTTGATGGTCTCACAAAACTGTGAAACGTATCCGCCACGAATAGACCATCTTCTCCATGAATAACTTTGACGGCACCGATATCAATGATTTCGGAGGAATATCTGGCGTTACGGCTAACGGTAAATTCAAGATCATAAATAATGTATTGCATTTTAAAGGACTCCTTCCACACACATAACTGATCCCGATGGATACCGGGACAAATGTTCTCTGCCCGAATAACTCTTCTCCATCATACCTCTCGGTTCACAACTTGTCAGCGGTTAAAAGGCTTGCTTTCAAAAAAAATATGCGATGTCCAAATGGGCTTGGACTATCGCATATCTAAAAACTCCTAACATATAGCAGCATCCGAAAACACCTGGATTCCGAACGCTGCTGTTGCTAGCTATTGAATTAGGCCGGGAGGTCTAACTTTTGCCCCGGATAAATGCGGTGAGGATTCTTCAACTTATTCAACTGCTGAAGCTGTTGCCAGGTAGTGCCGTGTTTGCGGGAAATGTCATACAGTGTATCCCCAGATTTCACAACATACACATGGCTATTTGCAGCTTGTGCAGTGGTCGATGCCTGCTGTGGTTTGCTAGTTTGAGACTTTGCAGGTGCTGGTTTCGCAGCCGCTATGGAATCGGATTGCGGTATCTCCTGCAGAGGTGCTGGCGTCGTGGTCGGAGCAGACGGCACAGCTTGTGTGGCAGGGACAGAAGCTTTTCCGTCTGCCTTGGCTTCTTGAATACGGCCGGCCGCTTGTACTTGCAGGCTAGCAGAGCTCACTTTTTGCATATAGCGGATTAACGCTTCATCCAGCGATCCGAACATACCTGCCTGTGGGTATTTAGCGAACATCGTATATTGGTCACCGCCTACAGCAGTAAAATCATTGGTAGCCAGTGTGTATGTTGAATCAGGATCAAGGGCCTTTCCACCAATCAGGATGGAGTGAACACGGCTGCCTTTGGCTGCTGAGGTGTCTATTTTGAACGAGATGCCGGATACTTGTGGGAAGCCCCCGCTCGGTTCCGGGTAGGAGGCTGCCCCATTTTCCAGTGCGGCCTGAAGGTCAGAGCCTTTCACTTTTAGGGTAACGATTTGGTTGCCGAAAGGCAGTACGGTGATGATGTCTCCCTTGGTAACCGTGCCTGCTTTGATGGAAGCCCGGATGCCGCCACCGTTTGTTAAAGCCACGTCTGCTCCTGAAACGTCACGCATAGCATCGGTGAGCAGGTCGCCGAGATTGGTTTCACCCGCACGTACTTTTTCACGCGCTCCTTCCAGATCTACACTTGTTTGTGCTACAACCTCTTTAAGAATAGGTTCTTGTTCCTTTTGAATGGAGGCGATTAATGCAGCAATTTCAGCGTTGGGCTGAACGTCAGCAGCTTGAGTCGAATCGATCAGCTTCGCTTGCTTTTGGACAACCTTACCGCCGTCTACCCATAGATCCACTACACCCAGATACTTGGTGTATTCACCTGCACTAGCGATCAACGTGCCATTGTCACCGATCAAGCCTTTTTCCAACACGGTATGGCTGTGTCCGTCGATGAAAATATCAATGCCAGGCACTTCCTTCACGACCTTGAGGCTGGTGTCTTTACTGGACGCATCTTGTCCCAGGTGACCCAGAGCAACAACGACATCCACTTTGCTGCGGATTTCGTCTACGGCCGCTTTGGCTTCAGCCGCAGGGTCGGTGAATTGAATGCCTTCCACATTTTTAGGATTGGTTTTATATGCCGTTTCAGGCGTAGTTAGGCCGATAATACCGATTTTAACGCCATCCACTTCTTTAATAGTATACGGTTGGAACAAACGTGTTCCGTCCGTTTGCTTAATGTTGGCGCTCAGTACAGGGAACTGAATCTCTTTACTCAGCTCAACCAGATGCTTCCAGCCGTAATTAAACTCATGGTTACCCGGAACCATTGCATCATAGCGCAGCTTATTAATTACTTTTACGATACTTTCACCATTGACTAAAGTAGCGAAGGTCGTTCCATGAACGGTATCCCCATTATCCAGCAGTAATGTATTGGGATTGGCGGCGCGATATTGATCGATAATGCCCGCCAGCTTGGCGAAGCCCATTTCCTTGTCGTTGGCGACCACGTGGGCATGGGTATCATTCGTATGTAGGATGGTGATGTGTTTACCGCTGACTGGAGACGGTGTTGTTCCCGTTCCTGCTGTTCCCGCTGTTCCCGCATTAGCAACTGGGTCCGCTGCTGCTGTGCCGAGACAACCAAGTAGAAGCGCGGCGGTCGTCAAGATCGACGAGAGTTTTTTCCATGAGTTCATGTTGTTCCTTCAACCTCCCATAAAATGAATGAATTAGAGAAACCGCTTACGTCCACATTTTATCAGATGATTGTAAAAATAACTCTTATTTTATATCAAAGCACTACATTTTTTTTGAGATATCGGTTGTTAAATCCACCATCTAGTTACCTATATTATAGAGGAAGTAATAGACAATCAACTCATAGAATAGGAACTATTGTTCTGTTTTATGATTAAAAAAAAGGGCAGTCTCTTTGGGCAGCCCGATCCGGGGTAAATAGTGATCCAATGTTTCGTCAGCCAACGGTGGATTCCCTGCACTCAGCAACAGCACGGCAAAGCGATTAGCCTGTTGTTCGAATTTTCCTGGAGAAAAGTAGGAATGTTCCTCCATAAAAAAGCGGCTAATGCCTTTATGCAGTCGGTCATGTCCCAATTCATGCGCACAGACGAACCGTTCCCATTCTGGTGTAAGGCCGTTGTGAATGACGATAAATCTTCTGCGCAGCTTGTGGTAATACAACCCTTTGGTTGTGGAACCCAGATCGCAATATCGGATATGGATGCCTAGGGCTTTCGCAATATCGAAGGGACAATTGGTACGGTATTTTCGGACAAGTTTGTGAATGAGTTCGTTCATGCGTTCACCTGCTATCCCTGATCTTTGCTCGCCCCGGGATCTGCGGGCTTTTTATGTTTGTTCATTTGCTTGGCTTCCCAGAATAGGCCTGTCAGTACGTCCTTGATCCGTTGACGGTCTTTTTCATCGAGCGGAATGCCATCAAACATTAATTCGTCGTCTTCCTCCAGCATTTTTTTAAAATCCCGGCGGTCTTTGGAGTTTGCCCATTCTGGTACAGTAGAACGATAAAGCTCATGCGGATTTTGCTCTATAGAATCATCATCTGCCCAATATCCGGCGGCCTTCATCATTTCGGTATAGGATACGCTGAGCGCGTCCGCTATTTTACGGAGGGTGGAGGGTTTGGGAACTCCGCGCAGTCCATTTTCGATGCGGGAAATTTGTGAATTACTAATACCTGCGGCATCTGCCAATTGGTTGATGCTCAATTGCTTGTGCTCACGCTGCTGTTTTAGGTAGGTTCCGAATGCTGGCTGTTCCACAATGGAGCTCCTTTCTGCAATAGAATCATAGATTCAGCTCTATTATACCATTAGGTAAATAGTAAAAGCACGTAATATGCCAAAAGGCATAGAAAAGTAGAGCGAATATCCTGTTTTTGGGGCTATATTGCTTTTTTTCACGATGGATACCTATCCTAAATAATGTTATGTTATACTCAAGATACGAACAAAAGGGGAACAAAATGTAAACAAGTGCGTTTTTTATTTAAAAATACATCATTGTCAAAAGGCATAATATAAGGAGTGTTGCTTTTCATGAGAAATAACTTACCCGAATTAGACCGTCGCAAAACGCAGAATGCATTGGAGGGTGTATTTGAGAAATACCGGATTTATAAAACAATAACCTTTATGGATCGGGAAAGCTTTATTACTGCTGGCTATACGGACCGCCCGAACGGACCCACGAATGTGACAAGCGATCCAACGGCCCGGACTGCTGTATATAATGTAGATGCTCCTGCAGCCCGCTTGGCCTATTGCCAAATGGTGGATGCTGTAGTGAGCCGCTTGAATGAACGTGAACAGCTACTCATCCGTGAACGTTATTTAAAAGATGACGATGTGTTCGATTACAAGGTTTATAATTATGTGTTGGACCCACCAGTCAGCAAGGATACGTATACGAAGCTTCGCACGCGTGCTTTTTATAAAATGGCGCTAGCGCTGGCAGACCAAGGCGTTTTGAATTTGGCAAGCTTGCAGAAGGGCGCGGATCGAAGACTGGGTTCGGTAAATGCATAGGGGTCACAGTCTGTGGCTCTATTAACTTAGACAGCAAGGAGTATGAACCATAAAGGTGAATAAGAAGCATAGGTCTCAATTAGAATGGGAACGGAGGACGGATGTATTGAGAAGTGAACCAGAAATGATGAATATGCTTGTAAAGTTTGCTATGAACGATAAAAGAATACGATTGGTCACGATGGAAGGATCACGTACAAACTTCAATGTTCCTCCTGATTCATTTCAAGATTATGATATTTCTTACTTTGTAACAAATATGAATTCTTTCAAGGAAAGTGATCAATGGCTGAACGTGTTTGGGGATAGGCTTATGATGCAAAAACCCGAAGATATGGAGCTTTTTCCATCAGAACTAGGTAACTGGTTTTCATATATCATTCTTTTGGGATGGAAACAAATTAGATCTGACACTGATCCCTATAAACGAGGTAGAGGATTATTTTACGAATAGCGATGGTTTAGTTGAGGTTCTGCTCGACAAGGATGTGCTGATCCAAGAGGAAGTGATCGCAAACGATCATCAATATTGGATTAAAAAGCCCACTGCAGGGGAATTTGATGATTGCTGTAATGAATTTTGGATGGTTTCAACTTATATCGTAAAAGGATTGGCGAGAAAAGAAATCCTGTTTGCTATTGACCATTTGAACGAGATTGCACGACCTAATTTGTTGCGAATGATGGCTTGGAAGATTGGATCAGAGCAAGGGTACACCTTTAGTGTAGGAAAAAACTATAAATTTATAAATCAGTATCTTCCTAATGAAGATTGGAAAAGCCTACTATCGACTTACTCAGAGAACGGCTATCAAGAAATGTGGCAGTCTTTACTTACTTGTTATTCATTGTTTAGAACATACGCTAAGGCTGTGGCAAGCAGTTTGAAATATGAGTATCCAGAATACGATGAAGCCATTACTAGGTACACTGTAAATATTTATAATTCATTGAATTGAACGATATAATAACCGCCTTTTTAAAAGGCGGTTATTTTTTTGTGTACAGCATCAACAATCAGATTAAACGCATTTTTAAACATAAGAACGAACGTTCGCAAAATGCCGCCTAACTTCATCCCTAGTTTCTACTTTTATCGTCCATTTCTCCGGCAACGCATTCGTTATAAGGGTGTAAGATTATATCATCGGGAATCAAGACAAGAGGACATACCGAAGACACACACAGTCAAACGTTAGCCGGCCAATAGGGCCGGTTTTTTCATGCGGTGATCGTCTCTGTCACTTCCCGGGAATCCATTGATAGAAAGGAGGAGTCGTGTTGCCTAAGCAAGGGATGCTGCAATGCATGAGTACAAGGCTGCGCCGGATGAGAACATGGAAGTGGAAAAAAGCCTGGCTAAACAGTCACAACATGCGAGCGCAGGATACGCAAGGGTGGCATGCCACAGGATGAGACAAGCCTTTAAGCAAAAGCTCATTGACATTATTCCAGCATTGCAAGGGCGTGTATACGATGTTCAGCCACCGTCGCAGACGGCAGAGGAACCGTATGCTGTTATGGCGCTAGGCGAGGAAATCTGGAAGTCTTCCTGGGCCGGTTACCGGCAGGTTGTCCGCATCAAGCTGTACGCAGGACAAGCGGGGCTGGCGCAGGCCGATGTATGGGCGAATGCCCTGATTGCCGGACTGCACCGGGCATCGGTGACAGGCAAAGGTGAGGACACGTCGGCTTTTACCGCACACTATTTGGGCGTGCGGGATGCAGAAAAGCTGGACACGGTTACGGGCAAGGCCTATAGAACGCTGCGTTTTGGCGTGTATGTGCCTGAAACGGAAGGCGGTTCGCCTACTCCAGCACCTGGTGCAGCACAGCCAGAAGAATGGCTGGCAGCGCTGGTCCGCTGGACGCAGAAGCAACTGGGCGAATCGTGGTCGGTATACGCCGACGTATGGCCTCCACAGCCGGGAAGTTACGCGGTATTATGGCGGCTGAGCGGCTGCGAAACCCGGATGGCGGGAGCCTCCATGTATGAGCTCCGCAAACGGTTCATCGGGCATATCACCGCCCCGGATACAACCGAAGAGAATCGCGCAGCTTCCGCGCTGGTCGAAGGCTTTGCCGCTCAAATCCAGCTTCCTCTGGAACAGGACAAGGGCCGTTATATGTCTACGGCTGAAGTATCAGCCGATTTGCAGGCAGATGCCATTTTAGACGGTCAGCTTCGGCTAACGCTGGTACAGCGGCGTATGCGTCCGGCTGAGGAAGCGGCATTGATTCGCAGAGTGGAAATTCATCCTATTTTGAAATGAGGTGGTCCGAGTGACCTTGGAAAACCATGAGAAGAGCCTGCTAAATGCAGGGCAGGAAGCAAGTGACCCACGCTACACGCTGGAGGAACTAAACGAGCACGCAGAATCATTGTTTTCTGTAAAAGAAGAAGTGCTGGCAGGCGCCTTTTTTGGCACACAGGACAAGCTGTTTACAGTAGTAGAAGCACACACTAAAATCGAACAATTTATGAAAGTGAAGGTGGATTAATTATGGCAGGCGGAACATGGGAAAACACGAATAAACCGGTATTGCCGGGTTTGTATATGAATTTTCAGGCAGCAGCAGCTTCAGCGATTCAAGGTGGATCACGTGGTACGGTCGTTGTACCCGTCAAGACAAATTGGGGCCCTGTACGTGAGTTTGTAGAGGTTGGCAGTGAAACGGCTATTAGCCAAATCTTCTCCGGCGACAGTGAGAACGGTGCGACAGCATATTCCACATTGTATCTGGCTTTGCTGGGAGGTCCGAAAAAACTGCTCGCTTACCGGTTGGCAGATGACACGGCTGCTGAAGCGTCTGTAACGCTGAAAAGCGGTGGCGAGACCCCGACCGACGTGCTGCGTTTGAAGGCTTTGTACACAGGAAGCCGCGGTAATGGTTTTGCCGTAACGGTACAGCCGACTTTGGGTGACGAGCAAGCTCGTGAGGTGCGCCTTTATGAAGGAACCAAGCTGCTGGGTACGTACAAAGGCAGTGACGGTACGGCTGCTTCGATTGCCAAAGCGCTGAACGAAAATAGCGAAAACGTATGGGTGAAGGCCGAGGTTGTCGGCGAAGGTGGCATTCCAGCGGATGTTAGCGGCGTGCATCTGACAGGCGGCAATAGCGGCAATAGCAAGCTGGTTAATGCCGATTACATCGCCATGCAGGAAGCACTTGAAGGACAGGAGTTTAATGTGCTGGCCCTCGATTATGCAGCCGATCTGGCATTGCTGCAAAGCTTTGCTGCCTGGATCAAACGTGTGCGGAGCGAAGGCAAAGGCGTCATCGCTGTATTCGGCGGTTCTGCGGCAGACGATGTGTCCAAAACAGCTGTCAGCTTGGCCTCTGCACGTTCCCTGGCGCTGAACCATGAAGGCATCGTGAATGTGGGTACAGGTGTACGCCTGGCAGGTACGGACTACAGCTCCGCCCAAACGGCTGCCTATGTAGCCGGGCTGATTGCAGGCCAACGTTTGAACCAATCCGCAACGTACGCGGTTACACCTTTTGAGGATGTAACCCGCCGCTGGACACGTTCCGAGCAGGAACAGGCTGTCCGTAACGGGGTGTTCCTCCTGTTCTTCGACGGCCGTCAGGTCAAAGCGCTGCGTGGAATCAACAGCTTGGTGAACCCGTCTGCCGGACAAAACAACGCATGGAAGAAAATCCGTTCCATCCGTGTTATGGATGCCATTAACGCTGACTTGCAGCGTGCAGCCGAAGAGACTTACATTGGCAAAATCAACAACACGGTGGAAGGCCGTCTGGCACTCATCGGTGCGATCAAAGAATACCTGGCACAGCTGTCGCTGAGCAACGTGATCGAGGCAGATGGCTACGATGTCATTCTCGACCCAGCCTACTACGGTGATGCGCCAGTCATCAAACCGGAGCCGGATCAAGTGTTCCTGCAATGGAACGTGAAGCTCACCGACGTGATGGAGCAGCTGTTCGGCACATTTTACGTGCAATAAATAAGCATTTTACGTGTATAAGCATTTCGCATGTAATCAGCAGAAATAAAGTAGCTTTTTAACAACGAGGATTTTGTGAAATCCCGAACTATATTATGAATTATTTTGAGGAGGAAAAAGAAATGTTGGATGCTTCAAGAGTTATTTTAGGTACGTTTGGTCAGGCGCATGTGGATGGGGTGTGGCAGACGAACATCAATAAGCTGGAAGCCAGCGTGGAAATGGAAAAACGCGAATTGAATCTCGTCGGCAATGAGTGGAAGGTGCATAAGCGCGGTATCAAAAAGGGAACGGGAACGATGAGTGGCTACAAGGTTACGTCCGACATGATTCGTCGTGGCTTTAATCGTTTTGAGATTATTACCAAACTGGATGATCCAGAAGCCTTTGGACATGAAAGTATTCGTCTCATCCGTTGCACTGCTGACAAAATCCAGTTGGCCAACTGGACAGCAGGCGAGGAAGTACAGGAAGAAACGACCTTCACTTTCGAAGGCTATGAACTGCTGGATCCGATTGTAGCAAACTAAATTGGTTAACGGGGAATGGGATACTATCAGGTGTCCCGTTCCCCAAATACAAATAAGAATTTGCGAAATTCTGAAATTAACAATAAGGGAGAATGACTTATGAGCTTGAATGAGAATATGACAGAAGAACAAATTTTGGACAGTCTGTTTGAAGCCGCTGAAAAACTGCCCGAGGAAACCGTTCGTATCAAGCGCCTGGATATGAAAATTGTGCTGCATGGACTGACTTCCAGTAAGGTGGACAGCATTCGTGAACGTTGCACGATTCGTCGTACCGTGAAGGGTGCTGTGGATGAAAAGGTAGATACCGAGACGTTCAACGCCTTGTTGATTTCGGAAGCTACCGGAAAGTTGGAAGTGAAGGGCCTGTCTCTTAACGGTTGGGGAGATCCCCGGATTACAAGCCGCTTGAAGCTGTCCGGTGGCGAACAGTCTGTCCGCCGTATGCTGCTGGCGGGTGAACTGGACGCAGTAGGGGATAAGGTATTGGAACTGTCCGGTTTTGGAGTTGAGATTGCTGATCTAAAAAACTAATCGGCTCCGGGGGAATGACGACGATGCTGTACCACTTGTGGGTCCGGCACCACCTCCGTCCCGGAGACTTTTGGCGGCTTCCCCGCGGTGAGCGCATGCTGCTGCTGGCGTTTGCCGAACAGGAAATGGATAGCATAGCAGCTTCTAAAGCATAAACAAGGAGGTGAACATAATAAATGGCAGAAGCATTAAATTACCGCATGAACCTTGTGATCGATCCCAAAAACGTCATTAAGGCGAACAGAGAATTGCGTGCAATGGAACGCTATTTTGAGCGAATTCAAGGCCGTGCTTTGAAAATCGGACGTACCCGCATGGCTCCTGAGATTGTACTGAACGATATGGCCTCCAAAGGCTTGGATAATCTGTTGAACAAGATTAATCGGGTCAAATCCCAGATTATAAACGCCTCGGGGAATGTAGATTTAAAGGTGAAGAGCAGCAGTAGTGTTTCCATTGACGGCATTGCTGATCTTAAAAAGGCGCTAGAAGATAACACAAAAGCAGTTAAACTTAATGCTTTCTTTAAAGAAGACAAGCCTAAAGCAGAGGAGAAAAAGCTTCCTGATTGGGCTGAGGCGCTGCAAAAGTATAATGAACCAGCCAAGGTTGTACAGGAAGTATACAAAGGGGTGACAGGTGAGGATTTAAGTGCTCAAACCATCCTGAAAATTCCAGATACAATTTCAAAAGGAAAAGAGAAGTGGACAGCAACAAAAGAAAAGTGGACGGCAACAAAAGACGCCTGGAAAGAAGGTGGAGCAAAAGGTGCACTAAAAACTCTCTTTTCTTCAAAAAAAGAAGAAGCTGCAGAAGGTAACACGCAAGGTGCGACAGGTAACACGGACCTTTCGGAGATTAAAGAATTAATAAAGAAATTAATTCAAGTTACCTCTGATAAATCTACTGGCGGGTTTGGCGGTGGCGGCGGAAATAGCCCGGGAAGAAGGAACAAACGTTCAGGGGGCAGAAGGTCCGGAAATAGAGGCGGTGGTCGTCGATCCTCAGGTGGTCAAGGAGATTTTAATTCAAGAGCCGGAGAGATTGCAAGGATTAATACTGGAGATCGGAGCTCAACACCAGGAAACAGGAACGGACGACGAAGCGCAGGTTCTGCAGAATCCAATCCACGAATTAATCCTAACCGAAGAGTCCCAAGTCCAAGAAATAATCCGAGAAGTCCTCATGGTCGCCGCTCTTCCAAGTCGCGTGGCGTTCTTAGCTTTGCAGGCGACTTGCTAGCTGGTGGAACAGATATAGATGCTTCTTCTGTTCTGGATATGGTAAGTGATAGCGGATTAGTTGAAAAAGTGAGTAAAGGTCTTGGTGTAAGCAAAAAGTTCATTAGTGGGCCTCTTGGGGTTCTGGCAGATGCAGCAAGCATAGCTACAGCAGCTCCGGGCAAGGAACGTGCACAAGCGATTGGTTCCACCGTAGGTGGAGCGGTTGGGAGTACGGTAGGCGGAGCTATAGGAACATTCTTGCTTCCGGGTGTCGGTACTGCCGTTGGCTCATATGTAGGCGGTTTAGCGGGTGACTTTTTAGGGGGAAAAGTGGGCGGCTGGATATCAGACCATGGTTCTGAAATTAAGGAGAAGGCATCCAAAGTAACCGGTTGGCTTTCTGAGAAGAGCGAAGCCTTTGGTAAAAGCTTTTCTGATTTCTTTTCTTTCGGTAAAAAAGATGAACCTAAGAAAGAGCCAGCTAAGCCACCTGAAGCTCCTAAACCTGCCGTACCGCCTCAACCTGCTGTAGCTGTGGCTACCAAACCGTTAACACCTATGCCACCTTTTCCGGGGTTACCACCCGGCTCTCAAGTAATGTATGGACCTCCACAACTGGGTGCCAAAGGCGTCCCTAATCCTTATGGACCGATGGCTATCGCTAACCAGGGTGTAAACCCAAGTCCATTATTGAACACTGCGGCGCATGCGAACAATGGAGCCAAAGCTAAAGGTAAGGCCAACGGTAATCCCACTCCTCAAGTAGTACAGATCAGTCCTGAACAAATGGGAACATTGTCTGGCTTTTTGAAGGATTTTAAAACCGAAACTACTAACCAATTTAATCTTCCTGCGGGGGCTGTACAGGTCACTGTGCATGAGAACAAGCTGGATGTGGATGGGCTTATTACGCAAATTGGCTACCGTCTTAAAGCTGAAATTTTGCGTGCAACGCAGAACACCAAGCCAACGGGCGCTGGAGCTATGTAATGCAGTAGATGGTAGCAATAGGGAAGGAGGAGAAAGATGGAATTTAGTTTGACGGATGGTAAGGGAAAAAAGTTTCAGTTTCCAGTAAATCCTGAGGAAGTAACAATTTCACGGCAAAAAGGATTTGATACAACGACAATTTTGTCCTACGGGGAGTTTGACTTTCCGCAAGGGGAGAAGGTGAAGGAAATCTCCTTCTCTTCTTTTTTTCCGAAAGAATACAATCCAGCATATTGCACATACGAAGACATCCCTGATCCGCAGGAAGCCATGAACACGTTGAATGGATTTTTGTTATCCAAGAGCCCGCTACGCTTTATCATTACGGAGACAGCTGTGAATGTACCTGTAATTATCGCTTCTCATAATTCAACCTTTCGGGGCGGGGAATATGGGGATGTGAATTTTGATTTGTCACTGCGAACCTGGAGTGAAATGAAAGTGGCCAAAAAAGCCGGCAGTGGGGCGAAGTCTGCTACAGTGAACAAAAAGCCTCGCACGGATATGAAAGAAAAAAAGAAGACTTACACGGTTAAATCGGGAGATTCCTTGTCCAAAATTGCCAAGCTGGAGTTGGGGGACAGCTCGCAATGGAGTCGTATTTATCAGCTTAACAAAAAGGTCATTGGACAAAATCCAAATTCTATTAAACCGGGGCAAAAGCTGGTGCTATCATGAGCTATAAAGTCATTTTACAGGATAAATATGATCTGTCGTCGCTTGTGGAGAACATTAATTTGAGGGATTCGCTGGAGCAAATCGCCTATCAGGGCACGGTCAATTTGGTGGTTACGCCGGATATGCCGCCCATCTCTCCAGGGATGTCGATTCGGGTAAGTGGGATTCCTTATGGTAAAAAGGATTATGTCCCGTTGCTGTCTCCAGCCGTTATTTGGGAAGTAGAAACTTCGAACAACGGACTCAAGCGTATGACGCTCACGCTATATGACCGTACGGTATATTTGGACAAGTCCGAGGATGAATATTTACTCCCTGCCAAGCAGACGGCTACTCAGCGTTTTCAGAAGTATGCGAGGGACTGGAAACTAAAAATCGCTTCATTGCCAGATACGAAAAAGACGCTCGGACGCGCTGTATACCGAACACAGTCCATTTACTCCATGATGCTCGGAGATCTGCGGGAAACGGCAAAAGCGGGAGGCAAGCTGTATCATCCACGTATGATTTCTTCCGGCTTAGAGCTTTACGAACTGGGCACGAACAAAGATGTGTACGTCTTGGAGAGAGTGACCGATACGACACAATCCCGAACGTTGGAAGGCGCAGCCACGAGAGTAAAGGTGTTGGCTACGGCGGCCAGTGAAACAGGGAAAGAGGTTCCTTCCAAGGTGATGGCACTTGAGGAAAAGGACATTGCCAAATATGGAACACTTCAGGTGATCGTACAGGATGATGAGGTGAAATCGGGTGCGGCGGCACGTGAGTTGGCCAAAAGTAAGCTGAGAGGCATACAACAAACGATATCGGTAAATGCGCCAGATATGAACACGATTCGAGCAGGAGACGCGGTAATATTAGGGACCATGAAGCTGCTAGTAATTTCAGTAAGCAGGGAATTGGGCAACCCTGGCAGTATGTCGCTGGAGCTCGGAACGTATGACGATGTAAAAAGGAGGTTTTACCTTGAATAAAGACCCCTACGGGCATTTAGCCACTGCGCTGCAATCTTCATTTCATAAACATACCAAGCAAGCGTTGAGTGGAGTAGGTGCAGTATTAGGTACCATCACCTCCACAGGACTCAAGTTGGACGATTTTAAACATGAGCTTCAGGATTATCTAGTCGCCGAGCTGCCGGGACTGCTATCTGTACCACGCCATATGTACAAAGGTACCTCAACCTCGGTGGAATCAGAAAATTGGGAAGGCAAAGAGCTGAAAACTTCCTTTTATATCGGGGAAGATGAGCTGGAGGATGTAAATCTGAGTCTGAACAAAGGACTTAAGCCTGGGGATCGTGTACTGGCGGTGCGGGTGAATAGTGGCAACGATGTGGTGGTCGTGTGCAAGGTGGTGAATGGACGTGGCTAATTTGTTTCCAGAAACAGACGATATGATTTGGACAGACACAGATGTGACCGATCCAGATGTGCTGGAGGATAATCGTGCGGTATTTGGGCGAAGCTGGAGGTTTGATTTTGAAGCCGGCGAGTTTGTTATGAGCCCTAGCCGTAAAATCGTGACTACAGGCGAGAAAGAAGCCTGGGTACAGTGGTGTGAAAAAGCGATTCGCACTCCTCGCTACCGTCATGTGATCTATTCACCTGACTATGGAAGTGAGCTGGAGGAGCTGATTGGCAGCAGCTATGGGCACGCTGTGCAGGAAAGTGAAATTAAACGCATGGTCACAGAGGCGTTGCTAGCAGATGCACGTACGGCTAGTGTGGATCAATTCACGTTTCGCTGGGAAGGCGAGGCATGCTATTTTAGCTGCCAGATTACGAACGTGCGGGATGAAACGGAAATTGTGGAAAGTGTGGTGATCTAATGGCAGACTTGCCGGAATATTTGGTAGACCAGACGGAAGAAGAAATTTTAAATCGGATGCTGGAAAAAGTGCCCTCGGACATCGATAAGTCTGAGGGCTCTTTTATTTGGGATGCGCAGGCGCCGGTGGCATTTATGCTCTCTGAAGCCGCAATCTGGGCGCAGGAGCTGCTGCGTCGGGGGTTTGCCAGCACAGCAGCCAGCGATAACCCAGATTTTCGCTCGCCGGAGCTGGATTTGCGGACAGCAGAACATGGAGTGACACGGCGGGAAGCCGTTGCTGCTTCAGGTAAGGTCAGGTTCACAGGCACAGCGGGAACAACTGTCCCAGCGGGAACGTTGGTGGCGACTCCGGCAGATGATGTATCCGGGGAAGCCTCCATTGAGTATGCGACCACGGCATCGGTCACGCTGGATGAACAGGGTACAGGAGAAGCAGTCATTCGGGCGGTTAATCCCGGACGCCGCGGCAATGTTCCAGCAGGCGTCATCCAGGTGATGGCTACTCCGATTAGCGGGGTTTCCTCTGTGATCAATACGGAGGAAACCAAAAGCGGCACAGACGTTGAGAGCGACCAACTGTTGCTGGAGCGTTTTTATGCCAAGGTGCGGAATCAGGGCACAAGCGGTAACAAGGCACAGTATACCCAGTGGGCGAATGAGATAGCTGGCGTTGGTGGCGTGGAGGTTGTTCCGCTGTGGAAAGGGCCAGGAACAGTGGGGTTATATGTGCTGGATACGGATAAACGAGCAGCCAGCCCGGATATCGTGGCTGCAGTGCAGAAGTATATTGATCCGACCCAGGATGGGCAAGGCGAAGGGCTAGCACCAGCGGGCCCCGTGGTGACGGTTATGCCAGCGGCTGAAGTGGAAATAAACATTTCGGTCAAGGTACAGCGCACCAAAGAGAAGCCGTCCACACTGGATGAAATCAAAAAACTGATTGAAAACGGTGTGCGGACGTATTTGAAGCAGCTTGCTTTTTACAAGGCAGATCCGTTGGTACGGTACACCCGGATTTCCGCTGTGCTGCTGGACATTCCAATTATTATTGATTTCTCTGAACTGAAAATTAATGGACTGAGCAATCAGAATATTGAGATTGGATCAGGTCAGGTAGCCGTGCTGGGGACGGTGAGCGTCAGTGAGTAACAGCGGAATGAACAGTTTTGAAGAGATTTTGAATAACTCAGACGAGGGAAAACGTGCAAACCGTAGTGACACTTTTGTTAATCGAGTAACGAAAGCGGAAGATGCAATGGGTCAAATGAGCAGCGAGCGGGGACGCGAGCTGCTTTCCTATTTGCCAGCCTATTATGAAACCTCACGTGTGATGCGTTCTGATATGGATGCTAAAGGAAGCGAATTGGACGCTTTGTATCTGGCAATGGACGCAACGGTGGGACAGTTTTTCGTACGTACTGCCACCTGGGGGTTGGAACGCTGGGAAATGGAGCTGGGGATCGAAACCGACCTGGCGAAGCCATTGGATCAACGGCGTGCCGTGGTGGAATCGAAGCTGCGAGGGGCAGGAACTTTTTCCGGCCGGCTTGTTAAAAATGTAGCTGAAGCGTATGACGGAGGCACGGTAGAGGTTACTTTTCATCCTGCCGAATGGGGATTTACGGTCAAATTTATAGATACCATTGGGATTCCTCCCAACGTGGAGGACCTGAAAGCAGCCATTGAGGAGATCAAGCCCGCTCACATGGCAGTGGAGTATAAATTACGTTATCTGACCATTGCCGAAGTGGAGTCTATGACTCTCTATGAAAATGAACATACAACACAGGATAGATATTTAGGAGGTGGCGCATAACATGGCAAGCGAAAAAACACCGAATCTTGGTTTAAATCAAATTGACCGCACATCACCCAAAACCACGTATTTTGATTTGGAAAAGTATCTGGATCAAAACTGGCGGTCTGTAGATGAATTTGCAGGTGAGGTGAATGGCGGTGTAAATGAGATTAAGAAGCGCCTGGATACGACGGAACGTAAGGCGGTCACTTTGGAACCCGGAGCACAGATTATTCGTACGGAAAAGGCTGCGCCGTTTTCATTGACGGGGCTGAGCGGACGTACGTTGGTGAATATGTTAGGGCGGATGGGAAGCTGCGAGACCGTAAGCGATTGGTCCTCAAACATAGCTATTGCAATTGATAATAATAACAAGACCAACGGTAGTAGCTCGTTTAAAATTACGCTGGGTAGTGTGCCGGCAACCGCGTCTGCAAGTTTTTTGACCACACCTGGACGAAAATATATCGCAATAGCAGACGTAAAAAGTGGTAATACCAGCAAGGTGGCGATATCAATAAATGGTATTGCTGGTGCGGTGGGTAATGAGGTGACTTCTGGTTCTGTTTTTGCGCCGTCTGTTGTACGGTTCACGGCGAAGGAGTATTTTCACATCTTGACCATCACAGGCACGGGTGCGACTGGTAATACGTTTAATATGGATTGTGTGCGCATATACGAGATCAGCGATGCAGATTATGCAGTAGCCGCAAGCCTTACGCCAGTACAGGCAGCGGCAAAGTATCCATATGTTGATAGTGTAATGCCTGTGCGTAATCCCTATACGATTCGGTATGGTGAGAACTTACTTCCATCCGTCCGCGAGTGGGTTAATAACGGAGGTCTGACCGATGCCCGAGTCGTAATTAAAGGAGAGTATGAATTTTCTATAACGACTACCACCGAACCACAATGGAGGGCGGCAGCGTCGGTAAAAGTAGTCCCCAATACGCAGTATACTTTGTCCGCTACGCATGATGGACTTTTAGGGATATATGGGGTAAACCAGCAGGCAGTTATTATTAACGGTGTTACAGCGAGTTCAGTTAGTTTCAATTCAGGGAATAACACTTTTGTAGACATCTCATTGACAAACAGGTCAGGTGTAGCCGGGACGTTTACGGGTAAGAACTTCATGTTCAACATTGGAAACATAGCCCAACCGTTTAAACCGCGAGAAGATGTAATGTTGGCGCTCCAAACGGATCTGTACGCCGATCCAGTTACGGGAATCAATGCGGATACAGTATTTCAGCATGACGGTCAATACTTCAAGTATAAGAAGTGGCACAGGGTTACATTAGATGGCGCTGTTAACTGGAACGCTAGTTCACCTGGGCAATCATTTCCAGGTTTCAAAGTTGTCTATACTGCCCCGAATCAGTTTCCGGCGTGGATTAGCTATTCTGATAAATCCGTTAAGTATGATGGGAAAATATTAAATACAGCTAAGACGGGAGGGCAATGGTCTACGTTGGGGGCTGATGCAACAGAAACATCCATTGATGGGTCTATTTACGTTTCTGTCCCTGTCGCGGATAGTGGGTGGGCTGACGGTTACACGCCAACACAGGATGACATTAAAGCCTATTTCTATGGATACAAGGCATATGATGCTAACACCATAACGCCAGCCAACGCTCAAGCCTCCACCACGGCAACGTGGTCAGGTACAGGTACTAAATATTGGGTGCAACGCGTGGGCGCTCCTAACTTTACCCAATCCGTACCGCAACAGTCTTATACAGGGTACACACCATACCAACTTGTATATCAGCTTGCATCGCCTACCGTAGAGCCTATTGTATCCGAGGGGCAACTATCATTTGTTGAGGGAGATAATCAGGTTGAAGTAGGTACGGGGCTGATTGTTAGGGAGGAATCTAAACCTGCAATTTCCAGTAACCAATATTGGATTAATGGTTCTTTAAACGGTGTTAGTAAACTTCAGGAGAAGACCAATAAAATTATTGCCGTTTATAAAAACGGTAAGAAAGATAGTTGGGGAACAGTTAGTCACACCGATGATGTCAAAAACCTATATGGGCTTACCCAGGCTTATATATCAACCGCTAGGTTCGATCCATCAGCATCCTACAGCACAACATACTTGACGCTTGAAACCTCGCCAATCGTATCATTCGCAGGCTCTTATACAGCTAATGAAAAAACGCTGCTTGCGGACTTGGTAGACAGCGTACAACAAAACACGGCGCGTGTGAGTGTGCTTGAGAACAAGAAGGCTGACAAAGATAATCCTGTTTGGATTACGCCCACACTGCTAAATGGGTGGACTAACCACGATGGGGCATTAAGCCAGATATCGTACTTGAAAGACTCAGCAGGGTATGTCCACATAAAAGGAGTAGCTAAACCAGGAGCGATGACTACGAATGTGTTCCAGTTACCTGTGGGTTATAGACCTTCACGTACGCTTGTGGTAGGAGTGGCAGCGAATACGGACAGCGGACATGATGTTTTAGGACGCGTCAATATTCTACCTAATGGCACCGTTGCGATACTTGCTATAGCTGGCATTACGATAACTAATACGGGATGGGTTAGCTTGGACAGTGTGCCACCATTCCTTGCTGAACAATAAGGAGGTCTAACACATGAAAGCAGTACCTAAAGTAAATACAAACGGCCTCTATCTCGAGGACGAGCTGGTGGACGATGCCTTTTTAGGTATCCTTCCTTTTTATACTCCATCTTCGCCTACGCTATCTGATATAAACCAGCAACTAGACACCCATCGGCTTGCTGACAGTAGCACTGGTACCATAGATGCAACCAATTCAGAAAGCATCCCTGCTGGTTATACAGTAGGGATTCCAGTGCCACCTGGTTTATACCATCCTCGTTTTGACATCCAAGGTTGGCTGACCTATGAAGCGGAATATAATCAAAAGCTGAAAGAAGCACAAAAAGCCTTTGAACAGTTGAACAACGAATCCCAAGCTTTATTTCAGAAGCTGCATGATGAATGGCGAAATAAGCCGGAAAACGAACGCGGGGATGAACCTGTATATTCTGCACCCATTTTTAATACTCCAGAACGAAAAGACCTGACGACGTTCTGGAGTGAAGGGTTGAGTGATGAAGCAATTAAGGAACTGACACAAACATTAGAGCAACAGCCAAGCGAGACAGATCAACTGAAGCAGCGGATTGCAGATCTCGAAGTGACGTTGACCCAGCTCATGCTTAGTAACACTGGAAAATAACGTGTACTGACGATTATATGTAACAACAATCTTTATAAAAAAGAGGTGAAGTCATAACCATGGTAGCTTTAACAGAGGCTCAAATACGTATTTGTGCTCATGCTTGCATCACTCGCTATGAGCGCGGAGAAGGCGATATAGCAACGATCATGGGAAGCTACGCTTTAAATGAAGAAGAGCGTGAACAAGTAATGAAGATTATTTTATCCAAGCGTTCTGATCTAGTAGGGGGCAATGTAGATAACTCGTTATCAACCGATGCTCCGAATGAACAGGAAGAAACGGTTAAATGGTATAACTCTATTTTCCGTAAGAAAACAGTATAGAGAACAAAATAAAATTCATTGTTTTTATGCCCTTGGATCAACCAAGGGCATTCACTTTACACTTAGGTTCAAAAGGGGGAACAAACATGCATGAAAAGATCGATCAGATTTGGCTGGGGTTTTCCACGGGGACCTTGATCGGTTATTTTTTCGGGGGGTGGACTACAATGTTGACGTTGCTGTGGTGGATGGTCGTGATCGACTTTTTCACCGGATGGGCAGCGGCCTGGATTAATGGGGAGCTGAAAAGCCGCCAAGGGTATTACGGTATTTTTCGCAAGGTTACCGTGTTCTTGCTCATTACGGTAGCCCATCTAATCGACGGTATTCTCGGGGATGCACATTACTTCCGGGATGCCGTCGTTTTCTTTTATTTGGCGAACGAGCTGTTGTCCATTATAGAAAATGTGGGCAGAATGGGAGTGCCGATGCCGGATATTTTGCGGAATGCGGTAGCCATTTTTGAGTCCAAATCGAGTGGGAAAAAGATAAAGCCAACCGACCCCTCCGACAAAGAAAATAAAGCCTCATAAAGTGCTGACCATCGCCATTACAAAAAAGGAAGACTACCTTTTCGCCTTTTTTCGGCGTAAAAGTGGAAAAGCCCAGACCGTTTCCATGGTCCAAGCATATACAACAGAGACAGAGTGCTACAACATTATGAATGACAAGGAGGGAGCGCCTTATGCAAAATCGTAGCCCTAATGCTGCCGAAGGCATTGACGTATCCCGATATCAGGGAACAATTGATTGGAAACGTGTGCGAGCCGATGGTAAATCGTTTGCATTTATTAAAGCAAGTCAAGGACAGCGTTACGTTGATCCGACATTTATCACAAATGCAAAAGGGATCAGGGCTGCCGGGCTTCTGCTGGGAGCTTATCATTTTGTAGATGCGACCAGTGTAAACGCAGCCAAAGCGGAAGCCAGACATTTCGCCGAGGTGCTGGATCAGGTGGGTGGTGCGAAAGCGCTGGACTTGCCAGCGGTGATGGATTATGAAAATAATCCGGGAAAGCTTAATTCGGCCGCGATTCATGAGGTTGCGCTGGCATTTTTGACAGAATTTGAACGAGTAAGCGGCCGCAAGCCGATGGTATATACGGGCAATGCTTTTGCTGCCCATTTTAAAGCCCTACTGGGTAGTTATAAGCTGTGGATTGCACGTTATAGTACACGGGTACCCAGTGATACAACGGCATGGAGGCGCTGGGACTTCTGGCAATACAGCGACAGTGGACGGGTTGCTGGCATTCAAGGGCCTGTTGATCTGAATGTATATGCCGGAACAGAGGCTGAGCTACGCCAAGCATTTGCAGGAGAAGAGGGGGAAGAGCCAATGACAGCAGAGGAAAAAGCGGCATTTAAGGCCCTGCAGCAGCAGGTCGCTGCCCTTGAAAATAGCAGAGATGTGCTCAAGCAAATATTAAATGAACAGAGTGCTTATATTAAAAAGGTGGATCAGCGAGTAGCTGAACTTGAGGAGCGTCAGGCTATGCCTGTACCGGCCTGGGCCAAGGAAGCGATGGCTGCCGCCGTTACAGTTAATCCGGCAAGTCCGATTGTGGATGCGAAGCTGCCAAGCAGTTATGATTTTTATCGCTTACTGGTCGTGCTGAACCGTCTGGGTGCGTTTAAAACAACCAAGTAATCTTCGAAGGACCTCATCACTGCCCATCCCACTTTTAAATAAAGTGAGTAAAACAGCTACGTTCGAAGCCTAAATAAACAGGCGGTTAAATGCGGCCGCCTGCCCTTATGGCTAAGTGATGTTCTTCATGACCTCCAAATATGCTGAATCCCGAAAAAGGGTAAATGCAAAATGTACCTTTATTCGAAAAGCAACTCAATATCCTCCTGACTAATCTGAGCAGTTTCAAAGTCCGAAGGTGTGAAATGAACATTCTGCTGACGAACCGTAAAATCAATGATTTGAATTATAGCTTGGACATACATATTCGGAATGAGGACGATTGCTTTTGAAATGACCTGCCAATTGGAAGAGCAAGAAGAACGCGTTGAGCTTTTGGAAATTCTGAGACGCTGTCACTGCAGCATGTTTACCAGCCAGATCGAGCTGTAACAGCCCCTGTATGTTTGTTTATTTCAGAACATACCTGGGAATTAGGATATAAAGGATGGGAATTGTATTGTAAAGGGGAAATGTATACCCATAAAGTGCCTGGCGATCATTTTTCCATCGTAAAAAGTGCTCAAGCCGTATCTGTAGGTTTGGTGCTGAATACATTTTTGAGGTAAGAACATGCTCCTGCTTGGAGGTTGAGGACCACAAGCAGGAGCTTTTATTTGATATGAACGTGTGAGTTGATTTGTAACATTAATTAACATGATGTATAAAAACATATGGTAATGTATGAAAGACCCCCTTGTCTGCTTCCAGATTTTATAGTAAAGTATCCAATAATCAACTTTGTATGAAACTAATATTCACTATCTGTGAGTATTTATCACACATTCTCCATGACCTAACACAATCCTCTTCCCTTTTATGACATTACATCTATTCCATTACCCTACTGCACCTCTAACACCACTAGATTATGAATGCTGTCTGTGCCTGTATTCTTCAATAAAAGCCTGTCCAGAACCTTCATACCTTCCCTACTACTACACCTATTTGATGAACTCGGAACTTGGGGCTACAGCTTGAGGACAAGCTTGTCATGCCAATCCAAAGAATTGGTATTTATCCGGTATCAACGAATTAACAATATATAAGGTGTGAAAGGGGTTCGCTGCATGAGCAAAAAGTACGTAAAACACAAAATCTGGACCGTATTGCTGGTACTTGCGCTAGGAACTGTTTTGGTGCTTTCCGGTTGTGGGGGATCAGGTGAAGGAGCAAAACCAGAAGCAGGACAACCTTCAGGTGGAGCGGGAGAAGGCGCGCAGGACACGTTGATTTATGGGCGTGGCGGGGATTCCGTGGCGCTAGATCCTGCCATTGTGACTGAAAGTGAGTCGTTAAAAATCGGAATGCAGGTGTTTGATACACTACTGGAATACAAGGAAAGTACCACGGAGATTCAGCCGGGGCTCGCAGAGAGCTGGGAAGTATCACCGGACGGACTTGTCTATACGTTCAAGCTGCGTCAGGGCGTAAAATTCCATGACGGAAGTGACTTTAACGCAGAAGCGGTTGTGTTTAACTTTGACCGCTGGGTTGATCCGAAAAGTCCATACAAATTTGAGGGTGACTCGTTTGACTATTATGATTCTATGTTCGGGCCCGATGGAAGTAGAGTGATTAAGGAGGTTAAAGCGGTGGATGCGAATACCGTTCAGTTTACACTGAACAAGCCGCAGGCTCCTTTTTTACAAAATATCGCTATGCCATCCTTTAGTATTGCAAGTCCCAAGGCTATTAAGGAGAAAAAGGCTGATTTTAAGAGTAATCCGGTCGGCACAGGGCCGTTTGTATTTAAGGAATGGAAACGAAACGATACGATCACATTAGAAAAGAATCCAACTTATTGGAAAGAAGGACAGCCAAAGCTGGCTAAGGTGATTGTTCGTTCTATCCCAGACAACACTGCGCGATTTAATGCTCTGCAAAACGGGGAAATTGACCTGATGGAAGATTTGAATCCAGATGATGCGAAGCAGTTGGAAGGTAACAGCGAGTTGGTAAAAATCGAACGTCCCTCCTTTAATGTGGCATACATTGGATTTAATTTGAAGAAAAAGACATTTAATAATCCCAAGGTGCGGCAGGCGCTGAATCACGCAGTGAACAAACAGGCCATTATTGATGCATTGTTTGCGGGGGAGGCCAAGCCTGCGATCAATCCGATGCCACCTACGTTATGGGGATACGACGAAAGCATTGAGGACTACACTTATGATCTGAATAAGGCTAAATCTTTGCTAGCGGAAGCGGGTTTCCCTAACGGACTTCCAGAGCCGTTAACCTTCTATGCAATGCCTGTATCTCGTCCATACATGCCTGACGGCAAAAAGGTAGCAGAGGCCATTCAAGCTGATTTTGAAAAAATAGGAGTCAAAGTCAACATCCAATCTCCAGAATGGGCTACGTATCTGGATGATCTTAAAGCTGGAGAGAAGGATGATCTGTACATGTTGGGATGGAATGGGGACAATGGCGACCCGGATAATTTCCTTTACACATTGCTGGACAAGGATACGATCCCAGGCAATAACCGCAGTTTTTATGTGAATGAGGAACTTCACAAAATACTGGTGAAGGCGCAGGTTGAGGTTGATCAAGATAAGCGTGCGGAATTGTATAAACAAGCACAAGTCATTATTAAACAGGATGCACCTTGGATTCCCTTGGTTCACAGCACACCGTTGATGGCAGGCAAAGCCAATCTTAAGGGTTTTGTACCTTCTCCGGCAGGTATTGAAGCGTATAGTAATATTTATTTTGAATAGCCTAAACGCAAGCAGGCGGTGAATAGCATATGAATTCATATATTGTAAAAAGGCTGGCCATATTGATTCCCGTATTGCTGGGGATGACGCTTATCGTGTTTTCGATTATTCATGCTATTCCCGGTGATCCGGCAGAAACGATACTCGGGGACAAGGCCACGGAACAGTCCAAACAGGCGCTGCGTGAGCAATTAGGGCTGGATAAGCCGTGGTTACAGCAATATGGGACCTATCTAAGTGAACTGGCACGAGGGGACTTGGGCGATTCCATTCGCACCCGGCAGCCGATTGCCCGGGAAATGGTCCCTTATCTGGCGGCTACGCTGGAGTTGACGGTAGCAAGCATGTTTTTTGCCGTTGTTGTGGGTATGAATGCAGGCATCGTGAGTGCCTGGAAGCGAAATTCCTGGTTTGACTATGTCAGCATGGTCATTGCCCTGGTCGGAGTATCGATGCCGATTTTTTGGTTAGGCTTGATGGAGCAATGGATCTTTGCTAATAAGCTGCATTGGCTCCCTTCCATCGGACGCATGAATTCCCGTGATCCGGTGGAAGCTGTGACACATCTAGCCGTGATTGATGCGTTCATAGGTGGACGTATGGATCAGGTGTGGACCGTCATCAAGCATTTGATCCTGCCCAGTATCGCACTGGGGACGATTCCAATGGCGGTCATAGCGCGTATTACCCGTTCCAGCATGCTGGAGGTTATGGATGCGGACTATATCCGCACGGCTCGGGCGAAGGGGCTGGCATCTTTTCAAGTCGTGTACAAACATGCGCTTAAAAATGCTGCGATCCCTGTGCTTACTGTCATCGGTCTTCAGACTGGGTCGTTACTGGGAGGCGCCGTACTGACAGAGACCATATTTGCCTGGCCTGGCATCGGACGGTACATTTTTGAAGCGATCAGCTCGCGTGACTATCCGGTTATCCAAAGCGGAATTTTAATCATTGCGTTCCTGTTCGTCATCATTAATCTGATTGTCGATTTGCTGTACGCTGTTCTCGACCGGCGTATTCGTTATCAGTAGTCAAGTCGTCAATTGGTCAGAGGGGAGGTTGTCCGATGTCACAATTTTCAATGCAACCCAATAACATACCGACAACACGCAGTCCATTGGCATATTCGCCTGTCGTGTCAGGCCCTTGGAGAGATGCGTGGAGAGCTTTTCGCCACAACAAGATGGCTTTAGTCGGTCTGGGCATTATTATCTTCTTTGTCATCATTGCTTTGATCGCGCCCTGGATCGCTCCTTTTGACTATAAAGAGCAAAACTTGGTGAGCCGCTTGCAGTCTCCTTCCGCAGAGCATTGGTTCGGTACCGATGATCTTGGTCGTGATTTGCTGACTCGTACGCTGTATGGCGCCAGAATCTCGTTGTGGGTCGGTTTCTTGTCCGTTATTGGTTCAATGATTGTAGGAACGGCCTTAGGATTAATTGCCGGATTTTATGGAAAATGGGCTGATATGATCATTTCGCGCCTATTCGATATCTTGCTGGCATTTCCGGGTATTTTGCTGGCAATTGCTATTGTGGCCATTCTGGGGCCTTCGTTGGAAAATGCGTTATACGCCATTGCCATTGTCAATGTACCAACGTATGGGCGATTGGTTCGCTCCAAGGTGCTGAGTGTTAAAACGGAGGAGTATATTACTTCTGCGCGGGCGCTTGGGGCTAATAATCGGCGCATCATACTCCGTTATATTCTGCCTAATAGCCTGACACCGATCATCGTACAGGGAACATTGGGGATTGGAACGGCCATCATTGAAGCAGCAGCGCTCGGATTTCTCGGTTTGGGTGCACAACCTCCTGAGCCTGAGTGGGGCAAAATGTTGTCCGATTCGCGGCAATATATCCAAAATGCGCCGTGGACAGTTATTTTCCCAGGCATATCTATCATGCTGACCGTATTGGGCTTTAATCTGATGGGGGATGGCCTGCGGGATGTTTTGGACCCAAGAGCAAAGCGTTAGAGCAAAAGTGGTGAGGTATATAAAGTTGAGTAAAGAGGTGTTCTCTGGCCTGAATCAAATGGCTGGGGGACACCTTTTTACATGAGCATTTTGCATAATTCCGTTTTTGAAAATTAGGCATCAGTATCTTAAGCCTGAGCGAACAGCATTTTAGCTCGGTTTCTCCTTTGAATTCAAAAAATGGACAGACCTGCAGAATTTCTGTTGAATCAAAAATTTAAGCGGTAGCTTTCTTTAATGGACGGGCCATGGCTAACGCAGAAGCAAGCAACACAATGGCATTTAGGTATTGGTGAGTGGTCACCTTTTGAATCCCCCAGATGTGCATGGCATCTGCGGTCAAATAGGTTTTCATCCGAGAATTACAACGTTCCACGCTCGTTCTTTTGTTGTATAGTTCTTTCCAACGTTGCGTATCTCGGTGCGGACTTGAATAGCGGCGTACACCCCTTTTTATATCTACCTTGACGACCATCCCATAGTGGGAGGATGAAGGACTTACCTAAAAGCCCACCATCGCTTACTCAATCCGCCTGCGGAATCGCTGGTAGAGGAGAGCCGTACCCGACTGGAGACGCTACTAACCTTCTCCCCGCTGCTTCGCAGCGTATGGGAATGGAAGGAAGCAATGATCCTATAGTCTAATCTTCAGTCAAACGAACATTATGCCAAAGTTGTTGATAATACGGATGTGTTTTTTGTAATGCTTCATGTGTGCCTTGACCTGACAGGCGTCCTTCTTCAAAGACAAGGATTTGGTCTGCACTTGTAATCGTGGATAATCGATGGGCGATGATGATCGTCATCCGGTTTTTCGTTAACGCTTGAAGGGCAAGCTGCACTTCACGCTCTGATTCGTTATCTAAGTTCGATGTCGCCTCATCAAGTAATAAGATTCTCGGATTTCGTAAAATCGCACGAGCAATCGCAATACGCTGTTTTTGACCACCTGAAAGCTTAATACCTCCTTCACCAACCTCTGTATCGAGGCGTTTGTCCAGCTGCATGACAAAATCATAGGCATAGGCTGCTTTTAATGCGGCAAGTACCTCTTGTTCGCTTGCTCCATTCGTCCCGTACATGACGTTGTCACGAATCGTTCCATTTAATAACGGTGCATTTTGACTTACATAGCCAAACAGCCCACGCCACTCTGTTAAGTTAAATTGCTCAATGTTTTCGTTACCATACAGTATCGCACCTGATGTCACGTCATAAAATCGTTCAATAAGGGAGAATATCGTCGTTTTCCCACCACCACTTCGGCTGACAAAGGCGGTCGTTTCATTCGGTTCTAACGTAAATGTCATGTCATTTAATACATACTTTTCATTATATTTAAACGATACGTTTTGGAAGTGGATAGGTAGTGGTGTAGCAGATACTGGTTTCCCGTCTTGTACTTCACGCTTCACATTGAGTGCTTCAACAATACGCTCTGTCGCACCAAGTGTTTTTTGTAAATTGGTAAAGAACGTCGCCATTTGTGTAAATGGCATAATAATTTGCACTAAATAAATCATAATGGCAACAAGCTCGCCTGAAGTGATTGCTCCTGTTGCTACCTGTGAGCCGCCATAGCCGAAAATCGCAATCAATACGACCATCATGAGTAGCGTCATCAGTGGCGAAAGAATCGCAACAATCTTCGCTTCCTTTAAACCGTACTTGTACAGCTGCTGAATTTGCTTTTTACCGCCTGCTAGCTCCTGCTGCTCCGTTTGCGACGCTTTCACAAGACGAATATTCGATAAAATACGTCCTAATCGTCCGCCAAAGCCTGCTAGCTCATCCTGATTTTCTACTGAGATGGCATACATTTTTTCGCCTAATGGATACGTCACAAAAATTGTCAGTGGCACAGCAATCAGGAGTAGCAATGTCATTTTCCAGTCAATCCATAGTAAAACAACAACGGCACCGAGGATCGCAAATAGTCCTGACACAAAGGACACGAGCTGCTCGGTCACAAACTCCTTCACGACATTTGTATCCTGCGTAATGCGGCTCATCGTTTCGCCTGATTCATGCGCATCATAATACGATAAACGTAAATGTAGCATATGTTCCCATACTTCTGTCCTTAAATTCGCGACAACCTTTTCACCTAAACGGCGCATCAGATAAAACGCAATGGCACTTAACATCGCTTGCACAATTAAAATCGCAATGACTGGCAAGAGTGATGTTACGGCAAAACCCGCATCTGAAATTTGATTAATGAGCTTCATCGTTAACAGGGGAACAGCAAGCCCAGCTGCTACCTCCACTAAACTAATGAAAAATAAAAAGACTAATTGCCCCTTCGCCATTTGACTGCGATTCATCAATGCCCAAAGCTGTGAGACCTTTCCTTGCATTACGCTTCACTGCTTTCTTTTGTCATGACCTTTTCAAAACGGAAAAACTCATAATCTGTATCAGATTCAGGCTCTTCTCCTTCAATACTCGGTCCTGGATTGCCTCGGTGATAAAACTCCACAATTTTAAAGCCACATTTATTCACATAAAAATGGATGTTCCGCTTTTCAAAATACGGTGTATGTAACTCCCAAACCTTCGTCTTTGGGAACGCTGCTTCTATCGCTTCCCATGCCTTTGTACCAAGACCTTTGCCGTGTGCATTAGCCTTTGTATACAAGAAGTCCACTTCGTTTCGCTGTGTATCGGGATTAATTTTTAATACGATGCCACCGATTCTTTCGCCATTTAGTACAATTTGACGCACAATTGAATCTTTTGCAGTAAGTGAATGCTCGAAATCCTCATCGGATGGGATTGGTCCCATTTCTGTTGGATCCTCTGCTTCTTGAAAACTATCTTGTAACCCTTTCATAAATGCCTCTTGTAATTCTTCCTTAAATATTGCTAGCTCTTCCTGCGGTACAGGGGCTATCGTAATTTGTTCATTTTGTTTTGTCATCGCTAAAACACCTTTCTCTTAAACTGATTAAAATATTCGTCCGATTGTTAAAAATAGTAGACTCCAAAGTAAAGCACTCACCCCAGCATATAGCATGTACGATTTTAGAGGCATATATAAAAACCGCTGCGTACCCGTAGTTTTCAATTAATTGATCAATATACCCCAGGGCACTCTTCCTCATCAACCTAAGTGCGTTCAACACCTTAGTAATTGCTTGTCTCATTTATGTTTTCGTGTTATGTTCGCAAGGAATAGTGTAAGGTATGGAGTAACTCTAGAGTAAAGAAAGAAGTGAAAAGAGATGAAAAATACATTCGAAAAAACATATTTGACAGGTGAATTTGCCAAGTTACTTGAAATCAATAAAGATACACTGCTTTATTACGATAAAATCGATTTATTTAAGCCTGCAGGCACCTTTGATAATGGCTATCGCTACTACACATTTGAGCAGTTCGATCAATTTGTAGCGATTCAATCGCTTCGTGCAGTTGAGGTACCGATTAAAGAACTCAAAACGTATTTTGACGCGCCTAACGTACAAGCGTTACAACAATTAGCAATGGAACAGCAAGAAAAAGTGGCAATGGAAATTCAAAAGTTACAAGATATTCAGTTTTTCCTAGAACGAACGGTTGCCCTGACAAAAGAGATGGAAGAAGTATCATTTGGAGAAGTATTGATGAAGCAATTACCAGCCGAACCTGTTGTGTATAGCGACGAGAAAATAGATTGGTCGTCGTTATCAATGGAGGAACTTTACGAGCAAACTACGCCATTTTTAAAAAAGCTTGGGATTAAAAGTACAGCCGCATACGGTACTGTGTATACAAAAGAAGATTTTTTAAATAAGAAGTTTGAAGGCGTAAGCTACCTATTTTGTCGCCTAGATGACCCGTCAGCAAGAATGAAACCAGCTGGACACTACGCGGTCATTTATCATCAAGGACCTTATGATGAAATCTCACAGACTGAGACTTATAATACGCTACTCGCTTATTTAGAACAGGAGCAGTTGGCGTTAGATGGTGATATTTATGAGGAATATTTACTGCACTCGATTGCAGCAAAAGAGGAAAAAGATTATATTACAAAAATTAGTGTGAAAGTAAAAACGCGTGAGGCAAGTTATCAACCTCTTTAAAGCTTGTTATACTTTACGTCTATCTTGCTAGATAGGCGTTTTTAATTTTTCAAAATCTCTCTCAACAACAAGCCTGATAATTAGGTACATAATTAAAATGATAGCATTAGGGGGCAATTCAACAGGTCTTAGTTAATAAATAATCTTCAACAATCGGGCGCGTTTATGAAGTAACGCTGTAGAAAATTATCAAACTCAAAACCATTAAATATAAAGTCTAGTTTTATTTTATTATGCTATTTACCCTATATTAAGTTTTTTTGGACTTGTTTTTTTATTACTCATCGTCTGAACACTGGCTTGGCTTGATAGGCGATAATGCGCTAGTTTGACGCTTACATATAAATGAAACTCATGTGAGCTTTCCTGAGGCGTGAAAAAAATGTATAATCACTCCAATTGAGTACGTAGGGAGTGAGCTTTATGACATGGCAGGACAAGAGAGAGCATCGGCAATTCGCGGAACAGACACGAAGCGACGCTTCACGGGCAGCATATGAACGGGATTACTCCCGATTGATCCATTCACCGACTTTCCGTCGATTGCAGGGGAAATCACAAGTATTTGGCGCAGGCACAGGCGATTATTATCGCACACGGCTGACACATTCTTTGGAGGTAGCGCAAATTGCGCGTGAGGCAGCACGAAGCTTGCTGCGCCGTCATCCAGAGGTAGAGTTGGAACAGGCTGATAACGCAGGACTGATTATTGACCCTGAGGTGGTGGAGTGTGCATCGATAGCACATGACTTTGGCCATCCACCGTTCGGACATAAGGGAGAAGAGGTGCTGGACGGGATCTTGGATCAACTGATTGAGACGAAGGTAGAAAAGATATCATCCGCCGGAGGCTTCACGCCAGAGTCCAAGCGTGGACAGGAGGCCTATGCGCGTGAGCGACGAATTTATGAGCATTTTGAAGGGAACGCACACAATTTCCGGCTGATTATGTTTTTGGAGAAGCGTGAGAATGTGGATGGCTTGAATTTGTCTGACGCTGTGCTGCTCGGGATCAACAAATACCCGTACCCAGGAATTTTGAACAAAAAAGGGTTGTACCTGCATGAGTGGGAATATATACGTTCTATTCGCGAGGATTGGGGCATCCCTGACGGAAAAAAAACGCTGGAGGCCCAGCTCATGGATCTCTGCGACGATATTGCTTATTCCGCGCATGATCTGGAGGATGGGATTAAGGCAGGGAAAATTGAGGTACACGAGCATTTCTTATATGATCCATATTTGATTCGTCTGATTACGGAGAAAATTACCACGTTGGAGGATAGCTTCTGGCAAGGCTGGCAGCTGGCTGAGATTGAGCAGAAGGTAGCGGCAGTGCTGAGCGAATTTTTGAAGGTGTGGAATGGCAAGATGCCGATGTGTGAACACGATTATTCTCGCACCCGCCGTGAAGTGAAGGCATACTGGGTTAGCCTGTTTGTCAGCAGCTTAGGTGTAATTGATGATGGAAACTGGAAAAAGGTAACCTTCGTACGGGATGAAAGCGAAGATTTGGATATGCTACGCACGGTGAGTGTATTGAAAAGCTTTGCTTGGGTCACCATGATCCGCGATCTGCGCGTACAGCGTCTGCAAAAACGCAGTGAATGGATGCTCAGACGGTTATGGTTGGCTTTTCTGGACCCTGAGACATCCAAGTCCATTATTCCAAGCGACTGGCTCCAGCGCTATGAGCGCGACCAGGCCAAGGCGAAACCGATCTGGACATGGGAGCATATGGTCATTGACTATATTGCAGGCATGACCGATGCTTTTGCTGAAAAAATTTATAATGAGTTATATGGCCTGAAGGTAGGTTCTATCTATGACCTGGACTAACGTTTTAATTTAACCCTATATAGTAGAAGAAACTTGTTTAGAACGGATAGAAGGGAGAGAAAAAGGCGCATATGCAACCTCAGTCTTTAGCTACTAACTCGTTGAATCTCGGTGTGCTTGATATGGTACCGCTGCTGTCCGGCAATCGCCCGGAGCAAGCAGTTCAATGGGCGGTAAAGCTGGCGAAACAGGCGGAAGCATGGGGATATACACGCTACTGGACCTCCGAGCATCATGACATGGAGGGGCTGGCTTCTTCCAGTCCAGAAGTGCTGTTGTCTCATATCGGGGCGGTGACGACGACCATCCAACTGGGTGCGGGTGCTATTTTGCTCCCACATTATAGTCCAGTCAAGGTCGCCGAATGGTTCCATCTGCTGGCAGCTCTCTATCCGGGCAGAGTCGAATTGGGCCTGGGGAGGGCCCCTGGTGGGGGACCTCATGCTTCGATGGCACTAAGCGGCAATTTTCTTCAACATGTGACCGAGCTGCCACAGAAGATGGAAGCTCTATTGGCATTGTTGGAAGGCTCATATGAATATGAACAGACCCCCGTGTTTGCCCGTCCAATGCCAGAACAGCCGCCAGCGCTGTGGATGCTGGGTACCAATCGAAAAAGTGCCGAATATGCTGCGCAGTATTCAACGGGCTATGTATTCGGCCAATTTATGAGTGAACAACATACGGAAGAAATGCTAAGTATTTACCGCTCCAGCTTTCAGCCGTCCACACGGATGGACAAACCACGTACTATGGTTGCTGTAGGAGCAGTATGTGCCTCGACAGATGAGTTGGCGCAGCAATGGGCTGCTCAGATTTCATTAGGCGATCCGGCGATACGGGCCAGTTGGCTGGTAGGAACACCATCGCTTATTGCCGAACGGTTGCGTAGCTTGCAGGTCAAATATGATAATGATGAGTTTCTGTTGGTCACGCCCATTCCCGATTATGAGCAGCGGCTTCATTCCTACCAACTGATAGCGGAGACAGTGAATTGTAGTCTTGATTCCAAATGAAAAAATGAAAAGAGATCTGACATGAATAAACACAAAATTAATACAGATGAAATGAAACCAAGCTACATATATACCTATGCGTGTCATGAAACCGAGCGTGAGTTGTGTCTTTTGGAACTAAAATGCTTGTTCGGTCAGCAGCCTGTGCATAGTTCCATGCTGTTGTCCCATCTTCGGCTGGAGCCGGGGACCAGTCCGTTTATCCATCTTCGTCTGGATATCGTCACCGATGCGGACACGCTGGAAGAGCTATGCGAAGCGGCCTCCAGGTTACAGCTTGAGGAAGGAAAGACCTTTAAGGTCCTGTGCCTTAAAGAAGGGGACAATGAGGCTGACTATGACGAGCGGCGCGGGATAGAACGCCGGATTGGCGCACGTATTCAGGGGCAGGCGCAAATGAAGACACCGGATGTAATCCTAGGAGTCATACGAGTAGGAGAGCGATGGCTAATGGGCATATGCGAGTATAGCGACAGATCGTGGCAGGAACGTCGTCAGAAGCCGCAAAACTATTCTACTGGCCTACCCGTTCTGGTAGCTAGAGCACTTGTGAATTTGGCAGCAAATGATCGATCTGCATCTAAGGGAAAGTCAGACTCCTTGAAACTGCTGGACCCGTGTTGTGGTATGGGCAATGTGATGATTGAGGCATTGAGTATGGACAAGAATATTCGCGGCTGTGATATCAATCCGTTGGCGGTACGTGGGGCACGAGTAAATTTACGTCATTATGGGTATGAAGAAGATCTGGTGAAACTGGGGGATATGAATATGCTCGCAGGCACATACGATGCGGCTATCTTGGACATGCCCTATAACCTGTGCTCCGTGCTCCCTGCTGAAGAACAAAAAAAGATGCTGCGCAGTCTGAGACGCCTGGCCGCGCGGGCAGTGATCGTGAGCACGGAGCCGATGGCAACATTGCTATCCGAGTCAGGTTGGACCATTACGGAGCAATGCCGTATATATAAGACAGGTATGAGTCGGGAAATCTGGATCTGTAAGTAGCTTGTTAATACTGGGTTTTGTAGTTAACCAAATTCAGCGGCAGCTCCTGACCAGTAGCATAGGCTTTCAAATTAGTAAGAAAAATATCTACCGCTCGTTCAGCATATCGGTCTGTATCCCCTGCAATATGTGGCGTAATCAGGACATGCTCCAGGCCCCATAATTGATGTGACGCAGGTAGCGGTTCTTCCTCGAATACATCCAGTCCGGCAAACGCAATATGTTTTTGTTCCAACGAGCGTACCAGCGCATCTGTATGAACAGTCTTGCCGCGACCGACATTAATGAAGAAGGCTCCTTTACGCATCGCTGCAAATGCTTTTTCGTCAAAAAAGTGATGGGTCTCTTCAGTGAATGGTAAAATATTAACTACAATATCCGCAACGCCCAATGCTTCATGTAATTGTTCGTTTGTGTACATGTGTTCTACATGGGGAGCTTCCTTGCCGGAACGGCGAACCCCGATCACCCGCATGCCAAAGGCTTCTGCAATTCGAGCGGTTTCACGACCAATTTCGCCAACACCTGTAATCAATAGCGTTTTGCCACGTAATTCCGTCAGTTGACCTTCCGGTGGCTGCCATGTTTTCTGACGCTGCAAGAGAGCCGCTTGCTGTAAATAACGGGTATGCGATAGCAGCATTCCAAAGATCTGCTCTGTGATTGGAATCGCATGCACACCACTCGTATTCGTGAGTGCTATGTTGCGCTGTTCCAGTTCGGTAAGCGGGAGCTTGTCAATCCCAGCCGACCAGGTTTGTATCCACTTCAGCTTGCTGTCTGGATGTAATGCCTCCTCGGCAATATGCTTGGACCAGCCTAGAATAACCTCGGCCTCACGGATTTGTTCAGACTCCAATTCCTGGGCTTTGCCAATAATCAACTCGTAGCCCGGAGCCGCTGCACGAACCTGTTTTTTTTGATCTTCCGTCAGTTGATGTAAACTTAAAATGCTTCCCATGATTCATAGCCTCCTCGATGTTTGATTCCTTGGAGTTTCCAATATATTCTGGCGAACCATCCCTTCAAGGATAACAGATTGCCGGAAAATTTGCATAATAAGGGTAGAAACAAGCTCGCGGTGTCATTATATATAACAACAAGTGGCTTTACCCTGATTAGGGACCAACAAACAGCTACTTTTTGGGATAGGTACAGGATATTTATAAGAAAGGAGAAGAGGTTGATGAAAGATGAATCGCAAAGGCTCTTTACAGCGATCGCTCTCCCGGACGAGCACAAGAAGAAGTTACGTCATTGGGTGGAGCAGGATTTGAATCATTTGTCTTTTCGCAAATGGAGTGATTTCAGAGATTATCACGTGACACTTCAGTTTCTGGGTGATGTGGAGACCTCGGTTATTCCAAAACTTGAGCAGGCTTTAGTTCATGCTGCAGCTGAGCATCGCCCGTTCACGCTTGGCATGGGTGAAGCGGGCTTTTTTGGACGTGAAGACTTTCCGCGTGTACTGTGGAGGGGGGTGACCGGACAGCGAGAGTCGCTGGATCAGTTGCACCAGTCGATACTTCGAGCTACCGAGCCGCTGGGTTTTAAACCCGAGGAACGACCTTATCGACCCCATATCACCGTAGCACGTTCGTATACAGGAGGGGAGCCTGTTTCAGCATCTATGTGGCAGTCAAATGACCGAAGCGGCGAGCCTTGGGAAGTGGGGGAATTTGTGTTATATGCAACACGAATGGGGCAAAAACCAATGTACCAAATAATTCAAACATTCCCATTAATGAGGTGAAACCCTTGATCTATCAGCAAATTTAGTGATATAGTGTTTCAGCGTTATTCAAAAAGCGCATTTTGGGTTACATATCTGAGGAATGTGCTTAAAGTTAACGGGAGGAACATTATGGAAATCGTTAAAGAACATCGTTGGTTTGCACCTCTTTTGAGTGTGCTGCTTGTTTGTATATTGGGGATAGGCCTCTACGCTGAGGTTCAGCAAACACAGAATAATCATAAAAATGCACCTATGCAATCTCTGAGCTGGTCAGGGAACACTTCGATTCCTACATATGGCGACAGGATGGGGACCCATAACGGGTCAAATAGGACAAGCCCCATCTTTGTCGCTGCTCATGGGCAGCCAAGCTGGAAAGAAATCATGCCGACTCCGTTACCCGCTTCCCAGATGAAGCAGGTGGAACAAGCTCGGAATAACGCTGTTACAGGCAAGAAAAAGCCTGAGGTCCAGCATAGCAAGTCCGCAATCCTAACCCCTCCTACAACCATCTACTTTTCGAAGACAAAAATGCTCACTCAGGATGACAAGGCGTTGTCTACCTGGAGCTATCCTGTCTCCGCTAAAGAACTGCTCCTGCTGCAAAAAATAGTGATGGCAGAAGCAGAAGGCGAACCGTACGAAGGCAAAGTGGCAGTTGCCAACGTTGTCTTAAACCGGCTGCGGTCAGCCTCATTTCCCGATACGATTCAGGCAGTGATTTATCAAAAAGCGCAATTTAGTCCGGTTGCGAACGGGCGTCTTCGTCGTGTTCAGCCTAACCAGGACTGCATCCGTGCAGTTACGGCTGCTTTGAATGGTCATAAAGCCGTGCCTGATAACACCTGTTTTTTCCTTTCGCTTACGTTGGCCCAGGACCTTACGGTTCATCATTCGCGTACCAAGGTGAAGACAATCGGTCATCATACCTTTTATAAATGAGCACTTTGTATAAATCCCATGAGCGACAAATAACAGCCCTTTCTAAACAACAGGGTTCAGCTTTGTGAGCGTATTTTGTGTGCGCAGGTGAAGCCAGTATGCAAAAGAGGTATAATTGGTAAAGGAAAGTAACCTAAATAATGAAAGTGATAAAGGAGACGTAAATGTTATGAAAATCACATATTATGGACATTCAGTTGTGTTGGTGGAGGCAGAGGGGAAACGGATTATTATCGATCCTTTTTTGACGGGGAATCCTAAAGCAACCATACAGGCCGAAGATATTCAGGTGGATGCAGTGCTGTTGACACACGGTCACGCCGATCATTTTGGGGATGCAGTTGAAATTGCCAAGCGCAATGATTGCCCCGTGATCGCGGTGGCGGAACTGGCTGAATATTGTTCAACCTTGGGGACCAAAGCTCACGGTATGAACCTGGGTGGTGGTCACCAATTTGACGGTTTTCATGTGAAATTTACGCTGGCGTTCCACAGCTCCTCTTTGACAGTGAACGGACAAACCATCTACATGGGAGAGCCAGCGGGGATTTTATTGACCATGGGAGGCAAAACATTTTTCCATGCAGGGGATACTGGCTTGTTTGGCGATATGCGTCTCATTGGAGAAACCAACTCCATCGATGCCGCAGTATTGCCGATCGGAGATGGTTATACAATGGGACCGGAGGATGCTTTGCTGGCAGCGAAATGGCTGCGGGCAAGCCGCGTGATACCGGTGCATTACAATACTTTTCCCGGTATAGAGCAGGACGGAGATGGCTTCTGTGACCGTCTTCATAAAGAAGGTATTGAAGGGAAAGCATTGAAGCCCGGCGAAAGTCTCGAATTTTAATACGGTTTATCGCTTTGCGGGAATATACATGATGGTCCGTATGTACATCAGAATTCTTTGTCAGCCTTTTCTATTCTTTAAGGGATAGAAAAGGCTGACTTTTTAATGAATATTTATACATAAAAATGATATATTCTTGCATTGATACGTTGAAGCTGTAATGTAAAAGATTTATTATCACAATCATAAAAACTTTGAATTGCTAACACAATAGGTCAATGATAAAATGATAGAACTAATTAGATTCATCAGTGGAATCGACGTGTTTTTCAAGTCAAGCCATTGCATAATTATTGAAAAACATACGCATTCGGCGGACCGTACCGCCTTGAATACGTTTTATGTTTTTGTCCCCCATTCCTCGTAGTTGTTCTTTGATTTACCTCTTGTTGCCACTGTCTTCTATTCGGCCGCCTGTATTTCAGGCCAGCATGACTTTATAACAGAAAGGTTGCGTTCCATGAGACAGACAGGTTTACCACCCAAACAGGGACTATATGATCCCCAATTCGAAAAAGACGCCTGCGGCATGGGCTTTGTTGCCCACATCAAGGGAAAACCATCGCACGATATTGTAAGTCAGGCTTTGACCATGCTCGTAAACATGGAGCATCGGGGCGGTCAGGGAAGTGAACCAAACTCCGGTGACGGAGCAGGGATCATGATTCAGGTTCCTCATTTGTTTTTTCAAGAGGAAGCAGAGCGATTGGGCTTCAAATTGCCAAAGGCCGGACATTATGGCGTAGGCATGCTTTTTGTATCCAATGATTCAAAAGTTCGTGAGATGCATGAGCAGAAGCTCAGAGAAATCATTATGGACGAAGGTCAAAACTGTTTGGGCTTTCGCGATGTTCCAACTTATGACGAAATGCTGGGTAAATCGGCAAAAGCAGCTAAACCAGGTGTGCGTCAGGTGTTCATCGGCCGCAGTAGCGATTTGAAGGAAGAACTGGACTTTGAACGGAAACTGTATGTCATTCGTAAACGTGCAGAGCTTGCTATTCGCTATAACCAAGAGGATATGAATGGTGAGTCGTTCTATATTCCAAGTTTGTCATGTCGCAAGGTTGTATACAAAGGAATGTTGACAACCGAGCAGGTAGGCAAATTTTATCTGGATTTGCAGGATGAGCGAGTGACATCGGCGATTGCGCTGGTCCATTCCCGTTTTAGCACAAATACGTTCCCGAGCTGGGATCGTGCGCATCCTTATCGTTTTATGATTCACAATGGTGAAATTAATACCATGCGTGGCAACGTAAACTGGATGCATGCGCGTCAGGCACAGTTTGAAAGTGAAGCGTTTGGTAACGATATCAAGAAGGTAAAACCTGTCATCAACCCAGATGGCTCGGATACAGCCATGTTTGATAATACGCTGGAGTTTCTGTATCTGAGTGGCCGTTCGCTTCCTCATGTAGCCATGATGATGGTGCCTGAGCCTTGGAACAAGCATGAAACCATGGATCCGAAGAAGCGGGCATTTTATGAATATCACAGCACCATGATGGAACCGTGGGACGGACCTGCTGCGATGGCGTTTACAGACGGTATCCAAATCGGGGCGATTCTTGACCGCAACGGCCTGCGTCCTGCACGTTACTATGTGACCAAGGACGATCTGATCGCACTGTCATCTGAGGCGGGTGTATTGGATATTGCTCCTGAAAATGTGCTTTATAAGGATCGTCTCCGTCCAGGGCGTATGCTACTGGTGGATACCCAAGAAGGCCGCATCGTTTCTGATGAAGAGTTAAAGGAACGTATCGCATCCGAAGAACCCTATCAGCAGTGGCTGGATGAGCATTTGATTGATCTGGATGATCTACCTGAAGCACTGGAGCAGCCAGAGCCGAAGCATGAAAATGTAAATCAGTTGCAGCTCGCTTTTGGGTATACGTTTGAAGAACTGCGCAAACTTCTGGAGCCGATGGCACTTACAGGTGCGGAACCGATTGGCTCAATGGGGTATGATGCTCCACTGGCGGTATTGTCTGACCGTCCGCAACGTTTGTACAATTACTTTAAACAAATGTTTGCTCAGGTTACCAACCCGCCAATTGACGCCATTCGCGAAGAGATAGTGACGTCAACCGCAACGACGATTGGACCAGAGCGCAATTTACTACACCCAGAACCGGAAAGCTGTCGCCAGATTCGGTTGGATTCACCGGTGTTGTCTAATGAAGAGTTTGCTAAAATTCGTCACGTACACCGTCCAGGCTTCAAATCCATGACCATTCCGATCTTCTTTGAAGCAAAAGAAGGTGCTGAGGGCTTATACAAGGCGCTGGAAGGACTGTTTGAGGCAGCTGACCGTGTCATTGACAAAGGTCATAACATTCTGATTCTATCTGACCGTGGAGTGGATGCGGAAAATGCAGCCATTCCGGCGTTGCTAGCTGTATCCAGCTTGCATCACCATCTGATTAAGCAGGGTACACGCACACGTGTGAGCATTTTGCTGGAATCCGGAGAGCCAAGAGATATTCACCATTATGCGGTGCTTTTGGGCTACGGTGTGAGCGCGGTTAATCCGTACCTGGCGTTTGAAACGCTGGATGTCATGATTCAACAGGGCTTGCTGCGCGGCATCTCACACGAAAAGGCAGTTAAAAATTATATTAAAGCGGCAACCAAGGGCGTCGTTAAAATATTGTCCAAAATGGGTATTTCCACGATTCAGTCGTACCGTGGAGCGCAAATTTTCGAGGCTGTAGGTCTGAAGCAGGATTTTGTTGATCGTTATTTCACCTGGACACCTTCCCGCATTGGCGGTATTGGTCTGGAGGAAGTGACGATGGAAGCGCTGGCCCACCATAACCGTGCTTTCACTGATAAGGACGGCAATGACAAGGTGCTTGATTCGGGCGGTGAATACCAATGGCGCAACGATGGAGAAGAGCATTTGTTTAACCCGCAAACGGTACATTTGCTCCAGCAATCGGTTCGCTCTGGAGACTACGAGCTTTACAAGAAGTACACCAAGCTGGTACAGGGTGAATCTGAACAACATTTGACGATCCGTTCCATGCTTCAGTTGAAGCCTGCTGGTGAGCCTGTGCCGCTGGATGAAGTGGAATCTGCTGCATCGATTATGCGCCGCTTTAAAACAGGGGCTATGTCTTTCGGCTCCATTAGCCAAGAAGCGCATGAAGATTTGGCGATTGCAATGAATCGAATCGGTGGCAAAAGCAACACGGGTGAGGGCGGGGAGAACCCTGCGCGTTTTATCCCGGATGCTAATGGCGATTCACGTCGCAGTTCGATCAAGCAGGTGGCATCTGGCCGATTTGGTGTAACGTCGAACTACTTGGTGAATGCCGATGAAATTCAGATCAAAATGGCGCAAGGCGCGAAGCCGGGCGAAGGTGGACAACTGCCAGGACGCAAGGTGTATCCTTGGGTCGCCGAGGTACGCGGTTCCACGCCAGGAGTAGGCCTGATTTCGCCACCACCGCATCACGATATTTATTCTATCGAGGATTTGGCAGAGCTCATCTACGATCTCAAAAACGCCAATCCACGTGCTGACATCAACGTAAAGCTGGTATCAGAGGTAGGTGTAGGCACGATTGCTACAGGGGTAGCCAAAGGCCGTGCTGACATTATTCTGGTCAGCGGTTATGACGGTGGTACAGGCGCTTCCCCGCAAGGCTCCATCCGCCATGCGGGTATGCCTTGGGAGCTAGGGCTGGCTGAGACGCATCAGACGCTCATGCTGAACAACCTGCGCGACCGGGTGGTGCTGGAGACAGACGGCAAAATGCTGTCTGGACGTGATTTGGTAGTAGCTGCCCTGTTGGGTGCGGAAGAATACGGCTTCTCAACAGCGCCACTCGTAGCGTTGGGCTGTATTATGATGCGGGTATGCCAAATGGACACCTGTCCGGTTGGTGTGGCTACGCAGAATCCGGAGCTGCGCAAAAATTATATGGGTGATCCTGCCCATGTGGTGAATTTTATGCGTTTCATCGCAGAAGATGTCCGTGAAATTATGGCGGAGCTGGGATTCCGCACGATTCAGGAAATGATTGGCCGTACGGATTGTCTGGATACCGTGAACGCCGATTCGCATTGGAAGAAGAAGGGTGTAGACCTGAGCTTGCTGCTGCATGTTCCTGAGTTGGAAGACGGAAGTGTACGTTACCGCGTACAACGTCAAAACCACGGACTGGAAGAAACACTCGATATGCTGAAGCTTGTACCGATGGCTGCGGAGGCACTGGAGAGCGGAACGCCTGTAGAGGGTACCTTGCCTATTACAAACGTGAATCGGGCAGTAGGTACGATTCTGGGCAGCGAGGTCACACGTAAGTATGGGGCGGCAGGTCTGCCTGAGGATACGATTCGCTTTAACTTCATTGGATCGGCAGGTCAGAGCTTTGGAGCGTTTATTCCGAAAGGCATCACGCTGAGCGTGGAAGGCGATAGCAATGATTATGTCGGTAAAGGGCTATCTGGTGGTAAAGTTATTGTAAAGAAATCTCACAAAGCGACCTTTAAGGCAGAAGAGAACATTATTATCGGAAATACAGCCTTGTATGGAGCGACCAGCGGTGAAGCTTATATTAACGGAATCGCAGGCGAGCGCTTTGCCGTTCGGAACTCCGGCGCACGTATTGTTGTTGAGGGTGTTGGTGATCATGGCTGCGAATACATGACGGGCGGACGTGTAGCTGTATTGGGTGGAACCGGACGGAACTTTGGAGCCGGGATGTCCGGAGGTATTGCATACGTCTATGATCCTGAGGGGACGTTCCTGAGCCGTTGTAATCTGGAAATGGTGTTGCTAGAAGATGTGGAAGATCCTGCAGAAGCAGCGGATTTGCGCGGCTTGATCCAGCGCCATGTCACTTACACGGGTAGTGAAGCGGGACAACGTATTTTGGATGAATGGCAGACTGCGATTCAGCAATTTGTACGGGTGATTCCAAAGGATTACAAGCGTATGGTTGAACAGATTCAAAAAGAAGAGGCGACCGGTTTGAGCGGGGATGAAGCTCTACTGGCAGCATTTGAGGCCAATATGCGTGAATTGGCGCGTACCGGGGGCTAAAAAGCAGATCGCCAAATTCACTAAAAGGACTTGCTGAATACCGCTGTTATAGTCACGGCGGTACCAGCAAGTCCTTTTTTCAGGCTTACAAAAATGTGATTTATCACCTTGACAAACGTCATAAATTCTGACATTACCCCCAAAATGTTTTCCTGAAACGGTAAATATGTTATAAAAAGTACCAAATTTTTTGGAATGTAACCGTTTACGTAAGAGTTTATGTCTTGTTATTTATTTTTGGATTGGTTATGATTTTTTTAGAGTACGCAAACAAACCTAATATGCCCATCGTCCCTTCAAAACACAGAATAGGGTGACAGGATGAAGTTGAAGAAGTCAGCAGAAGACAAAATGATTTTTTTATACCGTTATGTATCATTATCTTTAACATCACTTGTTTTTCTGTTCGAAACATCTAAATTAATGGTATGGCAGAAGCTATTACTGATTGTTTTTCTATTTTTATCCGTTACAGCATTTACTTGGATTTACCGTAAATACAGACTTCATGATATGGTATTGAAATGCAGTATTGCGCTAGAAACCGCAGGGATCATTTTGCTGTTATTCCCAACCGGAGGGATAAATAGCCCGTTCAAATGGTATGTGATTACTCCCATGCTGGTAGCTTGTGCTCATCTATCCATGAGGTACAGCTGGACGCTCCTACTTTCTTATATCGGTTTGGTGCTCACATTTTGTTATATCTTTTTTACACCAGGTCAATATTTTTTGTGGGATCTTATACTGCAGAACATTAATTTGTTTCTGGTATTGATCGTAACCACAATGGCAATGCAGGTTATTCGCGTCATGAAGGACGAACTGAAGGTGGCTAAAGAACAAGCCAATGAGACGATGGATCATATCAAGTCGATTTATCACATCATGGAGACGACCAGCCATAATGAGGCATTAAATCTGGGTCAGGTCATCTCGGATTACACTGTCAAGCTAACCAAGCAGAGCCGTGCATTTTTCTGGCTGGATAGTCAGGAGGAAGATGCACCGGCAAGCAGCCAGACAGGCTGGACGGTAGAAGAAGAGGAGCAGCTATTCGAAGAACTGGAGAATTACCGGGAGGAGTTCAGGGAAGAGCGCGAACCATTTTTCAGACATCTGCCGGAATGGGGCGACTTTCTCATGATCACCGTACCGATGACGACCCGCTTTGTAGCGACGATTGGCCTCAAGCTGGGACCGGATCAGAGTTTGACAGGAAGACGCTGGCTTGTGCAACAACTGATATTCTTAGCTGAGCTGAGTGCTGTGTTTTTGGAACGCTATGAGCTGGAGCGCATTGAGAATCAGTTGATTGTGACGAATGAGCAGAACCGGATTGCAAATGAAATGCATGACAATGTTTCACAAAGTCTTTTTGGTATTGTGTACGCAACCCATTCTCTCCGGCAGACTTGGTGCCATCAGCCTAAGGAGCAGGTGGAGGAGCAAATTGATTTAATTCAGCAATCGGCCAATCAAGCAGTTAGAGAGCTGAAGGGGGCAATTCATAGCCTAAGCTCGAAAAAAAGCGGAGGCTCAACTTGGTTGGGTACGGTGAAAAGCCATCTGCATACACTCTCCAAGCTGAACCATGTACAAATTGATTTTGATATCCATGGTGATCATTATTCACTTCCGTATTTGTACCAAAAGGCTTTGTTCCGCATCATTTCCGAAGCGGCGGGGAACGCAATCCGTCATGGATTGGCCAAGCGAATTGATGTGAAGTTAAAATTGACGCCCCAAGTGATTAGACTGTCTATTCATGACGACGGAGTAGGGTTTGAGACGGCGAGAATGGTAGCAGGAGGTGAGGCGGTCAGTGCAGGCGGGGGCCTGGGCATGATGAATATGGAATATTTAGCTCAATCGATGGGAGGCGAATTTGATATTTCAAGTCGAATCGGAGAGGGAACACAGATCCGATTGTCCATTCCGGTAAATGCTTATGAATGAGGATTTTGCAAAATCCTTGAATACAATGTGTGAACATTCTGCAATACAAAATCTGCGGTAACAATCGGATACATAGGGATTATGCAAATCCTGAACTGTAGACAGGAGGCCGAATCATGAAAATTGTCATTGTCGATGATCATCCTTTAGTACGGAAAGGACTCGCTGCGGTTATATCCATGCAGCCTAATGTTCAGTTCGCGGGAGAGGCCCAGAATCAACAGGAAGCACTTGCAGTGATCGAGGAAACGGATCCAGATTTGGTGCTGCTGGATTTGAAATTAGCTGATGAATCAGGTCTGGATATTATCAAGATAGCGCGCGGACGCGGGTTCAGAAGCAAATTTATTTTGCTGACCTCTTCTGCAACACGTGAAGATTTTCTGAAAGCGGAGGAAGCCTCTGTGGACGGTTATGTGCTTAAGGAGGCTTTGCCTGAGGAATTAATTTACGCGATTCATCTTGTCAACAAAGGACGCAAATATTATGATCCGGCTATTCTCGAAAATAAGCTACGTGAAGATGCGGGCAATCTCACGGACGACCTGACACCAAAGGAAAAAGAAGTGCTGGTCGAGCTGGGGCAAGGGGCTTGCAATCGTGAAATAGCATCCCGTTTATTTATCAGTGAGTTCACCGTCAAAAAGCATGTCAGTCAGATCTTGGCCAAGCTGCGACTGGCAGATCGTACGCAGGCAGCATTATATGCCAATGCGATTGGTCTAGCGAAGTACGAGCCAACCAATATGATGATGCGCTAACCCCATAAGCTACGCAGTAGTTTCATATGCAAGTGGCATAGAGAAATCCTTAAAATCACCAACTTTGGTGGTTTTGAGGATTTTTTCATTTCTATTTACCATAATCGACAAAGTATGGTACAAAAGTATACCATGCCGTGTCCAAAAGTATACATCCCCCTTCCTCTGTAGTGAGGGAGAAAGTGCCGTTCGGTTCCATGTCGTCTATACAACGGATTGTTACAATTAGATCATACTTAAAATAAGAAGAGAAATTGTGTGGGAGGGAGGATTTTTGTGGAGAAAACCATTTTGGATTATCTAGTCCTAATCAAAAAAAGATTGTGGCTGATTGCGATTTTTGTCATTCTCTCATGCGTAACGACTTACATTGTGAGTGACAATGTCGTAAAGCCAGTCTACTCCGCTTCAAGCCAACTGCTGGTTAATCATATTTCCGCCAAGCAGGGGAGTAACAATCTGAATGACGTCAACACAAGTCTTAATTTGGTGGAAAGCTACAAGCAAATTCTCACTTCACCTAAAATTATGGACGCTGTGGTAGCGACTCATCCTGAGTTCAATTTGACGTCACAGAAATTGGCAGAGAAGCTGCAGATTAAATCCTCGGATAAAAGTCAGGTGATTGGCTTGACGTTTGAGGCAGGGAATTATCCTCAGGCCGCAGCGGTTGTAAACGCAGTAACCCAGAAATTCGTTCAGACGGTTCCTGGATTGATGGAATTAAATAATGTAAAAATTTTAAATGAAGCGGACCCGCAGGCCAATCCTGACCCGATTAATGGGAATCCGCTCATGAATATTGCGATTAGTTTTCTCGTATCGCTGATGATTGCGCTGGGCACGATTGTGTTCCTGGAAAGCATTAACGGCACGCTACGTACGGAAAAAGAAGCGGATGCAGACATCGGCATTCCTGTAATTGCATCGATTCCCGTCATTCGCAAGAAGGACATCGATGGAGTGGCCGGAAATTCCAAAGAACGGGTAGGGGAGCGTAAATATGCTGCGATTGAATGACATGTTGATTACAGAAAGTAATCCATCATCGTATATCTCGGAATCATTTCGATCCCTCCGTACATACATCCGGCAGCAGGTGATCGGGCAAAAGGACCGTGGGACGGTTCTTTTGTTAACCTCGCCGGAAAGCGGAGCGGGGAAAACAACAATGATCGCCAACATCGGAGTTTCCTTTGCTCAAGAAGGCAAGAAGGTGGCTCTGGTGGATTGCAATCTGCATAAACCAGCGCTGCACGAGATATTCGGAATGGAGAATACCGGAGGTCTATCGGCTTATTTGCGCGGTGGGGCTTCTTCCAAATCTATCGTTAGGCATGGTGGACTGGAGCTATCGGTTGTTCCTGGTGGGGACAGTCTGTATAACGCAGCAGATTTACTCGGTAGCGAACGTATGGCAGAGCTGATGGAAGAGCTTAAACGTGAATATGACATCATCTTACTTGATTCGGCGCCAGCGCTGAATTATACGGATGCTCGCCTGATTGCAGGCTTGACGGATGGTGTGATTCTCGTTGCCAAGCATGGCCGGACCAAACGGGAAGATCTACGCAAAACAAAGCAACTCATGGAGCAGGCTAGCGCGACGCTGGTTGGAATTGTGATGAATCAGGTGAAGTAAGCAACACCAAATTCAATGAAGCAAGGAGAATGAGTGCGATGATGAAAAAAGTGAAAAAGGCCATTATTCCAGCAGCAGGATTGGGAACGCGCTTCCTCCCTGCTACCAAAGCAATGCCTAAGGAAATGCTTCCGATTATCAATAAGCCTACGATTCAATATATCGTGGAAGAAGCGATTGCTTCTGGAATCGAGGACATTATTATCGTTACGGGTAAAGGTAAACGTGCCATTGAGGACCACTTTGACAACGCATTTGAGTTGGAATCAAAGCTGCTCGAGGACGGTAAGCTGAAGCTTCTGGAGGAAGTACAGCGTTCTTCGGGAGTGGAAATCCATTACATTCGCCAGAAAGAACCGAAAGGTCTGGGACATGCGGTGTGGTGCGCAAGACGCTTTATCGGGGACGAGCCATTTGGTGTGCTGTTGGGCGACGATATCGTAACAGGTCAAAAACCTTGCCTGCGCCAGCTGATGGATCAATATGAGGAAACACAAAATTCTGTGATTGGCGTGCAGCGGGTACCACAGGAATTCACGAACCGGTATGGCATCATTGAACCGGACCAACAGGACGGACGATTGTACCGAGTGAATAATTTTATTGAAAAACCGGCTCCAGGCACAGCCCCATCCGATCTGGCTATTATGGGTCGTTATGTGTTCTCACCAAAAATTTTCAAATATCTTGATCTTCAGGAAAAAGGAGCTGGCGGCGAAATTCAGTTGACGGATGCGATCCAAAAGCTGAATCAGAGTGAACGTGTATACGCCTATGACTTTGAAGGCACGCGTTATGACGTAGGTGAACGTCTTGGATATATTTTAACCACTCTTGAATTTGCACTTGCCAGCGATGATTTGAAGTATCCGGTTATGGAGGCCATGAATGAATGGCTGAAAAAGACCGAGAAAGCAACCACAGCGGGTTGAGAGGAGGTACGTCAGCATGAGCATGGAAAATTTACCGGAGGATGGCGAGGCTGTCATGTCAGGTAAAGCGTTTTACATGCCATACGGAAATACACAAATTCAGGATAAAACGTCCTACCTGGTCACAAAACGCCTCCTTGATATGCTGCTGTCTTTCGTGGGCTTAATCGTCTTGCTCCCGCTGTTTGCAGTGGTGGCCATTCTGATTAAGCTCGAAGACCCAAAGGGAAGTGTGTTTTTCAAGCAAACTCGGGTGGGCAAGAATGAGAAGTTATTCGATATGTATAAATTCCGTTCAATGGTGTCCAATGCCGAGGAACTGAAAAAGGACTTGATGGAGCTGAATGAAGTGAGCGGCGCCATGTTCAAAATTAAAAACGATCCTCGGATCACGAAAATTGGCAGTTTTCTACGCAAGACGAGTATTGATGAGATTCCGCAGCTGTGGAATGTGTTGGTGGGAGACATGACTTTAGTCGGTCCGCGCCCGCCGTTGCCCAGCGAGGTTGAGCAATACTCCGATTATGACAAGCAGCGTCTGATTGTAACGCCGGGATGTACGGGTTACTGGCAGGTGAGCGCACGTAACAGTGTAGGCTTCGAAGAAATGGTGCAAATGGATTTGAAGTATATTCATGTTCGCAATACGTGGCTCGATCTGAAAATCATCATGAAAACAGGCGTTAAAATGCTGTTCTCCAAGGATGCTTACTGATGGATGCATTTAAGCGATGTCCCGCAGTGTCCGTCGTTATTTGCACCTATAACCGGGCGGACCTGCTGGAGAAAACGTTGATGTCTCTACTGAAGCTGGAAGACCTTGCACTGGCTGAGATCATTGTGGTCGATAACCGATCCACCGATCACACTGCAGCGACGATCAAAAGATTCACCGTTGCGCATGGTCAGCATATTCATCTTCGGTATCATTATGAGCGCGAACAAGGACTGTCTGCCGCTCGTAATGCCGGCATTACGTTATCAAAAGCAGACGTCATTGCTTTTCTGGATGATGATGCAATTCCGTGTGTTACATGGCTGCAAACGATTATGTCGGCCTTTGGGAACAATCCCGAGCTGACGGCTATGGGTGGGAAAATTGATCCTAAGTTTGAGACGGAACGGCCGAACTGGTTGACAGGGCCGCTTGAACTGCCTTACACGATTATTGATCTGGGGAAATCCGTTCGTGAATATCCGGCGGGACTGAATCCATTTGGAGCGAATATGGCTATGCGCAAAACGGCTTTCGCCGCCGTCATGTTCCCGCTTCACCTGGGCAGAAAGGGAGATATCCTACTATCTGGTGAAGAATCGTGGGTATTCGAGCAAATCCGTAAAAATGGTGGAACGATTATGTATCATCCACACATGGCTGTAGAACATTTTGTTCCGGCTTCACGCTTAACGAGAGAATGGATTATGAATCGCTACTATTGTCAGGGTATGTCTAATGCTGCTCAGGCTGCAGGTCTGCGCGGCAACGCGATACTGATGGCGAAAGTGGCAGCCAAAGTGTTATACATCACGGTGGATTCCCTGCTGGCACGTACTGAGGGCAGGAAGCTGTTGAACCGGTGCAGGCTTGAAAATATCCGCGGAACGCTGGATACACTGCGCAACCGGAAAAGCGAGTCAGCTGCGGGGTGAAAGATTGAACATGAGTAACTATCCTTGGACTTCTAGAATAAACACCATACAGCATGTTTTTATTTTTCTACTAGGCGCTCTTGCTGTAGGAATTGCAGCTACCTATCAACCTGTGGTCAGTATTGCAGCGGTATGCTTACTGCTTTTGTTGGCTGTCTCTATCCATCATCCAGAGCGCATCAGCTATGCAGTTTTGCTAAGCACAGCGGTCTCGGTCGATTCTCTGTATCAGGGTGGCGTGTTCGGCATTGAGATATTGTCATTGTACAAATTGGGCATCTTGGCTCTGCTAGTGCCTTGCATGCTCGTATATGGCATTCGTCTCAAGTTCAGCTATCCAGTCTGGGCATTGGTGATCATGCTGGGGATTACATTTGGATTTTCAGCATGGCTGCCTTTGTTAACGACCTCGATTGCCGTCAAGGCGTTCGTGGGACTATCACTGCCCTTCTTTTTTTTACTGATCCAGTGGAAAAAGGATGTGGCGGAAAAGCATATTCGGTTGATCAGCCTGTTGCCGATTATTAGTGTGGTCATTGGATTAGGCTTGCAGGTTTTAGGGTTGCATTCATTTACGGATGTGGAATTTACGGGCGCAGTCAGAGTACAAGGAGCGAATATACCGCCGCATTTGGCAATGCTCTCCTTTCTCGGAATTGCCGTCTCGCTGATTGAGGTCAAGCGCAAACCTAGGCAAGCTGCCTTTTATTACACGGTGTTGGCACTGAACTTTTTAATCCTGATCGCCACCGGTACACGTGGGCCGATTCTGGCATTGTTATTAATGTTTGCTGTGTATCTGTTTGATATTGCCCATCAATACCTCAAGGGAAAAGTCAATTATTTGCTACCGCTGGCCGGATCGTTTTTGGTTGCTCTGGGGGCGGTGGCCCTGCAATGGAACAATTTAAAAAAACGCTCCTTCGAACGGGAGACCGACACAGGCATTGACCTATCGGGACGCTCGGAGGCATGGGAATATTTTTTGAACAGAGTACATGATTACCCTTGGTCAGGCAGAGGACTTGGCGCGGTAACGGTTGCGAACGACGGGACGTTATTCAATGGTTTTGTTGTACCGCATAACGAGTATATACGCTTTTATTTTGATACCGGATATATCGGTTGCGGGCTCTTAATGCTTTCATTACTGATCGTGTTCGCTCTTATTTACCGGTCACTTGCCAAGTCTATTAAACCTTATTTTGCAACTTTAATTGCAGGTTTTTTGATCTACTCGTTTTCAGATAATACGTTGTCGACGGTTCAGATGATTATTCCGTTTTGCTGGTATTTGAATGCATTATACCAAACATCTACTCAAACCGATTTTCGCAAAGAGAAGTGATACGATGAGCAGAGTGAACATGTTCGATGTCAACTTTGATAATTACGATTTTAATGATCTACTCGAATTTATAGATACTTCTATTGAGCATCAGCGTCATTCCTACATTTTGACCTGTAATGTCGATCATGTGATCAAGCTTCGCAAGGATGATGAATTCCGCAAGGTATATTCGGATGCCGGAGCTGTAGTGGCCGATGGAATGCCTATCATTTGGGCGTCTAAGTTACTGAAAAAGCCCCTCAAACAAAAGGTGTCAGGCTCCGATTTGTTCACCCGGCTGGGAGAGGCATTTGAGGATCGAGGCTATCGTTTATTTTTTCTGGGTGCAGCTGACGGTATTCCTGAGAAGGCTATGCTTAATCTCCAGGAATCCTATCCAAACATGAATGTGGTGGGCTGCTATTCTCCTTCTTATGGCTTTGAGAAAAACGAAGAGGAGAACAGATACATTATCCAGTTGCTTCAAGAGGCTCGCCCAGACATCGTTTTTGTAGGTGTAGGAGCACCGAAGCAGGAAAAATGGATTTACAGATATTATGAGACTTACCGCGCTCCAGTTTCGATTGGGGTGGGAGCGACCTTTGATTTCCTGTCGGGGAATGTAAAGAGAGCACCGGAGCTGATGCAGAAGACAGGATTTGAATGGTTTTGGAGGTTGTCTCAGGAGCCTAAACGATTGTGGAAAAGATATTTGATTGAGGATTCCCAGTTCCTCGTTCTGCTGTTTAAAGAGATGTTCAAGCGGAAGCGGATGAAGGGAGGCCAGGGGTGAGAAACATGAGTCGGTTGGCAGATCAGCAGATTTCCTTCTGGCTAGGAAGCCGGCGTGGAATCGGCATGATTGGTATGGGGGTGCTGGCTTGTATGCTGCCACTCGCCATTGGATTTGTCAGCGCCAAGATGAATCCCACCACGAGCCAGCAGGGAGCCATATTGCTGGCGATCGTTTTTCCGGCCTTCCTGCTGGCGATCTTGCAATCACGGTTACTGATTTCTTACACACTGGTGGTGTGGGCAGTAGGCCCGGAAATCCGCCGCATTGCAGATTGGTTGGAGGGAACGTATCACTCGGTTTCCTTGTTGAGCGTGGCGCCGCTGCTGGTAAGCAGCATGCTGATCATTCCTGTGCTGCGGGGTATTCATCTGGCGGAAAAGCCATTAACCCGAATTGCTGTATTTTTCGGCATAGAATTGGCCTACGGAAGTGTGGTCGGGTTATTCAAAAATGGTATTGTTTTTGCTTATGATTTGGCCAATTATGTGGTTCCATTGCTTCTATTGCCTTATCTTGCGATTAAGCCAATGAAAGCAAAGGAGCTGGACCGACTGCTGTATTCATACGCCAACATTGCTGTTCTTGTAGCGATATACGGCATTATTCAGTACTTGACGGTGCCTCCTTGGGATGCATTTTGGATGAATCATGTGGAAATGAATTCCATTGGGGTGCCAGAACCGCTTCAAATTAGAGTGTTTTCTTCCATGAACTCGCCCGGCCCATGCGCTATCTTCCTGGCAATGGCACTTGTACCGATGCTGATGGAGAAACGGTGGCGAGGCACTTTGGGATGGATTGGAGTCCTGCTAACAGTTGTTTGTCTCTTGGTCACGCTCGTACGTTCAGCCTGGCTGATTGCATTCGTCATGTTGCTGGCTTACATTCTCAGCTCATCCTCCAAAGGAAAGTGGAAGACCCTGTTTCAACTTGCTATCGTCGGCCTTCTTCTTTACATCATCGTTCCAAAACTTCCGGGGGCAGAAGGTTTGGTGGCTCGCATGCAGACGTTGACAGATATTCAACAGGATCATTCGTACAATGAACGTTTGGATCTACTGCATACAATGCTTCCGGCGATTACTAGCAATCCGGTCGGGCAGGGGATCGGGAGTGTAGGAATCGGAACCAAGCTTGATAACGGCGGCGATCTCGGTGAACTTGGGATTATGGATAATGGATATATTGCCATTTTCCTCACCTTCGGTATTTGCGGAGCATTCTTTTTCTTCGGTGGTCTGTTCGTTATCATCAAGCGCCTTCTCGTCCGTATTGCCGAACGGAATTCCAGTCAGCCTTATATCAGACTGGCGTTGGCTACATGGGCCGGAGCTGTAGCCAGTCTCATATCGGATAATGGTTTCCCCGGTATGCGCGGCTATTTGATCTGGATGATGATCGGAATAGGACTATGGGCAAAAGATGTCATCGCGGAAAGAAGGTAAAGGCTGTGCAAAACTTACAAGCATTATCCGCACCTGTCCGGACACTATGGTCCACGGTGATTCGGTTTGCCAAAAGCAAGGATAACAGCTCTGCAGCAGTAAAAACGATGATATTCAGTATGCTGATTCTCGTTGTGAATATGCTGACTGGTGTGCTGACGGCACGATTCTTGGGTCCTACTGGACGCGGGGAACAGACAGCGATGGTGAACTGGTCCCAATTTCTTGCCTTCTGCATGAGCTTCGGTGTTCCATCTGCATTGATTTACAATGCCAAAAGGAAACCTGAGGAAACGGGGAAGCTGTATGGTCTGGCCTTGCTGCTGGCTACGGTGTTCGGGGGGATGGCGACACTCATCGGAGTATTTCTAATTCCTTATTGGCTGCGCTCTTTTTCTTCATCGGTCATACTTTTCGCGCAGTGCTCCATGATGATGTGTCCACTCATAGCGATTTCACAGATCAATAATGCATTGCTTCAGGTTCGCTCGGAATATAAACAGTACAATTTATTTCGGTACCTGGTACCACTAAGTACGCTGCTTGGACTGGCGATTCTGATCCTGACGGGGACGATGAATCCGTACACCTCAGCATTGGCCTACTTACTGCCAGGCTTGCCAATCTATATTGGTGTAACGATACGAATGATTCGGCTGTACAAACCAAAGGTGAAGAACAGCTGGACGCAATTTAAAAATCTCTTTACCTACGGTATGGGTTCATACGGGAATGATCTCATGGGGCAGGTTTCCACTTACATTGACCAGATTTTGATTGCGGGTCTGCTCAGACCTGCAGATCTCGGTTTATATGCGGTAGCGGTCAGCCTGGCCCGGATGGTGAATGTATTTTCAACTTCGATCATTGTCGTGCTGTTTCCCAAAGCCTCCGGGCTGGATAAGGAAGAGGCGGTGGCCATAACATTTCGGGCATTTCGAGTGACTTCAACGGCAACCTTTTTGGCTGCGGTGATGTTAATGCTGGTTGCTCCGTTCGTATTCACATTGTTATATGGTCAAGAGTTTAAACAAGCGCTTACGGTATTCCGGTTTCTGGTGCTTGAGGTTGCTATCAGTGGAGGTACCATGGTGCTGGCACAACAATTTATGGCGTTGGGTAAGCCCAAACTGGTTACCATTCTACAGGGTGTCGGATTGGCGCTCGTCATTCCATTGCTGTCCATACTCGTGCCGAGATATGGATTGACGGGTGCAGGGATAGCAATGCTGTCTTCGGGGATTTTACGGTTCGTTTTCATTTTATGTAATGTTAAGTTCGTTCTGAAAATGAAAATTCCAAGACTGGTTATTTCCAAACAAGATTTTCAATGGCTCCGATCAACGATGTCACACTACATCCGGAAAAAGCCAGTTAACGGTTAGATAAAGAAGGAGGCACCCGCTAATGAACCACATGTCTAGCGTTCCCGCGGACAACCGGATATCCGTAGTTATTATCGCTCAGGATGATGGCATTCGAATTACTGCTGCCATTAAATCCTGCCAGCCCTTTGCGGACGATATCGTCGTCATTGACGGAGGGAGCAAGGACAATACGATTCAGGTAGCTGAATCATTGGGCTGTCGGGTGTTTTCCAACCCATGGCCCGGTTATGCCAAACAGCGCATGTTTGGTGTTGATAAAGCGGAATTTGATTGGATTTTCCTGATTGATACAGACGAAGTAGTGGATGCAGAGTTGCTTGGTGACTTATTGAAAGTAAAGGAAACGCTCCACGATCCGGCCAAAGCATATTCCGTATTTCGCATTGGCGATTTTCTCGGCAAATGGATGAACAAAGGCGAGTATTTGGTTCGTTTGTACAATCGGCGAATTTATGGCATTACGAATAGTCTTGTTCATGAAATGCCAGATGTAGCCTCTTCTCAGATCATCAATCTGGAGGGCGTGTTATGGCACTATGGATTCCGCAGCATCAGTGATCATATGACCCGTTTTAACAAATATACAGATCTGGAAGCAGAGACGGCATTTAACAAAGGAAGATCCTTTCGAATTACCAGACTGTTGTGGAGGCCCCCCGCCCGCTTTGTACAGAAGTATTTTGTTCAAGGCTTATACCGCAAGGGGTTAGCGGGTTTTGCTGTAGCCGTTTTCTGGGTGATGTATGAGTTTCTCGTCTGTTTCAAGCATTATGAGTTAACCAAGCGGCGAAAAAAGATAGAAGTCGTGGATGGCGGACAGACCGAGCAGAAAGGAGAAACCAGCTATGTCGTACAATAACGGATTTCGTATCGCGGCAACGGGGTTGAGCTGGCCGTCCTTACAGCCAGGAGGTCTCAACACATATTTCAAATCCATCTGTGAGCAGCTTACGCTAGAGCGCAATACGCTGGATGCTCTAATTTGTAGTGATGAGCAGCCTCAGGCGCCTGAACGTATTCGTATTCATTCGATTGGCAGCAAGCAGCAATCCATCTGGAAGCGCCGAGAGCTGATGCAAAAATATGCAGCAGAACTGTTCGACAAGCAACCGATCGATGTGCTGTATTCCCATTTTGCTCCCTATAGTGTCGGACCGGCACTGGAGGCGAAAAAAAGAGGAATCCCTGTCGTTACCACCTTCCACGGACCGTGGACGGAGGAAATGAAGATTGAAGGACAGGGAATTAAGCATTTTCTTAAAACGACGTTGGCCAAATCCATTGAAATGAAAGCTTATGGTCTGGCGGATAAATTTATAGTGCTAAGCGAGACTTTTCGGGATATTTTGCACGAGCACTATAAAGTACCACTTAGCAAAATTCATATTATTCCTGGTGCGGCGAATGTAGAAAGGTTTCATCCGGCAGAGGATCAGGAGGCCGTACGTAAGCGGCTGAATTTGCCGCAAAATGCGACGATTGTGCTAACCGTTCGTCGTCTTGTTAATCGCATGGGACTGCTACAGCTGCTCGAAGCATGGCGGCGAGTAACCGAGCGACACCCTGATCATCTGCTGCTGATTGGTGGAAAGGGGCCCTTGATGGAGGAATTGGCTTCCAAGGTGGCGGAATACAATCTTCATAACCATGTAAGGTTGCTTGGTTATGTGTCGGATGAGGAGCTGCCCCTGTACCATCAAGCCTCGAACTTGTTTGTTGTGCCAACACAGGCACTAGAGGGTTTCGGTCTGATCACAGTTGAGGCGATGGCCTCGGGCCTACCGGTGCTGGCCACTCCTGTAGGCGGCAACAAGGAAATCTTAAGAGGATTCCGTCCTGAGCTATTGTTCCAGGGGACGGACAGTGAAGCTATTGCTGCAGGGTTGCTGCGTGTGCTGGATCATCGTGAACTTCTACCGAATGCACGGGAATGCCGGGACCATGTCCTGAGCAGATATACATGGGGACATGTAGCGGAACAGGTAGAAGAGGTGTTCCGACAGGTCCTTGACAGAAAGGCGGCGGCGAAATGATGAGAGTAGCTTATATTGACCATACGGCAAGATGGAGCGGCGGCGAAGTTGCTTTGTATAACATACTGACGAATATCGGGGAACATATCGACCCGCTCGTTATTTTGGCGGAGGAGGGCGATTTGGCGGATCGGCTTCGGCAGCGTGATATTGATGTGCGCATTGTTCCACTAGATGATTCGATTCGTAATCGGGGACGAAATGCCGTCAATCTGGGTGCGCCTGCAGCAGCTTTTCGCTTGCTGGCTTACGGCAGGAAACTCGCACCATTGTTGCGCGAGGAAAAAGTCGTGTGTGTGCACACGAACTCACTCAAATCTGCACTGTATGGTGCAGTAGCCGCCAAATCGGCGAAGCTGCCGTTGATATGGCATATCCGTGACCACATCGGTCCGCCGTATCTGAAGCCGATTGTAGCCAAAGGGATTCGGCTCATGTCCCGCTTTTTGCCTAACGGTGTGATTGCCAATTCCAAATCCACGCTGAGTGCATTGGAATTACCCCCGGACAAAAAGACGCTCGTCGTCTACTCCGCTTTTGCCAAAGCGATTACGGCTCGTGATTCGGCTGCGCAATTGCGTAGCGATGACTCGTTTAACGTTGTTTTGGTCGGCAGATTGGCGGAATGGAAAGGACAACATATTTTACTGGAAGCGGCACGTTCTTTTTTACCAGATCAGCGTGTGAAATTCTGGCTGGCTGGAGATGCGTTGTTCGGAGAAGAGGAATATAAACAACGATTGGAATCCACGATGCGCGAATATGGGTTGACCAACGTCAATCTGATGGGACACGTCGACGACATTCAGGGTCTGATGCAGCGCTGTGATCTGCTCATTCATACTTCCATTACACCGGAACCATTCGGTCAGGTCATTATTGAGGGCATGGCTGCAGGTTTGCCAGTGATCGCTTCAAACGAAGGTGGTCCCAAGGAAACGGTGGTACCCAATGAAACCGGGCTGCTCATTGAACCGGGAGACCCTGCCAAGCTGGAAGAAGCCATCCGCTGGATGCTGGAGCATCCACAGGAACGTCAGCAGATGGGTGAGAGAGGGATGGAACGGGTCAAGAAGCATTTTGTCATCGAGAACACTGTTAAGGATATAGTTCATTACTATAAGGGTTTGTTGGCAGGAGTCTGACCGACATTCGCGTTAAAGGATGATTCAGATGAAAATAGCGATAGCACATGATTACTTAATCCAAATGGGCGGAGCGGAAAGGGTAGTAGAGGTATTCCATGATATGTATCCGGAGGCTCCCATCTTCACAACGGTGTTCAGCGACGAGCGTCTGTCGCGCAACTTGAAGGATGCGGATATTAGAGCCACTTGGCTACAAAACATCCCAGGAGTGAAGGCCAACTTCAAAGGAGTGCTGCCGCTGTATCCCATCGCTATCCGTGATTTTGATTTTAGGGATTTCGACATTGTTTTAAGCTCTAGCAGCGCATTTATGAAAAGCATCCAGGTACCCAAACATACGTTTCACATTTGTTACTGTCACACACCGATGCGGTTTGCCTGGGATTACGATACATATATGGCCCGGCAGTCCAAATCCAACCTGCTCAAAAATATGCTAAAGCTGTACATGAACAGGCTGAAAACATGGGATGCCAAAACTTCTCGCAACGTAGACCAGTTTGTCGCCAATTCTTCCGTCGTTAAGCGGAGAATTCTGCACTATTACCAACGGGAGGCAGATGTTATTTTTCCTCCTATCAATACATCCCGTTTTAAACGTGCTACAAGCATCGGTGACTATTATCTGATCGTATCTCGTTTGGTGTCCTACAAGCGCATTGATCTCGCGATTGAGGCATTCAAACGTAACGGTCTTAAGCTACGCATCGTTGGCGAAGGACCGGATCGTAAACGACTCGAAGCCATGGCTGCCCCGAACATTGAGTTCCTCGGCAGGCTTGAAGACGAAGAGGTTAACAAGCTGATGGCCGAATGCCGGGCACTTGTCTTTCCGGGGGAAGAGGACTTCGGTATTACGCCTTTGGAGGCGAATGCGGCCGGACGGCCAGTTATCGCTTTTCAGGGTGGGGGAGCGCTGGATACGATTGTTCCTCATGTGAACGGCGTATTTTTCCGCAAGCATCAAGTAGACGATGTGCTGGAGGCCGTCGCAAAGGTTGAGCAACATGCATGGAATGTGGACGATATCATTACCCATGCCCGCAAATTTGATGAAGATAACTTCAAGGATCAATTGAAAAAGTATGTAGAACAAGCCTATGTGAACTTTCTAAAAGGAGGATGAACGGAATGAAACTGGCTGTAATCGGTACTGGATACGTTGGACTCGTCTCAGGTGTATGTTTTGCGCAAAAAGGTAATGAGGTAATTTGTGTCGATCTGGAGCAGTACAAAATCGATATGTTGAACCGTGCGGAATCTCCGATTTATGAACCAGGTATTGAGGAATTGATCGCGTTGAATCTGGAAGCTGGTCGTTTAGAGTTCACCTCGGATTTGGCCGATGCGGTACGTCGCTCGGATATCGTCATTTTAGCGGTAGGTACGCCTTCACTGGCTAACGGCGAGGCGAATTTGTCCTACATTGAACAGGCGGCCGCCGATGTCGGGAAAGCCATGAACGGGTACAAGATTATTATGACTAAGAGTACCGTACCTGTCGGAACGAACGAAAAGATTAAGGACGTAGTCGCTCGTCATACGAGTTTGTCTTTTGATATTGTATCCGCGCCGGAGTTCCTGAGAGAAGGCTCAGCCATCAATGATACGCTTCATCCAGATCGCGTCATTATTGGTTTGGACAATACAGGTTTGCGTGAAACAATGGTCACTCTGCATCAGGTATTCACGGATAAAATCTATGTGACGGATATCCGCAGTGCTGAAATGATCAAATATGCCTCCAATGCGTTCCTGGCAACTAAAATTTCGTTTATTAACGAGATTGCTAATATTTGTGAAAAGGTTGGCGCGGACGTTACCTGTGTGGCTGAAGGTATGGGCATGGACAAACGGATTGGTTCCTCTTTCCTGCAAGCAGGGATCGGATATGGAGGCTCTTGCTTCCCGAAAGATACGAATGCGCTCATCCAAATTGCGGGTAATGTAGACTATGAATTTAAGTTGTTAAAATCGGTGGTAGAGGTAAATACCGACCAGCGCTTTATGATTGTATCCAAGCTGCGTGAATCGCTGGGTCAGCTAAACGGCGTATCGATTGGCATTTGGGGCCTCGCCTTCAAGCCCAATACAGATGATATCCGCGAAGCTCCAGCACTGGAAATCGTAGAAACGCTCATTCAGGCAGGTGCTATTGTCAAGCTGTATGATCCCATTGCGATGGATAAATTCAAGGAGCGCGTGGATCACCCGAATATTATATGGTGCTCCTCCCCGCAGCAAGCCGCCGAAAGAAGCGATGCTGTGTGCCTGCTGACGGATTGGGAAGAGTTCAAAGAAGTTGATCTCGTGCAATTGGGCTCCATTCTACACAAGCCAGTTCTGATTGATGGTCGCAACGTATTCACCGAGGAACAGATCCAAGGCTCTGGGCTGGAATACTACTCCGTGGGTCGTCCGCGGATGAGTGGGTGGAACAGAGATAAAGTGGAAGTTTAAAAAGTGACCGAATAAAAAGTGGCTGTGGCAGTGTGGGAGGCGCTAAAGGCGCTGCGCGTGCAGATTGTTCTTCCGATTACTGTTACCCCCGGATTTTCTGGATTGTATTAAACATTCCAAGGTTAAAATCCGGGGATAAAGGCAAACGCTGACGCTTCTTCAGAACAATTCTGCCCGCTCCGCTGCTTTTGCCGCACCAAGTCACGATGTTTAATCTCCCACCTTATGGGATGGGAGTAGAAAGGGCGTATCAGAAGGAGCGGCATAGTTGAGCCGCTCCTTCCGATTAAGACGTCATTGCGGTTGTCGCAGCAATCTTGGCAAGGCGTTACGAAACCTCGATTACTAGAAGCTTGCAAGCACAGCGGGCAAGGCCCGAAAGAGTGAGATTTTTACAGGCTGACCGGACTTAATAATGTCCGGTCGTGCCTTTTGCACCACAAGGTATGATCGATATGATGCATATTTGAGTAGCGAAGGGTTGGATTTGAATCTGGAGAAGCGATAGCGTTCGCCTTTGACTTGGGATTCTTACATATAAATGTCTTACACAATCCGAAGAATCCCACGGCAACAGCGATCGTAAGATCAAATCGAGCCCGTAGCGGGCTACTCAACCTTGCCCCATTCGATCACCAACCAATATAGAGAGGAAGTGGAGATTTATGAAGCTCGTACTTTTGTCTGGTGGTTCCGGTAAAAGATTATGGCCGTTATCCAACGATTCCCGTTCCAAACAATTTTTGAAGGTACTGGAGAGCCCGGAAGGGATTTCGGAATCCATGGTACAGCGGGTATGGAGACAATTGGGAGACAACGGATTATCCGAATCCTCGTTTATTGCGACAGGGAGAGCGCAGGTCGAAATGATCCAGAGTCAAATCGGATCGAATACGCGCATCATTGTTGAGCCGGAACGCAGAGATACTTTTCCTGCGATTGCGCTGACAGCGACTTATCTATATTCCATTGCGGGTGTTTCGCCTGATGAAATTATAGCTATATTGCCTGTAGATCCTTATGTAGAGGATGCATTCTTTGCTTCCGTAGCCCAACTCGAACATACACTTCAGGAGAGTGAAGGCAAGCTTGCATTAATCGGGGTTGTCCCTTCCTATCCTTCAGAGAAATACGGTTATATTATTCCGAAAAACGATGCCACTCAAGGTAGCACAGGCTACCGCGAAGTGAGCCATTTTCAAGAGAAACCCGACCGGGAGCAGGCGGAGCGTCTAATAGAACGCAATGCTCTATGGAACTGCGGGGTTTTTGCATTCAAATTAAGCTATTTGCTGGATATTTTGGCATCCAAGGGCCTGCCGCTGAATTATGAAGAAATGCAAAAACAATATGCATCTCTGGAAAAAATCAGCTTTGACTACGAAGTAGTCGAGAAGGAAAAAGACATCGTGGTGCTTCCGTACGATGGTTTTTGGAAGGATCTAGGAACCTGGAATACACTCACAGAAGAGATGTCTCATCAGCAAGTGGGTAGAGGGGTAGTAACGGAAGATTGCGTCAATACGAGTCTTATTAATGAGTTGGACATTCCTGTGGCGATCATTGGAACGAATGATCTGATTGTAGCCGCTAGCCCAGATGGCATTCTTGTGACCAATAAGGCAGAAAGTCCACGCATCAAGGAAGTGCTCAAGGCTCATGATCAGCGTCCAATGTATGAAGAACGTCGTTGGGGACAGTATCGGGTTGTAGACTATGTAAAGTATGACGAGGGTAATGAGGTACTGACCAAACGAATCCGCGTACACAAAGGTAAAAATATCAGCTACCAGCTTCACTTCAAACGAAGTGAAATCTGGACCATTATTAGCGGCGAAGCGGAAATTATTTTGAATGAGAAGCTGCATAAAGTAAAGGCCGGTGACGTAGTTCGCATCCCTGAAGGGACGAAGCATAGCATTTTGGCTGTAACCGATGTGGATTTGATTGAAGTTCAGACTGGCTCTGAGTTGGTTGAAGAGGATATTGTACGCTTTTGTATGGATTGGAATGAAATTTCTCGTCATCAATTTATCTCGTAATTATTTGCGTAAAAACGTAAAAAAGAAGATTTGATGAAAAATAATGGCCCAAACTGTCGAAATTGGGCGAAAACCTGTAAATTCATGAACATGACCTATTAAATTTTGGTAAAAAAAAGTCGATACTTAGGGTAAGAAGGAATCCAAACTCCTTCCAACGATAAACGCAGCCCTGTCGAAAGACTGGTACGCAAAGCTAAAGGGCCTTCCCGTAAGGATGGCAGCCTGGCTACCGAAAGGAAGAGCTAAAGTGAGATTCAATTTTATTCCTCTGTATCGACTGATACGTCATGTACTCCCCGTTGTTATACTTTTTTCTTTGTTTCCCGTCGGCTTTGGTGATTCTCTGTCTGTGGTGAATGCCGCTTCATTACAACCTGTTAATTCGGACGCTTCTACTCAGGCCCGTGAACTATACAATTATTTACTCAGCATCTCTGGAAAGAAAACAGTCACTGGTCAGCATGATTATTTGGAAAGTCCAGATGAATTAAGCAACAAGGTCCAAAAAATCAGCCAGGCGTATGTGGGTCTGCACGGCTATGAGATGGGAGCCATCTCTGGTCAATCCGACACTACAGAAGCAGCACAACGTAAAAATGTTGTCGATAGCGCTATTCGTTGGAGCAGAGCTGGTGGCATTGTGACGATGACTTTTCATGAAGCGTTGCCGGGTAGACCGCTGACTTGGGCCAATGTGCAGGCGAAAGTAAGTCAGGCGGAGTTCAATAAATACGTGACACCAGGCACTACGCAGTATAACCTCTTCATTGCCGATCTGGATAAGGTCGCTGTATCGTTAAAGCAGCTTCGTGATGCAGGTGTTCCAGTATTGTGGAGACCTTATCATGAAATGAATGGTGACTGGTTCTGGTGGGGAAACAAAAACAATTTCAATCAGCTATGGAATATCATGTACGACCGTTTTGTAAACACGCATCAGTTGAACAATCTGCTGTGGGTGTGGAGTCCCAATGCTCCCAATTCCTACACTGTCCCGTATACCCCGAAATATCCGGGGGATGACAAAGTGGATATTTTGGCAGTAGACATCTACAACAATGATTTTAAGCAAAGTCATTATGAAGGACTGCTCGGGTTGGCACGGAATAAGCCGATTGCCATTGGCGAGCATGGTGAGATGCCTAGCTCTGAGGTGTTGCAGGCACAGCCCAAATGGGTGTATTCCATGACTTGGGGCAAGATGCTGATTGAGAATAACACAACCAATCAAATACAGGATTATATGAACGATTCGAGGAGTTTGACACGGGATGATGTGAAAAATGGGCTGGCAGCAATCCAACAACCTGGGGCAGATGTGCCGACTTTACCGGATGAGGGACAAAGTGAGCCTATCCCGGTTCCGCCAGTAGTAATCGTACCTCCAGCTCCGACTCCTCCTTCTGTTCCTGATGTAGTATATGTGAACGGGCTGCGGGGCGAATATTTTAACAATATGAATGTGAACGGCAGTCCTGTTTTGATCCGTACAGACAGCAAGCTGGATTATAACTGGCGCGCCGTTGCTGCTGATCCCAAGGTAAATGCCGACCAGTTCTCGGTTCGCTGGACAGGTAAAATCAAACCACAATACAGCGAGACCTATACATTTACAACGATATCCGATGATGGTATTCGCGTATGGGTAGACGGCAAGCTGGTGATTGACAGTTGGTTCAAACAAAGCTGGACAGAGCGTAAAGGCAGTATTGCTTTGGAAGCAGGTAAAATGGTAGATCTAAAAGTGGAATACTATGATGAAAAAGGCGATGCGATGGCTCGTCTGATGTGGGAAAGTCAGCATGAAGCGAAAGCGGTGGTTCCCGGAAACGCTTTGTTTCTTCCTTGATAGATACTCTTTCCCGGTCATAAATTTTGAGGAGAGAGGGTGTATCATATGATGAAAAAATGGTTGACCCATAGGTATACGGTCGTATTATCCGGATTACTAGGTGTCGCAGCTCTAACCATGATCGCTTGGTTTATATACACGCCTTCAAAAAGTGCAGAATTGCAGACGGATAAGGTAGCGGCGGCCAGTCCAGTATGGAAGCTGGGCCAGAGGGATGACTCTTCAGCGGAATTTAAAGGAGTGGTCGGTAGGGATAATATCGAAATTTCTGCAGCAGCAGCTTCTACTGAATCCTCTGCTAAAGGAACATTCTCGGCGTTGTCGGAAGCAGAGAGTACAACAGTTCCGGTATTGCTCAGCAGTGGAGATATTCCTCCAGGTTTGAATGCATCCACGAATCCAGAACTGTCACTTCAGTATAAACTGAATCAGGTTCCTCCCAATGGTATGATATTCCGTGTTCGGATTTTGGATGCGGGCAAAGCGGTGCCGCAGATGGCTGTCTTTTCAAATCACCAGCTGTCTGGAATTATTCAGATTGCCGGGGTATCCGGTACTGGGAGTACGTATAACTTCAAAAATAACTACGAGCTGTATATCCCCAAAGAACAATTGCAAAGCGGTGTTAACGTACTCAAGCTAAAGACAGCGCGCTGCCTATACTGCTCCTCTGCAGAAGATAAAAATGTGTGGTGGACTTGGGATGACTTGAGCTTGGAGACGTTAGCTTCCCCTGCGGCCGAACCAGTACATGGGAAATATATACTGACCGGTACGAATGTGAATAATAAAGAATTTTATTATGATCAGGGTGCAGTTAAGCATCTACCTTACGTTCTCAAATGGCTGGGAATTGCTTATAGTGGCAACGTCATGAGGGTAACTTGTGCCAGTAATGTAGGCAAGGCATGCACAGATGTGGATGATTACTATCAAACGTTAAAGCAGTATAATATGCAATCGTCTGCTTTGTATCTATACACAGGTGATATCAAGCTGCAAAAAGATGGTACTCTGCCAGAGACGGCCAAGCAAAAGTTGCGTGATTATGTAAAAAAATACGGTTCATACCTTCAATATTATGAAGTAGATAACGAACCTGGATTGTTTAACCGTTCCAAGGCGGTAGACCTGGCTGTGGCTAAGTGGTTGAATACGGAAGGCAAGCAATTGGCACCGCATCTCAAAACCGTAGCGCCGGGTTGGGCCTACTGGCCGACATACTCTACCAAGGCGTGCAAAAATCAAACCGGAGGTACGCAAAAATGCGGTGATCCGGATGGATGGGAACGGGACCCGGCGCAGCGTAAACAGCTGGAAGAAGTCACCGACCTGACCAACGGACATGCCTACGGTGAATCGTATAATGAAGAGGGCGGGGGCAGCTTCGTTCAGAATTTGAAAACCTTCGGTGGTTCGAGCAACGGACTGGCGAAAAAGATGCTAAACACGGAGTTTGGTACTAACGATACGCATCGAGACAATCCTGATTACGGGGCTAGTCAGCCACAAGCAGCTGCATTCGATCGGATTATGCGATCGCAAATCGGGTTTGCCGATATGTTTATCCAGCACGCTGCTTTTTATAAGGATTATACGCTGTTTAAAACGGGCTTTGATCTGCAAAGTCACAACCCGGCTAACACGGAAATTTATCCGTTTGGGCAAGGACAGGACACTCGCGTTAAGATCATGAGACGCTTGAGTCTAGCGTATGCTACGCATGGTAAACCGCTGACTTATACCATACTGAATCCAGAGGAGACGAAGGATAAGATGGTCTATGTTCGCGCGGTGGATACATCCAAGCTTAAACCACTGTCAGGTAGCGGCGCTACCTCGAACAAATTGCTGGTGAACCTAGTGAATTTTGAATCCACAACGCAGACCGTTCGTGTGCGGGTAACGATGCCGAAAGCTGGCTTGTACACGGGGGAACGTTTCGGAGCGGGTTCCACCTACTCTCAGGCGCAGCGATCCATATCAGGTCTCAAGGCTTCTCCTGCCCTTGATTTCGAAGAAAAGCTGGGTCCTGGCGAATCGGTACAATATATTTTGGAACTAAAAAGTACAGATCAAACCACGGCCTCTGCCCCAACAGAGGTAAAAGCAGCCTCAATTCAGGATGGGGCGGTGAAGATTAATTGGCTTCAAGCAGAAGGCATATCATCCTATGATGTGCTGCGTGCTGACCGTACAGACGGTGCCTATCAGGTGATTGCCTCGCAAGTAGAAGGAAGCACGTATACGGACCGCACCGTAAAAGCTGGAAGTCATTACGTCTACAAAGTCCGAGCGACCGGAGGTACTCAGGTTTCTCAGGCAGCCGAGGTTGCTTAGTTACACCGGAATGCATATAGGACCTTACCTCATGAATATCTAACATCATTCCGAAAGAAAGCAAAAAAGAACCTATCAGGAGAAAATAGGACCTGACAGGTTCTTTTTTATTTGTAAATCGTTCTGAATTGCCAATACTTTACGTATAATGGAGAAAAAAATAAGAAAATCCTTTTATATTCTCGTCATAAGACGACAACATTGCAGGTATGTATTCATATATAATAGTTTTGTTCATGACTATACATACATGGTTTGTAGGGAATTTCTTTCCGGTGACCAAGACTAATAAAGTGAGGTTAGTGCTGAATGAACAAGGAAACAGAATTAGGGGGGAATGGCCCTCTTCTTCGAGACAACGCACGGAAAGCAGGCAAAGCAGCCATCCACTTGGACATCCGGAACATTTTGCTCCAATGTGGGATCACGACACCAGAATGGCTGGAGGGCGATGCTGATAGAACGAAGTACCGGAAAGACAAGCGCGTGTAATTTTCAGTTGCTGGTCCTACTTGAGCAAAACATCAAGCAGCGGCGCGTTCCTTATTCCATCATTCGTTCCATTCGAACAAACGCGATAAAACGTTTGGCTTCTTCCTCAGACAAGGTGCGTCCGTCAATCGTCAGGTTAAAACGTTGCAGGATATTCTCGTCGGACAGTTCAAGCTGATCCACAAATTCCCTCACATCTGAATCCAATATTGCTGTCGGGTGGCTCGTACGTCCCACCAAATAATCGATGGTTACCTCGAAAATATCAGCGAGCTTGGTCAGGGTCTCAAAGTCTGGCTTGCGTCTATTTTTTTCATAGTGAGAAAGAGCCGCCCGCGTAATTCCGAGGGATTGCGCTAATTCCTCTTGTTTTAGTCCCTTATGTTCTCGTAATTCAGCGATGCGGGTTCCATAATTCATCTGTTTTTCCTCCTGAAGGCAAGGTTAAGAGAGGTAAGAAAAGCAATTTTGCGCTTGACAAGATACAATTTGTATCATAAATTAATTATGTAAGTTACATAACGTATCTTTATTTCATAGTTTTCACTGATATCTTCATTTATATACCCTTAAGAGGCCAACGATGATTGAGCATTTTGTGCTTATTCGCTGGCTAGACCTTCTATGCGCTATTATACAACATTTTACTATAGATTAGAGGGTCATGCATCGTTCTTTTCCCCGTCATGCAGAGGATCAGTACAAGCGTTATTCATCGAAAACAAGTCAAGCAGGGAGGACTGGTCTTGTGCAGTTAAAAGAGTACATCCGTTTGATCCGCAAAAGAATGTGGTTGATTGGTAGCATTGTACTGCTGGTGTGTACTGTAGTAGGCATAAAAAATGTATATTTTACCCCGCAGGTTTATGAAGCTACCGCCAAGCTCATTATTAATCAGACGCCACGACCGGACCGTGCAGGTGTCGTCGATTACAGTGTGGTGCAAACCAACATAGCCTTAACGAACTCCTATAAGCAAATTATGATCTCCTCGGCGATTATGGACCAGGTGGTCGCCAGCTTCCCCGATCTTAAGGTTACTCCGTCAGCTTTGGCGCAAAAATTAAGAGTAAACACCGCAGGTGATTCACAGGTCATGGATGTTACAGTCCGCGACTTATCGTATACGAAGGCTGTGAAAACCGTCAATGCGGTAGCCAAAGTATTCAAACGGCAAATCCCCTCTATCATGAAAATGGACAATGTCACCATCCTAAGCGAAGCCAGCCTGAATGATCCAGCAGTTCCCGTGAACAATAATCCCGCTATACAGATTTTTATTGCTTTTGCCATTTCTTTATTGCTGGGAATAGGCTTGGCGTTTTTGCTGGAGGTATTGGATGATACATTTAAAAATGAGGAAGATATTGAAAAAGAACTTGGTCTGCCTACCCTATCCCTGATTACAAAAATGAAAAAAGAAGATAGACGCTCTGACAGCTCTACTACAACTCCTAAACAGGTAGGTGAGGGACAATATGCCGCGATTAATCAATAATCAGCTCGTTACATCCTTGCATGCTCAGTCTTCCGTGTCGGAGGAGTACCGCATGCTCCGCACTAACATCCAGTTTTCTTCTATAGACGAGCCGATTGAGGTGATGATGGTGGCGTCCGCTCAGGCGGGTGAAGGCAGAACAGTCACGATTAGCAATTTGGCTGTAACCTATGCACAAGAAGGAAAAAAGGTGCTGGTTATGGACATGGATTTGCGTCGGTCCTCCTTGCATCATATGTTTGGTTTGCGCAATCATACAGGGCTTACACGGGTACTTGCCAATCAACAGACATGGCAGGATGTGGTTCAGGAAACCGGGATTGATCATCTGCATGCGATCACGGCTGGACCGAATCCACCCAATCCGTCCGAGATGCTCAGTTCCCGTAGAATGAAGGCTCTACTAGTTGAGCTCAAAGAACATTATGATGTGATTCTGATGGATACGCCACCCCTGCTGTCTTTTCCGGATGGCCTCATTGTAAGTGCCATGTGTGATGGTGTCATTTTGGTAGTGCAGGCAGGGAAGGTCAAAAAGGATGTCGTTAAGAAGGCGAAGGCAAATTTGGAAAGAGTAAAGGCCCGCATTTTGGGTGTAGTGCTCAATAACGTGAAGCGCCGCGCCGAGCGTGGTATGGAGGAACGCAATCTGACATGAATAAATCGGGGGAAATAAGAGTATATAAAATTCTTTTAACAATGAATAAATAATATTTATCAATAAAGAGTGAGGTGATGAGACGTGTCTTCTTCCCGCTCGAACGAGGCCAAAGTGCTGAGCGCGTCAGTGGATGTATATTTGGTCGCTCATGGGCTTGAACGACGACAAGGATGGAGCGTATATCCGTTCGTGAAGCGAAGTATGGACATTATACTGTCTTTTATTGGAATCATCGTACTGTGCCCGGTATTTCTGCTCGTCATTTTGTTGATCAAGCTGGAGGACCCCAAAGGAAGTGCATTATTTTATCAAATCCGTATTGGTAAACATGAGCGACCGTTTCGCATGATCAAATTTCGTTCCATGGTGTCTGATGCCGAGGCCAGATTGTCTGCATTGCTGGTGGAAAATGAAATTGAGGGTGCGATGTTCAAAATGCGGGACGATCCCCGAATTACCCGTGTGGGCCGCTTTCTTCGCAGAACGAGCATCGACGAACTACCGCAACTCTTCAATGTACTGCGTGGGCATATGAGCCTTGTAGGACCCAGACCCCCATTGCCAAGAGAAGTTCATGATTACACCATGAGGGATAAGCTGCGTCTGACGGTCACACCGGGCTGCACCGGACTATGGCAGATCAGCGGTCGTAATCATCTAAGCTTTGACCAGATGGTAGAACTGGATTTGGAGTACATATCTAGACGCAGCTTCCGCACGGATATGATCATCATGCTGAAAACATTCCGTGTGCTGCTGGGCTCCAAGGATGCATATTAAAGTCATTTTAACAAAGAGGGGTAGGAGAGAAGGATGGAGCTTCATTCCAACATTTATGTAGCAGGGCACAATGGACTGGTAGGTTCCGCTATTGTCCGAGCGCTTCAGAAAGCGGGATATCGTAATATTATTACTCGCACAAGCCGTGAACTGGATCTGCGCAATAAAGAGGCCGTAGATCATTTTTTTGATACAGAGCCCGTGGATTATGTATTTCTGGCAGCAGCCAAGGTGGGCGGGATTTTGGCCAATAACGAATATCCGGCTGATTTTATCCGTGACAATCTGCTTATACAAACCAATGTGATTGATGCGGCATACCGGAAGAATGTAAGCAAGCTGTTATTCCTAGGCTCTACATGTATCTATCCCAAATTTGCTCCACAGCCGTTGCGAGAAGAATATCTGCTTACAGGTGAGCTTGAGCCTACCAACGAGGCCTATGCGGTTGCTAAAATTGCCGGGATCACAATGTGTCAGTCCTACAACCGTCAGTATGGAACCCGTTTTATTTCGGTGATGCCTACGAATTTATATGGTCCGGGCGACAATTTTGATCTCCAAACCTCTCATGTGCTACCTGCGCTGATCCGCAAGTTTCATGAGGCTAAGCTGAATCAATCTCCGACTGTAGAAGTATGGGGCTCCGGTACGCCTCGGCGAGAATTTCTTCATTCGGATGATTTGGCTGATGCCTGTCTATTCCTGATGAATAACTATGAGGGAAATGAGATTGTAAATATTGGTGTGGGTGAGGATATTTCCATCCGTGAGCTAGCTGAACGAGTCAAAAATGTAGTCGGCTATGAGGGCGAAATTACTTTTAATACTTCCGTTCCTGACGGAACGCCGCGCAAGTTGGTAGATGTATCTCGGATTTCCGGGCTGGGCTGGTCGGCGCGTATTTCACTAGAAGAAGGATTAAGGTCTGTATACCAGGCATTTCAAGGTCTGGATCTGGTTGAACAATAAATAACGGTGGGGGAATTGGAATGAAAAAAGCGCTGATCACTGGGATTACCGGACAAGACGGGTCTTATCTGGCTGAGTTGCTGCTGTCCAAGGATTATGAGGTGTACGGGGTGCGCAGACGAACCAGCACACCGAACTTTGAAAATGTAGCGCATATCCAAAATGACATTCACTGGCTTTCTGGTGATATGACCGATCTGGCTTCGCTGATCGAAGCCGTCCGTCAGTCCAACCCGGATGAAGTCTACAACTTGGCTGCTCAATCCTTTGTAGCGGCCTCATGGCCGCAGCCCTTGGCTACAGGGCAAATTACAGCATTATCTGTCACCAATATGCTGGAGGCCGTTCGAATTGCCAAGCCGGAGGCGCGCTTTTATCAGGCTTCAAGCAGCGAGATGTTCGGTAAGGTACTGGAGACGCCGCAGACAGAAATGACCCCGTTTTACCCACGTAGTCCTTATGGTGTCGCCAAGGTGTACGGCCATTGGATTACAGTCAACTACCGCGAAAGCTTTGATATGTTTGCTTGCTCCGGTATTTTGTTCAATCACGAATCGCCCCGCCGAGGGTTGGAGTTTGTAACACGCAAAGTGTCGGATGCAGTAGCTCGTATCAAGCTGGGATTGCAGCAGGAGCTGCGTATGGGGAATTTGGATTCCCTGCGAGACTGGGGTTTTGCAGGGGATTATGTAAAGGCGATGTGGCTGATGCTTCAGCAGGATCGACCAGATGATTACGTGATTTCCACGGGAGAAATGCATTCTGTGCGTGAACTGCTGCAAATTGCTTTTTCTCATGTAGGTTTAAATTACGAGGATTACGTCGTGATTGATCCGCAATTTGTTCGACCGGCAGAGGTAGATCTATTGCTTGGCGATTGTGCCAAGGCGAAGGAAAAGCTGGGCTGGCGATTGGAAGTCGGCTTCGAGCAGCTTGTTCGTATGATGGTGGATGCAGACTTGGAGCGTGTAAAAAGGCAGGCTGCAGTCGAAGCTTCTGTCGTCGTGTAAGAGGTGGAGAGGCCACCCGCCTGGCCGGGGGGTCTCTTCGTTGTACATGATTTCAGCTGTATGACAGCTCAACAGACATAAAGCAATGCTTAAGGTCATTTTTCAAGATGGAGTAGAACATATGACATTAGTCAAGAAACGTGCCAAACCGCGCAGAAGTTTGCTGGTGAATACATCCTGGCTGTTCGGTGACAAAATGATTCGCATGGTATTCGGGCTGGCGGTTAGCATCATCATGGCGAGAGTGTTGGGACCAGAGGAACTGGGAAAATGGAATTATGCGGAATCCTTTTTCGGGATGTTCCTGATTTTCACGACCCTTGGCTTTGATTCTATATTAGTACGCGATCTTGTCAAACACCCTAAGGATGAGCACGAGCTATTGGGTACGGCGGTTCTGCTGAAGTTGTTAGGTACTTTGGTAGCCATTGTACTGTCCTATTCCTTTATTTCACTGCTCAGACCGGAAGACAGCTCAGTACGGTTAATTAATCTGATTCTGGCTACGGCCTCGGTCTTTCAGTTGTTTGATATTATCGACTACTGGTTTCGTGCACAGATGTTGTCCAAATATACGGTTGTTGCCAAGAATACCGCCTTTGTCCTCGGTTCCACCGTCAAAATCATTCTATTGTTGTCCGGTATTCCAATATGGGCAGTGGCGTTGTGTGCTCATGGAGAGTTTCTGCTGGGAAGCCTGCTGCTGCTGTATTTCTTCCATAAGGAAGGACGGCGTGTGAACAAGTGGACGTTCCGCTTCACAACTGCTCGGCGAATCATGAATCACAGCTGGCCGCTTATTTTGTCCTCCTCCGCTGTATATGTACAGGCACGGATTGATCAGGTCATTATCGGTGAATTGTTGGGAAACGAAGCAGTCGGGCAATACTCCGTTGCACTCCGACTCATCGAGGTGCTGGGCTTTATCCCGGTGGTGCTAACGACAGCCTATGCCCCGGTGGTGACGCGTTCCAAGCAGAAAGGAAGCGACGAATACAGACGGACGTTGTCTAACGTGTATCGGCTGATGTTTATATGCTTTCTTGTGACATCAGTCCCCTTATTTTTTCTATCCCAATGGGTAGTAGTTGTGCTGTATGGGAGAGAGTTTGCTGAAGCAGGCTCGCTGTTGTCATTGTTTGCGATTCGTCTATTTTTCACCAACTTTAGTGTCGCCAAAAGCTTGTTTATCACCAATGAAAATTTGTTCAAATACACGTTGCTGACCTCGGTAATAGGTGCGGTTACGAATATCGCCTTCAATTACGCGCTGATCCCATGGCTTGGGGTTCGAGGGTCCTTAGTGGCGACGATATTGTCCTTTACGATATCTGTATTTCTAATGGATTTGTTGTTTAAGGAAGTCAAAGCCAATTTGGGTTGGATGATGAAGTCAATCCTGACCTTCTGGCATGTTCATATTACAGTACCGAAAGTTGGAGAGAACAATCATGATACCGATTAAACCATTTGTTCGGCATGAGGAACAGTGCCCGCATTGTGGAGACACGTTACGTGGGGGAGAGGTACTGTGGCAGGGAATCCACGTATGTGTCAGTACTAAGTGTGAGGGTTGCGGACGTGAATATCTTGAGGATATGAGGGTCGGTCATGCGACGTATTCACCTTATCGTGTAGAAATGCCTGACTATATCCTGACCGGTGATGCGAAGTCAAGAAAATGGCTCGGAGAGCCTTTGCGGCAATCCTTGATGAATCCTTCCTATGATTTAGCAGTCGGTATGACCGTGCATAAAAAGAAAGCTTCTTCGCGTGTGATCATTGTCAACACCATAGATTATTTGTATGGTCATGCGTTGCTTAAGCTGCTGAATGTTCAGCGCGAATACGAGCAATCACCGGAAATGGGGATCATCGTTATTGTGCAAAAGTCGCTGGAGTGGATGGTGCCGGCATATGTGTCTGAAATTTGGACGGTCGATGTGCCGTTCAGCAAGGCACGAAACTTTTATCCTCTGCTACATCATCGGATGATTGAGGAATTGATACGTTTTGATGAGGTGTATGTCAGCCCGGCATATTCACATCCCAGCCAGTTTGAAATTGAGCAATTTACAGGGGTCTCCCGTTATGACGAGGAAGTTGAGTCGGATCCACGCATCACCTTTGTATGGAGGGAAGACCGTTTGTGGAGCGGTAGCTATCATATTGCCAGAGCGGTGCAAAAATTCCCACAGCTCAAACGTGGCCTGAAACCGCTAATTTATCACCAACGCAGCAAAATCATTGGACTGTTCCGCAGACTGAGAGAAAGCTTTCCTGATCATCGTTTTACAGTTGCGGGACTTGGACGCACGGGAAGCTTCCCGGCATGGATTTCTGACGAGCGCGTCTCACGCTTCGATCGGGATAGTGAAATGCGGGTATGTGAGGTGTACGCAGCCAGCCGATTAGTCATTGGCATTCACGGCTCCAATATGCTGCTGCCTTCTGCACATGCAGGTATGACGATTGATTTGATGCCTAAGGACCGATGGGGCAATTATGCCCAGGACATTTTATTTCACGAAACGGATCATCGGCTTACAGCCTACAAATATCGCTTTGTACCGATGGAATCGAGCGTGACTTTGGTAGCGGATATGGCAGCCGCCCAGCTTAAAGGGGCAGACCATTTTAGTATGCAGATGATGGAGGAAAGACAGCGGCAGGGGGAACATTCAAGTTGGAGGGGAAAGGCCGCTACGGGACGGGTTTGATCTTCCGATCGCTGTTGACGTGGGATTCCTTGGTTTGAATAAGCCCTATAGAGGGCGGAATCCCACGTCAAAGGCGAACGCTGACGCTTCTCCAGATTCAAACCCTTACCCTCCGCTATCCACCGCCGCCCAAAAGAATTTCCCCCAGCCTATAAGGTGGGGGAGGTAAGAGCCGCCTGGCGATAGCTGCGCCCTATCGCCGCGGACTTCACACCGAGCATGCAACCGGTGTAATTAATGCTCTGCTTAGTTCTCTCTCAAGGCGAAAGAACTTGGTGAATAGTACTCACGGCAAGCGACAGTCAAGCCTAGTTAAAGCATCTTGCTCAGCTTAGCGGTAGTATAGCCATGCTTGCTTGTGAGCGTGCCATAACGTGCCAAGCTTACAAGTTGTTTGACGAAACAACGCCCTGTATGTATTCGCACGCGTATATCGCGCAGCGATGGCACTTTATGCCAGCATCCCCTTTTTTAAGATGGGTGACTTTATGGAAACAGGGCTCAGCAGCGGAGTGGATGGAATCGTTCTGAAGAAGCGATAGCGTTCGCCTTTATCCCCGGATTTTAACCTTTAAAGGGGTATATAAATCAGATGAAATCCGGGGGTAACAGCGATCGGAAGAATGATCCATCCACGCAGCGGGCTCTAAACCCCGCATGCCATAACTCACCCAATATGAAATGGCAGGAGTACTGATGATGATTCCAAAAATATTGTATCTTCGCAACTTTGCCAGCAAGGTGAATGGAGCCTCATACAATTTGCAGGAAGTCGGCTTGGGTAAAGCGCTCGTCCGTAAAGGCTACGATTGCGATATTGTTTACTACAATGATCGTAAGGAGACCCATCTGGAACAGGTCTACCGCCACGCAGGCTGCACCTTGCGCATTATCTGGCTGCACGGGTTCAAGTTCTTAAGCAACAGCATCTACAGAGATGTTCTCAAAGATTCTTTTCTGGCAGCTTATGATCTGGTCATTACTACAGAATACAACCAGATCATGACCTACCTGCTTTCCCGCAAATGTCCCGAAAAGCTGGCGCTGTATCACGGTCCATACCGAGATAATACGCATGCGCTGATCCGCAAACTGTACGATGTTATGCTGCTGCCTAAGGTGACAAAGTCTCTACGCCGAACCTATGTCAAATCCGATCTTGCCAAGCGCTATCTGGAGAATAAAGGCTTTGACAACGTGATAACGATTGGGGTCGGACTGGATCGCAGCAATGTAGAGAGAGGATTCAACAGTGACGACAACAGTGGAGCGCGTGAGGAAAACCGTGAGGTTGCGAATGAGCTGCGTCGGATCGGAGATCGCCCGGTGCTGCTGTATGTCGGTGTGCTGGAGGAACGGAGAAATATACGTTTTATGCTGAGTACGTTCAAAAGAGTACTCCAAAAGCATCCTGGCTGCCTTTTGTTAATGGTTGGGAATGGACGGAAGATAGATACGGATCGTTATTGGGCATATGCCCAGCAACTGGGGTTGACAGATAGAATTATACATTTTCCAATAGTGGAGCAACGTCATCTGTGGCAGATTTACGGAGCAGCGGATGTGATGCTGTTTCCGACCCAATACGATATTTTTGGCATGGTACTGCTGGAAAGCATGTTGTTCCGCGTCCCGATTATTTCTTCGGTGAACGGTGGCTCGGTTACCTTGATTGAGGACGGAGTAAGCGGAGTGATGCTGAGAAGCTTTTCGGAAGAGGAATGGGCTGGCCGTATAGGCACGTTGCTGGAGGATGCTGAGCTTAGACAAAGCCTAGCCGAGAAAGCATTTCTTACGATCGAGCGTATGTCGTGGGATCGGATTGCAGATGAAATCGTAAGCCAGCAACGGATCAAACCCATGAGCTCCAATCACGCTATGCAATCAACACAGGAAAGTGGGGCGGCCACGTGAGTCAACAGGTTAGCAGACGAATGACCCCGCCTGTAAGCAAAGTACTGATCATCCATAACTTTTATCAGCAAAGTGGGGGAGAAGACAAGGTTGTCGAGCAGGAATCGGCTATGCTGCGTTCCAGAGGAATAGAGACGGAGCATTACTATGTGCATAACGACAGCATTCAAAGCAAAGGATTGGCCAACATGGCAAAGCTGGCGGTAGAGGCAACCTGGTCCTTCCCAGAATTCAAAAGGATCAAAGAGCTGCTTTTGCGAGTGAAACCGGATGTGGTACATGTGCACAATTTTTTCCCGGTCATATCCCCTTCGGTCTATCATGCCTGTGAACGGCTGGGGATTCCGGTTGTCCAGACCCTGCATAATTACAGGCTGATCTGTCCGGCGGCAACCTTTATGCGAGGGAATGAAGTTTGTGAAAAATGCCTGCACGGCACGCTGTTGCACTCCATCCGTCATGGATGTTACCGAGGCTCGCAGCTGCAGACGATTCCGGTGGCGGCGATGATTAAGTTCAACGAGCTGATCGGCACATGGCAGCACAAGGTAAGTCGCTATATTGCGCTGACGGAGTTTGCACGGGACAAATTTGCCGAAAGCGGCATTCCGCTGGACCGCATCGCAGTAAAACCGAATTTTGTCCATCATCAAACGGTGAAAGCCAAGTATGATCCCAATGATCGTTATTTGTTGTTCGTGGGGCGGATTTCAGCTGAAAAAGGGGTTCGCAATCTACTGCAAGCCTGGTCACAGCTGGAAGATCGGGGCGGATTGAGACTGGTCATCATTGGAGATGGTCCGGAAAAGGCTGAACTGGCGGCTGCTCATCAGCAGGAAGATATTCGGTTTCTCGGCAAGCAAGATGGAGACACGGTGCTGGACTGCATGAGCCGGGCCATGTATGTGATGGTGCCTTCTATTTGGTATGAAGGTTTTCCGATGACGATTGTAGAGTCCTATTCCGTGGGAACGCCGGTATTGTGCAGCCGAATCGGCGCATTGGAGGAAGTTGTGGAGGACGGGGTGACGGGTTTCCATTTTCAACATGATGATCTGGAAAATATAAAGACCGTGATTCGCCGTGCAGTAGCCTATGAGAACTATGCAGCTATGAGACAGAAGGTGGCGCAAAACTATGCTGCACACTATACGGAAGAAGTGAATGTGAAGCAACTGCTGGCGATATATAGCGAGGCCATGGAGGAATGTGATTATGAAGCAGCTGCCCCAGTATAGAGTCGGAAGGATTGCGAGCACAGATGTTGCAGCGCTGACGTTTCAGGAGACGGTACATACGCTGGAACAATGGGCAGTCGGACGAAAGGACAGCTATGTATGTATTTGCAACACCCATTCCATTGTCACGGCCGGGAATCAGCCCGAGTTCCACGAAGCGCTCACTCAAGCTGATTTGTGTACTCCAGACGGTATGCCACTTGTATGGGCGCTCAAGCTGTACGGGTTTGAGCGTCAGGATCGGGTGGATGGTCCCAGTTTGATGCTCAAGTTGTGCGAACGTGCGCCACAGACGGAGGTGAGCGTATATTTTTACGGCAGTACGCCGGATACGCTGGATAGCTTAAAAGACAGGATAGGACAGGATTACCCTGGAATTCGTATCGCGGGCAGCTTTTCACCGCCATTTCGTGAACTTCAGCCAGATGAGGAGAAGCGGATCATTGAGGAAATCAATGCCTCAGGTGCGCATATCATATTCGTCAGTCTGGGCTGTCCGAAGCAGGAAATCTGGATGCATCGCAACAAGGATCGTATCCGTGGCGTGATGATTGGAGTAGGGGCTGCCTTTGACTATATTACAGGTAAGGTTCGCAGGCCACCGCTAATGATACAAAGATTGGGACTGGAATGGCTGTACCGTCTGATCTGTGAGCCAAAGCGTTTGTGGAAGAGGTATGCCTATAACAATCCAATGTATATCTATCGTTTTCTCAAATCCTATCGACATAATAAAAGGCTCACGCTCTATCATAATCGGCATAGAGGGAGAGGCATAGAGAAGTAAAGCGGGGCAAAAGTACAGTGAAATAAGACAGCATGTAAAAAGGGGGAATTGCTTTGAAGCTATGTGTAATAGGTGCCGGGTATGTCGGACTGGTGTCAGGGGTCTGTTTTGCCGCGCTTGGCAATACCGTCGTCTGTATCGATCAGAATGAAGATAAAATTCGGCAATTGCGTGCAGGCGGGGTACCGATTTATGAACCAGGCTTAAAGGCTCTAATTAAAGATAATGTGGAGCAGGGTCGGCTGAGCTTTACAACAGATACCGCAGCTTCGGTGCAGGCAGCTGATATTGTTATTTTGGCGGTAGGTACGCCTTCATTGCCGAGTGGTGAAGCCAACTTGTCCTATATTGAAGAAGCAGCGTGCGAGGTGGCAGATGCCATGAATGGCTACAAGATCATTGTTACCAAAAGCACGGTTCCTGTCGGAACGAACGAGCGTATTCAAAATTGGATTGCTAGTCGCACGAACTATCCTTTTGGTGTTGCTTCGGTTCCTGAATTTTTACGAGAAGGCTCGGCGGTCATGGATACCCTACAGCCAGATCGAATCGTCATTGGAGCTTCCGATCCGCATGTATCCGCAGTACTAACTACTCTGCATGAGCCGCTGACCACGAATATCTTAACCACGGATATCCATTCGGCCGAGATGATCAAGTACGCGTCGAATGCTTTTTTGGCGACCAAAATTTCGTTTATTAATGAGATTGCAAATATTTGTGAAAAGGTGGGTGCAGACGTTACACGCGTGGCACACGGTATGGGGCTGGATCAGCGGATCGGTTCCTCCTTTTTGTCTGCTGGCATCGGTTATGGTGGTTCGTGTTTTCCCAAGGATACGCAGGCTTTAATTCAAATTGCAGGCAACGTGGACTATGAATTTAAGCTGCTGAAATCCGTGGTGGAGGTGAATCAGGGACAACGTTTTAACGTGATTCGCAAGCTGAAAGAGGCACTAGGTGAGCTGGAAGGAGCTACGATTGGCATATGGGGGCTGGCATTCAAACCGAACACAGATGATGTAAGAGATGCCCCGGCGCTGGATATTATGCAGTCGCTGTTGGAGGCAGGGGCGCATATTCGTGCATATGACCCGATTGCTACTGCTAACTTCCGCCGATTGCTGGACAGCCCGGAAATAAAGTGGGCCGATAGCGCGCGGGAAGCAGCAGAAGGATGCGATGCATTGTGTCTTTTGACGGAATGGGAGGAGTTTGGTGAGGTCGGACTGGGTGAACTGAATGAGCTGATGAAGTATCCCATTATGATTGACGGGCGCAATGTGTATAGGGAAGAACAAATTAGACAATCTGCCTTTGCATACTATTCTGTTGGCAGACCACAGATGAACAATCTGGATATAGATCGTCATCATTCTGTAGTGAATCCGTAAAGGGAGGATGACTATGAAACGATGGCTGAAGATGACATTGGGGACTGTGGCGTTATTGGTTGTAGGAGGTGCTGCCTATACCGTCTATGTGTATCATTCCTTTAAAACAGCGGCTGATGCGATGTATCATCCGCGCAGCATCGTGCAGCCCGGAGCGGTCTCTACCCTTGCGACAGGCGGAGCAGGGCACTCCGCAGGAACAAACACTGGAACAAGTACACCCAATCCGGCAGCCATCTCTCAGTTTAAGCCGTTCACCGTGCTGGTGCTGGGTATAGATCGGCGACCGCACGATCCAGGACGATCCGATACGATGATCGTTCTATCTATGAATCCCGCCAAGGGTTCGATATTAATGTTCAACATTCCGCGTGATACGCGAACAGAGTTGATCGGTAGAGGGCGTGAGGACAAAATCAATCACGCGTTTGCTTTTGGGGGCGTGGATATGTCGATCCGTACGGTAGAGCATTTTTTGAACCATCCGATAGATTACTATGTACAAATAAATATGGAAGGGTTTGCGAAAATGGTGGATCTTGTGGGGGGAGTGGAGGTCTACAATCCACTTGATTTTCAGTATGAGGGGCATCATTTTGCGCAGGGGAATTTGAACTTGAACGGAGTAGAAGCATTGGCCTATGCCCGTATGCGATTTGATGATCCGCGTGGGGATCTCGGGAGAAATGCTCGCCAGCGAGAACTGCTCAAGCAAATTCTTGCCCAGTCCATCAGCAAGGAAGGGCTGTTGCGAGTAAAACCGATACTGGAGGCAGCGGGGGAGCAGATTCGCACAGACATTACCTTTGATGATATGACGACCTTTCTGACCCGGATCGGCCCGTCCCTTAAGCAGATGGATACCGTTGAGGTGAAGGGACATGGGAGCAAAATCAACGGCGTGTATTATTACATCGTAGATGAGCAGGAACGCCAACGTATCCATGGAGTGCTGGAGAAACATTTGGTCACCACTTCTGCATCGCCTTAGACATCCCTTATGCAGGCAAATGTCCTATAGGGAGGACCCGCTATTCTCTTCTAAACTCACCTTGTCCTACATACATCTGTAGAGTATTCGGTATAGTCCAACAGAGGGAGGGACATATGTGCTGCTTAGAAGGAGAGCGGCTTCGGCGTTCGTCCGTAAGCTACTGTATTTTGCAATCCTATGTGGATTGCTATGGCTGCTGTGGATGGGTCTGCGTGGGGTGATGTCTACGGGGGAAGGGGATCAAGCCGTAGAAGCGCTGAACGAGTTCTACACGATGGAGCAATCGGGGAATTTTGGCGGCTCCTGGGAGCTTTTTCATTCACAAATGAAGAAGAAATTCGAGAAGTCCACGTATGTACAGCAGCGTGCGCACGTTTTTATGCAGGATATGGGGACGGATACGTTTACGTTTGAACTGGGGGAGCCGCAGGTAGAATATGACATTCGTACCGATCCAAATGGGGAAGATTTAGGGAAGGTTTACCGTATTACGGTCACTCAGCATTACAAGACCCGATTCGGTAATTTTGATATCGTACAGCCTTGTTATGTGACGCAGGAAGATGAGGAGTGGAGGGTGCTTTGGATATACAAGGAAAAGGAACAGACGTGATATGGTGTTCCCAAAGGTGTTTCTGAAAGGATAAATATGGTACAATACTTCCAAAACCGGAAATGTACAGTAAAATGGATGACAGCTTCACTCCGGATGGAAGGAGTTTCATAGCATGCAGCAAGCGACAGGGCAGGTTCCCGTCATACGTATGGAGGGTGTGAGTAAAATCATTTCCTCAAAAGCGATCGTGGACAATCTGACACTGGAGGTTCCGGCCGGACAGGTATTTGGTTTTCTCGGACCCAACGGTGCGGGAAAAACGACCACCATTCGTATGATGGTTGGCCTGATTTCGATCAGCAAGGGTGATATTCATATTTGCGGAGACAGCATCAATACCGATTTTGAAAAGGCTGTTTCCCATGTCGGTGCGATTGTTGAGAACCCGGAGATGTACAAGTTTTTGACAGGCTATCAAAATTTGCAGCATTTTGCGCGCATGTCTCCAGGGGTGACCCAAGAGCGTATAGATGAAGCGATTCGTCTGGTGGGACTCGGAAACCGAATTCACGATAAAGTCAAAACCTACTCGCTCGGGATGCGACAGCGACTCGGAGTAGCTCAGGCGATTTTGCATCGTCCGAAGCTGCTCGTGCTGGATGAGCCGACCAATGGCTTGGACCCGCAGGGTATTCGTGAACTGCGGGATTATTTGCGTCAATTAACCCGTACGGAAGGAATTACGGTGTTTGTATCGAGTCATTTATTGTCCGAAATGGAGCTGATGTGCGACCGCGTGGCCATTATTCAAAGCGGGCGGTTGGTAGATATCAAGCAGTTGAAGAATACAGAGGGAGAAGTGCAGACGGCGGAAATTGCTTTTGAAGTCAATGATGCCGAGCAAGCTTATACGCTTGCTGGAGCAGGGCGCGTCGAAGGCAATCAACTACTGCTTCACCTGGAGCGGGAACAGATTGCAGAGATGAACAGTCTGCTGGCTGCAAATGGAGTCAAAGTGTACGCCATTAGCCCGGTTGCCCGTACGTTGGAAGATCAATTTTTGGAAGTGACGGGAGGCGGGTCCATTGGCTGATTTCTTCAAGCTGGTACATAATGAAAATCTCAAAATCTACTTGCGTGTGCGCACATGGATCATGCTGGGGCTGCTGGCAGTCATCACCGCTGTGATTCCGATGCTGATTTCTCTGGTTTCCGATCAGGTCAGTGTGTGGGATGGCATCGCATTGACAACGTTATTTACATTTTTCCTCAATACGACGTTTACGGTCATTGTAGCTGCTGATTCGGTGGCTGGTGAATTTACATGGGGAACGATTAAGCTACTGCTCATTCGCCCTTGGACTCGCAGCAAAATTCTGTTGTCCAAGTATATATCGGTGATTTTGTTCAGCTTGCTCGGAACGATCGTTTTGGTTTTGATGGTTACGCTGTCCTCCTGGCTGATGTTATCGAAGGACGCACCAGCGGGCTCTGTTCCGCTGTTCAGTGATCCGGTATCTTACGTAACGCTGAACTTTTTGTATAGCTATATCGCCCTATTCGTGACCATGGCTTTTGCATTTATGTTATCTGCGGTGTTTCGTTCGAGCGCTTTGGCGATTGGTTTGTCTTTGTTTATGATGTTCACCAAAACAGTGTATAACTCAATTGGTTTGTTCAGCACAGATCGTTTTGAATGGACCAAATACGTACTCTTTACGCATATGGATCTGAAAAAATATCTAGATATGCCGCCGGGTACAGTAACTTCCGATCTAACCTTTTCGCTCACTGTGTTGGCTGCTTATTATGTGGTTTTTATCGCAATTGCCTGGGTGGTTTTCGTAAAACGCGATGTTTCAACCTAAACACGTATCTCTTAGAATGTGTGATTTAATCATACGAGGATTTTGGCAAAATGCTAAGATCACAAAAAGGAAGTCCAATGCCTAGCCATTTGGACTTCCTTTTTTGCTATATATTCTGTAAGTGGGGGTATATTGTAATCTATTTTCAGCAAGAATCAATCAATAGGGTCGGTTTGCGTTTAAAGAAGTAGAGAGAAACAGAACAGGGGGCGCATGATATGCTGCAAAATAATCGTTTTTTTCGTCTGACTTCAGGAATCGTCATGCTATTGCTCATCATTTACTTGGGCACCAAAGTAAGCTTTATATTCAGTCCTCTCGTATCCTTGGTCAGCTTACTGGTTGTACCGCTGATGCTATCTTTTTTCCTCTATTATTTATTGAGACCGATCGTAGATGTCATGGAACGTAGAAAAATCAAACGATCGATTTCCATATTACTGATTTATTTGGTCATTGGCGTGTTACTGTTCCTCTTCTCATGGGGAGTATGGCCTACGCTCCGTGATCAGGTGACCAATTTATTTGAGAATGCGCCGAAGCTCATTAAAAGTCTGGTTGATCAATTAAGCCAATGGCGGCATAATCAATCCTTGAGACAAGTGCTGCCTCCGGGTGAAGACCCGCTGTCACAACTGTCAGATACGTTAAACGAAGCTTTTTCAACGCTGTCAGATTATTCGGTAAAGCTGGTATCGTTCGTATCCTACTTTTTTATCGTATTGGCTACCTTTCCCATATTGCTCTACTACATGCTGAAGGAAGGAAGCAAGTTTGGTCCTAAAATGCTCAACTTCTTTCCTAAAAAATATCATAAGGACGCGCTGGAAGTGATGGAGGATATTGATAGTGCACTCAGCAGCTTTATCGTCAGTCGAGTGCTGATCAATGTCGCGTTGGGCTTGATGATGTTCCTTGGATTTTTGATTATTGGTTTGCCTTATGCTTTGCTACTTGCCGTTATTTCGATTTTCCTTAATTTTATTCCCTATGTGGGGGCAGTAGCTGCTTCTATACCTGTGGTTATCATTGGATTTCTCGAATCGCCTTCCATGGCGCTCTGGTCGCTGGTGGTGGTGATCGTTGCACAGCAAATTCAGGATAATTGGCTGTCACCGATTGTCTTTGGCAAGCAACTGGACATTCATCCGTTGACTGTCGTCATTTTATTGCTAGTTGGTGGCGATCTACTTGGGATCTTGGGTATCATTTTGGTTATTCCATTGTATATGTGTGGCAAAATCGTCATGCGCAAGGTATACCATTTATTTTTGGAACGCAGAGTGGAGGATATTATGGAGTAAATGGAGGCTTTGCTGGAAATATAAGGAGTGTGAGCCGCCCTATCCCGCTTCGGGTTGTAGGGAGGCTTGGCTGTCCTCATTGTCTTGGCTGAAACTGGATTGATTTTCATCATCTGATTTCTCTATAGCAGCTGGCGACTCTGCCTCCATAGTTTGGTTCATTTGACTCGTGCCGTTCAGTATGCCGCCTTCAGAAATGACCAATGTAGGGGTCGCCGTATTTCCATATAGTTCGCCTGTCGGTGTAATGGTCAGCCGTCCTTCCGCGGTGATGCTGCCGAATACCTTGCCGGCAAGAATGACGTCCCGTGCAATGATGTCCGAACGTACAACTGCTGATTCTCCAATGACGACAGTACGAGTGCTATAGATATCGCCCTGGAAATGACCGTCAATGCGAATATTGGCCTCTGCCTCAATCGTACCTTCAAAGCTAGTGCCGTTAGCGAGCAGTGTATCCGTCGCCGGGGTGGAGAGCTTTTTTTTGGATTCCTTGAACATGAACGTTTTCCTCCAATCCTTTATGGTAAGTATTTTGCAAAATCCTTATTGTACATACAGCAATGGATCGACAGGTTGGTTATGCTTGACGATCTGAAAATGAAGATGAGGTCCCGTGCTTCTCCCTGTACTTCCCAGCAGGCCAATGGTCTGTCCTTTGTGAACACGGTCCCCGGGAGCTACCTGCATCCCGCTTAGGTGCATATACCAGCTTTGGAGTCCGTCAGGATGCTGAATGATGATGCAATTGCCACGGGCTCCGCTGGAAGCGGCCTCCAGCACAGTGCCTGCCCCTGCCGCATAGACAGGATCACCGGATTGACCGGCAATGTCCACGCCAGAGTGAAAAGCGGATCTACCTGTAAATGGGTCGCTGCGGTAGCCGAAGCTGGAGGTCATGCGCCGCGAACCAACAGGCCAAATGGAGGGCCTCCCTTGTTCAGCAAGTGCCAGTCTGCGGGTCTGGAGCAGCTGTGCGGCTTGTTGGCGCTCCAGGTTCTGCTGGACGGCGTTTGCCTGTTGAATAGAGCGCGGAACCGTACGCTCCACAGTGTCTAGCAGAGCTTCGATTTCCTGAAAATCATCCATGACCTGGCGGGCTAGAAGAGCTGTATTTTCATGCACTGCGATCAATTCACCCCCGGTATGGCCGGAAGTATCCCAGGAGAGCGGAGTTATGGTTGATTTATTGCTGCTTGCGCTGGAGGAATTTCCGTGTTTACGAATGAATTGCTGCATTTGTTGTTCCAGCTCTGTTACACGCTGGAGACGTTCGCGAATACTGGTGGCTTGATTCGTCAGCTCCATGACTTCCTGCCGCAGTCGCCCAATGGCTGCGTCTTTGTCTGCTACTGTGACCTCCATCTGCAAACTCTGGACAGCAAGATTGGTTTCCATTTGGGAAATAATATGGGAAGAACGGATTTGCAGCCCGATCACGAGCGTAGAGATTGATGCGATCACAAGGGTCGGGACGAGAATGACAGCGGCTGCGGAGCATTGTAGCTGCTTGGGCGGTTGCTGTGCATCCCGAATGACAAGCAGGGTCATCCGGCGATTTAGGCTTCCTTTTTTCATAATCGCTCCTTTCCGGACATCGCTCCTATAGTGCTTGGTTACTATCTATTCAGCTTAAGAGGCAAACATGTCAAAAAAATTGGAGCTTTGTATAAAACGTAGATATATAAGGAGGCTTAGACATGCTGTGGTTGCTGTTGGTTTTAATTATTTTTATTTTTCAGACCGGGACGATTCTGCTCTTTGAATTTCGCAAGCCGTCCAAAGCGGTAGCCTGGCTCTTTATTTTGTTTTGCTTCCCGCTCATTGGTTTTGTGGTGTACTATTTTGTTGCACAGGATTACCAGAAGCGCAAAGTGGTTCGTAAAGCAGGATCGCAGCTATTTCGTGAATTCCGTGAACGTCTGTGGGCGCAAACCAAGGTGATTGAAAATGTAGAGCAAATGCACAATCCCCATTTTAAGCATCAGGAGCGTCTGTTTAACCAGTTAATTCGTATGTCGGAAAACCCGTTGACAGGCTGCAACCGTACACGTGTGCTGACGAACGGGGAAGAAACCTTTGAGGCTATGCTGACAGCGATGGAACAGGCACAACATCATATCCATGTGGAGTTTTACATATTTCGAGCAGACGAAATCGGAAAAAAATTTCAGGAGGTCATGATCCGTAAGGCACGCGAGGGAGTTAAGGTACGATTCATTGTGGACGGCGTAGGGAGCTACAATTTACCCTATTCATTTATTCGTACCTGTAATGAGGCTGGGGTCGAATTTCATTATTTTCTACCGCCGTTTTTCGCCACGCTGGACCGCCGGATTAACTATCGTAATCACCGGAAAATCGTAGTGGTGGACGGCACGATCGGATTAGTGGGGGGAATCAATGTAGGCGACGATTATCTCGGAAAGTACCCCAAAGTGGGGTTTTGGAGGGATACGCATTTGCAGATTGAAGGAGATGGTGTCTATTTTCTGCAAAATGTGTTTCTTAGCGATTGGAAGCTGGCTTCGGGAGAGAGGCTGATGGACGTGAATTTATTTCCTCCACATACCTGCACAGGGGATGAGGAAGTACAGATTTTGAGCAGTGGTCCCGATCAGGTATGGGACACGATTCAGGAATTGTGCTTTGGAGCGCTCACGGTTGCCAAAAAGCGGATTTGGATAACGACGCCGTATTTTATTCCCGATCCGGGGATTTATGAGGCGCTGAAGCTGGCGGCCGTCAGTGGCATAGATGTGAAAATTATTATTCCCTACCAATCAGATTCAAAACTGGTTCACCTGGCGTCACTGTCCTATGTACAAGAATTGCTGGAGGCGGGAGTGGAGTTCTACCAATATCGAAAGGGATTTATCCATGCCAAAGTGGTGATTGTGGACGATTTGCTTGGCTCGGTTGGGACCGCCAATATGGACATGCGAAGCTTTTTCTATAATTTTGAGTTGACCGCTGTACTTTTTGCGACTTCTGCGTTAAAACGGCTTTCGGCAGATTTTGTAGAGGACATTTCCAACTCTTCAAAAATAGATTTGAACGTGTTCCGCAGACGTCCTCGATCTCAAAAAATAGCTGAAATTCTAACTCGCATGCTCTCTCCCCTCCTTTAGAGGCGGTTTTCGACGTTTTTATCAATATAATCCCGCTTTATTGTGATTTATGTGCTCTTTGCTAACTTTTTTGCGCAAAATCACAGTTTTATGATATACTAATCATATAACTAAGCGCCGTAAAGGAGAGGGGACTGCGGAGAGCAGCCCCTTTTTCGGTCTAATATACCATACTGTAACGGGGGGATTTATATATGAGTGTAGTGAGCAAGGAAGTCCAAAATCTGTCTGAGATCACAGATGTAACCGGAGAGTTGACCAAGATCAGCAAAATTCCAGCTAATCCAAAGAACAAAGTAAAACGCTTATTACAGCGTGCAGCCATGATCGTGGTTGGTGCAGCGCTGATGGCAGTGGGATTGGAAATATTCCTGGTTCCTAACGGCGTTATTGACGGAGGCGTTACAGGTATCTCCATTATGGCCTCCAAGATTACTGGTTATCCGCTCGGTATTTTCCTGACCCTGTTGAACCTTCCATTTTTACTTATCGGTTACAAACAAATCGGTAAAACCTTCGCTTTATCCACACTATTCGGCATCGTCGTTATGTCCATCGGAACTGCGTTACTTCACAATGTAAGTGCATTGACTCCTGGGGAACCGCTGCTTGGCGCTATCTTTGGGGGTGTCATTCTCGGCGTTGGGGTGGGTCTTGTGATTCGGTCCGGCGGCTCGCTGGATGGGACAGAGATCGTAGCTATTCTCGTCAGTGAAAAAACTCCTTTTTCGGTCGGTGAGATCGTACTGTTTGTTAATATTTTCATTCTGGGAAGTGCGGGTTTTGTGTTCGGTTGGCCGAATGCCCTGTATTCCATGATTGCTTATTATATTGCTATGAAAATGATTGATATTACGATTGAGGGTCTGGATCAGTCCAAATCGGTTTGGATTATTAGTGATAAATACCGTGATATCGGAGATGCCCTGACGGACCGTCTTGGACGGGGTGTAACTTATCTGGAAGGTGAAGGCGGCTTTACAGGCGAGAGCAAGAAAGTAATTTTCGTCGTCATTACCCGACTGGAGGAAGCGAAGCTCAAGAGCATCGTTGAGGATTGGGACCCGCACGCCTTCATTGCGATTGGTAATATTCACGATGTGAAGGGCGGACGTTTTAAGAAAAAAGGAATACACTAGCGCAAGGGGACAATTTCTCAGCCTATGGCTGCGGGGTTCGTCCCCTTTTTTGTGCTTCAAAGCATTGATCAGGTTGGGTGTGTTTTGGAACGCATATGCTTGAGGAGGTCCTCTACAGGCTGGGGAGGAACCTTGTCGATCAAGTCGCCTATCTGGTTTAACCGTTCTTCAATATTCAGCAAATGGTAATCCAGTGGTGACACATCCTGCCGTACCTCTTCCCAGGTTAGTGGAGTGGAGACCGTAGCGCCGGGACGTGCCCGTGGAGTATAAGGAGCGGCTAAGGTTTTTCCCTGATAATGCTGCAAATAATCAAAATAAATGGCTGTTCCGCGATCCTTCTTTAATCGTTCCAGTGTGAATAGATGCGGGTGCTTTTCCGTTACAAATTGTCCAACCAACAGTCCGATGCTGCGAAGCTCGTCAAAGGTTATGCCTGGACGGATCGGGACGATAATTTGTACACCCGTGGCCCCGGAGGTTTTGGGGACAGAGTCCAACCCAAGCGAAGCTAATACTTCGCCTACAATGGAGGCAGCCTCCATAATGCGTGGCTCGACCTCTCTGGATGGATCAAGATCAATCATCCATTCACAGGGCAGTTGGCTTCCTGATAGGTGCAGAGAGGGATGAAATTCCAACGCAGCTTGATTACCAAGCCAGAGTAGTTGGGGCAGCTTGCCAAGCACGATATACTCAATGCCATCATGCAGAGCGGTTTCAATGTAGTCTGGCCGAGGATGTGGGGCATTTTTCTGATAAAAAAAGTCCCCATGAATCCCATGTGGCCAACGGATGACAGTCAGTAGACGCTGATGGCAATATTTGAGCAGGAAGGGGGCCAATACCGCAAGCTTGCGAAGATATAGCGCCTTAGTTACACCTGCTTCGGGCCACAGCGGTTTATCCGGGTTTGTGATCGCAATTTCGTGACCTTCAATCGTAATCGTACCTTTAACAGCTCGTCCCATAGTGCTATGCTCCTTTGGCTAACATGCAGCAAGATCATTATTTACAGACAGCTGGCTGCACTTCTAAATCTACATAAGGTTTAACATGAACGTGCAGCACAGAATTTATCCATTAAAGGGATTGACAAGATACGCTATGTATCATAAATTATAATAAAAATACGATGTGTATCTATTAAAACGTCTTGAGCAGAGGTAGAGGAGGAATGTGCTTGATTGAAAAGCAAGGCGGAAAGCTAGTATTTTTGTTGAGTGTCCCTCGAAGTGGAAGCTCGCTGCTAACCGCCATTTTGCAAAACCATTCCCGTCTGTTTGCCACGCAGGAAATGTGGTTTCTGCTCAGTTTATATGATCTTCCTCAGTCACATGCCCGGCCATATGGAGGAACAGGAATACTCCGGCAATTTTTTAAAGGCATGGTTCCTCCACAGGTATTGGAGCAGGCCTCTCGTTCGTATGCACTTGAAATATATAATGGCCTGCTTGAAGGGACGACCGCTGATATGCTTATCGACAAATCACCGCGTTACTATACAGTGCTTGAATTTTTAGACCGTTTGTTCCCGGCTGCCCGCCGAGTATGGCTTATCCGCAATCCTTTAGCCATCGTGGCCTCGTTTAAAAAGGTTAATCAGCTCCGGGGCGGACACTTTCACCTGCTGAAGGAACTGGGGAGTCCGCATTTTAATATGAAAATGACAGATATTACGGTTGGTTTGTTCCGTTACGCTCATTATTTTGCCACACCTCATCCACTTGCATACCCGCTGATGTATGAACAGCTCGTAGCCAATCCAAGGATGGAGATCGAGAAGCTGTGTCATTTTCTGGGGATCCATTATGAGTCGGGAATGGAAAGGTACGGGAACTTTGCGAATACGCCTCAATCCAGTCTTTTTTATAGCATGGGAGCGGGTGATCCGTTTGTCATGGAGCATGAACAGGCGCATCAGAATTCGGTACATAGCTGGCAACATCTGTTGAGTACATTGGAAATTGAACTGTATTGCAGAAGTATTGGAGCTCGCTTGTTTAGGCAGCTTGGTTACGGGGAGGCGCTGGAACAGGCTGAGCAGATGACTGGAGTCCGTTTTGAAGATGATCCGGATGTAGAGCTGTTGAGTCGACGTACACACCAATTCCTCCAACAAAGTGGCTTTGAATGGAAGGCAGCTTATCGGATGCTGGAAGAACATGATGCAGATAACAGAGTATTCATGACAAATGCAACCCGTCATGCAGCACCTCACAACCTGGCAAGGATGGATATATCACAGGTCGTGAGTGATAGACGAATTCAATCGCTGGAAAACAGACTGGCACATAGCTTTGAAGAGCGGAACCGGCTTATCGAGCAGCTCCAAAGCTATCAGCGCCCTAGCCAAGGTATCGGATCCCGCCTATTTGCCCGTAAGCTCGGGCGCTGGGCGTCTGTAGTATTATCAAGTATCGGAAAAGAAAAAGGGGGGAGAACGTGAGTGCAATTGCCGGAATCTATAGATTTGGGCATGAGTCTGTATATGCTGAAGAAGGCGAGAGAATGATGCAAACTCTGCAAAAATATCCCGCTGACCGCGTGTGCACTTGGTGTGAAGGTTCCATTTTTTTGGGATGTCATGCCCAGCATGTGACCCCCGAATCTGTCCATGAGCGTCTTCCCTTCTATGATGAGCTGAGAGATTTGGCCATTACGGCCGATGCGATCATTGACAATCGTTCTGAGCTGTTTGAACGGCTAGCAGTTGAGCAGGGGCGGCGACAAGGTATCACGGACAGCGAGCTGATTTTGCTGGCATATGACAAATGGGGTGTAGATGCAGCAAGCTATCTGATAGGTGATTTTGCCTTTGTCATTTGGGATGCTAAGAAACATCGGTTATATGGTGCTAGAGATATGACAGGCAATCGTACGCTGTACACCTACCAATATGACGGAGGATTTGCGTTTAGCACGGTAGTCGCTCCGCTATGGGTTCTGTCCTCTCTGCGAAAAGAACTGCATGAACCTTGGCTGGCCGAATTCTTATCGATCCGTGCAATGCAGGAATCCGTCGATATTGGAACGACTGCCTACAAGCATATCAATCAGTTGCCTCCTGCACATTGGTTCACCATGGAAGAGGGAAAGCAATTGCTCCGTAAATATGCATGTCTGGATGAGGTAGAGCCGCTGCGGTTCAAAACAGGGGGCGAATACATAGAAGCTTTCCGCGAGGTGTTCTCACAGGCGGTAACTGCCCGATTACGGACGCATCGCGCCGTAGGGGCTGCCTTGAGTGGGGGATTGGATTCTGGAGCGGTTGCCAGCTTTGCCGCACCAGCGTTGCACTTACAACACAAGCCGCTACATGCCTACAGCTATGTACCTGTTCAAGATTTTACAGATTGGACACCGCCTACATTGCTGGCGAACGAACGCAGCTATATACAGTCCACAGCTCGCTATGTGGGCAACATTCATGAAAATTATATGGATTTTGAAGGGAAAAGTCCGTTTTCTGAAATTGATATTTGGCTGGAGTTGATGGAGGCTCCCTACAAATATTTTGAAAACTCCTTTTGGATCAGAGGTTTTTATGATAAAGCACAGGAACATAATGTCGGTGTTCTGTTGACTGGGGCACGTGGTAATTTTACCGTATCGTGGGGACCTGCAATGGATTATTACGCCCGTCAGTTTCGTCGTTTACATTGGCTGCAATCCTTGCAGGGAGTGTGGCGATACAGCAAGCTTACGGGCAATCGTATGTCTCATCTATTACCTGTGATGTTGAAAAAAGCCACTTCACTTGAAGCCCGTACATGGTTGCGACGCGGCAATCGAAGTCCGATTCCTTCACTGATTCACCCGGAGTTTGCCAAACGGATGAATGTAGAAGATATTCCTGTATTGAGTGGAACAGGTTGGAGGAAAAATGCCGATCAGACAAGAAAAGAGAAGTTTTCGAATTTGGCGATTGCCAACAAAAATGGTGTTATGGCGACCAAACTTTCACTTCGTTATGGCCTGTGGGAACGTGATCCGACCGGGGACAGCCGTGTAATTCGCTTTTGCTTATCGGTGCCTTTTGAACAATATGTACAAAACGGTCGGGACCGTGCTCTCATTCGTAAAGCTATGCGTGATCATCTCCCTGATGATGTTCGGTTGAACCAGCGGGTACGCGGCGTACAGCCTGCTGATTGGCTACATCGTATGCTCCCTTGCTGGGACACGTTTATGGGAGAACTGCAAGTGATGTGTCATGATTTGCGAGCTACCGAATATCTCAATATGGACTACATTAAGACGGCTATAGCGAAATACCGACATCCCCGTCCGGAGCAGGCATCTGATCCGAATATACGACTGTTTATGCACAGCCTGATCGTGTACCGTTTTCTCTGCGGTTTGAACTGATTTGGATCTATCCGATCGGACGGTGTGCCATTCGTGGGAGGGGAGGTGATGAGATGAGTAAAAAAGAATGGCAGGAACCGACGATTGAGGTGCTGGATATTAACCAGACTATGGCGGGTAAAGGCTGGAAACAGATTGATTGGGTGTCAGATCATGATGCCGATCTGTATAATCCTAGCTAATCGATCATTATACATGGGCCGATGCTGGACTGAGAGCCGAATAGCTTTATGATCACGAGCCGTCTTTATTTCTTTGGGGGTAGGTTGGACCCAAAGAAATAAAGACGGGATTTTAAGAACAGGGGAGTGGTTCTAGCGTGCATGACAGGAGTACCCATATCCGTCGGGTGAAATATACAGCCTTTGGACTCAGGATTGCCAGTGAGCTGACTCTGCCTGAGCTGATCCCGGCAGAACCGGGATTGGTAGAGGATGTGGTCATTCGACAGGTTGATTTGTCAGCATGGAGGGACCAACTGGAGCAGACCAATTTTGTAATGCAGGGTGAACGCTTTATGTTCCTAATACCGGGCACGGCCATTTATGCCATCAGGGGAGGCCAGGAAATCGAGGTAAGTATGTTACCTGGGGCTGATCCTGACACCGTGCGGCTGTTTGTACTGGGCACATGCATGGGTGTTCTACTGTTGCAAAAACGGATTTTACCTATTCACGGAAGTGCGGTTGCCATCGGAGGTCGGGCCTACGCATTTGTAGGTGAATCCGGCACGGGAAAATCGACTCTGGCTGCTGCCTTTAGACAGGCTGGCTATCAGATGATCAGTGATGACGTGATTGCTATAAACGTTACAGCTTCCGCAGCCATCGTATATCCGGCATATCCGCAGCAGAAGCTGGGGCTGGAAAGCTTGCTTCAACTGGAGGCATTACGGGAGAACAGGCATGTACGACAAAGAAAGCACGTTCTTTCCCTAACTGACGACAATCCTGTAAGGGCACAATACCGAGATTTGCGTAGGATCGCAGGTGAGTTCAATAAATATGCCGTGCCTGCTGCGGACAAATTTTATAACGATCCGCTTCCCCTGGGCGGCGTATTCGAGCTTGTGAGCGATTCTCCCAACCGTGAGTTGATGCGGGAAGGGGAGCCAGTGGCCGTTACGGAACAGCCCTTGAACAAACTGGAGTGCTTGCATACTTTACTACAGCATACATATCGTAGGGTGATCATTCCGCGAATGGGTTTGGGTGAATGGTATTTTGATACAGCGGCCCGGATGGCTCCGAAAGTGGAAGGCTGGCGACTGCTGAGGGATAGCTCCTTTTTTACGGCGTCCGAGGTTGTACAACGGGTACTTGAACTCATTCATAAGGAGGAAAAGAGTTATGGCAGCCACTGATCCAGCTAAGGATCATTATCGCGTCACGTATGGTGAAGAGGTCTATGTAAGTGATATGGACGGAGAAAAAGTGATGATGAGTATTCATACTGGAAAGTATTATAATTTGGGCTTCACAGGAGGACGGATCTGGGAACTGGCAGAATCCAGTCCTTCACTTGGAGATATTGTAACTGTCCTGATGAATGAATATGAAGTGGACGAGGAACAGTGCAGACAGCAGGTACATACCTTTGTAGCTGAATTGGAGCGGGAAGGATTGCTGAGACTCCTGCGGGAGTTGGACTAACATGTGGATACAACGGCTTCTTCTCTTGCCTCCAGAGGTCAGGAGATTGTTCCCGGAAGCCTGGCTGGAGCTGGGATGCGCGAGATTTCGCCAGCGTCGTTCTTTTGGAGATTACTCGGGGGCTTGGGGAAAATGCATGGAAGAAACTCCCTGGCAGTGTGAGATCGGGCAGGAGAAATCTATCCGTCACATTTCACAAGCTGTGGATTTGGCCAGCCGTTATACTCCTTGGCGCAGTAGCTGTCTTGTACAAGCCGCTGCCGCTATGACGTTGCTGGTACGCAGAAAACTGGACTGCACACTGTATCTGGGCACAGCCAAAAATGCTGCGGGACAACTGGCTGCACATGCATGGGTACGCAGTGGGCCGATCTATGTTACGGGAGAACGGGAGATGGGGGCGTTTACCGTGGTGGGAATATTCGGGAGACGTGCTGGGACAGCTACAAATACGAAGACAGCGGATAAAGGCAGTTCTTTGTTTTAGTGTGAGAAAAAAGAGTGTTCAAAGAATCGAAGGAGAAGAATCCATGACTACCAAGTCTATTTTGGAACTTGCGAATTGGAATGAGGATCGAGAATTCACGTTATTACTCTCTCTACTTCGTAAAGACGTCAATCTATGGCAGGATACGACGACTGCTTTCCAGCTGCAGGAGATGGATTGGTCCCGCTTGCTGCGTCTGACAGAACACCATCGTGTGGTACCTACAGTGTATCTCCAGCTGAAAACGTTGAATCACCCGTTCATCCCCGCAGAATTGATGCGAAACCTTCAGGCACAATATCAACGAAACACGCTGCGCATGCTCCAGCTTCAAGCAGAAGCCGAGCGTCTGACTAGGCTGCTCACAGCTCATGGAATCCGTGTGCTGATGCTGAAGGGTCCTGCTCTGGCGCAGCAATTATACGGGGATGTTTCCCTGCGTACCTCTAAAGACATTGATTTACTTATTGCCCCGGATGACATGGATGAAGCGGAGCATTGGATGAAGGAAGCCGGATATGCGTCCAAAAGCGGAGAAGTACGCGTCCTTGGTAGCTGGAAGTGGAAGGATCATCATGCCTCCTTCCTACATCCGCAAAAGAGGGTAGAAATCGAGTTGCACTGGCGGCTTCACCCGGATGGAGGGCGGGAGCCCTCCTTTGACGAGCTTTGGCACTGTCGGCAAATGGGGAAGGCTGCAGGAGTTCGAGCCAGTCAGATGGCACCGGCGACTTTTGTCGACAACAGGAATGTGATGACATCCTGTATGTATACGCTTGGCAGCGAACATCAATTTCTATACTTGAGCGCACACGGAGCGCGTCACGGCTGGTTCAGGCTGCGCTGGTTAGTGGACATCGACAGGCTTGCGGTACGCGCTGTCGATTGGGGGGTGCTACTGCCGCTAATGCGCCGTTACGGGGGCCTGCCTGCGGGCGGGCAGGCTTGGGCGCTGGCTGCTGCGCTGTTGGGTACGCCGATCCCGGAGCAGATGCGTCCGATATCGGCTACCCGGCAGGCGCACAGGCTTGCGCTGAGCGCGCTGGCCTTTATACAGGCCAGCGTCCCCGCGCCGTACCCGGTTGCCAATCGGGCGGGTACAGGCAGACTCGTTCGGTCAGAGCTGTTGCCCAGCGTAGCTTTGACCGAGTCGATGAATACCGCCCCTTTGAGTGGCGGTATTTCAGCCAGTGGAGCCGCAGGCGAAGCTGTTCTGTACGCCGTCAGTGACGCTGCTGATATATCGAAAGATGCCAGCAGTATCCTTGGTGACCCGGTGAATACAGTGAACACTGCTGTAAGCAGCCTTTCCAAGCCTGTAGGTGCTACTACAGTCGCCCCCAGTCCAGCCATTGCTGGAGCTACAACAACAGCGTTTACCCCTCAGCCGGTTAGTCGCGCTTACTTGCTTTCCTTAAAGGAGCCAAGGCACAGACTATGGTATCTCATCAGCCGTTTGTTTCCTTCTACGAGGGATTCAGTCGTTTTTCCACTGCCTCGCCAGCTGCATTTTTTGTATATTCCTTTACGTCCATTTCTTTGGCTGAAGCGGCGATTTACAAAGCACTGACCCGATAAGGAGTGTACATTATGACTCACCTGCGAATATATATGACCAAGCTGTATGCTGTGAACGGCGGGGCGTTAATTCTTAATATTGGATGTATGATCATCGTCAGCTTACTGGAAGGTGTCGGCATTTATATGCTTATTCCTATGCTGGCGGCCATCGGTGTATTTGGTGGTCATTCAGAAATGCCATTTCTGTCGGATGGATTTGATTATTTTTTGCCGTACATTCCTAAAAGCTGGCTGTTGCCGGGGATGTTAATGCTTTTCGTAGTGCTGCTTACAGGGCAGGCTTGGCTTCAGCGTTACCAGTCCATTCTCAGCTCGCGGATTCAGCAGCGTTTTATGCGTTGCCTTCGCATAGACGTATACACTTCCTTTATGAAGGCGCAGTGGGCTTTTTATTTGCGTCAGCGTAAATCTGATTTTAGCCACGTGATGACGACCGAGCTGGCGCGTGTCAGTCAGGGAACGAATTTGCTCCTTCAACTGACCACAGCCGTCATGTTTACGCTAATCCAGATTGCGCTGGCTTTTTGGTTGTCCCCTTCTTTAACCGGGCTGGTGTTTTTGAGTGGACTGGTGTTGTTTGTCGTGTTCCGTCGCTCCATCCGAAATGCCAAACAATTAGGTGATCGTACCACTGAACTGTCACAGGTTTATTTTGCCGGAATTACGGATCATATGAACGGGATGAAAGATATTAAAAGCAATCTGCTGGAAGCGGCGAATATCCATTGGTTTCGCTCTCTGACACAGCGTATGGAGGATAATACGACTCAGTTTGTTCGACAAAATGCGACCACGCAGTTTTTTCATCGCATAGCGGCAGCTGTTTTTGTCGTTAGTGTCCTATTTGTGTCGCTCCAGTGGCTGCATGTTACACCTGAAAGATTGATTGTGCTCATCCTTATATTTTCCCGCTTATGGCCAAGGTTTGCCCTTATTCAAGCGAGCCTGGAATACATCATGTCTATGATCTCTGCTTTTGAGAGTGTAACCAAAGTGCAACAAGAATGCGAGGCTTTCTCAGACCCCTCGTTGATCGGGCTTACATCTTCTAAGGCTCATGTCCCATTCGATTCATCGGTATATCATCTACCATCTATATCTGCACGGCAACCCCTATCCCTTCGTAATGGAATAGAATGCAGCCATTTGGATTATTGTTACGAGGGTGCGGCAGAACCTACACTACGTCATATTAATTTGTTCATACCCGCCCGGGGAATGACCGCCATTGTAGGCAAATCAGGAGCAGGCAAAAGCACCTTGGTTGATGTCCTGATGGGTTTTTTACGCCCAACTGAGGGACAGATTAAAATCGATGGTCATGTGCTGGATGACGAATTGCTGCCGCTGTGGCGGCAGTCGTTTGGTTACGTGTCACAGGACCCATTTCTGTTCCATGCGACCGTCCGCGAAAATTTGAAGCTGGCTGATGAGGATGCCAGTGAACAGCAGCTATGGGAGGCGCTACATTTTGCAGCCGCAGACAACTTTGTATCCAGACTGCCTGAAGGGCTGGACACGGTCATTGGTGATCGCGGGATCCGTCTGTCCGGGGGAGAGCGTCAACGGCTGGTATTAGCGAGGGCCATTTTGCATCATCCTCCTGTACTTATTTTGGATGAAGCGACAAGTGCGCTGGATGGTGAGCATGAGGCTGCAATTCAGGCAGCATTGGAACGGATGAAAGGTCAAATGACGTTGATCGTGATCGCTCACCGTCTGTCAACGATCAGACATGCGGATCAAATTGTTGTAATGGATCAAGGTAAGGTCATACAGCAGGGAAACTACCGCCAATTGGAAGAAGAGGAGCGGGGGGCGTTTAGTCAGCTACTATCGTATCAAAGCAGTATCAGCGCCGCCCCTTAATCAGACTTTTCTGTAAAGCTCAAGTTTCTTTGCGTTTGGTGGTGCTTCTTCTCTTTTTGACTGGAGTCGGAGAGAGGGTGTCGCCTGCCACAGCCTGCTGTGCTGTCACGGCTGCTGGTTTACGCGTAGGACGTTTTTTCGCAGCAGGACCAGGATCGGTAACGACAGGCTTCACTGCCTCAATACTGGCTTGAAGGGCAGCCATTAAGTCAACCACATTGGTCTGAGGCTGTGTTGGGGCAATTCGCACCTCTTCACCAGCCACTTTATGCTGGATAAGATCCAGCAGACGCTCGCGATACTGATCCGTATACTTTGCTGCATCAAAAGGGGTAGACAGCTGCTCAATCAGCATTTTTGCCATGGTCAGCTCTTTCTCTTTAACCTCCTCCTGTCCAGGTAAGTTGGGAACTTGAGCAATGGGACGGATTTCGTCCGGGTAAAACATGGTCTCCACCGCCAAGCATTCATCCAGCACGCGAATGGCTGCCAGACTACTTTTCGAGCGGATGGAGATTTGGGCAATCCCGATTTTTCCGGTATCCTTCATTGCATTCATGAGCAGCTTATACGCATTCGAGCCAGCCTGATCCGGGGACAAATAATATGTTTTTTGAAAGTAGATCGGATCAATTTCCTGTAAATCCACAAAGTCCAAAATTACGATATTTTTATCGGCTTGTCCGCTAACTTGCTCCAGTTCTTCCTTGTCGAACATGACAAATTTTCCTTTTTCATATTCGTACCCTTTTCCAATTTCCTCCCATTCAACCTCCTTATCACAAACAGGGCACTTCCGTACATAGCTTAGTGGACTCCCACACTCCTTGTGAATATAACGCATGGAAATGTCCTTGTCCTCAGTTGCTGAGAACATTTTAACTGGCACATGAACCAGCCCGAAGCTGATCGCGCCTTTCCAGACCGTATGCATACCGCCAGTCCTCCTTTTTTTAATCCGCATATTTCATATTCGATTCCGGGCACCCGGGCTGTGAGCATTTCATTTTTCACTTAGTATGCTTCGTACAAAAGATTGTATGAGATGCAAATGAAGGCTGCGAATTGCTTTCACTTGCGCATGGTTTCGGTTTTTTTGGTGAATGTTAAGCCATATCCGATTCAAAGGAGGTATACAACTGATGCCTAGAAAACCCTATCCTCAGCAGATCAGTCATCGTGTGGGGCAAAGTCACATTGCCTTTCGAGGGCCTGCTGGAGGCGAACAGGATGCATTGCCGCCCGAGTTTGCTCTTTCACATGGAACGCCGCCGCCTTTTCCCGTAGCTGTCGCTCATGTAGATATGGAGGCTGTAGTTTCAACATCGCCTTCTCATAGCTTTCCTTCATTGGATGTGGAACGGATTATAGACGAAGACTAGGTGACCTATATTTTAAATTTTGCACAAAAAAATGAGTAGGAGGAGAACAGCATGAACGTGGAACGAGCAAAAGCCATTTATGATTCATCCGAAACGATTGCCGTCCAATTGGATGGCAAACCGATTTGGATTGAGCATGTAGATGAAGCGAATGGTATGGCAACGGTACAGATCGGCAGCAGACCTGGCGATACACAAACCGTTCGTGTAGATCGATTGGAAGAACAATAGAAGAGAGACTCCAACCTAAAAAGGCTCGCAATTGCTCAATGAGCAATTAGCGAACCTTATTTTATATAATGAATGCGATTATGAAGACAAGTTAAACGCCAGACAAGTTAATTTGAAGGTGGAACTGATTTTTTACACTGCAATGGTCTTCAAATGTGGAGAAACCATCAACTCAGCCTCTGTTGCCATTTGAACATCTTCCACCGACAAACCTGGAGCAATTTCCTTGAGCATCAGCCCTTTACCCGGAATAACATCGATGACACCCTTTTCGGTTACGATGGTCTTTACCACATTTACAGCGGTTAGGGGCAGCTTGCATTGTTTCAGTATTTTCGGCGCCCCATTTTTGTTCACATGCTCCATGGCTACAATCACTCTCTTGGCTCCAACCACCAAATCCATGGCTCCGCCCATGCCTGGCACCTTCTTCCCTGGGATCATCCAGTTTGCAAGGTTGCCTTTCTCATCGACCTCCAGGGCACCCAGAACGGTAACGTCCACATGCCCTCCACGTATAATGGAAAATGAAAGCGCACTGTCAATATAGCAGGCTCCTTTCACGGTTGTAACGTAGTTTCCGCCTGAATCGATACAATCGAGTCTTTCTTTTCCCGGAGCTGCTTTGGGGCCAACGCCGACGATTCCGTTCTCCGCCTGCAGCATAATATTAACGTTTTCGGGGATGTAGTCCACCGCCATTGTAGGCAATCCAATACCAAGATTAACCACTTCACCATCTTTGAATTCTTGGGCTATTCTTCTAATAATCAATTCTCTATTATTCATTATCTCCACCCACCTTTACAATCGCGTCGACAAATATTCCGGGAACGTTGATATGATTGGGGTCGATTTCCCCCGCTTTCACGTATTCGTCTGTCTGAGCAACTACATACTCGGCTGCGGTAGCCATCACCAAATTGAAGTTGCGTGAAGAGCCGTTGATGACAAGGTTCCCTGCTTCATCAGCTTTGTGGGCTCTGATAAGCGCCACATCGGCTTTGAGCGGTAGTTCGAGCAGATATTCTCTTTCGTCAATTTTGATTTTCTTTTTTCCTTCCTCTACAATGGTGCCTACACCTACGGGGGTTAAAATACCACCCAAACCAGCTCCGCCTGCGCGTATTTTTTCAGCGAGCGTCCCTTGCGGGAAGAGTTGAACATCCGCTTCTTTCGTCATCAGGAGTCTTCCCGTTTCCGGATTGGAGCCGATATAGGATGCAAAAATCCGCTTGACTCTGCCACTTTTCACAAGTCTATAAATAGATAATTCCGGTGTGCCTGTGTCATTGGAAATGATCGTAAGATTATCAGCGGAATTTGAGTCGACAAGCGCACGCACCAGCTCCTCCGGAATGCCTCCTTGCATAAAACCTCCAACCATCACCGTGTCTCCGTCTTTAATTTTCTTAATTGCTTCTTCAGCGGAGTTTACTTTTTTATTCATGGTTCCGTCTCCTTATCTATTTTTAGGAAAGCAAACTTTATTGGAGATAATCGTATAGGACTCTTCCATATGGAAGCGTTAAATCGGCAATAAAATGTTTTCCGCCAACATAAGTTTTAACCGGCAAATCTGCCACAGGAGCATTGACATGGGGGATCAAGCTTAATCTGGCAGGCCCTGACCAGGCTCCTTTTACATTAATATTTTCAAGATTATATGCCACTAGCTGAGCAATTTTAGGAGTGCCGTCCACATCAGGAATTAATTTTAAATTAACTTGCGTTTTTGCGATGGCTTTAGCCGTTTCCTTTTCATCAAGCACGTTATATTTGAAAGGGGTGGTTCCCATAGCTACCAGGACGTTATTGTAATGCAATGTACCCGTCAGCGTCTCTGTATCCTCAACGACCAGGCGAGGCTTCGCCCATTTTTTCGGAAATCCCCAGATTTCACGTCCCCCCAGAATAGCAGGTGCATTATCCAAATACATTTGGGCAACAAAATTACACGGTTCTCCCTGAAAAGTACACGGAATGACAATACCGCTTTCCTCATAGCTTCCCAAACCGGATGAATCGGGCATTTTGATCCATTCATAGGAGACCGTATTACTTCCATCTGGCTGAAGTGGTTCCGGGACCGCCTGTCTTATCGCAGCGGGATCGGATTCATAGGTAATAATGAAGAATTCCCGGTTGATGAAGCGGCATGGCGGGCGTCCATAACTGCCGCTGGCCGCAGGCATGGATTGAAGTGAAAGTACATCTTTTTGATTCATAGCGATCTCCCTTCCTTTTTAAGAGGTATTTCAACAATCATTGAAAACGAACTTTAAATGAGTGCATTTTCAACCAGCATTGCTATTCCCATTCCCGTTCCGATGCATAACGAGACTACGCCGTAACGTGAAGATCTGCGCACCATTTCATGAACTAACGTAACCAATACCCTAGCACCGCTTGCACCAACAGGATGACCGATTGCGATCGCGCCGCCATTGACATTGACCTTTTCCGGACTGACTCCCAGCTCTTTTTGCACCGCTAGTGCTTGTGCAGCGAACGCTTCATTAATTTCAAAGAGATCAATGTCATCAATCGACATTCCCTGTTTCTTAAGCAGTGACGAAATGGCTTTTACCGGTCCCATTCCCATATATGCAGGGTCAACACCAACAAGCGAGTAACCTTTGATATATGCCAACGGCTTTAACGCATGTTCCTTACATTTGTCTTCCGACACGACTAACATAGCCGCCGCACCATCATTGATTCCCGAAGCATTTCCGGCAGTAACTGTTCCGTTCTCTTTAAACGCAGGTTTCAAGTTTGAAAGTTTTTCTTTCGTCGTATTTCCTCTTATGTGTTCGTCTTCTGTGAAATAAGTAGTTTCTTTTTTGTTTTTAATCATGACCGGAACAATTTGCTCTTCAAAAAACTTGTTGTTTTTTGCTTCGAAAGCCTTTATCTGGCTTTCATAGGCGAATGAATCTTGCTCCAGTCTTGAGATTCCATATTTTTCGGCAACATTTTCGGCGGTAATTCCCATATGGTAATGGTTGATCGGGCATGTTAGGCCGTCGGCCACCAGGGAGTCTACCAATTCACCGTTGCCAAGCTTGTAGCCGTTTCTTGCATTTTTTAGCAGATAAGGGGCGTTCGACATGCTCTCCATGCCTCCAGCCAAGACGATGTTTCCTTGCTCCGCCAATATTGAATCGTAAGCTAACGCGACGGCATGAAGTCCTGAACCGCAAACCGTGTTTATCGTTGATTCGGGTACATCAATGGGGATACCCGCTTTTAGTGCCGCCTGTCTGGCAGGATTTTGACCATTGCCCGCTTGAAGAACATTTCCCATAAAAATTTGATCAATCAAAGAAGGCTCCAATTTACTTTGCTGCAGGCATGCTGTCATCACGGTTGCTCCCAATTCAGGAGCGCTTAGAGGCGCAAGGGTTTTGTTAAAAGAACCGACCGCTGTTCTCAACGGGCTTACTATAGCTACTTTTTTCATAAAAACTCACATTCCTTTCGCTGTGTTCGAGACACAATACATCCATGACTGCACTTCAATTCATACTTTCCGGTCCTAACCTACGAAACGTAGAAACTGCAAGATACATTTACATGCGGGCATATCATGGTGCCTAAGACAGTGAGTATAATGGTCCGATCGCCTTCTTTCGTTGCTGGAAATTAAAACCAGAATTATCATAGTTCTAATACAGATTTTGCTCAATGTTCAAATCTTTACATATATCCAAATATAGAGCCATATCTTCCACAATAAATAGGCCATCCTAATGTTTTCTGTTAATTTCTTGATCTTTCTGAAAATTGTGATCAAAAATTGAATTTTATGTTAAATATGAAATTTCAAATCAACCTGTGAAAATAATTTCTTAGCAAATCATTTAGATCATCGCAGGGGAGGAAATCCCTTTATATGTAAATTTGTAACTGACTTATAGCATCTAAAAAAGCTAGGCAAGTTGCCAATCAAAATGAATACATTTGGAATTCGGATAAACATAAATCCATATAAGCCTGAGCCACCTATAGCATTGACGTTATAACGTCAGTGTTTTTTATTTGCTCGCGTGAACAAAAAAAGAAGCCGACCTGCTTGAAAGCAATCGGCTTGGAACGTAAAAAATTCACTTCTACATTTCACGAAAAATGTACATCTGCCGTTGTGAGCAAACGTGCAAAACGATTACCTAGCACGGCATTGTGATGAGCTACGATTTGTTCGCCGCTCAGTACCTCGCTATCAAATGTACTATGCGCATCCGATACGAGCACGTTGTTCTGGTATCCCAGACTATAGGCGCTTCGGCAAGTCGTGTCGAGACAAAATTCAGTCTGCATCCCAGCAATAATCAGCTGTTCCGCCCCCAATTCCTGGAGCACATCACGTAATTCAGTTTGGTAGAAGCTGTCCCAGGATGATTTTCGGACAATTCGTTCATGAGGAAGAGGACGCACCACGTCGGCGATGGCCCAGCCTACACTGTTTTCCCGGAAATCCTCATCCGCTTCATCGGTATGCTGCACGAAAATTACTGGTGTGCCGATAGCTCTGGCTTCGGTCAAAAGCTGCTGCAAATGCGCTACAACTTCCTGCTCACGATACAGCTTCTCATCATACATGAACATTGCCTGCTGAACATCAATCAAGAGTAAAACGGTTTGTCCCATCAGTTTGATTCCCTCCTTGTGTGTAACACTTAACTTACAATAGCATGTCTTCATGCCTTGCGGCGACATAAGGTGAACTATATAATAAAGAACAAGTTGGAACGGTCCGATTCGGACGAAAGGTGATTAAAAGATATGACAATTTCGCAGGAACAGTTTGTATTCCGTTCTGTCTCAGAGGCACAGACTGGGACATTAGCAGGTTTTTTGGCAGCCCAAGCGGTTCCCGGAACCGTGATTGTGCTGGATGGAGATCTGGGAGCGGGCAAGACTGCTTTTTCCAAGGCTTTTGCCAGCCATTTAGGTGTACCGGGTATCGTAAATAGTCCAACCTTTACTCTCATTAAGGAGTACGAGGGCCGATTGCCTTTGTATCATATGGATGTATACCGGATTTCCCAAGACGAGGCGGAGGATCTTGGACTGGACGAATATTTTTATGGGACAGGAGTATGTCTGGTGGAATGGGGTAGTATTATACCGGATATGTTGCCGGATCAGCGGCTTCACATGTATATAGAAACAACGGATGTAGGGGAGCGCTTGATTCACCTGACAGGGTACGGCGAGCCTTATGAACAATGGTGCCGCATTTTGCGGGAGAATGGAGTTTGAACCATGCAAAGAGAGCATACAGATGTAAATGAAAAGCCGCGTGAGCGGTTTTTGACGTTAGATACAGCGACGACCGTAATGGCGGCCGCCCTAATGAACGGAAAAGAGCTGCTGGGAGAAAGTAACGTTTATGGCGAACGCAATCACTCGGTGCATGTCATTACCGAGCTGGAACGGCTCTTGAGCGAAGCAGGACTGACACGCGATGATGTGGACGGTCTTGCAGTAGGGGTTGGACCGGGATCTTACACCGGTATCCGAATCGCGGTGACCGCAGCCAAAACACTAGCTTGGGCCTGGGGCGTTCCGGTGACATCCATTTCCACTTTGCACGCTTTGGCGTGGGGTGGTTGGAACCGTGGTATCGAGCTGAAGGGGCAAGAAGGTAAACATGAGTCTGTGAATAACGACTCGCCCGGGGCGCAGGCAGCAGATTGGATTGTACCTGTGCTGGATGCGCGCCGCGGTCAGGTGTACACGGGGCTGTTCGTCGCAAATACAGTTAAAGACATCGGTAGCCCGCAGCGGTTAGAGCCGGATGCCATCCGGTTGATGACTGCGTGGACCGATGATTTGCTGCAACGTTTGGAGGTTTTGCCTGCCGAGGAGCGTCCTGCGGTTATTTGGCTCGTCGGTGAAACGGCGGTTCACGCCGAAACAGCCGAGCGCTTGCGTGCATGGAGCGAGCTTCGTATCGTGCCTTATGAACTGGAAGGAAAATGGGTTGGCCGCCTTGGGGCGGATAAGCTGCTTCGTCAGGAATATGACGAGCTACATACGCTGGTTCCGAATTATACCCAGCTGGCGGAGGCGGAAGCCAATCTGCTTCGTCAGCGCTGAAGAGGCGGTGAGCAACATGGCAAAGAACATACAGCGGGAAGAGAAACTTGAGTTTCGCTTAATGCAACTGGATGACATCCCCGATGTGCTGGAGATTGAGCATGAAGCGTTCACGTTGCCGTGGACGGAGGAAGCCTTCCGCAATGAGCTGACAATGAATCATTTTGCTAAATATATGATTATGGAACTTAATGGACGAGCTATTGGTTACGCAGGTATGTGGACGATTATGGATGAGGCCCATATTACGAATATTGCGGTTCGTGAGGCTTATCGTGGACGCAAGCTTGGACACAAGCTGTTGGATGAGCTGATGCAGACCGCATCTTATTTAGGGATGGAGCGTATGACCCTAGAGGTACGGGTAACGAACCGGATCGCTCAGGGCTTGTATGAGAAAAAGGGCTTTAAGCCCGCGGGTGTGCGCAAGGGCTATTATTCGGATAATAACGAGGATGCCGTGATCATGTGGGCGGATCTTCCCGCACACGGGGCATCCGGTGAACAGGAAGGAAGCGTGCAGGAGCAATGACGCAAGCGGAAAAAGCAGGTACAGGCTCTGCCTCTGGCGAGCCTTGCTATATACTGGCAGTGGAAACGAGTTGTGATGAAACGGCAGTTTCTGTCGTGAAAAATGGCACAGAGGTGCTTTCGAATCTGATTTCCAGTCAGATTGAAACACACAAAGCCTTTGGCGGTGTTGTGCCAGAGGTAGCATCACGTAAACATGTGGAAAGCATTACCTACATGCTGGATGAGGCTATGCAAACATCGGGAATCAGTCCCCGCGAGATTTCAGCGGTTGCCGTGACACAAGGACCAGGACTGGTTGGCGCATTGCTGGTTGGTATTGTCGCCGCTAAGAGCGCTGCTATGGCGTTCGGCAAACCGCTAATCGGAACGCATCATATTGCGGGACATATTTATGCCAATCAGTTGGAGCATGATATTGTATATCCGTGCATTGCTCTTGTGGTGTCAGGGGGGCATACCGAGCTGGTGCTGATGGAATCCGAAGGGCAATTTCAGCTTATTGGTCGTACGAGGGATGATGCGGTTGGAGAAGCCTACGACAAAGTAGCGCGAGCCATCGGATTTCCGTATCCCGGCGGTCCGCATGTGGATCGTGTAGCTCATGAATCGGAGGAAGTGGTTACTTTGCCGCGTGCATGGCTGGAGCCGGATTCTTATGATTTTAGCTTTAGCGGCTTGAAATCGGCGGTGCTGAATGTAATTAACCAGACGAAAATGCGCGGAGAAACCGTTCATGCGGGAGCGATTGCAAGAGGCTTTCAAGAGTCGGTCGTAGAGGTGCTGGTAGAAAAAGCGATTCGCGCTATGCGTGAATACGGTGCGAAGCAGCTGCTGCTTTGCGGCGGAGTTGCTGCCAATCGTGGACTACGTACAGCATTGCGGGAACGCTGTGAGCGTGAAGGCATCAAACTGCTTGTACCATCCATGAAATACTGTACAGATAATGCAGCGATGATCGGTGCCGCAGCATACGCCAAGTGGAAGCGCGGAGAATTCACCTCATTGGACATGAAAGCTGATCCAGGGCTGTCTCTGGAAGAGTGGTCTGTTCAAACTTAATTGAACGAATAGGAAGGACACGACACATCTTTGGGGTCGTGTCTTTTCTGTTTCGCGCTATACATATATATAAATAGAGTTTCAAGAGGATAAAATACAGGAGTTTGAGCGTATGAATGCCGGTATCTTATTTCCTCGCATGATTCGTCACAATGGTTCACGATTTTTCATGTTCCACCAAAAAAATTATCAAAATTTTATACTGCCCGAATAATGATGTGATTTGTCAAGTTGTGAACAAAGTTATCCACATATACCGTTAAAAATGTGGATAAATAGGCTCAAAGCAAGCAGGATAAGACTTTTAGCAGATAGCTGGATGGGGGATATATCATAGCTATAGTGATTGTGAAATCTGTGGATAATGTGGATAAAATGGTGGATAAATTTGGTTTTCATTTGAAGTTGGCGGTTTATCAATAAAAAAATGGCCTAAAAGGCCATTTTCCAATATCGTCCATGCACAAAATCTGTGGATATTCTTGTGTACAAAAAATAGAAGAGGGAAATGTGAAATTTTTATGGCTAAGATTTTATGCAGCAGCTTTTATGCCTCAAGCAGTTCCTCCCAGGATGCATAGGTTTCAGTCAATTCCTGTTTATGGGTGTCGAGTTGTGCCTGAATATTCTGAAGTGCTGTGTAATCCTGATAAATCTCAGGCAGGGTCATTTGTTCTTCCAACCCTACAATTTGTTCTTCCAGCGTTTTGATCTTGTTTTCCAATGTCTCCAGCTTGCGTTGACGGCTGCGTTCCTCGCTTTTGGCTTGTTTGTCTGCCGCATAGGTGGCCGCGCGTGATTTGGGAGTGGTCTCGTCTGTTACAGATGCAGAGGCAGACGATGTTTTGCCACGAGTGGACTGACTTGCCTCGAGAGCTTCCTGTGCGATTTCCTCCAACTCTTGTTTTTTAGCTACATAGTCATCATAATTCCCCAGGAAATGTTCTATCCCTTCAGGATGAAGCTCAATGACACGTTCAGCCATTTTGTTAAGGAAATAACGGTCATGGGAGATGAACAACAGTGTACCGTCATAGTCCATCAGAGCCGCTTCCAGCACTTCCTTGCTAAACAGATCCAGATGGTTGGTAGGCTCATCGAGAATTAATACGTTGGCTTCACGCAGCATTAGCTTGGCCAGTGATACGCGGGCTTTTTCTCCTCCGCTTAATGAAGCTACCTTTTTCAGTACATCGTCACCGCTAAATAGGAAATTACCCAGCACTGTCCGAATCCGTGCTTCTTCCATATGAGGGTACTCGCTCCATAACTCCTCCAGTACGGTATTGGCGGGGTTCAGGTTTGTCTGCTCCTGGTCATACAGACCGATTTTGATCTTCGTACCCCAGTGGATGGACCCAGCAGCAGGTTTAAGTGAGCCGGTCAGGCATTTGAGTAAAGTCGATTTTCCGATCCCGTTCGGACCAATCAGTGCCACCGTATCTCCTCGTTTTAAGTCAAAGGAGGCATGCTGAAATAAAGGCTTTTTCCCCTCATACGCTACGGAAAGGTCGCGTACCTCTAATACTTCCTTACCCGACATATAGGCGGTTTCAAACGAAAAGTGGGCTTTTTTCAAATCGCCCATAGGTCGATCCATACGATCCATTTTATCTAGCTGCTTGCGGCGGCTTTGGGCACGTTTGGTTGTAGAGGCTCGCACGATGTTGCGTTGTATAAATGCCTCCATCCGTGCGATCTCCTCTTGCTGCTTTTCGTAATGCTTGAGGTTTGTTTCGTACTCGGCAGCCTTTAGTTCCATATAGCGGCTGTAATTGCCTGTATAGCGAGTGGAGCGATGGCGTTCGATTTCAACAATCGTCGTCACCAGTCGATCCAGAAAATATCGGTCATGTGATACGACCAGCAGGGAGCCGGAGTAGCCACGCAAATAGTCTTCCAGCCAGGTCAATGTCTGAATATCCAGATAGTTGGTAGGCTCATCGAGCATAAGGACATCTGGAGCGAGCAGTAGGATGCGTGCTAGCGCAAGCCTGGTTTTTTGACCTCCGCTCAGGGTGACTACAGGCGTCTCGGGTGCAAATGAACCAAAGCCCATGCCGTGTAGCACGCTGCGAACACGGGTCTCCATTTCATAACCGCCGTGATCCTTGAACCAGTCTGAGCGTCGTGCATAGCGTTCAAGCAGATCGGCATAACGCTTTTCGTTCTGCGCATTGGCCGGATCAGCGATTTCCTGCTCCATCTGCCGAAGTTCCCTTTCTGCTGCAATCAGCGGTTCGAACACCAGCATCATCTCATCCCAGATCGAACGATCAGAATCCAAACCGCTGTTTTGCGCCAAATAACCGATGCTGGTTTCCTTTGCTTTAAAGATTTGTCCACTGTCATAGGATATTTCACCAGCAATGATTTTGAGCAGGGTCGATTTGCCTGCACCGTTCACACCTACCAGTCCAATACGTTCACGTTCCAATATTTGAAGGTTAATCCCGTCCAGAACGGGCTCAATTCCATAGGATTTAGTAATTCCGGTTACTTGCAATAGCATAGCGTATCGTTCCTCCATTACATTTTGCACAGTTCTTCCTGCCTTTTTCGCAGGTACCTTCCTTCCAGTTTACATGAAATTACCCACTATTGCACTGCTTTCACCCCCTAAACCCTTGAGCCGTGTGTAGTCAATTTGTATAAACAATGATAAACTTAAACGAGAAGTGAAAAAGAATGAAAAAAACTTGCAACGTACAGCACTTACTGACAAATGGGACAATTGTAACGTTTTGATGATTATCGACGATTGTGCGGGAGGGCGGATGTGTGGACGTCTGTAATGTGAAGAACGCGCTACGTGTACAGCAACGGGAAGCGCGTGACTCCATGGACCCGCTGACAAGGCAGAAGGCATCGGCTGTGGCCTGTCGGCATGCAATCGAGGCATGGGAGCAGCTTAGAATAGACAGAAACGGGGATAAGCTAACCTTATTTAGTTATCTCTCTTTTGGCAGCGAGATTTCTACGACTCCCCTCATTGAGCATTGTTGGTCACAGGGAGATCGTGTCCTGGCCCCGAGAGTGGATTCGGTAACCCGAACCATGGAGCTGAGGGAGATGGATCAGTATGGAAATATGGTACCCGGCGTATGGAACATTCCTGAGCCTGCATTGACATGCAAGGAATGGTTGCCTGAAATGTGGACGGGAATCGACTGGGTTGTTGTGCCCGGCTTGGCCTTTGATCGTCGTGGAGGCAGGATCGGCTATGGCGGAGGCTACTATGATCGCTTTACCGCACAGGTAGAGGCAGTGAAGCGTAATAATGGTTCCGTAGGTCCGCTTTATGTCTCGCTGCTGTTGCCGGGACAATTGTTGGCACAAGTACCCATGGAGCCGGGAGATTTGCGAGTGGACGTGCTGTTTACACCGGAAGGACGCTTAGATTGTAATCATGCAAAATCCACAAAAGATGAATGAAGTAAAGTTGGGTATGTGAAAGGAGCTGTGAGGGAGTCATGGATTCCTTTACTCATTTTAACGAACAGGGACGGGCTCGTATGGTAGATATTTCGGGCAAAACGTCTACGGTTCGTACAGCAGTCGCCGTGACTCAGATTACGATGAACCCGGCTACATTGACGGCTGTAAAAGAAGGAAGAATCGGCAAGGGTGATGTACTTGCTGTAGCTCAGGTCGCAGGGATTCAAGGTGCGAAAAAAACGTCAGACTGGATACCGATGTGTCATCCGCTGGCGCTGACAGGCGTGAACATTACTTTTTCCGATAATGGACATGATGTGCTTCATATTGAAGTTGAAGTGAAGACCGAGGGTAAGACAGGTGTAGAAATGGAAGCTTTGACAGCGGCTTCAGCCGCAGCGTTAACCGTGTATGATATGTGCAAGGCGCTGCAAAAAGATATGATCATCGGCCCTACCATGCTGCAATCCAAAACGGGTGGCAAGCATGGTGATTTTCAAAGGGAGGACCACCAGAAACCTTGACATAGACAACATTGTCGCCGAGAGGGTACTGTGATGTGATGGAGGATGCAGCGTGGCTGTTTCTGATTTTCAGAAGAGAAAGTATTCTTTCATGATAGGAGAAGGGTGATCTTATGGTGTGGAAAACGGCGATCCTAACAGCCAGTGATAAAGGGGCAAGGGGAGAGCGTGAGGATACAAGCGCACAGGTCATCCGGGAACTCGTCGAAGAAGAACTGGGCGGAGAGATTGTGGAATACCGGATCGTTCCCGATGAACCGGATGAGATTATTGCGGCTTTAATCGAAATGACCGATTATTTTCATGCAGACTTGGTGCTTACTACAGGCGGAACCGAACTGGCGATCCGTGATGTGACACCTGAGGCGACCAGACGGGTCGTGGAACGGGAAGTGCCAGGTATGGCGGAAGCCATGAGAATGATCGTGATGCAGAAAAATCCGGCGGCCATGCTTTTTCGTGGAATCGTGGGGATACGTGGACGTACGTTGATTGTCAATTTACCAGGAACGCCCAAAGGCGTGCATGAAAATTTGGCAGCGATTATGGATCAACTCCCGGAAGCGTTGCTTATGGTGACAGGTCAGTTTCGGTAGAAGGCAGCCCGTGTGTGTGGTATGATACCTGTAAGAATTTATAAGGCCGTATACGGACAGAGGTTCTCATTTTGTCCGTCAACATAAGGAGGATTACTACACATGCCCAATATTGGAGCACCGGGTTATATTTTGTTAATTATTCTGGCGCTGCTGCTATTTGGTCCGAACAAGCTGCCTGAGCTGGGCCGAGCTGTAGGGCGTACATTCCGTGAATTTAAAAACGGGGCACGCGATATTTTATCTGAAGATGAACGGACTGGGCGGAAAGAAAGCAAAGATAGTGTGGTCCAAGCATCACAGACAACGCCTTCAGAAGTTCAAACTCAGCCTGAGGATAAACGCTTGTCATAGATTTAGTTATTTATTTTTGCTGCTTGTATAATGAACATGAGCCTCTTCTTTAGTGAAGGGCTTTATTTTTTAGGAGGCGCTGCTGCGTTCCGTTCAGAAAGGAGGAAAGGACTTGACCCCATCAGAGCATGAAATGCCGCTAATGGAACATCTGGGTGAGCTCCGCCGACGAATAATTTATGTGCTGATTGTATTTGTATTGGCACTGGCTGGTGGATTGTTCGCGGCGGGTTCTGTCTATAACTGGCTTATTCGCTCCGGTTCGGCGAAAGCTTTTCAGTTAAATGCATTTTCCTTTTGGGACGGAATCGGCATCTACATGAAAATCGCCATGATCATTGGGATTGCAGTGGCGTTACCGTTTGCATGCTACCAATTGTGGAAGTTTGTCAGCCCGGGATTAAGGCCGCAAGAACGGAGCGCAACCTTGCGATATGTGCCTTATGTGCTGCTTTTGTTTATGATTGGCGCAGCTTTTGCTTATTTCATTATTTTCCCGATGGCGATTCAGTTTACATCGTCCGTCACTAAAAGTATGGGATTGCAGGAAACGTACGGTATTGCGCAATATTTCACCTTTATGTTTAATATTGTGTTGCCTGTAGCGTTGCTGTTTGAACTCCCCCTGCTGATCATGTTTCTGACAGGGATTCGTGTATTAACCCCGATGAGGCTTCGCAAATGGCGGAAGATTTCTTATTTCCTGCTTGTTTTTGTTGCCGTTGTTATCACTCCGCCGGATTTTATATCCGATTTTTTGGTGGCGATTCCGTTGCTGGTGCTGTATGAAGCGAGTGTATATTTGTCATCAGTCGTGTATCGCAAGCAATTGCGTGCACAGGAGGAACGGGAGGCCCAATTGCGTGTAGCTGCGGAATAATAAGACAGGACCTGAATGGCTCAACAACTAATATCTCTAAAATTGATCAGTATAGCTATCTTAAAAATAACCATTAGCCTTGAGTTAACGGTTATTTTTAAGATAGGTGGATATAATCGAGAATGGTTGCCCATAAAAATTCCCATAAAAAATACATTAGGGACTTGAAATTCAATCTCAAGTTGAGTATCATAAAGTTGGTTGTTAGCACTGACCACTGTTGAGTGCTAATACATACAACATAACAACCAAATTACAGGATAAAACACTTAATAAGGAGGCTATTTTTTCATGATCAAACCTTTGGGTGAACGCGTATTGGTGGAAGCAATTGAGCAAGAAACAACGACTTCCTTCGGAATCGTACTTCCTGACTCTGCCAAGGAAAAGCCGCAAGAAGGCAAAATTATCGCGGTTGGCGCAGGCGCATTGAAAGACGGTGCCCGTATTCCTCTGGAAGTAAAAGAAGGCGACCGTGTCATTTTCTCCAAATACGCTGGAACGGAAATCAAATATGAAGGTAAAGAATATTTGATTATGAAAGAAAGCGATATCCACGCGATCATCGGTTAACCGGAACCCGGACAAGACCTAAATATAGGAATTGAAACAAATCATTCATAATCCATAGGGAGGTTTATCACAAATGGCTAAAGACATTAAATTCAGTGAAGACGCTCGCCGCTCCATGCTGCGCGGGGTAGATGCATTGGCTAACGCTGTTAAAGTAACACTCGGACCGAAAGGTCGTAATGTTGTACTGGAGAAAAAATTCGGTAGCCCGCTCATCACTAATGACGGTGTAACGATTGCAAAAGAAATCGAGCTGGAAGACGCGTTCGAAAACATGGGCGCTCAACTGGTTAAAGAAGTAGCAACCAAAACGAACGATGTAGCTGGTGACGGTACTACTACGGCTACTGTTTTGGCTCAAGCCCTCATCACTGAAGGTTTGAAAAACGTAACTGCTGGCGCAAGCCCAATCGGTATCCGTAAAGGGATCGACAAAGCAGTTAAAGCAGCTGTTGCTGAACTGCAAGCTATCTCCAAACCAATCGAAAGCAAACAATCCATTGCTCAAGTAGCTGGTATTTCCGCTGCTGATGATGAAGTAGGCGAATTGATCGCTGAAGCTATGGAAAAAGTGGGCAAAGACGGTGTAATCACAGTTGAAGAATCCCGCGGTTTTGCAACAGAACTGGAAGTAGTTGAAGGTATGCAGTTTGACCGTGGCTACATTTCTCCGTACATGATTACAGATACGGACAAAATGGAAGCTGTTCTGGACAATCCGTATATCTTGATCACTGACAAAAAAATCACAAACACACAAGAAATCTTGCCATTGCTTGAAAAAATCGTACAACAAGGCAAGCCACTAGTTCTGATCGCTGAAGACATCGAAGGCGAAGCGCTGGCTATGCTCGTTGTCAACAAACTGCGTGGTACATTCAACGCTGTAGCTGTTAAAGCTCCAGGCTTTGGTGACCGTCGTAAAGCAATGCTGCAAGATATCGCTGCCCTGACAGGCGGTCAAGTAATCACAGAAGAACTGGGTCTGGACCTGAAAACAGCTTCCGTGGACCAACTGGGTACAGCACGTCAAGTGCGTATTACAAAAGAAAACACGATTGTGGTTGACGGTGCTGGAAACAAAGCCGACATCGACGCTCGTGTTAGCCAAATCCGTACGCAACTGGAAGAAACTACTTCCGAGTTCGACAAAGAGAAACTGCAAGAGCGTCTGGCTAAATTGTCTGGCGGCGTAGCAGTAATCAAAGTCGGTGCGGCTACTGAAACAGAATTGAAAGAACGCAAACTGCGCATCGAAGATGCCCTGAACGCAACCCGTGCTGCGGTTGAAGAAGGTATCGTATCCGGTGGTGGTGTAGCGCTCCTGAACGTATACAAAGCAGTTGCAGCTGTTGAACTGCAAGGCGACGAGCAAACAGGCGTAAACATTGTGTTGCGTGCTCTGGAAGCTCCAATCCGTACCATCGCTGCTAACGCAGGTGAAGAAGGCTCTGTTATTGTTGAGCGTCTGAAACGCGAAGAAGTTGGCGTAGGCTTTAACGCAGCTACTGGCGACTGGGTAAATATGATTGAAGCTGGTATCGTAGACCCTGCGAAAGTAACTCGTTATGCATTGCAAAACGCAGCTTCCGTAGCGGCTATGTTCCTGACTACTGAAGCAGTGATCGCTGACAAGCCAGAACCAGAAAAGGCTGCAATGCCTGACATGGGCGGCATGGGCGGAATGGGCGGCATGATGTAATAAATCCAAAATCCCTTGCTGTAACAAGGGTTTAGGTGATCGATATATTGATTTGTTAACGATTTGTTAACAATCAGTCCGTTTTTATAGAGGCTCTCATTAGTTCTCCGAACTTTTGAGAAGCCTCTTTTCTTTTTCTGGCCAAAAAAAGATATTGACAACTGGTTAATTGCTGGACAAAAATAGTAAATGATTATAAAATACTGGAATTTTTATGCGAGGGGTGGCTATGACATGAAGCATACACCTACGATTCGAGCAGAATTAGACAGATATCTACAGCAAGAGGGTTTGAACATAGCGCAATTTGGACAAATTGCAGGCATGAATAGGGGAATAATAAGTGCTATTGTAACAGGGAATAAGTCTATGTCTGTTAACCAGCTTGACCTCATTACTGAGGCTATGGGTTTGCCGGAAGGTCACTTTTACGACTTGTTCATAGAAAACTACATCATAGATCACCCTCCGAATATGAGGCGAATCGAGCCATTTTTGTATCGTTGTGCAGAGTTAGACAAGCTGGGTGTGATACGTCGAGTGGTGGGGGCCATCATGGACAATCTACTCTATTCGCCCAAACTATTTGACATTGCAGAGCAATTATTGGCACAGGGACGACACGCGGCGGCATTACTGCTCTATGAGGGGGTGGCTGAAGCGGAGAAATATCAACACTCTGAGCGTTTGGCAGTCTGTCAATATCGTATATTTACGATTCAAGTTGGAGACGATCAAAGCCGTAATCTTAGTGCAGCTACGATTTTTGAAGTTTTTGTTGAGCGCCTTGATGAAATAGACCAACTTGACGCATTGAAGGATTTGGCTAATGTGTACAGGTCTTTGCGTAAATGGGACAAGGTTGACGAAATGGCGAAGAAAATGAGAGCTAAAGCCGAAATCCACTATACACTGAAACATCAACAGAACAGTCGAAGCCACACTGAATCTACTGATAAGCTAAGCCGTCCATTGTTTGTATACATTTGCTATGCTGATCTGTTGTGTGCAAGCGTCTGTGAAGCTCAAGGCGATTATCAACGAGCCCTAGACTATACATACACCTACGCTAATTTAGATTGGGTAATGGAGACTGACGAAGATACCCGGCACTGGATTAGCTTGTTCAAAAGTTGGGCAGAAGGTAATACTTACGTATATAAACTTTTATCAGGAGATATAAATGTGCTGCATGATTATATTGAATATATTGTAGCAACATCAGTGACTAACGAAAACGAGAAGATATCAAAACTACTTAATGTTATAATTGCCGCAAACCAATATAGCATAGATGTAGACGATATACTTCAACGGTTTGAACCAGAGATTAATTCATTTTCTGAACAGCCACTATCCGATGATATGTATACCCAACAGGTGATACCGGACTATATCGCGTGGTTTGGTTACGAGTTGGCTCATTATTATTTACATCGAAGTTCTTATGATGATGGTTTTAAACATTTGATGTATTCAATGGTAAGTTATCATACACTAAATAATGAGACTTATTTCATTAATTGTATGGGGCTGTTTTCACATTTTCGGGAACATGCGTCTCATGAAACCAAAGCTAGTTTTTTAAATCTTATTGAAAAGGTGTGGATGACTAATGTTGAAAAAAACGGTACTGCTGATTATCGCGGCTAGCTTTTTGTTGTTTATTATAACTGTGCCAGATCAAGCCTTTAACCACCATAGTATCCAGCCTCAGGTTACTATTGGAGGAGCTTAAACGTAAGTAAAGCAAATCCTCGTTGCCCTTAACTGGTCGGCGGGGATTTGTTACATTGAAGGAATTACAACACCACTCACCGAATGAATTACTGAGGTAATCAGCATGAACCATACATATAATTTGTTAAAGTCGGTTATAGAACTATTTACAGCTGTATTAAGCCAGGTAAAGGTGTATGTTGTTGAGTCGTTAGGAGAAGACTTAATATCGGTTGTAGACTATGGAGGATCTATAGAAAAGTTTTCACCTGATTCGGTTAAGATTTGCCGGAGCGTATTACATGCAGAATCAATTTGAATTTAGAGTAGATGTCAAGAAGGGCTCGACTGGTATTTGACCGGTATGAGCTTTTTTAATACCCAATAAAAAATAAATATGAAAATATTTAGAATGTATTTATAGATTAGCAAGTTTATGTTTAGACACAATTCCTTAATTAAATTATTCTTAGTTCTATTAAACCTATTGGAGGATTATTTAATGAAGAAAGCATGTATAACGATTTTATTTTTAGTTCTATTATCTTTACCCTTATCGAATGTCTTTGCAGCTGAAGCAGAGTATTCAGAAAATTTAATTCCTAAAATGACATCTAACAATTTGCCATCTGGAGTGGCAAGTGCGAGCAACGAATTTTCATACGCATATAGATCTTTTGACGGGGATTTTGCAACTATCTCTAGTGCTTGGGGATCTAATGAAAATCCTGCCTGGTTAAGATATGACTTTCCTAAACCTGAAGTTATTGAACAATACGTTATATATCCACAGACAACGGCAACCGACCGCGCCCCTAAAGATTGGACTTTTGAAGGCTCAAATGATGGGGTTACTTGGAACGTGCTAGACACTCAGTCAAATATCACTGAATGGGTAGATAGCACTCCAAAAAAATTCACTTTTTCTAATTCTAACTCATACAAGGATTATAGAATTAATATTACAGCAAACAATGGAAGTCAGTATATACATCTTGGCGAATTAGAGATGATGTCTAAATTATCAAGTTCCACTCCTAACCCAGGAACAGAGGAACCGACTCCGAACGGGGATCGTGCAATTCTAGTAGTCACCATGACAACTGGCTTAGAGAAGGAATTTGATTTGAGTATGAAAGAGGTCAATGACTTTATTGCGTGGTATGAGGCTAAACAAGCAGGTTCTGGATCGGCTTCATATGCCATTAATAAGCACGATAACAATAAAGGCCCGTTTAGCAGCCGTAAAGATTATATGCTATATGATCGTATCCTGACGTTTGAAGTAAGTGAATACTCTAAATAAATTAAAAAGCTCTGCTAACCTTAAGGTCGGCAGAGCTTTTTAGTTGAAAAATTGCTTACAGACGGACATTTAAGGCGGAACTGATATGAATCAACTTTAAATGTATGTTGAAAATAAAGTTTTGATAACTACAATAAAAGAAACAACGGTAGAATAGGACGGGAAAATAAAGCCCTAGACTATCGCTATTTGATTGAACTAACGTTTCCCGTTAGTTCAATCAATTCTGTTGCCATCGTATATGCTGGTGGTGAACCAGGTTTTCTACATTACTATATCGTCTTCGTAAGTTTTTGGTACAGGGCTATCTTCTCGTTAGCAAGGGAAATCATGCACTCAAGTTCCTGCCGCTTGGATTCCAGTTCCACCAGATGCTTTTCAAGAATTTCTATCCGTATGTGTAAGGCAGGAGTAAAATTAGCAACTTCTGCCCCTTTTTGAATTTTATCCAGTACACATCCGTCACGGGTAAATTCCGTAATCTCCTCAAGCGACAATCCCAATTTTTTTAATCTAATTAAACATTGTATATATGAAACCTCACTTTCAGTATAAATGCGTGTCCTTCCATTTCTTCGATTTGGTTCCTGTAGCACTCCAATTTTTTCATAATAGCGAATCGTATAAGGAGTTAGCCCCGTTCTTTCTGATACTTGACTTATAGTAAGCATTGTTTTTTTATGACACTCCTTTTTTCTAAACCAAAATTTAAAACTATTATACATCTTTAAGTCAACTCGAAGTCGATATTTGCACCTCTAACTTCATTTCAGAAATTTGTGCTTGATTTCTAGTTGACTCTAACTTGTAAGCTAAAGTTGCTAATTGATATACATGAAACATAAAAAAAACTAAAGATAAAAGGAAATGGTGTCAAACTTATTTTGATGGAGGCATAAACAATGAACAACAAATATTTCACGATTCAACAAGCAGCGGAAGGTATCTGGGGTGCTATTTCGGTACCTGGTAGTGGTTCGCTGGGGAATGCGGCAATTATTGACATTGGGGATTTGACCGTTGTTGTGGACACAACCAACCTACCGCATTCTGGTGCTTTGTTACGTCAAACCGCAGAACAATTAACGAATAAACCAATTAAATATGTGATCAATACTCATTTCCATGGAGATCATGTCAATGGCAATCAGGAATTCATGGAAAGTGATTTTATATCTACCGTTTGGACAAGAGATTTGCTATCTGAAATGGGTAAAGTGAATATTGATCTAATGCAACAAAACATTCAGAAGTTAATAAATAGCCTACATCAAGTACGTTCACAAGAAAAAAATCCGCACATGTTAACCGAAATCGGCTATGATCTTTCCGTGCAGAGAGCCCTGTATGATGCTATCCCTTCCCTTCGTAGGGTGATACCCACGATAACTTTTGACGATAAACTAGTTATAAAAGGAGCAAAACACACTGTCGAAGTTTTATCCTACGGAGGCGGCCATTCTTTAAGCGATGCCGTTATTTACGTGCCTGAAGAACGAACCTTGATTGCTGGTGATTTAATAACCAACAAGACGATTCCGGTCATGCCATACGGTAATCCATACGCTTGGATACGCATCCTTAGACGCATTCAAAGAGATCTGAAGGTAGATACTGTCATTCCCGGGCATGGAGATGTGTCCACTCCAGATAAAATCCTAGATGTCATTCGCTTTTTAGAAAAAACGATCGCTTATGTGTCTGAAGCTGCGACGAGCGGAAAACCAGAGTCTTACTGGTTAAATAAAGGTGTATTAAATGGCTATGAAGATTGGCATCTAGCTCAGTATTTCAGATGGAATTTTCGCTGGCTCTTCAATACAATGCTTGTTCAAAAAAATAGATGAGACACAACTAGCACTCCCTTTAACTCCACCAGATTCACAAGACCAGTTCTGAATGTCAACCCGGCAGCACGTTTGGGTATTTTCAAACGTAATTGGCAGTCTGCTTGTTAGGTTAACCTGCCACGTTAGCTTAACATCGCCGTTCAGTCTACAACTTTTCAGCAGGCTGCCGTAACTATATTAGATCTGGAGATAAAGACGCGGAGGTGTACAGAAAGCATAAAAAGTTAGTTGCTTGCTTTAGAGCAAAATAACTATATTCTGGGGCCGGATAAGTCTACACTACGGGATATCGTCATTCTGGAGAGTTGGGAGCGGGATAGAGCATACCTATGCCGCCAAGAGAAGGTGAGATATTTTTAGAATATTAAAATTCAGAAAGATCATTGCTACTTCCTATGCCTCAATATACAATAAAAGGAAATTGTTGATGAGACCGAATGGTGTGTGGCAACATGGCTGCTTGAATCTCAAAAAAATCACATGAAAAATACCAGTTCTGGCGAATGAGGGCAGATGTAGACGAATAAAACTTTCTGAAGATAAGCCCAAACAAGCTATACAATAGAAGATAAGTTTTATGACGTTCCTCTGCGCGAGTAAATCAAAGATGGGCGGCATGATGTAATAAGGGTCTCAAAACCCTGTAATACCGCTATTTAAAGGGCTCCCGAGAGGGAGCCCTTTTCTATACCATTGCTACACCATGAGTGCTCAAGCAACTTACAGCAGATTTTATGTAATTCGGCAGTTTACGTTCGATCATTTGCTCTAATTGATAACTCGCACAGGTGAAAATTAAAAAGAAAATAGGTTTTCTGGTATGCAGAGGTTGACCAATGTGTCGGCCTTTTTGATTTTCTTTAATATTTGAATAGGAACGGATTCATGAAGAAAAACCCAGGGCACGAATATGTATGCTTTGTAATGATCCCAATCCGAATCCAGAGAATACAACAATGGGCGCGTCCTTTCGCGATCAACTCAATTGTCAGATCCCTTTATTGTAGTGTAGTATGTATTCAAATTATCCAAAGGGGGAAGTTTTGTGGAGCTTCAAACTATATTAGCTTTTTTGGGAGCAGCAATTGTTCTCACCATTATGCCGGGCCCCGACAACGTGTTCACACTGACACAGAGCATAGCAAAAGGTAGGAATGCAGGGATATTTACTACTTTAGGCCTTTGCACGGGATTGTTGGTTCATATTTTTGCAGCAACCTTCGGCCTCGCGGCAATAATTTATCAATCTTCCTTGGCGTTTGCAGTAATCAAATACGCTGGAGCAGTTTATCTATTATTTTTGGCGTATAAGTCATTTAGAGCAAAAGATACGAGTTTTGAACTTAAGAGTGGAGATACCTTAAATTACAAGTCATTGTATAAAAAAGGTGTTATCATGAATGTATTGAATCCCAAAATATCACTTTTTTTCTTGGCTTTTCTCCCTCAGTTTGTAAACCAAGAAAGTGGTAATGTTTCTACTCAAATGCTAGTTCTTGGAGTAGTATTTTTAATGCAAACTTTAGTGCTTTTTATTTTGATAAGTATTTTTGCTGGAAAAGTAGGCTCCTTTCTACGGAGAAATCCATCCTTTTCTAAAAAAATCAATTATATTCAAGGCTCGTTATTTACACTTATCGGATTAAAAATCGCATTTACCCAAAAATAATAGAAGGTAGTATTTTTCAAACCAATCATTAAGGACTAGCTGTTGAGCTAGTTCTTTTTTGTTGAAAAAGCATATAACCCACGGGTTGACCTTTAGCCGGGCGATGTTGAATAAGAGAAGTTAAAGCAGTCCATTGTGCGGTTTGGTTACATCGACCCGATCATTTGGATCGAACGCACCGGGAACATAGTGGACGGTCACCAATGGTACAAGATCATGGTCAACGAGTTGGAGCATACGGACAGGCCTATGCCTATCTTTTCCTAGATGAAGTCAACAGCCCAATCTTTTTGGTTAATTGCACAATAAGCTAATTTGACTAGACTTTGGAGGTGACCATTAATTATGTTTCGACATTATTGTTGGCAAAAGAGAATGCATCGGAGAAAATTTAGAAGATGTGCAGTTAAAAAGGTCAAAGTTTTGCCGAAGGTCATTGTTAAAGGGATTAGAGGACCTCAAGGGCCTCAAGGACCTCAGGGACCCCAAGGACTGCCAGGTCCACTGGGAGTTCCAGGTGCTCAAGGCCAGCAAGGGCTACAAGGTTTTCAAGGAATCCCCGGACCCGCAGGGGCAGTAGGAGCAACGGGACCAGCAGGAGCAATAGGGCCGGCAGGGGCAGTAGGAGCAACGGGACCAGCAGGAGCAGTAGGGCCAGCAGGAGCGACAGGGCCAGCAGGGCCAGCAGGGCCAGCAGGCGCCGGGATATCAGACTTCTTAAGTGTTTTCCGAGCTGACCCTGGTACGGGAACTGACACAGTTCCGGGTAACTCACCAATTACCTTTACTGGGGTTTTAGCGAATGTTGGTGGTGCATTTACTTTCACTCCTCCATCTCCAACGATAACAATTAACGAGACGGGGAGCTACTTTATCTCATTTTCTATTCACAACCAAGGTAATGCGGACTTCAATCTCACCGTTAACGGAACTCCTATAACACCCTTACCTTTCTCAGGTAATGGTGGGGGGCCTACCGCTGCTGAGGTTATTGTAACCGTTACAACAGTTCCAACTACAATACAATTGGTAAATGCCAACGCAACTCCTGCTCAGTTGCACAATAATATTAATACAACTATGACAATATTAAAGTTGACGCCTTAATATTGTTACTTAGTAGTAGCTTATTCAGCAAATGGCTTAAGGTTTATGTCTTTTATCCAGTCAGTTTGTCTAATTATTCAGAGACCTAAGCTATAGAGGTAGTGAAATGCAGAATGTCTAGAGAGAGAAGTCCTGAACGGGACAAAGTCAGACACATGTAGTTGGAGAGCAGCGGGACGATGCGATTTAAGGATATCACCGCTGCTCTTTCTGTTCCTGAAAGCCGGGTCCGCAAATGGAAGAACATTGCCATGGCATCCGCGCCAGTTTTATTGAGAGCATCCTTTTGAGTCGGATACAACAGTGACCGAATTGCACACTAGCTTCAAAAGGATGAATGTTAGGTATTGAAATATGGCTGATGGCTTTCTTTCATATTAATAAAGTCAGCCGTAGCATTTGAAGTAGTCAAATATGCGGGTGTAATACCAGGTTATAATCCCAGTTTGCAGTTTTTACTGATGGGTTCTCTTTACGCTCTACTTTCGATTTTATGGTTTACTACAATCGTATTATTGTTAAATTATATAAGAAAATGGTTAATGTACCCAAAGTTCAGAATATTATCGATAAGGCCACGGGACTCGTGCTGATTGGATTTGGTTTAAATATGATCTTCAAAGTTCAAAAAACAGGATCATAAATAAAGGGACGGGCTATAGAAGCTCGTTCTTTTTTGTTGGGAGGTTGAACGCCTTGCATGAAAGCGTTGACATAAATTTCAACCCTCTATATACTTAGCTTAGTTAAATGAGAATGAATAGCACTAGGATTGTTACTGTTACGCAGGCAAAACCTAAGGAACAAAATGTTAAGATCCAAGGATCTTATGTATTTTGTTATCTTAGGTTTTTTTGTTTATGGAGAGAGGGAGGTATTATGTTCACATCTGAGAGGAGCGACAAACTTGGAATACAAATATGAGCTGGTCCAGGCAGACAATCATTTTCCATTAAAAATTATAGTTCATTCCTCCAATGAACCAGCATACATACCTAGGCATTGGCACGACAGCATCGAAATATCTTATGTACTCTCAGGAAGAATCGACAATATCTATATAGATGGCATGAATTATAGCTCCAAAGAAGGAGATATCGTGCTCATTAATTCAAATGCTATTCATTCCTTTTCTGTGGCTAAGGGCAAAGGTAGAGAGGCTATAACCATTCTGATTCCTTCTGGATTTATTCGAGAAAATACTAAGGACAGTAATCCCATTTCATTCGATTGTATATCCATTTTCGAAACCAATGAGCAGAGATTACAGCATTTTAAGGAGCTGCGTGATCTGTTAAACACATTATTTGTAGCTTACCTCAACCAGCACAATGACCCTTTAGTACATATCCATCTAACGTCGCTATCTTATAAACTGGTGTACCTTTTATTAATGCATTTTAAAATTGACAACGAATCGATCCCTGGCATTAACACTCATAAATATTTGGAGCGACTGACGTTGATAACCGATTATATCAAAGAAAATTACGATCAGAGTCTATCTCTCGATTCCATAGCTCAGGTTTTTGGATTGTCTCCCGAATATTTGTCCCGTTTTTTTGTAAAGCATGTAGGTATGACGCTATTTCAATATATCAATGCCATCCGTCTGGAGAAATCTTTCCGTGTTCTTATGAATACGGACCATTCTATTATACAAATTGCGCTGGAACACGGATTTCCAAACGAGAAGTCTTTTGCCAGGGTATTTAAAAAGGTTTATCAAGCGACACCGCATCAATATCGTAAAAAGCACAAGAGGCGTTCTGAAGCAAGGAGTCAGTAATTGACCTGAATTAGGCTAATAAAAGGCAGGATGAAAATAAAAAAATCATTAAAATCAATAATGTAAGCGTTTTATCAATGGATCTGGGAGGTAAGACATCATGTTTAAACAGTTTAAAAAGGTTGCTAAAACAACTATGTTATTCACTTTAGCTGTCAGTACGACCCTTGTATTCAGCAACGGTGCATGGGCTGCCAAGATGCAGCCTACTTCATACCGGACGGTTGCGGAGGTGAAGGATTGGGGAGCAACCATTACGAAGATCATTGTTAATCTGGGTAAGCCCGTACCCAAAGATGCGATAACAAAGGATACATTTAAGGTATATGTGGAAAGAAGCGACAATAGGTTGGTAAATTCCTTTGTTGAGAAAGGCAACCGGAAGGTCACCAAGGCCTATGTATCGGACAAAAGTGGCAACCCTGTAAGTAAAACAGGAAGCTACGTTGTGTTGGAAATGGAAATTGGTCCAGCCGTAACTCTAAGCTCTGCCATTCATTATGATGCGGCGGGTTCGGGGTTTAACGCATGGAATGATAACAAATATACGATCACACAGCAAAAAGCTATAAAAACCAAATCAGGCACGATTTCCGGCTTGAAGATTGATACCTCTGCAGGCGAGATACGGCAGCTGGTTGATCAATTTACAACTGGTAAAGCTACTTCTGATGGGGTTACTTTAACCTACGCGAGCTATGCACCGGCAAAAGACAAGGTGAAAAACCCTTTGGTGATTTGGCTGCACGGTATGGGAGAGGGAGGTACAGATCCGACGATTCCGATTTCGGGTAATAAAGCAGCGAATTTTGCTTCTAAGGATATTCAATCGTATTTTGGCGGGGCTTATGTGCTGGCACCTCAGACTCCAACCTACTGGATGGATGGTTTTACAGGCTTTGGAGACGGAACCTCGAAGTACGAGCAAGCATTGATGTCCTTAATTAAGGAATACGTGGCCAAAAACAAAGACATTGATACAGATCGAATCTACATTGGTGGAGACTCCAACGGCGGATATATGACTATGTTGCTGATCCGTGATTATAAAGACTATTTTGCAGCAGCCGTGGTGGCGTGTGAAGCCTTAAAGGATAGCCTAATTACCGACGAACAAATTAACGATATGAAGGACCTGCCGATCTGGTTTGTGGCTGCCAAAACCGATACTGTGGTTCCACCCAACGATTATATGATTCCGACCTACAACCGTTTAGTGAATGCCGGAGCAAAGGATGTCCATATGTCGTTGTTTGATAACGTAGTGGATACTTCTGGTTTGTACAAGAAGAGTGATAAAACACCGTATGAATACAATGGCCACTGGTCCTGGATTTACGTGTATAACAACGAAGTATCGAAGGTGATTAACGGAAAGAAAACAACGATGATGCAATGGCTGGCCTCCAAAACATTGAACTGAACGGTATAGCTGTAAAATAAGATGTGGTGCTCACTATTGAGGTTGGGATTTATCCTCTCACGAGTTAAATAAACTTGTGAGAGGTCTCTTGTATTAGCTAATTGCCATTTCGTTCCTGCATACTTTTTGCATAGTCAACGGCGAGCCCACTTTCATTCTCCTTGAAATATTTGAGTTTTTATCTTGCTATTCTTGCTCTTTCACTTATTCACCTCGATCAGCCCATCCGGCTTTTCTCGATTAGAGAGTAATTCAGATACAGTGACGAAGGAATAACCTCTTTTCTTGAGCTCAGGAAGAATAATCTTCAAGGCTTCAACGGTTTGTGTACTTTGATGTACATAATCATGCATGAGGACAATGTCGCCGTTACGGGCGTTGCGAAGCACCTTATCTGCGATACGGTGTACACCAGGCTTTCGCCAATCTAGGGTATCCTGATGCCAGGACCATAAAATAATTTTTAGCCCCTTCTCCTTGGATAACTTGACGAGTGAATCGTTATAGGAGCCACCTGGTGGTCTAAATAGATGGGTCCCCGCACCAGTTGCCTGAACGATGCTCGTCTGACCTTGGTCCAATTCGGACAGAGCTTTGTTGCGGGAGATATATTGAAAGGATGAATGAAGGAAGGTATGATTGCCAACTTCATGTCCTTCCTCTCGTTCCCGTTTTACAAGGTGTGGCAGCTTTTCTACACGACTGCCAACGACAAAAAAGGTCGCTTTCGCATCATATTTTTGAAGTAAATCGAGAATGGCAGGCGTATTGCTTTCGTCCGGTCCGTCATCGAATGTGAGAGCGATAAGCTTACGATGGGTAGGAACTTCCCATACAATGTCGCCCCGTTCTTCGTAATAGGCTCTTCCCTTTGTAGGAGCGGGGGAGGCATATGATGTGTTTTGTGCATTCGTGTATGGAGTGGGGCAAGAACTAATACACAGCAAAGAAACAGCGATTCCAGCGCATAGCAAACGGTTATATTTCATCAGGCTTCTTCTCCGTTCTGATGTATTCTCACATTAGCTTGCCAAGAAGAAGCGTATACCATTCCTCATTTCTGAATTTTGCTCAATAACAGTGCTAGCTTGCTTGTTGATAACATCCTGTGCCCATGTTAAGTTATACATATCCATCCTTGGTTTTAATGTGCAGTGAAGATCGGTCATTGTCCAGTTCTTAATCTGACGAAAAATGGAAGAGGTCAACGAGATAAGCCGCTAAAGCTGATCTGAAGTTTCATGGAGCTGCGACTCGTTCCTGAGCTTCGAACAGGAGATGAGACGGGATGAGAACAGATGAAAAAGAGTTGCGAGCCATTAGTCTGACGTTGGAAGCTGGCGAACACATCCGATCCTGTATTAGGTGTACGTATGATTTGCAGCAAAGCTCTGAGAAGATACCGCTTTGTGGAATGCTGGCCGTAACGTCCCAACGAATCATCTTTTATTCCTGCACTATGGGTATTCCTTGGGTCAAGTTCATTAATTATCACCATATTTCGCAGGCTAAGATGGAAAAGGATTTGTCAGATACTAAGGGGAGCATCCTGTTGATCAATCAGGGTGTAAATGAGGTGTTCTGCCACCTGCCGAATGAAGATCGTATAGAGCGTTTTGTAGCTGTACTAGAGCAGGAAGCAGGCATCTCCTGTGAGAACAAATGATTATAAGAATACAAATAACTAAAACCTCCAACTTCGTAATGTGCCAAGGGTAGGCTCCTTACGGATTTGGAGGTTTTTTGTCTTTTAGTTAGACAGATTGCATGGATTAAACGCTAGCTCAACAGGACTATAACCAACAAATTAAATAGCACCAGCGGCAGAATGACATTGTTGTAGGCATAGGAACGATCAGGGGCCGGAATGCCTGAGGAGGGTGAGTGATACTGCTGAGGGACTCTCAGATACAAATGATCCGCATCCATGTGCACAATCGTTCCTTCATACACATGATGATCCATCGTTTGTACCCTAACCGTGTGATTCATGTAGGGGCTCAATTGATAATGCAATTGATCGCGAACTTTTTTAAGTTCTTGTTGGAATTCCGGTCTAGCTTGATATAAAGTTTGCGGACTGACGGTATTGTACGACATTCGCCTCTGACCTCCATACTCATAATAATGATATATCGTATGCAGGAGCCTGTGCCCTTGTGCGAGTACCCAATTAGGATTGGTTTTACAAAGAGTAAAAACATTAACATTTTACTCCAGTCCACTTGATGTTCCCTTTACATCAAAACGATACACTTACTGAGGTTGGTTTAAAAGAAAGGGGCGTTCCGTTTTGGGTGAACTTAACAAATCTTTGGGACTGGGGATGAGGAGCCAGCAACGGACATCGTCTAAAGCTCGCATACGCACGGGTTCGCTAAAAATTCAAAGACTGCGCGAAAACGCGCTGGCGTATACCTTTTTGGCTCCATCGCTTATTTTGTTTGCTGTATTTATGTTTTATCCGATGATAAAGTCCGTTTATCTTAGCTTGCATTCTACAGATCCCGCAGGAAACGTTGCAGATTATGTGGGGTTCGATAACTTTGCTATGCTTTTCAGCTCAGGTCAGTTTCTACAGGGGATTAAGGTCACGCTGCTTTTTGCGGTATTGACGGTACCTGTGGGTATTTTACTGGCGCTGGTACTAGCTGCCCTTACACACAGTAAGTTACGTGGGATGCGTATCTTCCAATTTGCCTTCTCGCTACCGATGGTGTTGTCGGTGGGTTCATCTGCGGTCATTTGGAAATTTCTTTTCCATCCCACACTGGGAATGTTCAACTATGTGCTTTCCCTGTTACATATCAATCCGGTTCCGTGGTTGACCAGCCCGGATTGGGCGCTGTTCTCCGTAGCCATAATGACCATCTGGATGAATCTTGGCTTCAATTACATTATCTTATCGAGCGGACTTCAAGGGATTCCAGACGACATGTACGAAAGTGCCAAAATGGACGGAGCCGGACCGTTGGTCACGTTCTGGCGTATCTCTATGCCGCTGCTATCACCGACGATCTTTTTTGTGACTGTAGTTTCTATCATTGGTGCCTTCCAGTCTTTTGCCCAAATTAATATCTTGACCAAAGGCGGTCCGGTGAACAGTACAAATGTATTTGTATATTCCATTTATCAGGAAGCTTTCGTTAATTTCCGGTTCGGAACAGGGAGTGCGCAGGCGATTGTCTTGTTCGCCGTCATTTTGGTGCTTACGATGATTCAGTTTAAATGGGTGGAAAGAAAGGTGCATTACCAATGAAACAACACCTGAATTCAACATTACTGTATGTGCTGCTTACGATTGCAGCCGCTCTGATTTTGTATCCGGTGATTTATACATTTTTTATGGCGGTCATGTCACCGGAGGAAGCGAGCGCTTACCCACCAAGCTTTTTCCCGCATTCCTTTCATATGGCCAATTTCACTGAAGTGTTTGAAATCGTTCCGATTGCAGCCTTTATCGGCAACACCTTTCTCATTTCGGGTCTGACGATGATCGGACAACTGATTACAGCCAGCCTGGCGGCCTATGCCTTTGCCAAAATGGAATTCAAGGGAAAAAACTTCATTTTTAGCATGTTTGTCGCGACAATGATGATCCCTTGGGAAGTTACCATTATTCCTAACTATCTGACGGTGCGAAGCTGGAACTGGCTTGATACATATCAAGGATTGACGGTTCCATTTCTGGCGACGGCATTTGGAACATTCCTGTTAAGACAATTTTTCCTCCAGCTTCCCAAGGAACTGTTCGAGGCTGCTCGTATGGATGGGTGCGGACATATCCGATATTTCCTGTTCCATGTGCTTCCGTTATCGCGCCCTGCACTCGGAACACTGGCTGTGTATTCGTTCCTGAACATGTACAATTCATATCTCTGGCCTTTACTGGTCACAAATAGCGAGAATATGCGTACCGTACAGATCGGCATATCCATGCTGGAGTTTCAGGAATCGACTTCATGGAATCTGGTGTTTGCGGGTACAGCACTTGTCATTTTACCGTCTCTGCTCCTGCTGATCTTTGGACTCAAACAGCTGGTGCGTGGAATGGCAGCGGGTGCGCTTAAAGGCTAATCATAGATGCAAAAGACAGCAACACCTGCGCAAGCAGCCTATATACAAAGCTTTAACGCACAAGAGTACGAACATTTCATTCAAGAATCATTTAATCAAAGGGAGAGAAGAGAGATTATGAGATTTTTTCGTTTGAAAAGTGCTTTGACCCTGCTTATTCTGACTGCTATGGTAGTTGCAGCAGGTTGTAGCAACAATACAGCGGCGGAGAAGCCGAGTAATGGTAATGATGGGGCTGCAGCGGCTTCACCTATAAAACTGACTTGGTGGCATTCAATGTCCGGCAACGGTGAAAAGGCGATCAAGCAGATCGCTGCTGACTTTAACGCTAGTCATAAGGACATTCAGGTAGAGCCAGTATATCAAGGTAAATATGATGACAGCTTGAACAAGCTGAAAGCGTCGCTGGGTTCTAATAGCGGACCGGACATCATTCAAGTATACGAAATCGGCAGTAAATTCATGATCGACTCCAAAATGATCACGCCTGTACAACAATTTATTGATGCAGATAAGTTCGATTTGTCGCAGCTTGAACCGAATATTACACGATACTACACGATTGATGGTAAATTGAACGCGATGCCGTTCAATACGTCAAACCCGATTTTATATTACAACAAGGATGCTTTCAAAGCCGCAGGACTTGACCCAGCTAATCCTCCGAAAACGTATGATGAATTCGAGAAAGCTGCCAAAGCCTTGAGTAAGGATGGTAAATCCGGTGCATCCATTGCTATCTACGGCTGGTTTATGGAGCAACTGTTTGCCAATCAGAATGCGGACTATGTGAATAACGGCAACGGACGTGAGCAAGCAGCTACGGAATCTTTGCTGAATTCGGATGCCGGTGTAAAAACACTGACATGGTGGAAGAAAATGATTGATGAAAAGGTCGTATCCAATTTAGGACGTAACTCCGACGATACGGCAAAGGCTTTTTCCGCAGGACAAATTGCAATGACGCTGGATTCCACCGCTTCGCTGCGTAATATTGTGGAGCAGGTTGGCGATAAATTCGAAGTAGGCACAGGATTCCTGCCAAGAGCCAATGAAGCAAAAGAAGGCGGCGTGGTTGTAGGTGGCGCGAGCTTATACATCATGAACAACAAGCCCGAAGCCCAGCAAAAGGCAGCATGGGAGTTCATTAAATTCGTCGCTTCTCCAGCAGTACAGGCACAATGGAGTGTGAATACCGGGTACTTCCCGATCACGAAAGCAGCTTATGACGAGAAGGTACTCAAAGATAACATGGTAAAATATCCGCAATTCCAGACAGCCGTTGACCAATTGCACGCATCGGCACAATCCACTGCTACACAAGGCGCAGTAATGGGCGTATTCCCAGAAGCGCGTCAAATCGTCGAAGGTGCGATCGAAGCTGTTCTGAGTGGCCAGCAGCAACCAAAACAGGCGCTGGACCAAGCTGCACAAGAAATTACAGGCAAAATTGCGCAATACAATCAAACGGTGAAGAAATAGTCGGCCCTCCCTTAAAATCGGCTGATAATCCATAGGATGTGCCCCCTTATTAGCCGATTTTATGAAATAACGGATCGAATGAGTGACCCCCTCACTTATTCGATCCGTTTTTGCATTTCCATTTTAGAATGGTCGTTTAGACGAAGTGTCTAAAATAGTCATTTTTACACATTTCCTATTGCTGGATAACTGAAAATGGGCTTATAATAAATACATAATTTTTGTACTGGACGGTCAGTTCAAAAAAGGAGGAAGCATGAAACAGCAAACGAAGGAAATTATTTTTAACGGTGCACTCAAGGCTTTTTCCGAACGAGGTTTTAATGAAACAAATATGGAGGAAATTGCCAAGGTATGTGGCATAGCCAAAGGAACCCTGTACTACAATTTTAAAAACAAGCAAGAATTGTACATTTACATTTTGAGGATGGGGATGGAGCGTTTTGTCCAGGATATCCATGAAGCGATGGCTCAGATTCCTATGGATCAGGTAGAAGTGAGGGTTCACAAGCTGATCCAAGTACATATTGAGTTCATTGGGAGAGAGCCGGATTTTTGCCGTCTATTAGTCAGTAAGGGATGGGTCTCGCAGGAACAGCATTTTAATATTAGGCAGGTGCTGGCAGACTATTTTGATTTTATGGAGGCAGAGATTGATTCCGGCAAGTTCTATGGGAAAATTTCGAGTAAGTTGGATGCAAAAACGACTGCAAATTGTTTATTTGGCATTTACATTTTTACTCCGATGCGGTCGATGGTATGGGGCGAAACGATGAATCCGCAGGAAGTTCGCGAAAGTATCGAAGTATTTGTATGTAACGCGCTGGGTATGCAACATTAAATAAATAGATAAGTGGAGTGATGAGAACATGAAAGCTAAAAAATATGCGATTTATATCGTACTCATTATTTTAATCGCTGTAGGAATCTATGCTTTGACTGCCTTACCACGAGGGAGCAGTAGCTTGTCCGCAGATGAGTCTTCTTCTATCCCTACGGCTTATGTAGAATCAGATACGCTCAATGCCAGCTTTAAGATGGCAGGACGTATTGATCAGATGCTGGTGAATGAGGGCGACAAGGTAAAAAAAGGGCAAGTGCTAGCCCATTTGGAAAGCCGTGAGCTGGAAGATAAGGTGAAGCAAGCACAGGCTGCATTGCTGGCAGCCAAGAGCAATGTGTCCAAAGCGAAAGCCAGCGTATTGCAGGCTCAAGCAGGAGTAGGTCAGGCGCAGGCTACCGTGAGCGCCGCTCAGGCCAAGAAGAGCCAAGGCACGACAGCGGTCAGTGTGACCGCTGAGGCTTCCTCCAGCCAGATTGAACAGGCCAAAGCAGCTTCTAACGCCGCCAAAGCAAAACTGGATGCCCTCAAGAGCGGGGCAAGACCACAGGAGCTTGAGCAATTGCAAGCATCTGTGAAGGTAGCTAAGGAAACGCTGGATCTGACCGTTAAAAATCTGGAGCGTGCCAAAAAGCTTCAAGAAGCCGGTGCAGCAACTCAGGCCTCGTTGGATCAAGCGACATTGGAACATCAACAGGCAGTGGCCAAGTATAATGCAGAGTCGCAAAAATTGGATATGGCACGGGAGGGAAGCCGTAAGGAGGAAATTACGGCAGCTGAAGCTCAATACCGTCAAGCCTTGGCTGCAGTGAAGGAAGCACAGGCAGGAGCAGGCAAAGTTGCTGTGCAACAGGAAGATGTCAAAGCTGCTCAGGCTTCAGTAGAGCAAGCGCAATCCGCTGTGAAGGCGGCGCAATCGACGGTAGAGCAGGCACAATCTGCGGTTGAAGGTGCCAATGCACAGGTAGCCCAAGCGGAAGCTGCACTTCAGGAGGCTCAGACCTATTTGAGCTATACTACGCTGCGTGCGTCTGAGGATGGGATTATAAAATCCAAGTCGCTTAGCTTGGGTGAGATGGCTAGCGCAGGATTCCCGGTTTATACCATTGAAACATCCACACAGCGTTGGGCTAAATTCTATGTACCGGAAACGTCTCTGAACGGTCTTCAAGCAGGGGATACAGTTCAAATTAAATTACTGTCAGGTGGCAAGGAGCTGAAGGGTAAAGTCATTCTGTTAGAATCGGCTGCGGACTTTGCCATTCAAAAACCGAGCCAAAGTTCTGGTGATAAGGATGTCCGTTCCTTTGGTGTGAAGGTAGCATTACCAGATCTTGCGGCTTCGGTTCCAACAGGCTCCACGGTTCTGTTTACAGGCAAAGGGGCGCAGTAATATGCAGGATTCACAGGAAAGACTTCGTATCCGCGATGTGTTTCGCGAGGAATGGCTGAGTATCTTCCGGGACCGCCGTTTTATGGCTATTCTGCTGATTACGCCAATAGTGTATACGATACTATTCGGCTTCCTGTATTCGCATCAGCGGATTACCGAGATGCCTGTCACAGTGTATGACGGAGATAATTCGCAGCTTAGTCGCCAGATTATTCAGGCGTTCGATGCGACTGATTCATTTGCCGTTACACGGCAAGTGACCAATCAGGATGATGTAGTCCGCCAGGTGGAGACTGGGGAAGCTAAGATCGGAATTGTCATTCCCGACAACTTTACCACTCGGCTTAAGCATGGGGAAAATCCACCTGTGCTTACGCTGATTGACGGCAGTAATATGATGTATTCCAATAGTGCCAGTCGGATTGCCAATCAGGTCATTAGTAGCGTGAGCGCGGGAGTATCGCTTAATTCCATGAAGCAAAAAGGGATGAACGCCGATCAGGCTGCCTCGACGCTGACTACCATCCCGTTCCGATCCAGAGTGCTATTTAACCCGGTATATGATTATAAGCTCTTCATGCCGTTGGGGGTTATTTCCGCGGCTCTCCAGCAGTGTTTGCTGCTAGGTATTGCGTTGTCTTGCACGCGGGATAAGGAAGCAGGGACTTGGGGAAGATTTGGCGCATGGAAAAATACCCCTTGGCGCTTGGCTATTGCCAAGCTGGCACCCTATTATGCGGCGGGAGCTTTCAATGTGCTGACTGTATTCAGTATTAGCGCTCTATGCTTCGATATTCCGTTTAGGGGACAGGTACTACCATTGATTTTGGTGTCGTTGGTCTTTAACTTTGCTTTGTGTGGATTAGGGTTCCTGTTCAGTCTCTTTTCCAAGACCAGAGTGGATGCGACACAAACTCTGATGCTCATTGCTGTTCCTTCCTTTATGCTGTCAGGCTATACGTGGCCATTGGAAGCAATGCCCGGCTTCTTGCGAGGACTTGCTGAAATATTGCCATTAACGTATTATTTGGACGCTGTACGGAACATTACTCTCAAGGGACTGGATATCACCTACATCTTTAAGGATTTGATTGCTCTGGGCGTCATTGGTTGTGTGAGTCTGCTGGTGGCCTTCGTGATCTATCCGTTATTCTTTAGGCAGCATCAGACGACAGCACAGCATGCCGATATGCCCGTACAAGAAGGATTTACACTTAAAGGCTGAGAGCAATTTTAATCAAAAAGGCAGATCAGGAGTAACCCTGATCTGCCTTTTATTTATTAGTATAATTTAAAAGTGGAAGAAGTATTATTGCGTTTTAAGATCCTCAATAGAATCAATCGGTACATAGGATGGAACGACAAGTCCGGACATAACGCCAGTCATGCTGGTTCCGATGTCATCTACTTTATCCTTATATTGAGCCCAATAATCAGCATGCGTCAATGGAAGCCAGGCGGCTGCGGTAGCATCTACACTTCCGCCAGCCACGCCTGTCCACATAGGACCGATTTCCACTTGCAGCGCTGTTACTTTATAGCCCAATTTTTGTTCTAATACATATTTCAATACGTTCGTACTGGCAATTTCAGAATCCCAAGCAGCGTAGCTCAGCTTCAGGGGATCGCCGTTGACGGGCTGCAAGCCCTTGATCCATTCCTGTACCTTATCAGGATACTTATCAGCCCAGTTCTTGGCAGCCTGCTGTGGGGGAGTACCATCTTGAATTGCGATCATCACTTCACCCATATCATCAGCAGTCCACTTGAAACGGCTTAGAAATTCATAAGCCACAGGAGCATCCTGTTTCAAGCCTTTGCGGGCAATGGTATGAATTTCTTCTTTATCACCGTATGCTTTTTTAGGGTCTTTTAAGTATTTCAAATCATACTTGTTAAACATCCAGTGAGGAGTCCAACCGGTTACAACGATAGGCTGCTTGGCTTTGATAGCTTTATCCAGTGTAGCGGTCATAGCAGCTCCAGAGCTTTCAAGCAGTTTCCAGTCAGACAATCCATAGTCACTGATAGCTTTAGCAGTCAGCTTCATCAGTCCGGCGCCAGGGTCGGTACCGACAATACGGTAGCCGACTTCCTTGCCAAAGTCCCCAGTAGCGGCGGAAGCCGGAGCCGCTTCGGCTCCGTTCCCCTGCAATTCAGTAATTGATTTAACATTCATGTAAGCTGGAACGACCAACCCGGTTTTAACACCAGTCATATTCGCACCTAGGTCGTCGAGCTTATCTTTGTATTTAGTCCAGTAATCCGCATGCGTTAACGGCAGCCATGCAGCCGGTGAGGCATCTACATCACCACTAGCGACACCCGTCCACATAGGACCTGCTTCAACTTGCAGTGCGGTTACTTTATAACCCAATTTGTTTTCCATTATATATTTCAGCAAATTCGTACTCGCAATTTCCGAATCCCAAGCTACATAGCTTAGCTTAAAGGTATCGCCATTGACAGTTTGCAGTCCTTGAGTCCATTCCTGAACCTTGTCGGCATGTTTCTCTGCCCAATCCTTGGCAGCTTGCTCTGGACTGGTTCCGCCTTGGATAGCAACCATCATTTCACCCATATCTTCCGCTGTCCATTTGAAACGTTTTAGAAACTCATAAGCAGTAGGAGCATCCTGCTGCAAACCTTTGCGGGCAATCGTATGAATACCCTCAGCTTCACCATAAGACTTTTTAGGGTCTTCCAAATATTTGAGATCATACTTGTTGAACATCCAGTGAGGAGTCCAACCGGTAATAATGATCGGTTTTTTCGCTTTGATGGCTTTGTCCAGTGTGGCTGTCATGGCCGCACCAGAACCCTCGACTAGCTTCCAATCAGACAAATTGTAGTCTTGAATTGCTTTAGCCGTCGACTTCATAATGCCTGCCCCGGCATCAATACCGATAATTCTATAATCAACCTCTGCACCAATCGGATTGGCAGCAGCACTACCTTTACCAGCAGCGGAATGATCAGTTCCAACAAAATATTGAGATGCGCCAGCGATCAGAATAACTGCTGTAACTGCTGAGGTGATCCATACCTTTTGCTTGCTGGATACACGACTTTTGCTTTTTTTCGTCGGTTTAAACAGGTTTTGTGTAAAGCGGTCAAGCACAATAGCCAGAACGACCACAGCCAAGCCGGCTTCAAAACCTTTACCAATTTGCAGCTGGGTCACAGCACGATACACCACTGCACCGATACCTTCCGCACCGATCATGGAAGCAATAACAACCATGGACAGTGACAGCATAATCGTCTGATTAATACCAGCCATTAAGGTAGGCAATGCCAGTGGCAGCTGTACTTTAAACAGCTTTTGCGCCGATGTTGAACCAAATGCATCAGAGGCTTCAACCAGCTCATCCGATACTTGCATAATCCCCAAGTTGGTCATGCGAATGGTTGGGGGGATCGCAAAGATAACTGATGCGATAACACCTGGTACAACACCCAAGCTGAAAAAGGTAACCGCCGGGAGTAAGTACACGAACGCAGGCATCGTCTGCATAAAATCAAGTAAAGGCGTGATAATGCGTGATGCTGATTTACTGTATGCACACCAGATTCCGATCGGAATCCCGATAACAATGGATACAAGCGCAGACGTGATGACTAGTCCGAGCGTATTCATCGTTTCACTCCAATAGCCGAGATTATCAATCAGCAGGAAGCCGATGACAGTAAACAGTGTAAGCTGCACCCGGCCAATCATAAAGGCAATAATTCCGATGATCACGATGAACACCAGAGGGTGCGGAAGCATAAACAAGCCAGAGAAAAAGCCTACTACGGCTTCAATAACCGAAGAAATAACATTAAACAATCCAGCCAGATGAATACCCATCCAGTCTACAATGGATTGAATCCACTCAGCGATTGGCAGTTTCGGTATCATGGGCATTCACCTCCTTTGTAGTAGGTACATCTCCACTTAGTGCACCCAGTAAAGCTCCACGGACGATAACGCCCAGCAACTTCTGCTTGTCATCGACGACAGCCAGTGGCACCTTGGACGAGCTTGTAATTTCAAACAAATCATTAATGACAGTTTCAGCAGTCACCTGCGGTCCGTCAGTGATTAAAATATCTTCAATCTTCAGATTGTTGCGCAGAGCATGAACAGCATCCTCGGCATTAATAACACCCAGTAGCTTTTTGGTGCGATCAATGACGAATAGATTGGAAATCCCACGCTCCCGCATCAATTCCAGAGCTACACGCGGACCGCGGTCCATAGTGATGGTTTCTGGACGAAGCATGACATGAGCAGCCGTCAATACTTTGGACAGATCCACATCCTCGACGAAGCGAGCTACATAAGAGTTAGCTGGTTGGATCATAATTTCTTCCGGTGTACCAATTTGTACGACCACTCCGTCCCGCATCAATGCAATCCGGTCACCAATCCGCAGCGCTTCATCCAGATCATGGGTGATAAAGACAATTGTTTTCTTCATTTTATCTTGAAGCTCCAGCAGCTCATCTTGCATGTCACGGCGAATGAGAGGATCCAATGCGCTGAATGCTTCATCCATCAGGAGAACTTCAGGGTCATTCGCGAGTGCCCGTGCCAGACCGACACGCTGCTGCATACCGCCACTTAACTCATCGGGCATCTTATCGCCCCAGTTTTTAAGACCAACCAGTTCCAGCGCTTGTTGTGCCTTTTCCTGGCGTTGTGCTTTATCTACCTTTTGAATTTCAAGACCGTATTCTACATTTTCCAATACAGTCCGATGTGGGAACAGGGCGAACTTTTGAAAAACCATACTGATGGTTTTACGACGAACTTCGCGGAGTTGTTCTTTGTTCATCTTACGGAGATCTTTGCCGTGGACCAGAATTTCACCGGAGGTAGGCTCAATCAAGCGATTTAGCATTCGCACCAAAGTGGACTTGCCGCTACCTGATAACCCCATAATTACGAAAATTTCACCTTGCTTAATTTCCATGTTGGCCTTATTAACACCAACAGTAATCTGTTTTTCTTTGGCCAGCTTTTCTTTGCCCCAGCCTTGCTCCAGGAGCGGAACACCTTGCTCTGCGTGAGGACCAAAGAGTTTGCTGACATTTTTGACTTCCAAAATCGTCATACATACACCTCTTCTTTCTATACTTTGCTTGGTATTAACCCCATGTTGCATGATGGATTGAGTATAAAAATCATAATTCTGTACATCCTGAACGGTTAATGACAAAATTAATTGTAACAGAAGCATTGCTTACATTTCAAACAAAAAAACTGTTCGTAAAGTACGTACAGAAAAAACTGTACAAACTTTTCTTCGATATGCTCCTTCGTTCTTTAGAATGCTCAAACATTCGGAACTTTACAACCGATAGTGCTTTTTTTAAAATAGACAATGAAATATGACCATAAGAAAAAGATTTATGTATATCCATAATTTTAAAAGTTTACTATCATTAGCAATTTTGCGAATTATGATTTTGAACGATCATGCTGTTGTAATATAGACAGAAGCTTTGCTTTTGAAACATTTCATTCAGTATTGAAAGATTTCATATATTGCGTCAAAGCTAATCCTTTACGGGTAAGTCGTTCATACTAGGTTGTGCAAAATGCTCTAAAATTAGGAGGTTGCAAGCATGAGCTTGTACCAGTTAGGTGATGAGCAGCAGGCATCGCTGCAAAAAATTCGCAAACGTGTCATAGAAGCTATAGGTAAAAACATGGACCTATATGGGATCACTCTGTCCGCGGGGCATTTGTACGGTTTGCTTTTTTTTGCGGATAAACCGATGACGCTGGATGAGATGGGCCGTGAAATGGAAATGAGCAAAACGAGCATGAGTACAGGAGTTCGAACGTTGTTGGATCTGAAAATGGTGAACAAGGTATGGAGTAAGGGCTCACGCAAGGACTTGTATGAAGTCGAGTATGATTGGTATCAAACATTTACTGACTTCTTCGCTATTAAATGGAGAAAAGCAGTAGAAACAAATTTACTCGTACTGCGCAAAGCCATTGATGAACTGGACAAATTGATGGCGCAGGGTGAAGAATACGAGGAATTTAAGGCGGTTCTACAGCAAGACCGTATGAAAATGAAGCAGGCTGTGGCTTATTACAAGTGGCTAGACCGATTGATTGATTCAATGGAAAGCGAAGAAATTTACAAGCTGATTCCGAAAGAAGAGGTTCGGGACTAATCACGATCCGCCCATCCTGTTACAAAATGCCGGAGCGCAAAAGCGCTTCCGGTATTTTTTGGTTTGGTCCTGCACAAAGGGTATAATAGAGATATGTAAAGATTGATATTATACCGTTATGTTAAACATACGAGATAAAGGAGGGTTCATGATGGAGAGTGTTACAGTACATACTCGTTTAGGTCAATTACGTGGGGAAACAAGGAATGGATATCATGTGTGGAAAGGTATTCCATATGCACAGCCTCCTGTTGGAAAACTACGTTTTCATGGGCCACAGCCTTTGGAGCCGTGGGAGGGTGTACGGACTGCGACGAGTTTCGGACCCATCTGTCCGCAACCCATGCCCTCCGCTGAAAGTATGACTGGAAATCTGGTGGAACCGCCGGAGCAGTCCGAGGATTGCTTGTACCTGAACATTTGGACACCAGCTTCGAAGGCTCCTGAGAAGGGACGTCCGGTGATGGTGTGGATTCATGGTGGTGCCTTTGTCACTGGATCTGGGATTATACCTTTATATGACGGGGAACGCATGGCGAAGAATGGCGATGTTGTTGTAGTTACGGTCAATTATCGGTTAGGGCCGTTAGGATTTTTGCATTTGACTCCAAAGGGAAATGGGCTGACCTCAAATGCCGGACTGTTGGATCAAATCGCTGCGCTGAAATGGGTTAGGGATCATATTTCTGCCTTTGGCGGCAACCCGGATGAAGTAACGGTGTTCGGTGAATCGGCAGGCGCGATGAGTATTGCCGCTTTATTGGCGATGCCAGCCGCTGAGGGGCTGTTCCAGCGTGCAATTTTGCAGAGCGGGGCATCGCAGGTGTTGCCAACTGCACAGGCCGAGCAAGTGGCGGCTGTGTATTTACAGCAACTGGGTGTAGACACTCAGCATCCTGAGCGATTGTTTACGTTGCCTACAGATGCGTTGATGCTCGCTATGGCCAAAACACATGAAGTCATCGGACCGGGGATGGCGATGATTTATCAACCCGTTGTAGACGGGGTGACCTTGCCGGATGTACCCCTGTCTGCAATCGCCCAAGGCTCAGCCAAACAGGTATCTGTTATGATTGGAACGAACTTGCATGAGGGGAACTATTTCATTCGCAAAGAATCCCATCTAATGAATAAGCCAACAGCACGTCAGGCATTGGAAATGATGACAGGCATGTCCGACATTGGCGACCTGATAGAGCCTTTTCCAGTTACCATTGAGGGACAGGCGCAAATGTTGACCGATCTCATTTTTTGGCGTCCCGCGTTGGCTCTTGCCGCTGCACAGTCGGCGTATGCATCGGTATGGATGTATCGTTTTGATTGGACCCTGCCGGGACATCCAACTTTTGAACAAGCGGTGCACGGTGCAGAAATTGCTTTTGTTTTCGATAATCTGAAGCTGCTGGGCAAGCTGGGATTAGAGATTCAGCCTTCGATGCAGAAGCTTGCTCATGATATGCAGCAGGCATGGATTGCTTTTGCACGTGAAGGGAAGCCCATGCTGCCTGAGACGGCATGGCCGATGTACGACAAGCAACAGCGAGCTACAGCCATTTTTCATCAGAATATTATGGTGGAACATGATCCAGAAGGGGATAGACGCCGCCAACTAATGGGGCAGATGAGCATATAGGTAAATACGAGACATTGTTTCAAGGATTCAACGAAAAAGCCTTCGCCCGTATTTTGTATGCGGACGAAGGCTTTTGTTAGTAAACAGATAAAGCGCTGTTGAGCTTTTGTTGATGAAATTTCAAAAATAGCTGTGGAAGCTAAATCTTAAATCGCTTAACCAGCTCTTGCAGATCCTGTGCCATGTTGGACAACTCTTGTGAGGAAGATGCGATTTCCTCCATGGCTGCCATTTGCTCTTGAGCGGCAGCGGAGGTTGTCTGCGAACTGTCCGCCGAATTGCGGGATAGGCTTGCCAAATGGGTAACAGTGGCGGAAACTTCCTCCGTACTGGCTGAGATTTGTTCAGCAGCAGCGGATACACTTTGAATTTGTTCCACAATGTGAGAAGTTGAGCGTTCAATATTCGCAAATGCACCTTCTGCATCTTGGCTAATTCGTAATCCTTCACCCACCTGATTACGAACATTACCGTTCATCGTAGCAGTAGAGCGTTGAATCAAGTCGAGCATCTGCGTAATGATCTGACTGATGGAATCGGCACTTTCCTTGGACTGTTCCGACAGTTTGCGTACCTCTATAGCGACTACGGCAAAGCCACGCCCAGCTTCGCCTGCTCTGGAGGCTTCAATAGATGCGTTCAGGGACAACAAATTAGTTTGCTTGGCAATGGCAGCTATAGCCGCATTCATTTGCTTCGCATCGTCCGAGAGTTGGGATAGCTCATCCATCAGACTAGCCGTTTGGCTTACAGCTTCCAGAATGCGGTCCATCTGTGTCCGCACATGGCTAATCATTTGACTGCCTTGAGCTACGTCTTGCTCGGTTTGTCCTGCTGAATCCACGATGGAGCTTGCCGATTCGGCAATCGTGCTGACACCCTTCGCCATTTCTTCAACGGCATTGGCAGTTTGCTCGGATGCCTCGGCGCTGGTTGCTGCATTTTCTGCGGATTCCATAACCGTTTCCGCTACGTGTTGTACGGACTCCGTCGTTTGTTCTGTGCTTTCCTTGATTACCAGAGAAGAGGAAGCAAGCCGTGAGGACGTTTGGTTGACCTCGGAGACCATCGTATGCAAGGAATGCGTCATCTGGTCAAAATTCTGTGCCAGCTCGCCGAACTCGTCCTTTCTAGATATATTAACACGTTCGGTCAGATTTCCATCACGGACGATCCGTGTTCCTGTTTGCAGCTTCTTGAGAGGGATCAGGAATGAGCGGATCATTAGCACTATGATGATCGCAGCGGCCAGTATGGAAATAACAATTACAATCAGGCTTTGCCTCAGAATCGGTTGGGCTGCATCACTGTAATCCTCCAGATCCGATAATGCAACAATACTCCATCCAGTGAGAGGGTCCTTAAGTGTAAAGGTCAGCACATCCCGATTCATAAATTTAATTTGCGACACGGAAGGAGTATCATTTTCTCCGGTTGCCGCCACTTTGGGAAGTCCCTCCATAGTGTCAGCCGGTTTTTTGCCAGTCTTGTCAAAGGCTGTTCCAGCTCCAGATACAACCTTATGATCAGAATCAACAATGATGAGTCCTCCGCGTTCGCCTATCTTAACAGACTGCAGACTGTCCCCCATCTTGTCCAGATTCAAAGCCAATGCAACAGCCCCTTCACCGTTCTTCAGCGTTGCCGATACATTAACTACTAGGTTCCCTGTCGTAACGCTGGCAACTGGAACACCGACAAATATGTTACCCTTATGTAGCATCGCATTTTTGTACCATTTTCTCTCCCTAGGATCATAATCAGCCTCCTTTTTTAGCGGAGAACGGATATATTCTCCTTTCGCATTGCCAAGGAGCGCGGCATCTAACTCAGGATGAGCTTTGACGATGTCATCCAATTTTTTCTGAAGGGCTTCTTGATCGGAACCAATGGAATCAGCTTGGATTTCACTGGTAAGGACGTCCACGTCCTTCATGATCGGGGATACATATTGATTGACATTGCTTTGGATCAGATACAGATTCGTGTATACGGAATTAGCCATTTGCTGACTGAGCTGTGTCGTAGCCCCCTGATAAGAAAAGTATCCAATAAGTAAGCTCGGAATCAATAACACAGCCAAAAAAGAAATGATTAATTTTGTCCTCATTAAATAAAATTGCTTGAGAAACCTGTTCCACCACGGAACTGTTTGTTTTTCTTTAGTCATGTTTTTTCTCCTCTGTGTCTGATGGTCACTACATTGTTTTATTCGACAGAAATCGACTAATTTTATAGATGTAATCTTAAAAAATGATGAATCAAGGCATGTTTTAGGTACATTTTTTAAAAAATAGTTCTTAAGGTCTAATCACGGTATGAATATGCATACATAAAAAGCCAAATCAGAGATGCAAAAGCACCTTCATGATTTGGCTTGAGGTGAGTATAAAGCAAATAGATCTGTTAATTTTTTTGCTGACGAGAAATCATAAAGAGTGTAACCCAGATAAGCATAAAACCAGTTAATTGCGCTACGGTAACGATTTGTTGGAAAGCGATCCAGTTAATCACAACACCTACCATAGGAAAGCTCAATTCTGCCATCGTAGCATAAGAAGCTTTGGTTGTACTTAAGCCTTTGTAATACAGTAATAAGCTGAGAAGACCCGGAAGCAATGCCTGCAGCAGCAAGTTGATAATTACAGCTGCGCCCGCCCATGTACCTGTAGGCATATTCCACGGAGCATGCTCCACAGAGGTGAGAACAATGAGCAGAGGGAGCGCCACCATGAAGCGAAGAGAGGTTACCGTTTCATATTTCATCGAACGGAGCAAGTAGCTGCCCATAACGGTCGAACCGCCCCACAGAATCGCTGCACCCAGTGCAAGCAGACTACCAACTTGAACAAAATCATGAACATGTCCAAAGGGAAGCGACCAACCGAAGGTCAGAAGATACGTCCCGAACAGAGCGATGACAATTAATATTCCAAAATGACGCGGTAACATTTCCTTCAATATCACGCGGGCCAGAATAATAGCAACCAAAGGTTGAAGCTTCTGAAGTAAAAGTACGGCATTCAGATCACCGTTGCTGAGTGCCATGGTGAAAATCACACTGGCCAGTGCCGAGCCACCCCATGAGACAAACAAAATAGCGAAAACCTGACGAAATCGTATCGTTTTAAGCTCCTCGCGATGCTTCCACAGCATCGGCGTCAGAGCGATAAAGAGTAGCGCATGCTCCATCAGTACGATTTGTGCTGAGGTAAATGATTTTAACAAAATAATACGAAACAGCGGGTCTGCGCCCCACAAGGCCGCTCCAATCGCGACTAGCCAAAAACCGCTTTTCATGTGGGAGCTACGATCAAAATCCTTGGATGTTAGTACAGTTGATGATTGACTCATACTTATTTAGCTCCTTGCGAATACAGGACCGGTGGCACAAAAACCCCCGTCCATGGCGAAGGCCATGCAAGACGGGGGTTGATCAAATAAACTTGCCGTTTGATGCAAGTTAAATGAAGTCACTGCACAACCATAATGCAGTATTCATCGACTTTGCGGCATGTTCATATTTCGATCTTCTTCCATCCGGACTTTACCGTCGGCTTTGGCATCTCACCAAATCAGTCCGTATCCTGTTGCCGGATACAGAGTCGCGGGCTTAGCTCCATGAGCCATACCGCCGGTTGGGAATCTCACCCTACCCCGAAGATCCTTATTCCGTTTTTTAATTTCTCCTATAGGATATACCTGTTTTAGAATGAAGTCCAGTGAAAAATGTGTGTATATCAAGCAAGGATTTTCATCTTTTTATGAAAGCGTTCTATGTTTAATCCTTATTACTAGGCAATATCCTTATACTCAATGCGCCGAATGGCTGCATAAGCCACAAGCATTCCCAGCACAGAGAAGCTGATTTGCACGGGAGCAATGGAGCTAAGGGTAGCACCGTTATTATTGGAGAAAAGCAATGCTACAATCAGAATTGAGGTCACAATGGTCGTGGGTACAGAGTATCTTCGCATTCCCATATACAGCGGAACCAATCCCATAAAACTGGCGGCAACGGCATTGATTAGCGTGCGCGCTGATTGCTCGGCTAGTATGGAAAGAGTGAGCTTATCCGGTACAATTATGACAAACTGGTTGAGCAAATGGATCGCAGCCGTAATGATGATTTCCGAGATTACAATAGACAAGAATGTAAACAGCAGCACAATCAAGAGCTTGGCGATCATTAGCTTTTGACGATGAATCGGATACATGAACAAGATTGTAATCGATTTGGATTTAAATTCTCCTACGATAAAACGGCACAGTAGAACGGAGGCAAATACAATAAACGTTGCCCTCACCATATTGTCCATAAGATCGAGAAGCTGAGCGTACTGTGTAAATTCGGGTACTCCTTCATTTTGGCTGTCCAGTGCAATAGTACTGAGCAACCCTAGAATGCAAGCGTTGGCGATCAGTGCTGAACGGATATAACCCACCAGATGAAGCTTTTTCATCTCCAACTGTATCAATTTAAGCATGGTGATCCCCTCCATGTAACAGACGTAAAAAGTAGTCTTCCAGCGTACTGCTTTTCTGATGAATGGAATCGACCTCTACATCATTTAAAATGAGCGTTTTCGTAATTTGCTTCTGCGGTACACTAAGATCGTAAATACGTATACTCTGTTCATTGAGCACCCTTATATTATTCAGACTCAGTTGATGTGAGAGGATGTAGGCTGCTTTTTTACAATCGTTGGTCGTAAATTCGATATATTCCGTATTGGTATCCCGTACCTGTTCCATCGAAACTTCCTCAATCAGCCGTCCGTGATTAATCACGCCTATTGTATCCGCAATCTGCTCAATTTCCGCTAATAAATGACTGGACACGAGCAGCGTCATCCCATATTCCTTGCATAGCATATGGAATAACTGCCGAATTTCCTTGATTCCCACCGGGTCCAGACCGTTAATCGGTTCATCTAAAATGAGTAACTCAGGCTTGGTCGCAATGGCTCGGGCAATCCCGAGACGCTGCTTCATTCCGAGTGAAAAGTCTTTTACCGGCTTGTCATCTGCATTCCGCAAATTCACTAATTCCAGTGCATCCCGGACAGCCTGCTTATTATAATAGCCCATGTATTCACAATGAAGTTCGAGATTTTGCTGAGCTGTCAGCCTTTCATAAAAAATCGGATATTCAATAATCGAACCCATCCGTCCGAGCAGATGATAAGACTGTGGCGTTAGCTTTTCACCGAACAATTCAATCTCGCCCAAGGTCGGCTTGAGCAGGTTGGTAATCATTTTCATCACCGTCGTTTTGCCCGCTCCATTGGGACCGAGAAAGCCATAGGTTTCCCCCTTGCGCACATTCATACTGACCCCTGCTACAATTTCATTGCCCTTCATGGCTTTGGTCAGCTGATGTGTACGTAATATGTAAGTCATGGGTGTTCTCCCTTCGTGTGCTGTTGATAATTCAAGAATAAAGGGCGAAATGTTCATTTTTCTTTCGTAATCCTTACAAATTTATTAAGTTGAGCAGTTCGCTTAATAGTTGATCTTCTTCAAGGTAAAAGAGAAGACGGTCTGCTCATAAGGCTTGCTGGTCAATTGCATCTCTCCATTCATGCATTCAACCAGGCGCTTGGCAATCGTAAGGCCCAGTCCACTGCCCTGTACCGCCTTATTACGGGAATCCTCAAGTGTGTACATGCGTTCAAAAACCTTATCCTGCTCGGGCTCCTGTATGCCTTTTCCACGATCCCACACCTCTATACGCACCGTATCCTGCTGTTCTGACAGAGTCAGGCCTAGCGTTCGACCCTCTGCCCCGTAGCGAATGGCATTCGAAATCAGATTGCTCAGCACCCGCCCAATGGCTCCTTCGTTCCCCAAGGCATAAATGGGATGCTCCGGGATGTCAATATGTACCGTAAAACCCTGAGCCGTTAGCAGATCATAAAACTCCAAAATGCTGCGTCTGCATAGTTCTCCTATCTCCAGTCGGGTCAGTTGAATGTCAGTATCGTTAGCTTCCAGCTTCGCCAAACTAAAAAAACTCCCGATCAACTCAATCGCTTCGCTTGTCTTTTGATGGATTCTGGATAGCAGCTTTATACGTTCTTCTGGCGAAATATCTGGATCGCCATCCAGCATCTCGGCATATCCAAGCACAACGGTAAGCGGGGTCTTGAGATCGTGAGAAATATTTGAAATCATTTTTCGCATAGCGATTTGGCTTCGGTTGTAATCGGCTGATACCCTCAAATTTAAGTCTAGTAGCCGGTTGATTTCCGTCATGAGTCGCTGCAGTTCCACGTCACCTGTAACATATAGCAGCTTTTCCGCATGATTTACGGTCACGATCCGCTCTAGTAGGGTTCGAACATTCTTGATTTTGCGCTTATAGGCTACACGTTCCCGCCAAAGCCATAAAATAACGACGGACATTATGAGGACGACAATCCATTCGGAAATGATTTCGATGATCATATCAGCCATTCTCCCATTTGTAGCCGATGCCCCACAGCGTTTTAATATGGACAGGGTGAGAGGGATCTTCTTCAATTTTTTCACGTAGGCGGCGAATATGGACGTTAATCACATTCTCATCACCCATATAATCGTCTTTCCAAATAAACCCGTATAATTGAGCTTTCGTAAATACCCGGTTCGGATTGGATGCAAACAGCTTCAGAATATCGGATTCTTTTGCTGTTAGCTGAATTTCATTTCCATCGCGTATGACTGTAAAATGATCAAAATCAATGCGTAGATTTCCATAGGTCAAAACTTGTGCTTGCGGCTGTTCCTCCTGCTGTAGTAGACGGGCATATGTAGTCGATCTGCGGATCGCGGACTGAATACGAGCTGTCATCTCAAGCATTGAAAAAGGTTTGGCAACATAATCGTCTGCCCCGAAGCCCAGCCCAAGCGCTTTATCCACATCGCTGTCCTTAGCCGACATAATCAGAATCGGCACGGCGCTGCGGGTACGAATTTGCCGGATTACCTCCATACCGTCAACCTTCGGCATCATCAAATCCACGAGGATCAGGTCGTAAGTATGACGTTCAAAGGCAATAAGCCCTTCTTCCCCGTCATAGGCGGTAGTTAAATTGTAGCCCTCCTTGGTGAGTGCTTTTAGCAGCATTTCAGCAATAGATAGGTCGTCTTCAATAAGTAAAATATGCTGTGGCATAGGTGTGGAACACCCCTAATTTTTAGATTAGCTCGTGTGGCGAACTGTATCTGAATTATATAGAGTGGTGGAGGGGATTTCCATAAAAAATATCCAACGAATTTGAATAGGGGAATTTTTGGAGGAGCGTTAAAGGCTGTTTGTTTCCAAGCTCTCCAACATGATGAAAAGTTGAAAAACCTAAAATAGTTATCCTGTGTCCATCATCTTGTTTGGAGGCTAGCTATATTTCTTGAAAAATCAGCTGTACCATGGTAAGCGTCCTACTTTTGTAACAATTTTATAAGAGATTGTTTTCTGCTTTGGATTGCTGATAGCTAAAGAGATTCTGAATAGCTTTACTTCTATTGAAACATTGGATCAAACCAATGCTTAATTGATGGTATTTTAGCTAAGTCAATTATATGTAAACAGTTTCTTCCTGATACTTGGGATAGGGTTCGTAACACAATCTGCGTGGATCGCAGATAGCCTCTTTTATTAGGGCGTGTATGCAAAACCTATTTCATCCAAATCCTTATTTGAAATGAACGCCCACAAAAGGCATTTATTCCATTTGAGCGAGGTGTTATACTTGTTTCAGGAGAACCGTGCTGGTAACACGGCTCTCGGGCAGTCGCTTTAAATAAAGGCGGCGGCTTACAAGGTGGGCTTTATGGGGCAGACCGCATCCTTTGACCTGGGGCGGTCTGTTTCTCAAATTATAAACATTTACGTATACATATACGATTACATTTACGTATACGTAAATGTAACTTTTAAGCAAGCAAATGGACGGACGACTAAGACCGTTACCTTTTGAACGAGTATTGGAATTATTACTTATTATGAGACAGTCACCACGTCCAGTTAAGTCACCGTTAAATTTTCTTCGAAGAGCTATCCAAGAAGGTTGGAGTCCTGAAACAATGCCAGAAAAGGTTGATCGACACATGGAGTATGTGGAAGAGAATTATTATATTCGTAAGGGTTACACGATTGACCAAGCTCGGGAAATAGTCCAAAGGAATAGACGATAGCTTAGAATAGGAGAGTGTTAGGAATGGATATGAAGGATCAAATGAAAACGGAAAAAGAACAAAATGGACAAGCTACAAAAAAGGGCATGACGTTGGAAAACGTTTGGTTTGCTTCTAAGGAACACGGATTATACCCATATCATATCAATCACGATTTAAGACAGAGTGATTATTTTTATAATAAAAATTATACTCAATTTCACGAGCATGATTTTCAATCTATTGTGTTAAGAGTTTCAGAGGAACCAAAAGCATTTTACTTAACAGAATATGATAAGAAATATTATTCCACGCAAGAACTTGAAGTGATAGAGAAAATCAGTAAATAAAATGCTGTTTTTGTAAGGAGAAAAAACGTTAGGTTAAAATCGTATCCACCGCCCCCTTTTATACATTCTGCCGATCCGGCAGGGTACGAGAGGGCCTATGAAGACCTTCCTATGTAGGAAGGTCTTTCGGTTTTTTGCATGGTCCTATGATTCTGCTAACTCGCAGCCCAATTCAATCAAGTTCTTGTTTTCAGAATCTTTCTGCTCAGTCCAATAATGTTAGTTGTTATTCTTCTCAGAAGGCACAATCAGTAGCTGCTCATGAGCTAGGACATGTCTTAGGACTAGATGAAGACTTTAGTAAATGCTTGATGTATCTAACTACACCACAATGCTATGATAATTGGGGAATTTACACTCCACAGCCTAGCGAAGATGTGTTTGGTATTAATGATCTTTATTAATAAGGAACAGAATCAGAAAAAAATATTGTTATTACCCAATTAGGAATAAAAACAGACAATATTGTTGAAAAAACAGACAATCCCTACCTTAAGCAAGGCGATGAACTCGTTTTATTTTTGAAAAAGGGACAAGATCCTAAAATTAATCCAATTTACTTTGTGGCTGGTGAATATCAAGGTAAATTTGACATTAAAAACGGAAACGTTTATGCGGTCAATCAGGCGTTAAAAGAACAAGCTAGTCTTAATAGTATTGACGCAGAAAACAATCCATATATTGATGGGCAAAAACTAAGTACATTTAAAGAAAATATTAAAAGTATAGTTAGTAGACAAGAATAAAAAACTCTATTTAAACCGCAATACATTTGTGAATAATTAGAAAAGGCTTTGGCCTAAATTGTAAAAAGCTGACTTCTTATCCCGTGAAGTCAGCTTTTTAATACAGATTTTCTTATGATTTTGGCTTGAGCAGTTAATCTGCTGACATGTGACCTAACTCTACTACATTCTTTTCTCAGTTAGAATTAACTATTCTTTTTTAGATAAAAGTGGAAACCTTGTAGAAGCAAGCCTTTCTCCAAAATTACTATTAATATTCTCAACCTGAAGGCACTCAAGTAGATTTTTTTCTCCATCCCCAGCGTAAGATGCAATTAAGCTACTGGAAATTCACCGCCTTCCTATATCATACTGAAATAGTCTATAATCCGATGTTTGGAATACGGAGTTATAATATCCGGGGTATGCCTAATGTGAGAGACTAGGTATGCCAGATCATGAGCTACGGTACAGGACCGTCAATAAAGGAGAGCAATGATGTTTGTTATACGGGGAACAGAAAAACTGCTGAAGGAATGGGAGACTGAACCACTTCAAGTTGATATTTATCCGCCTTTGAATAGTTGGCATGCCAGATTGTTCTTACTAAATCGCAGAAAAAATATTGTGTTTATGCATGATATTTCCCGCTTAAGCGTCACGCTGTTTGGAATTAAAAAATCGCAGTACAAAAATCTGCCAGCTCTTTTTGTACAAACCTTGAAGGAATTAATGATCAGCGAAGGGTTTGATGAACAGATCGTTAAGGCATACATACAGGAAGGCGAGCAGATGCTGGCGACTACGACGAACAGACATAGTGTGATGGTAACCTTAGATGAGATTATATTTATTATGAAGGAACTGGATATGGAGCATGGATGCGAGCTGGAAAAGAACCAATGGAATAACCGAATTGTGTTCAAAACGGATCAATATAAGTACCCGATTGATGTTTTTAAGGAACTGCTAGAAAAGCATTATAAAGTAGAGAGTAGTTGAGCGTTTACATATGGATGGTTTGTAGTCCCAAGCTGTCCTGACTTTTAGAGGATTTATGCTGATTAGGACATGCCAAAAGAGTATCCTCAAAGTTCATGCGGGCAGGGGAGGCCTTTTTTTATAACTCACAGGATAGCAACGCTTGCGATGAAATGAATCATAGCGCAATAAACGGTACACTTTGGTAGAATGAAATGATAAAGGGTTTGACACCATTGTTCAGACTTATAAAACGGGGGGTACATAACGAAGGATGAAGAGGATTATTGATGTTGCCAAAGAAGCAGGAATTGAAGAAGAGCATCTGGAGACGTATGGCAAATATAAAGCGAAGCTGAATCCATCTCTATGGGAGCAGTTAAAGGATCGCCCGAATGGAAAGCTGGTGCTGGTTACGGCGATGAATCCCACCCCGGCTGGAGAAGGAAAAACATTGACAACCATCGGACTGGCACAGGCACTAAACACGATGGGGCATAAAACCGTTGCTGCACTGCGTGAGCCGTCCCTTGGGCCTTGCTTTGGGATGAAAGGGGGAGCAACCGGGGGAGGACAGGCCCAGATTGTTCCGGCGGAAGACATTAATCTGCATTTTACAGGGGATATACATGCCATTTCAGCTGCGCATAATTTGCTGTCAGCGATGATTGATAACCATTTGTTCCATGGAAATGCTTTGCGGCTGAAGCCAGACCGAATTGTGTGGAAACGGACTGTCGATATGAATGACCGGAGCTTGCGAAGTATTGTGACTGGATTGGGAACGGGGAATGGAGCGGTAAGAGAAAGCGGCTTTCTGATCACCTCGGCCTCCGAAGTCATGGCGGTACTATGCTTAAGTGAAAATATGGACGATCTTAAAGTACGGTTGGGTCGGATGGTAATTGGCTATAACGAAGCCGGTGAGGCGGTAACAGCAGAGGAGCTGCACGCGGTGGAAGCTATGGCTGTGCTGCTTCGGGAAGCATTAAAGCCTAATCTGGTGCAGACGTTGGAGGGCACTCCGGTTATTGTGCATGGTGGACCTTTTGCTAATATTGCCCATGGATGTAGCAGTCTGATGGGGACAAAGCTGGCGTTGAAGCTGGGAGAGGTCGTCGTCACAGAGGCGGGATTTGGGGCTGAGCTGGGAGCGGAAAAGTTCTTTGACATCAAGTGCCGCCAGTCCGGCTTGCAGCCGGATGCGGCTGTGCTGGTTGTAACCGCCAAAGCGCTGAAATATAACGGCGGTGTAGCTAAACATGAGCTGGATGCGGAAAATCTGGAGCAATTGCAACTCGGATTAGCCAATATGAGCCGACATGTACGGAATTTGCAAAAGTTTGGTGTGCCTGTACTGGTGGCAATTAACCATTTTGTAACAGACAGCGAAGCCGAGTTGGATTTGATTTTCTCGGAATGCCGCAAGCTGGGTGTACCCGCAGAACTTTCACAAGTATGGGCGCAGGGAAGCCAAGGGGGAGAAAAATTGGCCCAAAGCCTGCTGAACTTACTTCAGGAGGACAAAGCACATTTTGCACCGCTATATGATCATACGCTTGATTTACAAGCGAAAATTAGTGTCATTGCCAAGGAGCTTTACGGTGCGGCAGAGGTGGCTTACACGCCTGCGGCCAAACGGGCGTTGGCGGGTATGGAGCAGCTTGGTTTTGGACAACTGCCTGTATGCATGGCCAAAACGCCGTATTCTTTCTCAGATCAACCTTCCTTGCTAGGTGCGCCAGAGGGGTTCACCATTCACGTGTCCAGCGTATCATTGTCTGCAGGCGCAGGCTTTGTAGTCGTGGAAACAGGTAATACCATGACGATGCCAGGACTGCCCAAATCTCCAGCAGCTGAGCATATGTCGCTGGAGGCAGATGGGAGTATTCAAGGACTCATGTAGCATTTTTAGAAAAAATAGCAGCATTTCAGTATCAATGAACGAGCAGTTTGGGCAGTGCAGTGAGCAGCTTTTGCCGAGTCATGGCATCGCTCCAGTTCCAGCGGTCTGCTTCTACGAAATATACCCGGCCTTGACGTACAGCAGGGAGGCTGAGCCAGAGAGGGCTGTTGAGCATGCATTCCAGCGTATGCTTGGAGTCTGGTGCTGTAGGGACGAGCATAAAAATGCGGTCTCCGGCGTAAACAGGCAATTCATTCGGATCAATTTCTGCGAAGCCTAGTCCCTCGTCGAGCACCTTACGGATTGGCTCTGCGGGTTGGAAGCCGTGCGGGTGGTAGAGGGCTGATGAGAATCCGGACATGCCCATGACAAAGAGCCGATCGCCATGATCGAAAATAAAGACAGAGGCGGTTTCTCCGGCTGTGATATGCGCACTGAGTTGGTTCCACATTGCCAGATTACGAGCGGCAAAGGTAGCTAACCAGCGTTCGGCCTCTCGTTCCTTACCGAGCCAGGCGCCAAGTGTACGCAGCCGTTCCTCCAGGGCGGCAAAGGAGTTAAAGGTGACGGTGGGCGCGATGCTTGCAACGCGCTCATATTCCTGTTCATCCGAGTTGGCAATGATAATCAGATCAGGATCAAGAGCGCTGGTCAAGTGGGTATCTAGCGGAAGTCCTACATCAGTCACGTTCCCAAGACGATGTTTATAGACGCTGTATTCACTAAGCCGCAGACTTCCGCCGATGGCTTTGGCTCCTAACGCGAGCAGATCGCCCATCGTTTCTCCATGATAGATGATACGGCTCGCTTGGCGCGGGATATGAATTTGGTGGCCTGTCCAATCCTTAACGCACACAGAACCGGGAGCGGAAAGCGCATATTGACCAGGGGGAACCCCGGTCATTTGTCTAAAACGCCGATTAAAATAATATTCGTCAGAGAAACCCACCTGACGGGCAATTTCACGTAAAGGCCGTTTGCATTCCAGCAGCAGCCGCTTGGCATGAGTCAAGCGCAGCTCAGTGAGGTAATGCAGCGGCTTTTTGCCCGTTATTTTGCGAAACAACTGGGAGTATTGCCATATGGAAACGTTCGCCTGTTCGGCAAGCTGCTTGACGGTAATGGGCTTTTCGTAGTGTTTTTCCATATATGCAAGGGTACTTTCCACCGATGCGGGCAATGTCGGATTAAAGTCATCGCTATGCTTAATAGGGACGTGGGCTTCCTGCCACAACAAGAGCAGCTCTTGAATCATGATTTGCTGACGCAATGCAGAGGTTTGGCTATGCGGCTGTATTGTTTGTTGGGTGCTATAAAATAACTCTTCGGCTAACTGAATAGGCTTGGAGGAAGAGGAAACGACGTATTCACGCGGTTCTGGCAGGACGGAGCCAAGATATATGGATGGCATGCCCGTTGCGTTTTCAGCCAAGGTCATGTCTGATTGTGTCTCCAACGACATAGCAATGACTCTGAACGTGATTTTGTAGTATTCAGGTACAGTTCCATCCAAGGGGGCGATGCGATAGGATTCCCCAGGAGTTAACCAATACCCGTGACCTGAATGGAATACATATTGTTCTTGACCAATATCCACCCTTCCAGCCCCGCCGATGAACATAAGCAGACAGTGATCTGAACTTGGACGAGATGTTAGTCCATCACTGGACTCACTAGCCAACACAATTTCCTTAAAATGAAAAAGCAGTGAGTTGGGCGGGGGTGCATTTACAGACGAAGAAGGCTGATTCACGGTGTAATACTCCTTTTATTGAGAATGGTTATCATATATGCATAAGTATACCTCCTTTAGGTTCAACAAAAAAGAAGCCTATCAACAAGGGCGATAGGCTTCTCCAATCTTATTTTATGAGCTTGGGCAATTCCTCCAGCAGCCATTCTCGAGTAGAAGCATCACTTTCGGTTTTGCCAATGTCCTGCATGTACACATGTCCCTGCTTGACAGCAGGGAGCTGAAGCCACAGCTTGCTTTTCATTAATTGTTCGGTGGATTGCTGGGCTTCTGAACTTGGAGTGCTTAGTATGAAAATCCGATCTCCAGCGTATTGTCCGATTACTTCCTGTGATAATTGCACGAATCCTTTGTCCTCATCCAGTGCTTTCTGAATAAGAGGAGTAGGCTTGAGACCATTTTTTTCATACAGTATTTGCGACAAGCCTGTCCGTGCCATGACGAACAAACGGTCACCGGGATAGTAGGTAAAGACCGAAGCTGTTTCACCCGGTTTTACACCTTTCGCCTGAAGTTTGCTCCACATCTCTGCTTCCTTGATTTTATATTGGGCAAGCCAGTCTTCCGCAGTCTTTTTCTTGTTCACAATGTCTCCGAGATGTACCAAACGCTCATTCAGCGGAGCGAAGGTATCGAACATAATTGTAGGTGCAATTTTTGATAACGCTGCGTATTGTTTTTCGTCCGTATCGGCGGTGATGATTAGGTCTGGTTGTAGAGCCAATGTTTTTTCTAAATCAATGGGAAATCCTAGGTCCGATACATTCTGAACTTTTTTTTCATATATCTTTCCCTCGATCATAGAAGTCGATGTACCAACAGCCTGTACGCCTAAAACCAATAGATCTCCATAGTTTTCTCCGAAGTAAGCAATGCGCCCAGGAGTCATGGGAATGTCTACTGTATGTCCCTTATAGTCTGTGTAGGCGCGAGTTGTGGCTGCTTCCGATGTTTTTGTTGATGCTGTTGTGTTGCTGTTTGCAGTCTGATTGTTGTCTGATGCGCCGCACCCCAGCAGCAATGCCCCCATAAGAGAGAATAGACAGATCAGAGAAGTGTATTGTCGAGTAGGTTTTTTGTTAATCGTAGAGTTCTTGTTGATCATAGCAACCTCCGTATAATAGAATGATTCATAATATTGCAAATGAGAATTATTATCACAAAAGCAATGATAAGCGCTGAACCCTCAATACTCAATGGACAAACTTGGTCAATGCATCCGATTTTGTACAAAATAAGTCTCATGTGTTACTAGCTCATTTTATTCTTCAAATTTTATTGATTTGTCATTTTTTATGGTATAGAATAACGTTTTTATACATTTGAAAGGGGTTTTGAAATGGCATTGTTTATTACATATGTTTTACTAGGTTTCTCAATAGCACTACCTGTAGGTACCATCACGGTTGAAATGACAAAGCAAGGGCTAAAGAATGGATTCATGCATGGATGGATTGTTGGGCTTGGGGGGATGACCATCGATTTGTTATTAATCATTGGTTTATATTTTGGTCTGGCCTCTGTTCTGTCCTTACCTGTTGTACAGGTGATCATGTGGCTGGTTGGAGCCATATTTTTGTGCTACGTAGGGTACGACAGCATTAAAAATGCGGATCATGATATTGCGCTAGAAGGAGAGAAAAAGACAAAGTCATTATTTTCTTCCTATAAAAATGGGCTGCTTGTAGCTGTTTCACCAGGGAATTTAGTGTTCTGGGTAAGTGTTTTTGGGACTGTGCTGGCAAGTTCGTTTGATCGTTCTAATACAAGTCAATTTTTGATTGTTGGCTTAGGTATTTTGTTTGGTATTCTTGTCCATGATTTAGGCTTAATGACCCTCGTAGCAACAACACGAAAAGCCATGAACCGAACTGCCATCAAGTGGGTTACGATCTGTGCCGGCGTAGTTTTGATTGTTTTTTCGGTTTATTTCCTATATGAATTTATGGTTAGTCTCCAAAAGATTTTGTAGCATTACACAAGGATACGCTCAAGCTTGTCATGCCAGTCTGCATAAATCGAACAAGTCCTTCATAGACATGTACTAATTCATTTAAAACATGTGCTGAAGGGGTTGATGACATGCGCCGGATTTCATGGATGCTTGCCATGGTCATGTGTGTAACGTTGCTGCTGGCCGGGTGCGGCAAGAAGAGCGCAGACGATGTGGTTAAAGATTTGAGTGACGTGGTGAGCGACCTGAACAGCTACCACGGTACAGCTTTGATGACGCTGCATACCGGCGACACGCCGCAGGAATACAAGGTCGATATTTCCTACCGCAAGCCGTCCTATTACCGAATTGCCATGACGAACGAGAAAAAGGATGTTACGCAAATTGTGCTTCGTAATGATGAGGGTGTATTTGTACTGACCCCCAGCCTGAACAAGAGTTTCCGTTTCAAAAGCGACTGGCCAAACAATCAGGGTCAGGTATATTTATATGAAACGCTGGTTCGCAGCATTATCGGCGATGCCTCCCGTCAGCTGGCTACCGACGATAAATCCTATGTGTTTGATGTGGCCGCGAACTACAACAGCCATGCGCTGGTAAGGCAAAAGATTTGGCTATCCAAAAACAACTATGCCCCTACTCAGGTACAGGTATCTGATGCGAATGCCAAGGTGGTTGTCGATCTGAAATTCGATCAATTCGCTTTTGATACGAAGTTTGACAAAGATTCCTTTGATATGGAACGGAATATGGCTTCCGGAAAAACGAGTGCTGGTAGCGAGGGATCGCCATCTTCAGGGGCAGTCGATTCCAGCGGTCTGCCCGATTCTTCCGGTACGTTAGAAGGGACGACTGGCGTGACATCCAGTGGATCTGGACAAGAGCAGGGAACCGTAGGAAACGATGTTCAGCAACCGGCTGGTGAAGCGAAGAGCGACGGAGCTGTCACAGGCGATACGTCCAAGCCGGAAGCAGCAGCTAACGCAGAGGCGCAGCAACAAACACCGAGCACAGCGGATGGTGCAACCGGAACGTCAGCAGGAACGGATGCCGCAGAAGCTGTATTGGGTGAATTCGGCTTGATTGAACCGTCCTACACGCCAGCCGGAGTACAGATTAAGGATACACCGGAGCTGGAGGATAATGGTACACATGCAGTGATGTTGCGGTATAGCGGAACGTATAACTATACCATTGTGGAGGCGCGTCCAAAAGATCGGGCGGTCGCACTTTCCGCAGGCGAACTGGTTGATATTGGAGGGAGCTTTGCCGTGCTGACAGGAAGCGAACAACAGACGATGACCTGGATGAATGATGGAATAGAGTTCAGAATCACCAGTGCTGACCTGCCTGTGAGCGAAATGATACAAATTGCCGCTTCTATACAGGATCAATCGGGTAAATAAAATTTTATAGACGGATGCAGACGGTCTAGAGTGTAAAAAGCTCTGCTGCCGCCCGTATCCGTCTTTTTATTCATTCGCAGTCTAAGATGTGCATCGCTTGTATATCCTGTTCTATTGTAGATATGGTAGAGGAGGCTGGCAAAGTCCCCCTGCCATTGACAGCCACGTCTCTGAACATTACCATTAACCTTTGGAAGCAAGGAATTTGCTACATTCGAATGGTAAAAGGTTATGTTAGAGGCTAACAATTGAAGAAGGTGACTGGATTTTGCAAGCACAATACAGATCGACCCGGGCCGAAATCAACCTGGATCACCTTGGCGCCAACTATGAAGCCTTTCGCAAGGTATTGCCTGCGGATAAGCTGATACTGGTCTGTGTCAAGGCTAATGCCTACGGGCACGGTGCCGTAGAAATTTCAAAGGAAATGGAACGCCTTGGTGCGGATTATTTGAGCGTCGCTTTTCTGGATGAGGCTCTTGAGCTTCGTCATGCGGGGATTGAACTGCCGATCCTTGTACTCGGCTATACCTCGCCTGAAGCTGTCCAAACAGCTTGGGAGCATGATATCTCATTGACTGTGTTTAGTGAGGAAGTGCTGGAAGGTATCCGCAGATTGGACCGCCAAGGAAGCGAACGCAAGCTGAAGGTGCACATCAAAATAGACAGCGGCATGGGAAGACTCGGTTTGCTGCCTGGAGAAGCGGCTTTGGCTTTTGTCCGGCAGGCTCACGAATTAGAGCAGGTGCTGCTGGAAGGCATGTACACCCATTTTGCCCGCGCGGATGAAGAAGATAAAAGCTATACACTGCTACAATATGATCGGTTTCGGGGCGTGGCGGATGCGCTAAGGGAACAAGGTATTACTATTCCCATTATACATACGGGCAACAGCGCGGCCACCATTGATACCCCTTCCCTTTCCCCCAATATGGTGCGGATTGGCATCAGTATATACGGTTTGTATCCGTCTGATGAGGTTAACCGGCAAGTCATTGAACTGTTGCCTGTATTGTCATTAAAGACGGCGGTGGTTTATACCAAGACGCTTCCTCCTGGATGGGGAGTTAGTTATGGTACCCGGTATGTGACCTCTAGTGAAGAGCGGATCGGCACACTGCCAATCGGTTATGCGGATGGATATTCTCGCATGCTAAGTGGGAAGGTTGAAGTGTTGATACGCGGTCGTCGCGTCCCTGTACTCGGTACGATCTGCATGGACCAGTGTATGGTATCCTTACAATCTTTCGCAGAGGATGCGGAAGAAATCCAAACCGGCGAAGAGGTTGTTCTCATCGGCCAGCAGTCCGGCGAAATCATTGCGGCGGATGAGCTGGCATCCAAGCTTGGTACGATCCACTATGAGGTGATCTGCATGATCGCAGACAGGGTACCGCGTGTTTACATGCGAGATCATGTTCCTGTCGTTCGGGTGAACTCGCTTCTTCCAACCCACTGGAATTAATTTCATAACGCAAATTACCGGATAAAAGCAGGAGTTTTCGTAGAACGTCCCGAAATATGTACAAAGGAAAGAAAAGAGCGCTATAACTGTCAAAAGACGCATTAGGCTCCGCTGACACTTGTATTTCGGGGATCAAACGCCTGTACGAAAACGAACTGCGTAGTTTATAATGGAATGCAGCATAGATGATATACGAATATCATATACATTCTCTTATATTCCGTTTGAATAAATTACCGGGAATAACGTTATAATGGTACAATGGCGACAAGGTTTTGGGGGTGGAAGAGAAGTTGGCCAATTTGCAGAACACCAAAAGAATAATGATCAGTTTGCCAGATCATCTCTTGCAGGAAGTGGACGGGATCGTAGCTATGGAAAATTCCAACCGCAGTGAATTTATCAGGCAGGCAATGAAGCTTTATGTAGGTGAACGTAAAAAACGTTACATTCGTGAAGCTATGCAGCGTGGATACATGGAAATGGCTAAAATTAACCTGACCATGGCATCCGAAGCCTTTCACGCGGAGGAAGATGCAAACAGCACCTTGGGCCGTACAGTTAGCGGGGTGTAATCCATATTGATCGTAAAGCGCGGCGACGTTTTTTTTGCAGACCTTTCACCCGTAGTCGGTTCCGAGCAAGGTGGCGTCAGACCTGTGCTGATCATTCAAAATGATATCGGCAACCGGTTTAGCCCTACCGTGATCGTAGCAGCCATCACTGCACAGATTCAGAAGGCAAAGCTGCCTACACACGTGGAAATCGACGCGGCGACGCATGGCTTTGATCGTGATTCTGTTGTTCTTCTGGAGCAAATCCGGACAATCGACAAGCAAAGGCTTACCGACAAAATCACCCATTTGGATGAAGAAACCATGCGCAAAGTGAGCGACTCGCTACAGATCAGTCTCGGTTTGATTGATTTTTAGTATGATGGAACGACGAGTGAAACGGGAAAGGACAGCGCTCTAGCGCTGTCCTTTTGCATGTCCGAAGAAAAGTACAGGTAGGGCTTGCTTTTACGTCACCTGCTGGCGCTTTGAATCATTTTTTGTGATAATAAAAGACATGATGTATGACAAGAGCTGTGAGGAAGAAGGGATAGGTTTGTCTAACGAGGAAATGAAGACGGAAATTGGGCAGGGGCCGAACGAAGCAGAACGCCAAGAACGGATTGTCAAACAAGTGGCGAGAGAGCTGTCGCTGGCACTCAAGCAAATCCGGACAACGATCAGTTTATTGGATGAAGGAAATACCATTCCTTTTATCGCGCGTTATCGTAAGGAAATGACAGGAGAGCTGGATGAAAATCAGCTACGTGAAATTGAAGATCGTGTGCTGTATTTACGTAATCTGGAGGATCGTAAGGTAGAGGTCATCCGCATTATTGATGAACAGGGCAAGCTGACTGAAGAGCTGCAGGCTGCTATCACCTCTGCGGTTAAACTTCAGGAAGTGGAGGATCTGTACCGTCCATATCGGCAAAAGCGCAAGACTCGCGCCAGTGTGGCAAAGGAACGGGGTTTGGAGCCGCTGTCCATCTGGATTTGGGGTCAGCCGAAGCAGGGTGATGCTTTGAAAGAAGCTGAATCCTATGTGAATGCTGAGCTGGGAGTCGAAACCCCTGAGTCTGCCATCCAAGGAGCCATGGATATTTTGGCCGAAAATATAGCTGATGATGCGGCTATTCGCCAATGGGTGCGCCGATATACACTGGATCATGGAATGTTGACCTCTGAAGCGAAGGACACCGAGCAAGAGTCTGTGTATGAGAATTACTACAGCTATCGTGAGCTGGCTAAGAAAATGCCACCTCACCGTATTCTGGCGATTAATCGCGGGGAGCGGGAAGGCATTCTTAAGGTTGGTTTGGAGGTAGCGCCAGATTCCATTTACAATTATGTGGCAGGTCAAGTGATTAAAGGATCGTCTGTGGTGGAAGACCTGCTGCGCAGTGTCATTGAGGATGCATACAAAAGGCTTATCGCGCCATCTATCGAACGTGAAGTGCGTGCTGAAATGACAGAGAAGGGCGAGCAGCAGGCTATCTCTATCTTTGCAGGCAATTTGCGCAGCCTGTTGCTACAGGCTCCGATTAAGGGGCGTCGTGTGCTTGGAGTCGATCCAGCCTATCGGACAGGCTGCAAGCTGGCGGTTGTCGATGACACAGGCAAGCTGCTGGAAGTGGCTGTGACGTATCCGACACCGCCAAACAACAAGAAACGTGAGGCTGCAGAAACGTTCAAACAGCTGATTGCCAAATACGATATCGAGTTGATTGTCATTGGTAACGGAACTGCATCACGTGAGACAGAGCAATTCGTAGCCGAAGTTATCGCGGATATTGGTGACAGCAGCCTCGCGTATCTGATCGTCAATGAGGCAGGTGCGAGCGTATACTCTGCTTCCAAGCTGGCACAGGAAGAATTCCCTGATTTGGACGTAGCTGAGCGAAGTGCGGCGTCTATTGCGCGTCGTGTGCAGGACCCGCTGGCTGAGCTTGTCAAAATTGAGCCGAAAGCCATTGGTGTAGGCCAATACCAGCATGATGTGTCGCAGAAACATCTGGATGAAAGTTTGAAGGACGTTGTAGAATCGGCTGTTAACCACGTTGGTGTGGATGTGAACACAGCTTCCTCGGCGCTGCTGTCCTACGTAGCAGGGATCAACGCGACCATTGCTAAGAACATCGTTAAGTACCGTGAGGAAAACGGTAAATTCAGCAACCGTCGTCAGTTGCAGAAGGTGCCGCGTCTTGGTGCAAAAACCTACGAGCAATCCATTGGTTTTATCCGTATACCAGGTGGCGAAAATCCACTGGATCGCACGCCGATCCACCCTGAATCGTATGCTGTCGTAGACCGCCTGCTGGCGGAACTGGGCATCAGTGCCCATGATCTGGGTTCGAAAGCTGCGACAGAAGCGCTGAATGTGTCTAATATTGAGCAGTTGGCAGCGAAGCTGGAAGTTGGTGTGCCAACATTGCGGGATATTTTGGACAGCCTTCAGCGGCCGGGGCGTGACCCGCGTGACGAGCTGCCATTGCCTGTATTCCGCAAGGATGTGTTGAAGATCGAGGATCTGGCACCGGGTATGGAACTTCAAGGAACTGTCCGCAATGTCATTGATTTCGGTGCATTTGTTGATATTGGTATTAAAAGTGATGGGTTGGTTCATATTTCACAGCTGCGCAGTGGTTTTGTTAAGCATCCAATGGATGTTGTATCTGTTGGTGATAACGTAACAGTGTGGGTGTTGAATGTTGATTTGAAAAAAGGCAGGGTAGGTCTGACCATGAAACCTCCCGCAGATGCGCAGTCACAGGCATAGTGCTATAAATAAAGCTATATGACATTTTGTGAGGGTATAAAAAAAGCCGGAATCTCCGAATCATATCGGAGACTCCGGTTTTCCATTTCTGGATGTTTCTGATTCTATCCGTTGTTGGCATCAAATTCTATACCAGGTGCTTTATGATAAAAAAACCAACAATCATTCAACAGTCTAATTTGGCGTCGGTCCTTCTTGTAAAAGGCCCGCATGAGCTGGTTACTAAGCCATTGAGGCAAGCCGATCTCCTCCTCTGCGTTACATCTGTATGTTTAGCATATGGGGTGGATACCTAAAGTGTGCTTAATGAACCAGCGTTAGACTTCGGCCGTTATTTTATAATATGCTTGTCAGTATGGAGCAAAGGAGGGAAACCATAAAGATGGAGTCCGAGTCTCTGAGCAATTCAATGAACCCTTCCATGAGTAATAAAGAACTTCAAGAATGGGTAGAGCGCATCTCGCTGGAGAGCTTTGGCGTGCCGTTTCAGCATCAAGCCACCTTTAACTCGCGCCTGTCTTCTACAGGCGGTCGATATTTTATGAAAAGTCATCATATTGAAATTAATCCACATCAACTCGCCGCTTATGGACGCTCTGAAGTGGAAAAAATAATAAAGCATGAGCTGTGCCATTATCATCTACATCTGCGCGGAATGGGTTATCAGCATCGTGATGCTGATTTCAAAGCATGGCTGGCCCGTGTAGGAGGAAGCAGGCATTGTCAGACTCTGCCGGGAAGAGTGGGAAGAAAACCTCAGCCTTATCGTTACAAGCTGGTGTGCATTTCCTGTCAACACGAGTATATGCGCAAACGTAAAATGAACCCACAGCGATATCGCTGTGGAAAATGTGGAGGTAAACTTCGCTTGTTGACACTTGACGTAACCCCCTGATTCATGGTAAATTAACCATACTGTATGATAATTTACAGTAATATTCCCTGATAGCTCAGTTGGTAGAGCACTCGACTGTTAATCGAGTTGTCACAGGTTCGAGTCCTGTTCGGGGAGCCATGGAGAGATACCCAAGTGGCTATAAGGGGACCCTCTGCTAAGGGGTTAGACTGCGTAAGCGGTGCGAGGGTTCGAATCCCTCTCTCTCCGTTGGTATTTTAAGTAGAATAAGGACGCTCGTATGCATGGTAACAATGCATGCGAGCGTCCTTTTCGTTTAGATCTGCTTTTGTTTAGATCTGCTTTTTAAGTAACGTAGCAGCCAATCCCTTCTATTTCACAGTGTCAGCCTTGACGGTTTTGAGTAAGTTCAACAGAGCATGAGCAACGCCATCTTCCACATTGGTCAGGGTAACGTCGGAGCAGACTGCCTTTATATCGTCTTTTGCATTGCCCATAGCGATACCTCTCCCAGCCATCGTCAGCATGGAAATATCGTTATAGCTGTCTCCGATCGCTACCGCTTCCTGCATGGGGATGCTCAGATGATTCGCGAGATAGCGCAATGCATTACCCTTAGACGCATCCTTATGCTCGACTTCAAAGTTACGATCTGAGGAAATGACCATGTTCAGACCTTGAAAATCTCGGTAACGTTCACGCCCCCATTCCAATTTGGCTTGATCAAAGGAGAAACAGAGCACATTATATATCTCTACATCCAGTGGAATCTGCTCATATGAAGCGATGCGGGTATGCCCGGTCTGTTCATATTGCTTTTCAGCTGCATGTAATAAAGTATCCAGTGAAATATCTGGGTTGGCGCTCAGCAAGCGGTCCATTTCAACAGCTAGTAGCTGATGTCCCTTTTGTGGAGAATAAATAGCCCGGTCTGTCATGACCTCATAGTAGAAGTTGTTACCCTCAAGCCAGCTCAGCACTTCAAATGTTTCGCTCCGGCCCATAGGAGTAGAGGTTAACTGGCGACGATGCGCATCGTGTACAGTGGCGCCGTTTGCTCCAATGACGGGAGTAACCAGCTCTGCTTCCTCTAACTTTGTCCAGGCGTCATAAGCGGCTCTGCCAGTGGCAATTGTCACTTGAACACCTTGCTGCTGTGCCTTGCGGATTGCCTCTGCATTTGCTTTGCTTATTTTTCCTTCCTCGTTCAGTAGCGTTCCATCCATATCAATCGCAAACAGTTTCATTTCTCTCCAGCTCCTGTCTTTTGATCTCTCTGTTATACAAATATTGCGTGTCTAGTTAGAGCAATTGGCTTCAAATTTATGAGGGGACAACAACTTCAATATCATGATGTTGCAAAATTTCCAGCATTGCTGGTTCTGGCAAGCGATCGGTGATCACGATATTAACTTCAGACAAATCAGCAAAACGATAGGGGAAATTGATTCCGAATTTCGAATGGTCCGCAAGGATGATCACCTGATCCGCCTGTTTCATCATCTGATGCTTCAGCATACCGTCTTCTTCATGAATCAGGCTTAGTCCGTGAGCTGATATACCTCCAATCCCGATAAAAGCTTTGTCTACAAAATAGTGAGACAAAGTGGCGATTACGGACGAGCCGTATACATATCGGTGCTCTTTTTGCAGGCGGCCTCCCAACAGATGAATGGAGACACCGTCTTTTCCAGATAGTACGTCAGCCTGATTAATTGAATTGGTGATAACCGAACATTCCTGCACATTCAGTCTTTCTGCACACGCCTGTACGGTGGTCGAGGAATCCAATATAATACGATCCCTATTTCGTACCATGCTGGCAGCCAGTTGTCCGATCACTTGTTTCTCCTCTGATACAGTAAGTAGTCTTTCGTTATAATTTCCAATTGGATCGTGATGCAGTTTAGGGAGTAGGGCGCCGCCGCGGGTGCGAATAATTTTTTGATGCTCTTCAAGTTTTACCAGGTCTCGACGGGCTGTATCCCGTGAAACATTAAAAATTTCACAAATATCATCCACCGAAATACGCTTGTGAAGCTGTAAGTAATCAACGATTTTTAACATTCGTTCTTCCTGATACATAGAAAGCTCCTCTGATATATAATCATTTCGGTATCTCGTAAGTGATTATAAGTAAATGTAAGTGATATTGCAATCATTTATCATGATTTTTCAGGAGTTAGATGATTATAGATAAGTTAATGTAAGTGAACATGCATTTTATAATTATATAAAATAGATTTTTTAAAATTTTTAAAAATAAGTATTGCCATTTACTATTCTATTTGATATACTCTTTCTTGTCGCCAAGTTGGTGTACATTAATAAGGCCCGTTGGTCAAGGGGTTAAGACACCTCCCTTTCACGGAGGTAACAGGGGTTCGAATCCCCTACGGGTCATTGTTGTCTTTATAGACTACATGTTGCATGCTTAAGGGGAATTCCTGAGGTCTGGTCTAATGGCGGACAGCTTGGATGAATAGCATGAGCCATTAGCTCAGTTGGTAGAGCACCTGACTTTTAATCAGGGTGTCGAAGGTTCGAGTCCTTCATGGCTCACCATTTATATTTTGTTATGCGGTCGTGGTGGAATGGCAGACACGCTATCTTGAGGGGGTAGTGAGCGTACGCTCGTGGAGGTTCGAGTCCTCTCGACCGCATCAATGGAATAAACGGAAAAGTCTCTCGCGTTAGAGGCTTTTTTTATTTGTGCATTGATGCAATTAAACAATGATTATGATGAAATAATGATTCCATAGTATAATATGACGCCATAATGTTATAGAATAATAAATATATAAACTTATGAAGTGACGGTGAAAAATATGGACACTCAACTGTTAGGAAATATATCAGAAAATATTTTGGGCTTGTTTCCGATTGTGAAGAAGAAATTTTTCACCTACGGTCCGCTTGATTTTCCGTTGCATTTGTCGCCTAATAACTTTCAGGTGCTCATGCTTCTGCGTGAAGTGCGTTCGTCTACAGTATCCGATTTGTCCAAACAACTTAATGTCTCACGCCCGAATATGACTCCTCTTCTGGATAAGCTGGTGGAGCATGGGTTGGCTGACCGCCAATCGTGTGACTCGGATCGTAGAGTCGTGAACGTAGCCATTACAGAAGAAGGCGACGCTTTTTGTGAACAGGTATTTCATACCTTCTCTAATAAAATTCAAGAGAGACTGGTGTATCTGCCGGAAGAAGAATTATTGCACTTGAGTGAAACGTTGAACGAATTGAAGCAGATTTTACTTAAAATCGACAACTCTGCTACGTGATTGATTGGCGTAAGCGAACTGACTTAAAGACCGCCCTTTCTTCGGAAAACAGGCGGTTTTTGTTGCATATTGTGGTATAATAAAACCAACATACATAATTCGGTAATTTTAGCATACGTGATCTTTGAAATGGGAACAGGGTACATGATATCGTTATTTGGAGAGCCTGCTAGGGAGGAAGGAACTTCTATGCAATCTATTTACCAACGCATTGAGGAGCTCATTAAGGAACGAGGTATGACGAAAAAGGCGTTTTGCCAGCAGTTGGGCATTAGTACAGGAAACTTTGGAGATTGGAAAAGAGGAAAAACGACACCGGGCACGAATAAACTCATTGAAATCGCTTCGTTTTTTAATGCTAGTCTGGATTGGATTATGCTGGGTCGAGATGTGCAGAGTAAAGTACTAAAGGAGTCGCAGGACCCTTATTTTTTTGGAGCTTCAGGGCAACTGAATTGCCAGGGGGAATCGCTAAGTGAGGCGGAAAGAGATTTTATACTTGAGTATATTGAATTTACCCGTTTTCGTAAAGAGAAAAACCAGCATAATTCAACTACTGATTAATGTTTGCTGTGAGGTTTGATAAGGATGTCCTAATGTGTACAATTGAAAAATAATTAGAAAAAAGCTACAGTGTCGGAGGGGAAACGTTTTGGGAGATCAAACTATTTATCAGCGGATTGAAGCTTTAATTAAGGATCGGGGAATGACCAAGAAGGCATTTTGTGAAAAACTTAAAATCAGCTCAGGGAATCTCGGTGATTGGAGAAGAGGAAAAACAACGCCAGGTACCGCCCATTTGATTCAGATTTCGGACTTTTTTAATGTATCGCTCGACTGGTTGATGAAAGGAATTAAGCCGGGGGAAGGCGTGCTTCAGGAGCAGAAGGCTGCTTATTTTTTTGGGGTGATGGGGCCATTGAATTGCCAGGCTGAAGATCTTGAGACAGAAGAACAGAACTTTATTTTAGAATATGTTGAATTTGCGAAATACCGTAAGCAAAAAAGGGAGAAGGACAAAGCGAAACTTGAATAATCTATGGCTAAACGCCTGGGTGGATAACCCGTAAAACGGACTAAGGGGTTCGGTTTACGGGTTTATTTGATTTCCTGATAATATGGCGGCGCGTCGGATGCTGGAATGCTTGTTGGGTTTAGTGTGGTGTCGCCTCCTTATAATCGTTATCGTCGATATTCAGAATTGCAGCAACTTGTTTTCTGTACCTTTGTGCTTTACGGGTGCCGTGAATCAGATTGGACAAGCGTGAAGGCGGGATGTTGTGTGTCTCGCAAAATGTTTTCTGATCCAGTCGAAGCTCGACAAGCCTTTGTTTGATGGCCCACCCGAAGGAGGTGACAGGCATTTTGTTGTTCAAGAGAAATCGCCCCTTACGGATTCTTGCAGAATAATTGGTGTGATATAATAATCATCAGTAAACATGTTAGAATTAACCATCTAAAACTATGATACACTTTTATACGTGTTTATACAATCTTAAATGCGTTATTTTATTAAAATAATTACTTAATTAAGTGCAAAAAGTGAAAATAATCCGACTATAGTCTGTAAGTGGTATGAATTTGGATACATGAATTAAAAATACTCTGCCGCTTGAGAAAAGGGCAGAGTATTTTTATTGTGACTGCTAGACTGGTAAAACGACGCATCAGAGGGAGACTGGAAGGCGTTTGAATAGGATGGAGGAGGAAAAGGGCCTGGATGCATTCAATTGGCTACTATGGCTCATATAGGGTGGCTGAGTGATGTAGGAACTGGTCTGATGGCTATGGAAAAGGTGAGGCTGAAATAAGCTTGGCGTAGGTTCGTTAAATTTCTTCCAGGTGGTGAGCAACTCGCTGGTCATGTGATCGATAAGAGGATTCTTTTCCTCGTAAGGAGGATTGAGCAGTCTGAAGGCATCTTCGATACAGAAGGATACCGCTGTGGCAAAATAGCCGTGAATGGTCTGTTCTATATCGGTTCCGAGAAGGAAGTTAATCCAAGTGTGGACAGTAGCGAGTGTGCCAATTGCATTGTATTGAGTGAGTGTGTCTTCCAGTTGGTCAAATGCAAGCCAAGGATAAAGAGCCTTGGTGAGCTTGAGCAGACGCTGGCCAGAAAGTCGTGATTTTTTCACATAATGCGAGGAAGGATGTTGGGTGTACAGCATTTTATCAATAAGGGCGATCCGCCAACCGTCATTCTGCTGGATGGCTGCATACAGACTTTTGATGGCCATGCCGTCAAGGGTTGTAATTTGAGGATACCAATCGTCTCGCATAAAATGTTTCAGATCCTGTAGACTGTTCAAGTTTCCGTTACGGAAACGTTCATCCAGTCCGTAGAAACGGGTAAAACCACCAATGGGTAGGGAAGGGTCCAACAACAATGCGTAGTTTAGCAATCGGTTACCTTTATGCAGGATGGTTCGCCTCCTTGAGGTGAATATTTGTGTCAGTTTATTTGACTCTAATCTTATTTATACAATAATAATTCAATCATTTATGTAATATATATTTACACTTTGGGCTCTTTCATGTCAAATTAAATATTTTTATTGCTTATATATGTTATATAAAGTTACACTAAAAATAATTATAATATTATTGTTTACAAATTGTTGCTGAGAGAGTATAATAAATCTGTTGCCTCAATACATTATGACATGCGGTCGTGGTGGAATGGCAGACACGCTATCTTGAGGGGGTAGTGGGCGTATGCCCGTGGAGGTTCGAGTCCTCTCGACCGCATCATGTGTAATACCCAGTTGAAAAAGCATCCTGACACGTTTTACGTGAAGGGGTGCTTTTTTCGTTAAATATTTTTCGTTATATCATTCTGTTACAGAAGCGGTCATATGGACAGCGGACCGCTCGTTAACTGTAATGAAGAAAGATGTCAGTTTTTCCGCAAAAGCTTCTCAATATCTCCTATAAGCTTATCTGGAATGGTTTGCGGCGCATAACGCTTAAATACGTTACCTTCTCGTGTAATTAAGAATTTAGTAAAATTCCATTTGATCGCTTTGGAGCCTAATACTCCTGGAGCGGTGTGGGTCAGGTAGTGAAATAGAGGATGTGCCTGATCACCGTTGACATCTGTCTTGGCGAACATGGGGAAGGTCACACCGTAATTGATTTGGCAAAACTCGGAGATCTCCTCGCTGGAACCCGGCTCTTGTTTGGCGAACTGGTTGCTGGGAAATCCCAAAATTTCGAGCCCCTGTTCATGATACTGGTCATATAGCTCTTGTAGCGCCTTGTACTGGGGGGTTAACCCACATTTGCTGGCAGTATTCACGATAAGTAGAACTTTCCCTTCGTATGTGGATAACGGAATTTGTACCCCTTGTAGGGTCTGTGCATCATATTTATATACGGTCAAGATATCCCTCCTCATTCAATATTCTGCAATTAAATTGTAAGCAACTCAACAAGGGGTTGCAAGTCCGGAAGAGTATACGGGCATTGGACCATTGTAAAATCGTCTTTTGTTCAAAACGGTAAATCGCACTTCAAATGGAGCTAATTGAGGTGTTTCTTCTCATAAAAACGGGTTCAATCGGTAATTATCTGGCACATATAGCGTATTTTCTTTCCTTTTTGCAAATAAGGAGTAACTAAGCCATACCCTACGCCAATATTGACATGCCTTTCATTTTCAAAAAGGGGTGAAATACAGAGTTTTAAAGAGATACGAGAAGCATAGATGCCTTGTAAGCGTTATTCTTAATCTCCTATGCTCAAAAGGGTGATTTATAGCCCCGCCGTTGAGCTTTACAGTCTTCCTTGCACGGGTGTATGATTCAAGACGTAATTTCAAATTAACACCAATGAAGCAACAACGAATTGTCTAAAGCGCTGAATTTTGCAGTTGCAAAAGCGGGGGAACCAACGAGTATGTACGGCTTTGCAAGCCGTGTGTGTCTCATGGGGTGAATTTTCCGGCCAAGTGCCGTAAATAGGGCGACTCTCACGTCCGAATCCGACAGCTAACCTCGTAAGCGTACAGGGAGAGGCAACAAACCGCCGTGTGCAACCATGGTTTATTTTATCATGGAATGTATGAAGCCGGAGGAAGCCTTTTTCCTTCGGCTTCTTTTTGTTGTCTTTTTATACCGGGAGAGGAGCTACTGATGGAAGGTCGGTTAATTATTGTCACTGCACCGAATGAAGCGGGCAGAAGTTTTGTGAAATTGCTTATGTTTAAAAAATTGGCGTTTGCAGTTCTCACAAATAGCACTCAGGAGGAACGACAGCTCAAAAAAATGGGTGTGGAGCACATTGTGCGCATCAATACGATGCAAGCGGGAAAATGGAATTTTCCTAAAAAAGAAATTGGTAGTGTGTATTTGTTCGAAAACAGCTTGAATCTGACTTGCCGTTTCCTGCAAATATGTCGGCCACTAACATCAGAATTGATCTATGTTATTACGCACGGCTGTAATCCACAAGGAATTTATCGGGGATTGGGAGCGGACCATGTGATCTACACATTGAACGGAGAGGTGGGTTTCCTGCTGAACGGATAAGCACTTATAACATAGCTGGTTTATGATTTTATGATGGAATCGGAAATGACGATCTGAAGAGCGATATGGAGGGTATGAACATGATGGATTTATACATGCTGCTCATAATGGCTGTGAGTTATGGAGTGATACTGCTGTTTGTACGCTGGTGTGATGCGCAGACCTCAAAAGGAGGCCGAAGAGGATGATTGTTGTGCTAGGACTCACGGCTATTGTGTTCGTGTATTTAATCTACGCACTCCTGAATCCTGAAAAGTTCTAGTCAACTATAGGATCGAGCAGGCGGGAACAGCAGATCAAGAATGAAGCATCAGAGGTGTAGATTTTCGCAAACGTGTGCACTCATTGGATGTTCTGAATCAGGTCTGTTGTTCCAAATGCAGGAGCATTATAAGGAGGAATAGAGGATGGAGCTACTGCAAATTGGAGTTGTGATCGTCATATTGCTGCTCTTGGTAAAGCCGGTGGGCACCTATATGTATCACGTATTCTCGAATGAACCGAATCGGACGGATCGGATTTTTGGTGAAACGGAAAAGCTGATTTATAAGGTTGTAGGCTTGAAGAAACAGGACAGCATGCGTTGGACCACGTATGCTATGAGTTTCATTGCAACCAATGTGGTGCTTGTGGGGATCAGCTACCTGCTATTGCGCTTGCAGGCTATACTCCCAGGCAATCCGGTTGGAAACAGTAATATGGAAGCATCATTGGCCTTTAATACGGTAATCAGCTTTATGACCAATACGAATCTCCAACATTATAGCGGAGAAAGCGGGCTTACGTATCTGACACAGATGGCGTTCGTCACGATGATGATGTTTACTTCGGCTGCTTCGGGGTTTTCGGTTGCTGCGGCTTTTATGAGGGGACTGACGCGGCGCGGTGAAGGACTGGGTAATTTTTTTCAAGATTTTATTAAAGCCAACATACGGATTTTTCTGCCGCTTGCCTTTGTACTTACGCTGGTGCTGGTGGGACTAAAAGTACCACAGACGCTACAGTCCACGGCGGATATTACGACTTTAAGCGGTACACAGCAGCAGATTGCTATGGGACCCATTGCCTCATTGGAATCCATCAAGCATTTGGGCACGAACGGGGGCGGTTTTGCGGGAGCTAATTCTGCTCATCCTTTTGAGAATCCAAGTCCTTGGACGAACGTACTGGAAATTTTAGCAATGTGGGTAATGCCGGCTTCGCTGCCGTATACTTTTGGATTGTTTGCCCGTAATCGCAAGCAGGGCTGGATTATTTTTAGCTCGATGATGGTCTTGTTCCTTATTTTTCTATCCATAACGTATGTGTCGGAGAAAACAGGTAATCCGTTAATCCAGGCACTGGGTATGGATGCATCTCAGGGAAGCATGGAAGGGAAAGAGGTTCGTTTCGGCATTGGACAATCGGCATTATTCACTGCGGTCACAACGGCGGCAACGACAGGTTCGGTCAATAATATGCATGATACATTGACCCCGCTAGGTGGTATGGCTGCTTTGGGAGAAATGATGCTAAACGTCATTTTTGGCGGCAAGGGCGTCGGGCTGATGAATATGCTGATGTATGCGATTCTGGGAGTGTTTATATGCGGACTGATGGTCGGAAGAACCCCGGAATTTATGGGTAGGAAAATTGAAGGCAAGGAAATGAAGCTGATTGCGATTGCCATTTTGGTACATCCGTTTCTTATTCTTGCTCCCACTGCGCTTGCGTTTATGAGTCATTGGGGATATGATGCGGTCTCTAACCCCGGATATCACGGGTTGACTCAGGTGCTCTATGAATATGCATCATCTGCGGCAAATAACGGCTCGGGATTTGAAGGTCTTTCGGATAACAACGTGTTTTGGAACGTTACAACAGGAGCGGTTATGTTCTTTGGACGATATGTATCCATGATTGCATTGCTGGCTGTGGCGGCTTCGTTGAATGCCAAAGCGCCAACCCCGGTGACGATGGGTACACTGCGCACGGACAACAAGCTGTTTGGAGCCATCCTAATCGGAGTGGTCCTGTTGATTGGTGCGTTAACCTTTTTGCCGGTGATCGTACTGGGTCCTGTAGCTGAATTTTTGACCATGTGATGAAGAATGAGCATAGAAGGAAAATGAGAATGGATGAACGGGGTGCTTGATCATGAAGGAACAACGCAAACGCATGCTGGATAGAAGCATCTTGAAGCAGGCGGTCAAGGATAGCTTTATCAAATTAAATCCGATGATCATGATGAAAAATCCTGTCATGTTCGTCGTGGAGATCGGTACATTGGTCGTACTGCTCATGCTACTGCTTCCCGGTTATTTTGGAACCGGCAAGGAAATGGGCTTTAACTTGGCTGTATTTATTATTTTGTTGTTCACGCTGCTTTTTGCTAACTTTGCTGAAGCGCTCGCGGAGGGACGGGGGAAAGCACAAGCTGCTTCCTTGAAAAAATCCAAGCAGGACTCACAAGCTAATAAGCTCGTCGGGAATGAGATTCAGGTGGTCAGCTCAACAGCATTGCGTAAAGGTGACGTGGTAATCGTCTCTCAGGGCGAAATGATTCCAAGCGATGGTGAGGTTATTGAAGGCCTGGCCTCAGTGGATGAATCTGCAATTACGGGAGAATCAGCTCCGGTCATTAAGGAATCGGGCGGTGATTTTTGCTCGGTAACCGGCGGGACGCGGGTAGTCAGTGACCGCATTAAGGTGCGGATTACGACTGAGCCGGGTGAAACGTTTATTGATAAAATGATTTCGCTCGTGGAAGGTGCACAGCGGCAAAAAACGCCAAATGAAATTGCGCTGAATACATTGCTGATTAGCTTAACGATTATTTTTCTCATTGTGGTGGTGACACTGGCCCCGATAGCCCGTCATTTTAAGATTGATTTGCCTGTCCCCGTGCTGATTTCGTTGCTGGTCTGTCTGATTCCGACCACGATTGGCGGGCTTTTGTCGGCCATTGGAATTGCTGGTATGGACCGAGTTACCCAGTTTAACGTGCTGGCCATGTCAGGCAAGGCGGTAGAAGCATCCGGGGACATCAATACGATGATTCTAGATAAAACGGGTACCATCACCTTCGGTAACCGGATGGCGAGTGAATTCGTGGTTGTAGATGGTATAGAAAAGGCAGAGCTAGCGAAATGGGCAGCGATGAGTTCACTAAAGGATGAGACGCCTGAGGGACGCTCGGTACTGGAATTGATGCGTAAGCAGGAATACACGCTGGATGAATCCTTGGCAGCAGGTGGAACCTTTATCGAGTTCAAGGCAGAAACCCGGATGAGTGGTCTGGATCTCGCTGATGGACGAAGAGTACGCAAAGGCGCCGTGGACTCTGTCCGGCAGTGGATTGTATCGCAAGAAGGCAGTGTTCCGGCCGATCTGGAGGAAAAAGCGAATCAGGTAGCCGCAGAAGGAGGTACACCGCTAGCAGTGGCGCTGGATGATCGGATATACGGCATTATTTATTTGAAGGATACGGTGAAGCCGGGCATGAAGGAGCGTTTTGATCAGCTCCGGGAAATGGGCATCCGCACGATTATGTGTACCGGTGATAATCCGCTGACCGCTGCTACCATTGCACGTGAAGCAGGGGTGGACGATTTTGTAGCTGAAAGCAAGCCGGAAGATAAAATTGCGGTTATCCGCCGGGAGCAGGAGCAGGGTAAGCTGGTGGCTATGACCGGGGACGGTACCAATGATGCGCCAGCGCTGGCGCAGGCAGATGTCGGTCTTGCCATGAATAGCGGCACAGTCGCGGCCAAGGAAGCTGCTAATATGGTGGACCTGGATTCTGATCCGTCCAAAATTATTGAGGTGGTCGCCATCGGTAAGCAGCTGCTTATGACACGTGGGGCATTGACAACGTTCAGTATTGCGAACGATGTGGCTAAATATTTTGCCATTATCCCGGCGATGTTCATGCTGGCTATTCCGCAAATGGGTGCATTGAACGTCATGAGGCTGGGCTCCCCGTTATCGGCTATTTTATCGGCGCTTATTTTTAATGCAGTCATTATTCCACTTCTGATTCCGCTGGCAATGAAGGGTGTAAAGTATAAGCCAATGAGCTCGGATCGGCTATTGGGACGGAATTTACTGATTTATGGTCTGGGCGGTATGGTGGTACCGTTTGTCGGGATTAAGGCCATTGATTTGCTGGTACATTTGTGGATTTAGTGCAGAAAGGGTGAGCGACATGAGTGGTTTTTATCGGATGTTGTCTGGACGCAGATTTGCTGCACATGAGAAAGCCGGATCTGGTGGACAAGGCCAGAATATGCATACAGGGACGGAGGCAGTATCGGAAAAACAACCAGAGAGACAAGAGATGCGAGGAAGCGCGGTTATTGGAGTGGCTGTGCGAACTTCTGTGCTAATGATCCTATTGTGCGGATTGGCATACCCGCTGGTCAGCACAGGAGTGGCGCAAGTCCTGTTTCCGCAGCAAGCAAACGGCAGTATGCTTCGTGACACGGAGGGGCGGGTAAGCGGCTCTGAGCTGATTGGGCAGGCCTTTACCAATCCAGCGTTTTTCCAAGGCCGGGTATCAAGTATCGATTATAATGGAGCTGGTTCAGGCTCAAGTAACTACGCACCCTCGAACCCGGCATTGGTGAAGCGGATCAAGGATTCTATTGCGGATTGGCAGAAGCATAACCCGGATGTACCCATCAGTCAGGTTCCAGTGGACCTGATTACGAACTCCGGCTCCGGTCTGGACCCGCACATCTCGCCACAGGCGGCACAGGCTCAAATTCCGCGTATTAGTGGCTTGACGGGGATGGGGCAGAACCAGCTGAAGGCGCTGGTGCAGGAGCAGACAGAAGGCCGCAGCGCCGGAGTGTTCGGCGAGCCGCGTGTGAACGTGCTCAAGCTGAATCTCGCGCTTGAAGCGCTAATGAAGGTTAAGCCAGTTAAGCCATAGATGAATGAAAAAGGTATCCCCCTAGCGATAAGTTTAGGGGGATACCTTTTTCTATGGATAGGATGCTCTGGGATGGATAGCTGCAAAGGAAGTATTTTATTTCTTATAGGTGATATGAATTTGTTGTTCACTTATTTACTTAGCTTTACATTGTTTGATGAATTTTTGGTTTTCCTTAAGGCTGAAGCGAGTACCAACATGTATATTAATACAATCATACCAATGACTAAGTAAGATAATTGAATATTCATTAAATCGGTGAGAGTACTGCTCAAAATAGGGCCGATCATTAGACCAATCGAGTATGCCGTGTTATAGAGAGCAAAAGTAATTCCATAAGAATGAATGCCACTTCGTTGAGAAATATCAGCAAGTTGAGGTAAGCAGGGAGCAAGAACCATACCCATGCTAACCCCTAAAACAGCTAGAATAACAGCTTGAAGCGATAATATTGCTGGAAGTGCTGTCAGAGGAAGAGCAATGGATATCATAAGTAGACCGAGGAGAATTCCATTTTTATAGCCGATCTTGATGGAGAACTGACCTATAAAGGGTGTTGCCAGGCCATAAGCAAGTGTGGGAATAGCAAATAACAATCCGATAACTCCTGGATTAGCGCTAAAATTGTGCTGCAGGTGTAACGGTAATGTTGGCTCAAGTACGCTTGGGACAGATGCCCCGATAATTACAACCCCGATAACCAAAAGCAAATCTTTATTTTTCATGAACGAAAAAGGAGATACGTACTTTTCATTTTTCTCTTCCGGAATATCGTGCAGGAGTACTAATCGAAGTATAGCATCAACGACAGCCAATGCGATGGCAAAGTAAAAAGGGAGGTGGTAACTTCCCCATTGATACAACCAGCCGCCAATTGTCGGTCCGAGAAGGGTTCCAGCGGCTTGCCCAGATAACGCCAAGCCCATGGCTTTGCCGCGTTCTTCAGGTGGGTATAGCTCAGCCAGCAGAGCGAGCCCTGCTGTCCAGGTCATTGCGGCTGCGACCCCTTGAAGAGCACGTGCCAGTACAAGCAGCCAGAAGGTGTGGGCTATGGCGAACATTAAAGTGGAAGCTATGAGTCCAATTAACCCATAACAGAGGAGTCTTTCTCCCAATTCGATCCGTTAACAGACCAAAAATAGGAGTAGCTATAAATAGTGCAATTGCATAACTACTGAACAAAAATCCGATTTCGGTTTGAGTGGCTCCGAGAGAATCTGCGTATCTTGGCAAAATGGGTACGACTAATCCATAGATTAACATGTCAATGAATACAGCTAATCCGACAACGATTAGAGCAGCCTTTTGCTTATTGTGTACCCCTTTACTCATTTTCATTACTACATCCTCCTTATGAATTTCTTCTGATTTCCTCTTTAATTTGCTTAACAAATTTTAATTGAAGCTCGCATTGATCATAAATATTTTTGAAAATTAGCATGACGTTTACAGGGATATCCATAAGTTCAGCTTTTTGCTCTTGCCCTAGTTTCATTTCTTTATAGATTTTTTCAATGGCTTGATGCTGAAAACTTAAAGCTTCTTCTATTTCATGGAGGCCAGCCTCATCCATAAAAGTCAAAGCTGTGTACAGGGCTGTTGGGAACACAACAGAAGTTTCTTTAAATGATTCGATTAAAAGCCGACTAAACTCGCTTTTCCCAGCCTCCGTAATAGCATATATAGCTTTAGACCGATTCCCTGTCTGTTCCAATGTTTCTAAACGCACAATACCTTCTGAGTCCAGTTTTTTTAAGGCGTGATATATGGAAGCTGGTTGCACATAAGCCCATTTATCCGTTTGTGCTGATTGCATTTTCTGTTGTATTTCATATCCAGACATTGCTCCGTATTGTAGCAAGAGCCCAAGAACCATTACACGTGTCGTACTCAAGATGATATCTCCTCCATAACTTTATTGCTAAATGTTTTATACTAAATATTTAGTAAAGGATTATAGTCGGATTATATCATTACAATCCAATGATGTATAGGTTTACAAAAACAGAGAGCCGTAAATATACGAAAGAAACAGTAGGTATTATGTTTTTTGTTGAACAGAATGCAGCGTTGATTCTAAGCATATTGGAAAAATAAATGAATAAAAAGAGGTATTCCATGGCTATTTTGGACTCCAGGAATACCTCTTTTTTTATTGGTTACTTGCAAACAGTCTGTCAACCTGTAATCGTCTGAATAATGAGGACTACATTCAAGATAATGATGACAGCAGTCACGATCCAGGTTATTATTTTTTGCCACATTTTATTTGCAAATTCACCCATAATCTTTTTGTCACTGGTAAAGAGCAGTAATGGAATGATGGCAAAAGGGAGCTGGATGGATAAAATAACCTGACTTAGCACAAGTAGCTCTTCTGCACCTTTTTCACCTGCAATCGCAGTGACGATGACTGCCGGAATAATTGCAATAAGGCGGGTCACCAAACGACGCAACCAAGGTGAGAGACGAAGGTTCAAGAAGCCCTCCATCACGATTTGTCCGGCTAAAGTACCTGTCACGGTCGAGTTTTGACCTGAGGCGAGTAATGCCACTCCAAACAGTATGCTCGCAAGTGTGGTTCCCAGTAATGGCGAAAGCAGATAATAGGCATCACTAATCTCTGCTACATCTGTTCTTCCTGCTGTATGGAACACGGCAGCTGCTACGATCAAGATGGCTGCATTAATGAATAGAGCGAACATGAGCGCTATACTGGAATCCCAAGTTGCAAATGTAATAGCTTCCCGTTTACCTGCTGATGTCTGCTCATATTTGCGAGTTTGTACAATAGAAGAATGCAGATACAGGTTATGTGGCATTACAGTAGCTCCCATAATACCGATGGCAATATACAGCATGCTTGGATTCGTCAATATTTGTGAGTCCGGTACAAAGCCACCCAATACGCCGCCCCATTCCGGTTGTGCCAAAATGAGATTAATGCCAAAACAGCCGGCAATCGTGGCCATTAATACAATGACGAGTGTTTCCAATGCCCGGAAACCTTTATTTTGCAGCAGCAAAATGAGCATAACATCAAATGCGGTAATGATGACTCCGTATAGCAACGGGAGACCGAATAGCAGCTTCAGTGCAATGGCTGAACCGATGACCTCGGCCAAATCCATGGCTGCAATGGCAATTTCGCATAAAAGCCATAAGCCGATCGCGACAGGACGACTGTAAGCATCACGGCACATTTGAGCCAAATCTTTACCTGTAGCAATACCGAGCTTGCCAGATAAGGCTTGCAGCAGAATGGCCATCAGGTTGGAGATTAGAATGACACTAAGCAGTGTGTAGCCGAATTTTGATCCCCCAGCGATGTCTGTAGCCCAGTTGCCAGGGTCCATATAGCCGACAGCGACCATATAGCCTGGTCCAGCAAAGGCAAGAAACTTCCGAAACCAGGTGCCATCCTTCGGGACGCTCAAAGAACGATTCACTTCCGATAGTGAAGCGATTTCCGCGAAGTTGCCCTTTGAATTTTTCATACGCTTCACCTTCTTTGTTCATATTGAAATATATTATTAGTGACATAGCGATTGTGTTATCCCTATTGTACACCCACAATAGTTTTTGTCTAGTGCAACTTTTATGTGGTTAAGCAAATTTATCGTATTTTTGAAGCAATTGGCCATCTTAATTAAAACTAAACAATGGAAAAAACCAAGCTATATTGCTCTCAAGGGGCAGCTTGGTCGTTTTGAATTTTCTAAGTGTAGGCGGCTCATCAAGTTAGGGGCTTATAACATATAGTGTAAACATAAAAGAAGTGGAACTAAACGGTAAATAAAAGGGTTATTATCCCTTTTGAAATGATTCATTTTGCGTGGCTCGTTTAAAGTACATACGAGAAGGAAATCATGTATTAACATGATGAGGATTCCTGCGGAATGCAAATAAGATGGAGAAGGAGAGATGAAATCATGGAAGCGTTATACACAGCCTCAGCAACGGTACATGGTGGAAGAGATGGTTCAGTGGCTTCTTCAGACGGGGTATTAAAGCATAAGCTAAGCACACCGAAGGAATTGGGTGGCGCAGGTGGAGACGCTACGAATCCGGAGCAATTGTTTGCGGCAGGCTATGGCGCATGCTATGAGAGTGCGTTGGCGAATGTGGCCCGCAAAGCCAAGATAAAGGTGGACAATGTAGAGGTCACCAGCCACGTATCGATTGGTAAGGACCCAAGCGACGGCGGCTTCCAGTTGGCGGTGCGTCTGGATGTAAAAATACCGGGGATTGAGCGTTCCCAGGCGGAAGATTTGGCAGCCAAGCACATGATTTTTGTCCGTACTCTAAAGCCACTCGTGGTAATATTGATGTTGAACTCAACGTCATTTGACCGCATTTTTTAAAGATTTCACACACGGCCGCCGATGGATCGGCGGCTTTTGCACCTAAATCTTGATCCGCTGATATGTGCAACCATTTGACATCACCGCCAAAATTCATTAAGATGTCATAGGTGATTCTGGTCATCAGGTACGAAACAAATTTGAAAAATACGGGTGATATGATGTCTTACAGACCGAATATTGTTAATTTCACGCTGGCTGGTAGCAACGAAAAGGAAGGGCTTTATGAGTTTAAAATGAGTTTGGCCGATGGAACGGAGTGCCGCGTTTTTTCTCAACGTAATCCGGAGTGGACTTTGACGAATATTAGTCGACTGCTAACGACACCTTGCCCGGTATGCCATAAGGATTTTATCTGCAAGTGTATGGATCAGTTCCATGAAGAGTTTTTAGAGCAAATTAATGCTAAACAGCTGTTTGAGAAAGCATTGAGCTAGTTTTTCGAACAGGTAAGGATTATACAGTTCTAGACAAGCGTCGGATATTTTCGACGTTTTTTTGTTTATAATTGAATCGTTGCGTTTTCATGCCGTTGATTTCTCTGTGGAGGTGAAGTACGTTGATGAACCAGTCTAGTCATATCCATATCGAACATTCCATTGTATTGGTGGATGGGGTATGCCACTTTTGTCAGGGAGCAACCCGCTTCATTATCAAACGTGATCCTAAGGGAATATTCCATTTTGGTTCCCTGCAATCCGAGGCAGGACAAGAACTTTTACGTGCAGGTGGACTGTCTACAGATCAACTGGATACATTCGTGCTGATTGAAGACGGTACGTATTATACAAGGTCAACCGCAGCTTTACGGATTGCCAAACGCCTTCGTTTTCCATATCCGCTGGCTTATGTATTCATCTTGATTCCCCGCTTTGTGCGCAACGCAGTCTATAACTGGGTAGCTCGTAACCGATATCGTTGGTTTGGCAAGGATGAAGAGGATCAATGTCAGATCCCCCCACCAGAAATTAGGAAACGATTTTTTTAGTTGCTTCTTTTGTGTTTATTTTTGCGGCGATCATTACGAATCAGTAATATTACAGCTACTGCGATCAGTAGAAGACCCGTAACCGATACATACACGATATGGCGTACATTGGGTACGTTGACCGACAATTTTAGCTCGTTAGACTCTAATGGAGCAATGTCCCAATAGAGTGTCTTTCCGTCATCCGACACACGGTCCGCATTACTGGAAGCAGGCTGGATGGGTAGGGATAGGCTGAAGTTAAGATCCAGTTGCCGCTCTAGTAATTTGCGTGCGAACACATTCATTTGTTCTAATTTATCACTCAGGCCACGAGCTTCTTCAGGAAGCATCCGAGGTAGATCGAGCTTAAGCGTAAGATCCATATTGGTTGTGAAAAAATGCTGGCTCACTGCGCGATTTATTTCTAATCCCTCAGGCAGATTTAAACCCTGATCGGGATTTTTTTGGTTTGTACTCCAATCCCCTTGATAATGCCCCTTTATTTGATAACCCTTTCTCCCCTGCTCCGATAGCGGCTGTACGTCTACATTGTTGCTTTGTATACGTTGAATTAATCGATCGAGCAGCCCCGGATTGTCCAACATCATCAGTGTCTGGTTGTTTACGCTGAACGTTGCATCCATATCTACACTTTGATCCAGATGAACATCTACATGAATGTCACCCCGAGCACAGGAAGTTAGGGTAAGCAGACAACATACCAGCATAAATCTGAGCATTATTTTTCGTAACTGTATTTGCCGACGTTTGTTCCGATAAGGGCTGTATCCTGTTGGGTCCATGACCTGCACCTTCTTTGTATGGTTTCTTTGGTATAGCGACTGGATATCTTCTATATATTACACATTCGGAGAGCCAAAATCGAACGATATAAAAGAATAGTTAAGATTTATATCTCAAAAATGTTTCCTTAGGTAAAAACTTTAGTGTATACTCTAAAATATAGCGTAGTTAAAAAATAATTGTCTCGAGGAAATAGTTTGTCCCAAAACAAATATTAAGAGGAGGATTTTAAAACATGAACAAGCAGTTTAAGAAGGCTTTGCCGCAATGGGTAGCGACGGTTGGAGTGTTGTCTCTGGTTCTAGTCCTAGCGACGGCATGTACAGATGCCAAGAAGACAGAGCAGGGAGCTGCGAAGGAGGCTGGGCAAAAAATAAAGGCTACAACTACCATCGGTATGATCTCTGACATTGTCGGGAAGGTCGGCGGTGCTCATGTGGAGGTCACGGGAATTATGAAGTCAGGTGTTGACCCACATTTGTACAAGGCGTCTCAGGGAGATATGCGCAAACTGGATGAAGCCGACATCATTTTTTATAACGGGTTGCATCTGGAAGGAAAAATGCAGGACATTCTGGAGAAAATCAGCAAGCAAAAGCCCGTCATTCCCGTGTCCAAAAACATTGCTCAAAATCTATTGCGTGCAGCTAGCCCAGAAATGGGGTCTGAGTATGATCCGCATATTTGGTTTGATGTACAAAACTGGGTGTCTGCGGTAGAAACGGTCAGAGATGAATTGTCGGAACTGGATGCTGCTCATGCGGAGGATTACAAGGCCAATGCCGAAGCTTATCTCGCTGAGCTACGAGAACTGGACGATTACACGAGAGAGCAGATTGCCAGTATACCGAAGGCTCAGCGCGTACTTGTCACAGCACATGATGCCTTTGGCTATTTCGGAGACGCTTACCAGATTCAAGTAAGAGGCCTTCAAGGTATGAGTACCGAGTCAGAGGCAGGCTCACAAGATGTGACCAAGCTGAGAGATTATCTGGTGGAGCATAAAATTAAAGCCATATTTGTAGAATCGAGTGTGCCGAGAAAGGCCATCGATGCCGTTATCCAGGGTGCAGCTCAGCAAGGTCATACCATAAAGGTTGGCGGCGAGCTGTATTCGGATGCTATGGGTGAAGAGGGTACAGAAGATGGAACATATATTGGAATGGTCAAGCATAACGTGAATACGATCGTTAGAGCTCTTAAATAAGGAGGCGTAGACACATGGGACATTCACCACTTGTTGTTCGTGATTTATCGGTAGCATATCAAAAAAAGCCCGTTTTGTTCGATGTTTCCTTTGAGGTGCCGGAAGGCAAGCTGATTGGTATTATTGGTCCCAACGGAGCTGGCAAATCTACACTGATCAAGGCCGTGCTTGGGCTAATTCCAAAGCTCGGGGGTGAGGTGCTGGTCTACGGCAAGCCCTATAAGCAACAGCTACTCAAGGTTGGATATGTACCGCAGCGGGAGTCGGTGGATTGGGATTTTCCGACGAATGCCCTGGATGTGGTTATGATGGGACGGTACGGCAGACTGGGCTGGTTTAAGCGTCCGGGAGCAGCAGATCGTCAGGCTGCGATGGAGAGTTTGGACAAGGTTGGAATGAGCAAATTTGCAGACCGGCAGATTAGTCAATTGTCAGGCGGGCAGCAGCAACGTGTTTTTTTGGCGAGAGCACTTACGCAGGACGCTCAGCTTTATTTTATGGATGAACCGTTTGTCGGTGTGGATGCTGCAACAGAAAAAGCTATTATTTCATTACTTAACGATCTAAAACAGCAGGGGAAAACCGTGCTTGTCGTCCATCATGATTTATCTACAGTTACGGATTATTTTGACCAGGTTATGCTGTTGAACGGGCATCTGATGGCATTTGGAGAGACCGCAGATATTTTTACCGAGGGAAATCTGCAACGTACGTATGGCGGGCGTCTGAGTATACTCAAAACAGGTTCGGAATCCGGCACGATACTCGGAGTGAGGTGAGCAGTATGACAAGCTTGGCAGCGCTTTTGGCAGACCCGAACATGCAATGGATTTTGCTTGGATGTATTTTACTCGGTTTAAGCAGCGGGGTGATTGGCAGTTTTATGTATTTGCGTAAGCAATCACTTATGGGAGATGCTTTGGCACATGCGGCTTTGCCGGGGGTATGTGTGGCTTTTATGATCACAGGTACAAAATCCATGTTTGGATTTATGATTGGAGCAGCCATTGCAGGGATTGTTGCTACCTTTGCCATCAGTGCGCTAACCCGGTATTCGCGAATTAAAAGTGATTCAGCGATTGCAGCGGTGCTGTCCGTGTTTTTTGGCTTCGGCATTATGTTGTTGACCGAAATTCAGCATAGTGGCGCAGGCAACCAAAGTGGGCTGGATAAATTTTTATTTGGCCAGGCTGCGGCAATGGTGTTGTCTGATGTCTATACGATGGCGGTAATTTCGGTGGTGCTCATTGGAATATGTTTATTATTTTTCAAGGAATTTAAGCTGCTCAGCTTTGATCCCGGCTTTGCCCGTGGACTTGGTTTTCCGGCAGGTCTACTGGATAAGTTATTAATGCTGTTGATTGTCATTGCGGTGGTGGCTGGTATTCAAGCTGTGGGCGTCATTATGATGGCTGCCCTGCTGATTACCCCGGCCGTGTCGGCAAGATACTGGACAGAGAAGCTGGGTGTTATGGTATGCCTTTCAGGCTTGTTTGGTGCTATAGCGGGTCTTGGTGGGACTGTTATTAGCTCTCTGGGACAAAATTTGCCTACAGGACCATTGTGCGTGTTGTGTGCGACTGTGGTATTTGGTGTAAGTCTGATCTTTGCGCCGCAGCGTGGAATGATTTCCAAGGCTATCGTTCAGTTAAACGCCAGAAAAAGTCTGGAGCAGGGAGTTGGAACACAGCCCAGGGAGGAGCGTGCCCTATGAGTTCATTTTATGTGATCCTGACGGGAATGTTAGTGGCAGGGGGATGTAGTATCGTCGGATGCTTTCTCGTGCTTCGGAAAATGGCTATGATCGGTGATGCCATCAGTCATGCGGTACTGCCTGGTATTGTCATTGCCTTTCTCATCAGCGGATCGAGGGATTCGGTGTGGATGATGTTTGGTGCTGCCGTGCTGGGGCTTCTAACGGTGTATCTGATTCAGCTATTCCAACAAAGCGGTCTGCAAAGTGATGCTGCCATTGGCGTTGTGTTTACAACATTGTTTGCTATCGGTGTTTTACTGATCAGTGTGTTTGCTTCCGATGCCCATCTGGATATGGACCACGTTTTGTATGGGGAAATTGCTTATGTTCCGTGGAATACGATAGAGATTGCTGGCTTCGATATAGGTCCGAGGGCTGTGTGGATTACGGGGGCAATGTTTTTGATCAATCTGCTCGTGGTAGGGGGCTTTTTCAAGCAATTTAAAGTCACTTCCTTTGATCCCGCATTGGCCGCTTCATTGGGCATTCCGGTTGTTTTTTTTCATTATCTGCTAATGAGTCTCGTATCACTAACGACAGTGGCGTCATTTGAGAGTGTGGGTGCAATTCTAGTGGTTGGCATGCTTGTTGTACCGCCTCTTACCGCTTATTTGCTGACGGAGAAGCTGTCCCGTATGATTGCATACAGCGTGGGAGTTGGAGCCATTAGCTCGATCGTAGGCTTTTATACAGCAACTGTATTGGATGCTTCTATTGCGGCATGTATGCTGTGTGTATCGGGTGTGTTGCTGCTTTTGGCTTTTCTATTTTCCCCGTCTCATGGTGTGGTATGGCGAAAGTTTTTTCAACAACGGGGAATCATTGGCGAAAATAGCAAGTGAGTCTCGTAGGAAGTGTTCCTATATGAATTACTCATAATAGCGTGCAGACGGGCATAAAGTGCCTGAATGCACGCTTTTTTAAGCTTATGCTAATCTGTGCGGCTTTTTTTGAGGCAAGCTTGTTGGGTCATCTTGAATTAACCGGGACACGGGAGTACATTCTTTACAATCACACAGAAGGATTCGGAACGAGCTGTTACGCTGCGGGGAGGAACGAAATTGGAGAGCTTCAAACGTAAATCACCAGAGGAGATACTGGATTCCATTAACAAATTGCATCGAGGCAGACTCAAAATATACATTGGTGCGGTCAGTGGCTCTGGCAAAACGTATCATATGCTGCAGGAGGGACAATCGCTGCAGCATGAAGGGATTGATGTTGTAATTTGTGCGGTATCGACTCTGCAACGGCGTGAGACCGTGGAACAGGTCGGCTCCCTAGAGCGAGTACCCAGTATTCATTGGATGAAGGATGGCGAGGAGCAAAAGGATCTGAATGTGGAAGCTTTAGTGGCGCGAAATCCTGAGGTGGTGCTGGTAGATCATTTGGCACATCATAACCGAAAAGACGCCTCGTTTCCAACAAGGCTGGAGGATATTCGGTATTTGCTGGAGATGGGAATTAGCGTCATTACGACGGTCAATGTTTATGAACTCGAAGGGATCACGGAGTGGGTATATCAGCTGACTGGCTTTGAAGCGGAATATACGGTTCCGGTTGATACATTGGAGCTGGCGGATGAAATTCGTCTAATTGATGCCACCCCGGAGATGATTCTGGAACGGCTGGCGAAAGGTTACATGCATACGCCCAATCCAGAGATGTTTCACCGGGGAAATCTGGGTAAATTGCGTGAGCTCGCTCTGCGATTGGTGGCAGAGGATGTGAATGATTCGCTGGAACGGCACCGGGAGGAGCTAGGCTTGCACGGGGCGTCAGGAGCAGCAGAGCGTATTTTGGTGCCTGTCCAATATCATTGGAATGGATCCATTTATGTACGTAGGGGAGAACAGGTGGCCAAGCGATTGGGTGGAGATATGCTGGTGGTCTCTTTTGTCAGCTCGAAGCGCAAGCTGTCCAAGGAATCAGCAGCCTTCAAACGTTCCATTGAGCAGTTGGCCGATAAGATCGGATCGACATTTGAAGAAATCCCGCTCTTTTCCCGCAGAAGGCTGCCACGTCAACTTATCCATTATGCGGTGACTCACAATGTTACCCGAATTGTTATGGGGCATTCTCGGCAGACTCCGTGGCAGGAGCTGGTTAAAGGATCACTGGTGAACGGAATTTTAAAACGAATGAAAAATATGGATTTGCTGTTGATTGCAGACCGAGCCGAGCAGGAGGGCGAACGGATTTTGCCAACGATGAGACAGGAGGAAGGAGATACTGACCCGTATCATCGTTTGAGCGTTGAGGAAGTGCAGGCTGAGGAAGCCAAAATTCTGCGGGGCAAGCTCAAAGTATATATTGGGGCTGCTCCGGGGGTCGGCAAAACATACACCATGCTGAGAGAGGGAAATGATCTGCTGGAAAGCGGGATTGATGTGGTTATCGGATTGCTGGAAACGCACGGAAGAGCAGAAACACTAGCCCAGGTAGGATCTCTGGAGATGATTCCCCGTCAGTCTATCGAGCGTCATGGTGCACATTTGGAAGAGATGGACACTGAAGCCATTCTCAGGCGTAATCCTGAGGTAGTGCTAGTTGATGAGCTGGCACATACCAACGTTCCGGGAAGTCTGAGATCTAAGCGTTATGAGGATGTACTGGCCATTTTGGAACAAGGTATTTCTGTTATATCCACAATGAATGTGCAGCATCTGGAGAGCTTGAATGACGCCGTAGAACAAATTACTGGCATTCGGGTGAGAGAAACAGTTCCTGACCATATGATGCGTCTGGCCGATGAAGTACAGCTTGTTGATGTGGCTCCCAAATCGTTACAGCAACGTATGCGTGAGGGCAAAATTTACGCTCCTGCGAAGGTGGAGCAGGCACTTAGCCACTTTTTTAAGCTGGGTAATCTAATTGCGCTGCGTGAACTTGCTTTGCGGGAATTGGCAGATGATGTAGATGAGCGGCTGGAATCCTGGGATCGGCACGAGTCACTTCGGGGACCGTGGCGCAGGGAGGAAGTGATTTTTGTAGGCGTGACGCTAAGTGAAAATGCTGAAAGGTTGATTCGCCGCGGTTTTCGTATCGCATTTCGTTTGAAGGCTGTGTGGATTGTGACTTATGTCCATATCGGTGAGCGTATACCGGAGAGATTGAACCCTCGTCTGGAACAAATAAAGCTGCTGACCCACCGACTGGGGGGAACCTTTGAAATTCGGCTTGTTTCCAGCAGACGCGAGATTGCCGACATTTTGATTGCTCCAGTAGAAGGATATTCAGGTACGCAGCTCATCGTGGGACAGTCTTCCCGAAGTAGCTGTTGGGGGAAGACTGCGGTTGTGCCGAGGATTCTCCGTCAAGCACGTCATATGGATGTTCTTATCGTGGCGGATTATGATCCGGATATTAAGCTGGAGACAGATTATTAAAATGCCCAATCCATTCATAAATAGTCATATGCTGGTTACCGGTTATTCACTGCTTCCATAGTATATTCTATCTCAAAGAAATGGAGGCGAGTTTGAATGTATAAACATCGTAAGCATGATTGTCATTTTCCAAAGCCAAAAAAACGTGTTTTTAAGAAAATCATTAAGGTGACTGTCATTAAGTTTAAACCAAAATTTAAACGTGATCACTGGAAACATGAAGACTTTGATAAGAAATGTCATTGCCGGAAACGTCGCCATCATCGCCATCATGACTGTCATCGTCGTCACCACAAATTCTACTAAGTTGAAGATCGTAGGAGGCGGGGCTAGACTTGCCCGCCTTCTCCTAGTACCAGGATTCTAGGAAAATACGTGCGCAAAAAATACTTGCTCTAACATAGGTGCTATGCTATTCTACCAGTAAATAGATTGCACGTGACGGAAGCACCGTTCACCAACCGTATGTACTTACGGATGGATGAACGGTGCTTTTTTGCGTTGTTGTGTTGGGAAAGGGGATGAGCGTATTGGTTCCGGTAAAAGTGGTATTGGCCGTAGAAGGTCGGGATTATATTGAGCCTCTGCTGAATTATGTTCACGGAAGCGAGTACGCCAGAAGGCTCAGAATAACGGCTTTTTCGCAGCCGGAGGCATTTCATCAATACATGATGGAAACCAGCGGAATGAAAAAACCAGATGTGGTAGTAGGTGAAATGTCTTTTCTGAGTCTATGGACAGCTCGGGAAGATGCAGATATTCCTTGTTTGGTATTACATGAGGGAGAACAAGTAAGCGAATATGGGCAGCCTGTATTAAAATATCAGCCTTTATCTGAGCTGGTCGGTTTTATTTTGGAAACGGCGAGACAGAGGTCGAATGGTCGGAAAAGCGTAAACAGTCGGGAAGGTGGAATGATTATCGGCATGGTGGCAGCTTCAGGCGGATTGGGCAAGACAACGGCCGCGCTCAATCTGTCCAAGCAACTGGGGAATGAGGGATATTCGGTATTTTATTTGAATCTGGAAACGGTGGATTCAAGCTCGTTGTTTACTGGTTCAGACAGTTCTAGCGGAGCACAAGGAGAAAGAGAAGGACTGTCCAGACTACTGTATGACCTCAAGTCGGAGGGAAATGAGGGTACTTCGTTATCTGTGGCTTCCTATTGTGTACGTCGTGCTGAAATTCAGGCTGATACGTTTCAACCTGTCTATAATCGCAAGGAATTGACGGATATGACTTGTGTTGAAGCGAAAGAGCTCATTCGAACGATTGGTGAAAGCGGGCAATATGATGTAGTGATCGTAGATAGCGATTCTGAACATGGTGAGCGGGCTCAAGCCGTGCTTGAAGCTAGTCATAAGCTAATCTGGTTGCTCGCTGACGATTTAATGAGTATGCACAAGTGCGGATTATGGCTGGATGTTTTAGAAACTACGCAGCCTGAGGGGCTTGAAGCCATGATATGCAAAACCAGCTTTGTGGTGAACCGCTACATGGGAACTATGATCAACTCGTTACCTCGTGACTTTATGGAGCTGAACGGTGCGTTACCCTATATACCTTCATGGAAACAGATGCAGCATCGTGAACTGCTGCTAAGTTCACCGATTTATCAGCGGGAAATCCGCCATTTGTGCCGTGAGCTGCTGGATATGGAGAGCGCTGCACAGTCGACGGCTGCTTGGTCTTAAGGGGATGATGAACATGAATGAGGAACAATTTAAGGCATTGCGCGCAGATATTCGTAACGGGCTGGACGTAACGTCCTCAGTAAAAGATACAGATCTAGTACGGCATATCGAAAAGCGAATTTTACACGACGTAGAGCTAGCGAGCTTAACTTCCCGAGAGAAGCATGCACTTGTCCGCAAAATTTTCAACTCTTTCCGTGGGTTGGATGTGCTCCAGCCATTGATTGATGACCCGACCGTTACGGAAATCATGATCAACAGTCATCGGGAAATCTTTGTAGAGCGGGCAGGTGAGGTGATTCAGGTGTCCGATCAATTCGAATCCCGCGAACGACTGGAGGATTTGATCCAGACAATTGTAGCCGGGGTGAACCGAATTGTGAATGAGGCTTCTCCCATTGTGGATGCCCGATTAAAGGACGGATCACGTGTAAATATTGTACTGCCGCCAGTTGCTCTCAAGGGACCGACAATGACTATACGGAAGTTTCCCGAGCGTCCCATGACGATGGATGATTTGATACGAATAGGTGCGCTCAATACAGAATCCGCGGCTATGCTCAAAGACTTGGTACGCAGCAAGTACAACATTTTTATAAGCGGCGGAACGGGTTCTGGTAAAACAACTTTTCTGAATGCATTATCCCAGTTCATCCCTTCGTCTGAACGGATTATTACGATTGAAGATTCGGCAGAGTTGCAAATTGTGACTGTCCCCAACCTGGTTTCCATGGAAACACGGAACGCGAACACCGAGGGGAAGGGAGAAATCACGATTCGTGATCTGATCCGTTCCTCCCTGCGTATGCGGCCCAATCGCATCGTGGTGGGTGAGGTCAGAGGGAGTGAGGCGTTGGATATGCTGCAAGCGATGAACACAGGACACGATGGAAGCTTATCAACTGGGCACGCGAATAATATCCGCGATATGGTCAGCCGGCTGGAAACGATGGTACTCGGAGGAGCAGAGCTTCCGCTTGGAGTAGTACGGCAACAGATCAGCTCGGCCATTGATATATTCGTTCATCTGTCACGACTACGTGACAAATCCAGAAGGGTGCTGGAAATTAGCGAAGTGATTGGCTTTGAGAATGGTGAGGTAAGATTGAATCCCCTTTATCGCTTCCAGGAACGCGGAGAAAGTAAAGGACAAATCGTAGGGGAACTGGAGCGTTGTGGTGTGGGGCTGCAACATACATTGAAGCTGCAAATGGCCGGAATCAAACCGGAAAGCTGGCACAGAGAAGGAGTATCGGTATGAGAACAGAAAAGGCGACTGGCAAGCAAGTGTCGCGTGAGGTCCCTTCTCTGCCGGATTATACGGTGTATACCTTATCGACTGTACAAAAAAGTATGTGCATTCTCTTTAGTGGAGTGTTGTTCGCGATGATCGGATATCTATTTTATCACCAATGGATATTATCGTTGCTGTGTGCTGCTGGTGCTGTGGTGATGCCTCGTTATTTTAGAAAGTTTTTGCTGCAACGACGTAGGTCTGCTTTAAGCATTCAATTCAAGCAGGCTTTATACTCGCTTTCTTCTTCTCTTTCAGCGGGAAGGTCGGTGGAGAATGGGTTTCGTGAGGCTGTAGAGGATTTGAGGTTGCTTAGTCCGGATGGAGATCACGATCTGATTTTTGAATTTAACATTATTACAGCCTGCCTTGAAATCGGACAGCCTGTAGAGGCTGCTTTGCAGGATTTGGCTCGTCGGGCCCAGATGGAGGATATTACGAATTTTGCGGACGTATTTGCGGCTTGCAAACGAACCGGAGGTGATCTGGTGGAAGTCGTACGACGGGCTTCAAGTGTCATTGGGGAGAAGCTGGAAATTCAGCAGGAGATCGGTGTAATGATTGCGCAGAAGCGCTTTGAATCGAGGGTTATGTTTGCAGCACCTTTTTTGTTTGTTTTGTTTATGACAGTGACAGCGGGAGACTACATGATGCCGTTATACAGCGGTACAGGTAGGATTTTATCAACCTTTTGTCTTCTGGTGCTTGGTGGTTGTCTCGTGTGGATCAACCACATTATGAAGATTGAGGTGTAAGGAGTGATGGGTGTATTGATGTTGGTTTGTCTGGTCATGCTGGTTCTGCAAGTGGGAGGTTGGGTGGTGCTGAACCAAATGTACGCTGCTAAGTATGCACATTTTCGCCATATGAAACTGGAAGGAATGCGGCTGCAAAAACTTTCGGTGCCTTTTGTACACATGCTTCATGTTTCACGTGCCACTCATAGGCTGCCTTTGCTGATGTTCAAGCTACAGCGTTCGATACAGAAGCTGTATGGTATGCGCCACAGCGGAGAAAAAACGATGCTTTTTCTGGCAGAAATGTTGGGTTACGGATATATGGTGGCTGCTGGTGGAGCCTTAATATCGCTTATGATGGGCGGGGAAGCGACTGGGCTGGTGCTTGGCTTGGGGCTCGGTATTCTGGTGCCAGTTGCGCTGGTCAAGGATTTACATGGGAAAGTACAGAAGCGGGATCAGCAAATCTTAATGGAATTGCCTGAATTATTGAGTAAAATGATGCTTCTAGTTGGTGCGGGAGAGACGGTACAACGGGCTTTGCTTCATTGCGTGGAACGTAAAGGGGCGGATACGGTACATCCATTGTATCGGGAATTGCGGCAGACAGTGGGGGAATGGGAAAGTGGCTATTCGTTTCAACAGGCATTTGAACATCTGAGCAAACGTTGTGGTATTCAAGAAGTGACGATATTTACAACGACAGTTTTATTGAATATGAGGCGTGGTGGGAGCGATTTTGTAATGGCTTTACGTGAGTTATCTCAGACGTTATGGAGCAAGCGGACTTCAATTAGCCGCACAAGAGGGGAACAGGCTTCTTCAAAGTTAGTCTTCCCGATGGCACTAATTTTGCTAACGGTCATTGTGCTGGTGGGTGCTCCGGCTTTAATGATGATGAATATGTAGGAGGAATAAAATGATGATGACAATTGTAGCAGGTAGTATTCGTAAATTGTACAAGAATGAGGATGGTTTGGGGACGTTAGAAATGATCTTGATCATTGCGATTCTGATTGCGGTGGCGATTATCTTTAAAGATCAGATTAAGAAAATTGTAGAAGGGCTGTTGAAAAAGGCAGATAAAAAAAGTAACGACTTTATGGATTCATAATGCTGCGCAAATTGGTACAAAAAGAGGACGGGAGCTTCTCCTTGGAGGCTTCCCTCGTCTTTCCCATTCTGCTGTTGGCCATTTTTATAATGTTATTTTTTTGCCTGTATATATATCAAAAATCTATATTGGTGCAGGTTGCTTCTACTGCTTCAGAAAGAGCCGCTTACAGTTGGGATAACAGCTTTAAGGACCCACGTACGGGAGCATTTGCGCAAGGGCAACGGGATTCTCTCTATTGGCGCTTGAAGGATGATGTTATGTTAGGCGCCCTGTTTGGCTGGGCCGGAGCCTATAATCAGGAAACTGTACAGGTACCGGGCGGCAATGAAGGAGGCTCGTTACCTGCTCAGAAGTTGTCCAATGCAGAAAATAGAATGCCTGCGGGCATGCATGGGCAGATGACATATGAGAACAGTATGATTCACCGTAAGGTGACCACAGAGCTAAATAAAATCGTAGAGGTACCTTTGTTGAATCAGTTTTTAGATCATACAGATTTACAAGGAAAAATGAGCTCGGGTGTGGTGGAACCTGTGGAATGGATTCGTACAGTGGAATTGGTCCGTTATTATGGTGCGAAGTTTATGGGGAGAGGCTCAGGTGAAAAGGTAGATCCGGCAATTGTAGGGAAAGTATTGATGCAATATGGGCAAAACGGTCAGTAAGGAGTAGGTAACGGGAATGTAACTGGAAAGGAGGAAGCGGGTGTTTGGTAAGGGACGTAATACAAAGGACAGGGAATCAGGGGCTGTCACGGTTTTCCTCATTCTGATTTTGGCGGTCATGTTTGGTTTTATTGCTGTATTTATTGATTATGCGAGAATTGCTGCGCTGCATGTACAGACTGAACGGCTGACCCATGCGGCGGTTCGGTCAGTGATGTCTGCTTATGACCCGGCATTACAGCAGGAATACGGTTTGTTTGCTTATGGTGAAGGTGGCGGAGAACAAATAATGGTCAAAGTGCTGAATGACAGTACACGGCGTACGGCGCGCGCGGAAACGCTGCCGCTAATGAATATGAAGCTGGATTCCAGTTCACTGCAAATGGAAAGGGAGCTTGGTAAATATGCCATATTTAACGAGCAAATCCGTGAAGAGATGAAGTATAAAGCACCTGTCGATTTTACGATGGAAGTGCTAGAAAAGCTAAAGCCGCTCTCTCAAAATATGAAGGAGGCTTCACACACGGTAGATTTGCTGAAACGGCTGCAAAAGCTGTATGACAGACGTGAGGCCAAACTGGATGACATGCTGGAGAAACAGCGTAAGGCAGGAGCTTATATGGAAGAGGTTCGCAAACGGATTATTAAACAGAGGGGGACATATATGCCCAATCAGTATATATGGGACCCACTTGAAGTTGTAGCCGACATTGCTGCTCAATATAAGCATTACGTACATGTATATGAGGACAACAAGAAGAGTGTGGATGACGTTAAAATCATGCAGATGGAGAAATATGCAAGAAGGGCAAGAAAAGCACTGGATCGCCTGCGACAGGTCATGGTTCAGACTGGAGAGGAGCATGATAAGCTGCTTCTGCAAGCCAAGGAACCATTAAATGAAGCTCGGCAGATTAATGAAGAAATGCGCAAAGTCATTGTTCAATATAAGCAGAGGGCGGCCAATGCAGGCTATGACGAGGTTTCTGCAGCCCCCACCCCAAGCGGAGCAGGCTCCAACGCTGATCCGTCTGTAGGAAGTGCCCGGCAAAGGGCAGAGGATTTGTTGGTTCCGAGCAATGAATTTGAGCAATGGGAAGCAGAAATCGAAAAGCAAAGGATCGTAATAAATACTGCTAACAATAGAATAACGAGCATGATGCGTACACTGTCTTTCTATACAGATCCATTTTTGAATGCAGACATGCTCAAGCAAGAAGTTGCTTCAACGCTCAAGGAGATAGATAAATACTTAAATGCATATGCTTGGGCAGGACCCGCCAATGTACTCGACGGTGAGGCCAGAACGATGGATACGCGACGCGGCCCGGACAAAGAACGCAAAAAAATGGAAAAAGAGGCGAAAAACAAGCTCAAGCAAGCCTATCGGATCATTGAGGTTCTTTCTAAAGGTAAACAAAGTGCTGAGCAATTCCGAGTGGTAGAGCAGTATTATAATGAAAGTATTTCTTTTAATCAGTCTTCATCCAGTCCATCTGTATCTGCTGATTTGTCCTATGACACCTACGATGCAGCGGGGGATTCCATGGATAGTATGGATGGTCTATACGAGGCGGCATCCAACTTACTGACTCAACTGGGAGACGAGTTTTACCAGAATGAATATGCACTTTCATACTTCCATCATGTGGATTTCAGCCGATTTGGCAATTTGGCCGGATCAGGTGGAAATGTGGGTAATGCTGCACAGATTTTAGGGGACCAGCTGGAGGTGAATAATCAAGAAGTTGAGTACATCTTGTATGGCTTTCATAATCCGACGGGTAATCTGGCAGCTGCCTATGGGGAGATTTTTGCTATGAGGCTTGCCATTCGAACGATGGAGGGACTGGTCAAAAACAGTTCAAAGGGCAACCCGTTGGTCGTTTTGGCGGCAGCTTTGTTATATGGAGTAGAGAAGGCGATTGAAGATATGATCATGCTGGCGCAAAAAGGGGATGTTCCTTTGTCTGATTTTCTGAAATTTCGAATGACTTACAAGGATCATTTGCGATTGTTCCTGATGCTCCATAGCAATAATGAACGAAAAATGTCCCGTATGCTTGCTCTGATCCGCCTGAATACAGATGTCAATCCAGCTGAGCGACGGACCTATGCGAAGGGTGAGGTCAAGAATGGGATGAGGCTGTGGTTTCTACCTGGAGTAATGAAAATGCTCGGAACCGCCTCCAAAGAAGGCGAGAGTATTAAGGGAAGTGTGTACTATGTCACGAAAACAGCGCATTTTTCCTATTAATCAGTATCTACGGCAGGCTTGTGGACTGAAGCAGCGTGAACAAGGAAGTATTGTTTTAGAAGCGTCACTGGTGTTGCCATTGTTTTTGTTTTTTATTATTTTTCTCATTTATATGGTCCAAATGACACTGGTCTCCACAGCCTTGCAGACTACCGCTTCAGAAACGGTTAAGCAGGTTTCGGCTAAAATCTACCCGGTGTCTCTAGCCGTGGAGACGGCGTCCGCTAAAATAGATGCAGTCCGCAAACCGCTAGATGAACTTCCTAAGTTATCTGTGAGTGAATATGCAAGCCAATTCGCTGCCCAACTGCCACCTCCAATCGGCGACTGGGTAGAAAACGCTGTTCAAGGCGGTCAAAAGCCGCTGGAGGAGCTGCGGGGACGCTTGACGGAGGCTGCACTTGATCCTGTTCTGAAGCCGATGCTAAAGCCTTTTATGGAGAAAAGTATTCTGGAGTATGACCGTATTCATATAACGAGCGTACATGTACCCTCTCTTACAGAAACTAAGGACCCTTATTTTAGAGTAGAGCTATCGTATGAACTACCGATGAAAGTCCCCTTTTTGTATCGCAACATTGTGCTCCAAGCGGCGGCTGAGGAACGTCTTTGGATTGGTGATACAGGAGAGGGAGCAGGTACAGGTGATGAAACAGGGGATAAGGATGCGCAGCATTCCATACAGTTGCTTGTCAAGCCTGAGCCTGCTGTGAAGGGTGTATACAATTTGATCAAGGCCAAGGTTGAACCTGGGACGAATGCTACCCTTTCTGTACTTTATAAGTCAGGTGAAAGCACAGCTCAGCACTTGGGCTGGACCTCAGCCAATGCAGATGGGATTGTTGAATGGAACTGGTTTGTAGGAACAAACACAACACCAGGTCAATGGAGCTTTGTAATTGAAACAGAGGATGGCCAACGTATTGAGGTTCCGTTTTCTGTGCAGAAGACAACTGATGGATAGGCTAGATATAGACTTATAGAGTTAACTACACTGAAAAATGATTTGGCAGGCCTGCTAATTTTCATTGTTATGAAGGGGGAAGACCGCATTGACATGGATGTATATTGTGTGTGGAGTTCTGCTGGCGATCGCGCTAGTGACAGATTTACGAAGCATGAAAATCCCTAATAAGCTTACATTGCCCGGCATAGCGGTGGGTTTGCTGTTCAATACTCTGTTCGGAGGCTGGCACGGTTTTTTATTTGCTATTGCTGGTCTTGGCACCGGCTTTGGATTCATGCTGATTTTGTACTGGATGGGAGCAATTGGTGCAGGAGATGTAAAGCTGTTTGGCTTAATTGGAGCATGGACAGGTGCAGCTTTTGCGTGGCAATCGGCTCTATATTCGATTTTTTTTGCAGGCATTATTGGTATAGGGATTTTGCTATGGAGGAGGGAAACCATCATGAGATTACGACGCGTGGCGTTTAATTTAGGAGGATTTTTCCTATTTCGCAGCGGCAAAGCGCTGACTAGTGGGAGAGAAGCGCACCTCAGGTTTCCCTTTATGACGGCAGTCATTCCAGGAGCGGTCAGTGCTTATCTTTACTTCTTGTCATGACGTGTCCGCTTGGGGAGATCATGCTACCTCAGGGAATAAGAATTGTTAAGGAGGTCATGAATTGTTTGGTTTAAGCAGGGATTTTGCTCGCAATGGCGGGACGTTTATGATTCTAAACAAGGAAGGCGGGCTCAAGACCGATGATTTAAATTCTGTACAGACCCGAATGATGACTGGTAATCGGATTCCCGGTCTGCTGGAACTTAGAATAAAAGAAGTCGATTTTCAGATCGAGTTACATTACGATATTTCGGGGCAACGTATGCTTTCCCAAGTATGGAAAGGTGGGAATGTGTCGACTTCTGATTTCTACCGGATTCTTTTTGAAGTAGTAGATGCTCTTCATCGTAGCCCACAATATATGTTAAATATCCGCCAGTTTATTTTGCACGAAGATTACATTTTTATAAGCGGTTCAGGCACAAGGAAGAACGTTAGTTTAACCTATGTTCCTTTGTGCAGTGTACAGTATACGCAACAAACAGGTAGCTATTTTAAGCAGATGGTTATTCGTTTGATGACTCGTGTGGCTCACCTTCAGGGAGAATCTATACAGCGCATACTTGATCTATGCGATAGAAATGAATTTGAGTTGAGCGCGTTGAAGGAACTACTATTACAAGGGATGGCGACTGGTGAACAGAGCATCAGCGGTCAGGCTGAAGGTAGATCATCTGTTCATTCCTCTCATACCATACAGGATAACGATACAGATCGTGGCGGAAGAACGTACGGCCAAGAACATCGGGAGACTCTGCAGGAAATTCAGGGGCTTAAGCGAGTCAATCGACTCAAGCAGTCCGCAAAATCAGAGGAGAATGTCGAGGTAGGAGCCGACAACGAAATGGAAAATGAAGAGGTGGAGCCTAAATTACAAAAATATAAAACATACATTTCTCTCGGATGTTTGCTCGCCTCGGCCATTGTTTGGCGTTATATTTATTTGGATCATCCAGAGACGGTTCCCTTGCTTATTTCGATTGTGCTGACTTTAGTGCTTGTCGCTGTTGCTTATATAAGCTGGACGGGGAAATTAGAGCGCAATCGAGCTTTATCTCCTTTTTATAGCGAGGCAGTACCTGTATTGGATTCGGAATGGTTAGGAGGTGCTTCTCCAGCACAGCGAAAAAATGACCGTTATCAGGTAGATAAGCTAACTGGGTTTGTAGCGGGACGCCATCATCATGACAAGCAATCATCCGATTCAAGTGATCAAGGACAGGAAAGCTGGCGTTGGACTTTTCCAGACTCAGAATCTAAAAGCATGGGAAGCCGAACGACGGAGGATGGAGGGAAAGTAAGTACAAATTATGACTTGCACGAGCCTTCGAGGAAAGGTGCCATGCGGGGAAATGAATTGGACGACAGCGATACTAGCGAGGCTTATTATAAGTCCTTGTCCGGGGTAACGGAGCTACTCAATACTATATCCAAGCAGGAAACCGTGCTGCTTCGTCCGGATCAAGAGATACCGAGTCCAACTGTTCAGCACTCGCCGATTGCTTGTTTGGATCGTAAGTTATCTGGGAGTGGAGAAACCGAGCGCATACGGTTGCAGCTAGACCAATTCGTTGGAGGTAGCTTTATCATCGGAAGAGATCCGCAATTGGTCCAGTTTGTAGAGCATACCGATGGAGTTTCCCGTTCTCATATTGAGCTTTGTATAGTTACAGGAGGACAAAGCCATATCATTAAAGATTTATCCTCGACGAACGGAACAGTGCTGAATGGAGAGCCTATGGTGCCTTATAAGGAGTATACTATGAAGGATGGAGATACTTTTAAAATCGCTGGAGTCTCTTATATTTATCGATTGGACTCTTTTAAATCCTCTAATGCATCTTGAGTAAACGTTAAATGGATATATGTTAAGAAGAGGCCTGTTATATTCTGGGCTTCTTTTTTATAACTAGAAGACCATTCATAGGCCTAAAACAAGACAACTCAAAGATCTCAAGTTTAATTGATAGATTATGTCTAAATCAAAAATGAACCCTAAGCTGGTAGAGATACAAAGATATTATCTATCATCCATAGAGTTCATTTTTTAATTCAACGCTACTTGTGAGAAGAATGGAGTTCCTCTAGCGCTTCCTTCAGTGAAGAATACTTAAACTTAAATCCGTGCTCCAGCGCTTTACGCGGTATTACCTTTTGACCGTCTAATACAAGCGTGCTCATCTCACCCAATAGCTTTTGGACTAGAAAGCCAGGAACGGGAAACCAGCGCGGACGACGATATACCTTAGCTACTGTTTTCCCAAATTGGTCGTTCGTCATGGGGTGTGGTGATGAAGCGTTCACTGCCCCGGAAATCTCTGGTGTATGAATGCAGTACGAGATCAGACGAACGATATCGGCAATATGAATCCAACTTATCCATTGATGGCCGCTACCTATTTTTCCACCGAATCCGAAGACGTAAGGCATCTTCATGAGTGGAAATGCTCCTTTTTTTCTATCCAGCACTAGGCTGATGCGTAAATTAATTAAACGGGCATCGGTAGGGTAGGCGTTGGCTGCTTCCTCCCACTGCTCAACTACCTGAGACAGATAATCCTCCGAACGACGCGGACTTTTTTCGTCAAATGTTTCGGTCAGGGAAGTACCATAGGCGGCAACAGCCGAAGCCTGAATGATAACTTCCGGTTTTTTTTGCAGAGCATTCAACGCTTGAGCCAACCGGGCAACGGACAGCAGTCGTGATTGAAGAATTCTTTGTTTGGACTTATCCGTCCAGCGCTGATTCAGCGTCTCACCTGCTAAATTAACGACCGCATCTGTACCTTCCATTAATTCAGGCTTTTGTTTTAATTCGTTCCAGCTCATATACTGCAAGCGAGGGCTCGCTTCATGTCCAACCAGCGGCTTGCGGGTAATGACTTTCACGGTATATCCGTCATCTAGCAGACTTTTGACCAGTGCACTCCCCACCAATCCAGTTCCTCCGCATACGATGATATTCATGGAGTTATTCTCCTTCCAATTCAAAAAATGTTTCTGTTATAAAATATAACCCTTTTTGATACAAAAGCTTCATATTGAATGTATTTGGTGTACGCTAAAGAAGGTCCATTCATGCTTTAATCTACCTACATTACAATAACACATATTCAGATGTGGACTATGTCTGTAGGTTCCCTTTAGGGAGTCACCTAAAAAAGTTGCCATAAACGCTATGTTGTTTGATTTCAATAATCACGTTAAAATGAATAAATTAAAATAAGACAAGCATAACAGGATAGGGGGATGAATCAAAATCATGCTGAAAATTGGTTCTCATGTGTCTTTCTCGGACAAGGGTCTGCTCAGCGCTACAAAAGAAGCGTCTTCTTACGGGTCCAGCTCGTTTATGATATACACGGGGGCACCGCAAAACACGCGCCGTAAGCCGATGGAGTCCATGTATTTAGAGGAAGGCAAGCAGCTAATGGCGGAAAAGGGAATGGAAGATATCGTGGTGCATGCTCCGTATATCATCAATCTCGGCTCCTACAAAGAAAATACCTATGAGCTTGCGGTCAGCTTTCTTCAGGAGGAAATTCGGCGCACACATGCGATTGGTGTGAAAAATATCGTGCTGCATCCGGGGGCTTTTACAGATAAAGATGCAGAGTACGGAATTAGGCGAATTGCCGATGGTTTGAACGAGGTACTGAACGGTGTGAAGGAGACAGATGTCAACATTGCACTTGAAACGATGGCTGGCAAAGGCACAGAAATGGGTCGTAGCTTTGAGGAAATTGCCTCCATTATAGATAAAGTAGAGCGCAACGAGCGTCTGACGGTTTGTATGGACACCTGTCACATTCATGATGCGGGTTATGACATTGTCAATGATTTGGACGGTGTACTGGAGCAGTTTGACCGTATTGTCGGCTTGAATCGCATCCAAGTTGTTCACATAAATGACAGCAAAAACCCGGTTGGCGCTCATAAAGACCGCCATACTCCGATTGGATCAGGCTGGATTGGTTATCAGACTATTCATAATGTGGTACATCATGAAGCACTTCAAGGACGTCCGTTTATTTTGGAGACACCGTGGATTGGAAAAGAAGCCAAAACTCAACGACCAATGTATGAAGTTGAGATTGCTTTGCTTCGTGGTAATGTAAAGGAACGCTTTGGAGATGAGTTTTTGGGTCAGGTGGAGCAGCTGCATTCGTTTTTCAAAAAACAGGATGTGGATGTCCGTAAATTTGTACTGGACACCTGGACTCTGCTGAAAAATGATGCCAAAGCAAGAAAAGCAGACCCACGTGAGCCGCTGGAGCGTCTGTATGACATGATAACGGAAGCAGGACTGTTTCCAGAGATGAGCGAAGAACACATTAATCAACGGTTGATTGCCTGGTTTGCCGGTAGTCATCTGCCAGTGACGGTATAAGATAAGGGGGACTAATAGCCACATGGAACTTCACGTAAAACATCAGTCAAACAGCACTGTATCTACACATGAAAACCGTGCGCGCATGCTTGTATCTTGTCCAGATGGTCCAGGTATTGTAGCGACTGTGTCCCGCTTTTTGTACGAGCATGGGGCCAATATCGTTCAATCTGACCAATATACAATGGACCCGTCCGGCGGTATGTTTTTTATGCGGATTGAATTTGATTTGCCGAATTTGAGTGCAGCTCAGTCGCAACTGGAGCAGGACTTTGTCGCTGTTGCCGAGCAATTCCGTATGGAGTGGACGATTTCTGCGGTCAGCCGCAAGAAAAAACTGGCTATTTTCGTTTCTAAAGAAGATCACTGTCTGGTAGAACTGCTGTGGCAATGGCAGGCAGGCGATCTGGAGGCGGATATTGCATTGGTGGTTAGTAATCATCCGGATATGAAGGAGTATGTGGAATCCTTTGGCATTCCATATCACCATATCCCGGTGACAGCCGATACGAAGCCAGAGGCAGAGCGCCGTCAGCTAGAGGTCATTGGCGAAGAGATTGATGTGATCATTTTGGCTAGGTATATGCAGATTATTTCGCCTAAGTTTATTGAGCATTATCGCAACCGGATTATCAATATCCATCATTCCTTTCTACCTGCATTCGTGGGTGGTAAGCCGTATGCCCAAGCTTATAATCGTGGTGTGAAAATTATTGGTGCTACTGCGCATTATGTAACCGAGGAATTGGACGGTGGTCCGATCATTGAGCAGGACGTACAGCGGGTAAGCCACGGAGATGATGTAAATGAGCTAAAACGGATCGGTCGTACTATTGAACGGGTCGTGTTGGCAAGAGCCGTGAAGTGGCATACTGAGGATCGTATACTGGTTCATGAGAACAAAACGGTCGTTTTTAATTGAACTTAAAAATTTCAAATTGATGAAAACTTGCGAGTATACCTTTCGGATTAAACAAAGCCCAGTGCATAATGGGCTTTGTTTTTTTGTGTGGGGTAATTGTATTATATCTGGGCCCTATATAAATTTTTTTGCGATTTCATTATTTTTTAAATGATGTTAATACATAACGGGTATATTGATATGAGGGCTGTACTATATTTCGACCATTTCGACAATCATCTTTACAAACGATCTGGCAAACTTCCACGGCAAATGGTACAATACTTATGAGTGTATAAGTCATATTGAAACATTCAAGCAGATTCACTCACTTCAATAGTCTCTGTTTCTATATGAGACGGTGATTTTGAAGAGTATGACCGAATGCAATTGACATACTTCATACAATATGAGGAGGCAAACCATGACTGACCAGAATCAAGCGATTCAAAAGGATGAAAACTCCACTATCGACAATTTGTCCATCACAACAATTCGTACGTTGGCAATTGATGCCATCGAGAAAGCAAATTCAGGACACCCTGGTATGCCGATGGGCTCCGCGCCAATGGGCTACCAACTTTTTGCTAAAACAATGAACCATAACCCAGATCGCCCAACATGGGTGAACCGTGACCGTTTTGTACTGTCTGCAGGACACGGTTCTATGTTGCTATACAGCCTTCTGCACCTGAGCGGATATGATCTGCCTATGGAAGAGCTGAAGCAATTCCGTCAATGGGGTAGCCTTACACCGGGTCACCCTGAGTTTGGACACACTGCTGGTGTAGATGCTACAACTGGACCTCTGGGACAAGGTTTAGCAATGTCCGTAGGTATGGCTATGGCAGAAGCACAACTGGGTGCAACATATAATAAAGACGAATTTAAAGTTGTGGATCACTTCACATATGCTATTTGTGGCGATGGCGATCTAATGGAAGGTATTTCCCACGAAGCTGCTTCGCTGGCTGGTCGCCTTCAACTGGGTAAGCTGATCGTATTGTTTGATTCCAATGATATTACACTGGATGGCAAGCTTAATCTGTCCTCTTCCGAGAGTGTTGCCAAACGCTTTGAAGCTTACAACTGGCAAGTGCTGCGCGTAGAAGATGGTAATGATCTTCCAGCGATCCAAAAAGCAATTGAAGAAGCACAAGCTGACTCGACTCGTCCTACGTTGATTGAAGTAAAAACAGTCATCGGTTACGGAAGCCCGAACAAACAAGGTAAAGGCGGACACGGCGGTACTCATGGTTCCCCGCTGGGAGCAGAAGAAGCTAAACTGACTAAAGAATTCTACAAATGGGTATACGAAGAGGATTTCCATGTACCACAAGAGGTTCGCGAGCACTTTGCTAAAGTAAAAGAGCGCGGTATCGCTGCTAATAAAGCATGGGATGAACAATTTGCGAAATACAAAGCGGCTCACCCTGATTTGGCAGCTCAGTTCGAAACAGCTGTAAACGGCGATCTTCCAGAAGGTTGGGATCGTGATCTTCCGAAATACTCCACAGAAGACAAAGCGGTTTCAACTCGTGTAGCTTCTGGTAATGCATTGAACGGATTGGCTCCAAACGTTCCTTTCCTGACAGGCGGATCGGCTGACCTGGAAAGCTCCACAATGACACACTTGAACAACCTGACGAACTTTACGCCAGAAGACTACGCTGGCCGTAATATTTACTTCGGTATTCGCGAGTTCGGTATGGCTGCTGCGATGAACGGTATGGCGTTGCACCAAGGTGTAAAAGTATTTGGCGGTACATTCTTCGTATTTACAGATTATCTGCGTCCGGCCGTTCGTCTGGCAGCTCTGATGGGATTGCCTGTAACCTACGTTCTGACTCACGACAGTATTGCTGTTGGTGAAGATGGTCCAACTCATGAGCCGATTGAACAATTGGCTTCTCTGCGTATTATTCCGAACCTGACGGTCATTCGTCCGGCTGACGGTAATGAAACTTCTGCTGCTTGGGCTTACACGCTGGAAAACAAGAAAAACCCGGTTGCACTGGTATTGACTCGTCAAAACCTGCCAATCCTGGCTGCTACTGCTGAGCATGCACGCGAAGGTATCAAACGCGGTGCTTATGTGGTTGCAGATGCAGCAGACGGCAAACCGGTTGCTCAAATTCTGGCTACAGGCTCCGAAGTACAATTGGCTGTTAAAGCACAGGAAGCACTGGCAGAACAAGGTATTCAAGTACGCGTTATCAGCTTCCCAAGCTGGGATCTGTTCGAAAAACAAGACAAAGCTTACAAAGATTCCGTTCTGCTGCCTGAAGTTAAAGCTCGCTTGGCTGTAGAAATGGCGTATCCACTGGGATGGGAAAAATATGTTGGCGACCAAGGCGACATTCTTGGTATCAGCACATTTGGCGCATCCGCACCTGGCGACCGTGTAATTAAGGAATACGGCTTTACAGTAGAGAACGTTGTAAGCCGTGTAAAAGCTTTGTTGAAATAAAACACTGGAGCATCAGCAATTAGGAAGAGTTGTCCATAAAGCAATGATCGTGTATTGCTGGCAAACGACCTACCTGATCGTGGCAATCCATGTATTACAAACAGTCGTAACCTGAGTAAGGCTTACGGCTGTTTGTTTCATACATTTGTATTTTCGAAAAAATGACTTTTGGATTATCAGTCTATAGAGTACGCAGATACAGTGTGTATTTTCATACTGAAACTGGAATCCAAATTATGTTATGATGCACCATATTCATTCACCATTGAGAGCAGATGAGGGGATAACGAATGACACAGTTCGATGGAGTAAGCGTAATTAAAAAAGCAAATGTTTATTATGATGGTCAGGTTACAAGTCGTACAGTTATCTTGGGTGACGGCAGTAAGGTAACACTGGGGATTATGTTGCCGGGAACGTACGAGTTCGGGACGGATTCCCGTGAGATCATGGAGATTTTGGCAGGGGACCTGAGAGTGTTGCTTCCAGCTACCGAGGAATGGCTGGAAATACAAGGTACATCAACCTTTCATGTGCCTGCAAAGTCTTCCTTCAAGCTGGAAGTACGAAGTGTAACGGATTATTGCTGTTCTTATCCGGAATAATTAACTGAAAAGGGTAAGAGCACTCAAGCTACAAGCCAAGTGTTCTTACCCTAAAGCTGTGTCATAAGTACAAATGCACAGCAGCATGGTTACAAAGAAAAGTCCAGCTTACTCAAGAGGCTGACCACCAATGGTGCGGCCAATCCATGCTTCGTATGTCTTTACGACGGCAGATAGATCCTCATCGCCGTAGCCTTGTGTTTGTCCGGCTTGAAACAAGCTTTTGGCAATGGACAACATAGGCGTAGGGATGGACATGCTGTCTGTTAGTGAGGCAGCGAGCTTCAAATCCTTGAGCATCAGAGCAAGTGAGAACTGGTTGCTAAAATCATGCTCGATGATTTTGCGCCCTTTCAGGTCAGCGGCCTTGCTACCTGCCGATCCGAGCTGTACCAATTCTAGGAAGCTGTCTGCTGGAATGCCGGATTTAGCCGCAATAGCAAAGCCTTCAGCCAGAGCGAGGTTATTTATACCGACCATCGTATTGTGAGCAAGCTTGGCTACGGCCCCGCTGCCGTTTGGTCCCATATGAAGCACTTTTTTGCCCAAGGTATCAAAAACATCTGATTGTGCCGCAATCGCTTCTGCGTGACCGCCGACCATGAACACGAGTGTTCCATCAACAGCGGCAGGCTTGCTGCCTGTTACAGGTGCATCAATGAAGGAACAGCCCAGCTTGTCCGCCTCAGCGGCCAGTTGTTTAACTAGCTCAGGTGAAATCGTGCTGTTGTCCATCACGGTCATGCCAGCCGTAAGACCAGCAAACACACCGTCCTGACCGTAATAGACGTCACGTATTGATTGATCATCGCTGACCATGGTAATGACCAGGTGCTGCCCTTCGGCCGCTTCGCGAGGGGTTGAAGCTGTACGTGCGCCTTGCTCTATCAAGGGTTCGCAGCGCGAAGCGGTACGATTATAAACTGTGACTCCGAATCCCTGCTTTAGCAGATTGGATGCCATCGGGGCGCCCATGGTGCCCAGTCCGATAAATCCGATGTTTTTCATTGCTAATCACCTTTCTTGTTGGAAGTTGCCGTCCGATGCAGATGCGAGTTCGGCTTGAATTGAATATTGAAACAGATTGATCTCAGTTCATTGTAGCATGGGCATGCTACCCTATCTACAGCAGGGTCTGTCAAGGCACAGGACATACAGGTAACACAAGCTTGTCAGGCTCAGCAAATTAAAGTATCCTATTCCTAAGTCCTTATGTTCGTATTCATGGTCTTAGTAATACCAAACAGGAGGTTCCAAACATGTCTAAAAAAGTTATTTTTGATTACACAAAAGCGCTCTCCTTTGTGGGTCAGCACGAAATTGATTATTTTGCAGAGCCCATCAAGTTGGCTCATGAGCAACTGCACAACCAAACAGGTGTAGGTTCCGATTTCTTGGGTTGGATTGACCTGCCTACCAATTATGATAAAGAAGAATTTGCACGCATCCAAAAGGCTGCTGCTAAAATTCAAAGCGATTCCGAGGTATTGATTGTAATCGGTATTGGTGGTTCTTACCTTGGAGCACGTGCTGCGATCGAAATGCTGTCGCATTCTTTCTACAATGCGCTGCCTAAAGATCAACGCAAGGGTCCAGCTATCTATTTTGCAGGCAACAACATCAGCTCTACATATGTGAATCATCTGTTGGAACTGATTGAAGGAAAAGACTTCTCTGTGAATGTCATCTCCAAATCAGGTACGACAACAGAGCCAGCTATCGCTTTCCGCGTATTCCGTGCGGCTCTGGAGAAAAAATACGGTAAAGAAGAAGCGCGCAAACGTATTTACGCGACAACGGACAAAGAACGTGGCGCTTTGAAAAAGCTCGCTAACGAGGAAGGTTATGAATCCTTCATTATTCCTGATGATGTGGGTGGCCGTTACTCCGTGCTGACAGCAGTAGGCTTGTTGCCGATTGCTACAGCAGGCATCAACATCGAAGAAATGATGCAAGGTGCGGCGGACGCTTCCAAAGAATACAGCAATCCGAATGTAGCTGAGAACGAGGCATACCAATATGCAGCCGTTCGTAACGCTTTGTACCGTAAAGGTAAAGCAATTGAAATTCTCGTAAACTATGAGCCGTCTTTGCATTTCGTATCTGAGTGGTGGAAACAGCTGTACGGAGAAAGCGAAGGTAAGGATTATAAAGGCATTTATCCTGCTTCTGTTGACTTCTCGACAGACCTGCACTCTATGGGACAATTCATTCAGGAAGGTAGCCGTAACATTTTCGAAACGGTAATCCAAGTAGAAAATGTACCTAGTCACATCACCATCGAAGCAGATGAGGATGATCTGGATGGACTGAATTTTCTGGCAGGCAAAACGGTGGATTTTGTAAACAAAAAAGCATTCCAAGGTACATTGCTGGCTCACACAGACGGACAAGTACCGAACCTGATTGTAAATATTCCTGACTTGAGCCCTTACTCTTTTGGCTACCTTGCTTATTTCTTCGAAAAGGCTTGCGGCATCAGCGGCTACCTGTTGGGCGTAAATCCGTTCGATCAACCCGGCGTCGAAGCTTACAAAAAGAACATGTTTGCGCTGCTTGGCAAACCGGGCTTCGAAAAAGAAAAAGCTGAGCTTGAAGCAAGATTGTCTGAATAAGGGAGCTATAATCTCTGATTCGAAACAGGGTTTTCGGTCAGAAGCGTTATAGTGTATAGCATCAATTAAGTACAGGAAAGCAGTTCACCAGCTGCCAGAAGCGGGGAACTGCTTTCTTGTAAAATGAAGTAAGGAAGGTTATACGTGTATGTTGGAACAATACCGAACCGTACGCGGTGCTGGCAACAAGGAAATTGTAATCCGAAAATCCCGTTTTATCGGCCATATTCAGCCTGTTCAAAATGAGGAAGAAGCAGTCGCTTTTATAGAACGCATCAAAAAAGAGCATTGGAACGCTACCCATAATTGTTCGGCTTATATGATTGGGGAAAGAGATGAAATCCAAAAGCAATCCGATGACGGAGAACCGAGTGGGACGGCTGGTAAGCCTATTTTGGAGGTAATCCGCAATCAGAAGCTGAAAAATGTCGCTATTGTGGTTACTCGATACTTTGGTGGAATTTTGCTGGGAGCAGGCGGACTGATTCGTGCATACTCAGATGGTGCTGTTGCAGCTATTGAAGCAGGGGATGCGATTACGCGTGTGTTGCATCGTGAAGTTTTTGTAGAATTGGATTATACCTGGTTGGGCAAAGTGGAAAATGAATTACGTAATCGCAGTATCCGTACTGGAGAAACGATGTTTACGGATAAAATTACCTTAACCTGTCTGCCGCTGGCTGGTGATGCGGAATCCTTCTGCAACTGGATAACCGACTTGACACAAGGACAATCGCTTGTGTCGGAGGGAGAGCAGCTTTACTTTATTGAAGGGGAATAAATAATATGGCTAGAAGAGCAGTAGAACAGGAGTTGTCAAGAGGGCGGATTCTGGAAGCGGCCAGGCACTTGTTTATCACCAAGGGCTACCGTGCGATTTCAATGCGCAGCATTGGCCAGCATCTGGGTTACAGTCATGGTTCGTTATACTATCATTTTAAAGAGAAGGCTGAACTGTTCTATGCCATTGTGATTGAAGATTTCAATACATTGCGTGGGATTCTACTGCAAGCAGCAACAGGCACGCCTGATGATGGCTTGAGCAGATTGGAGTACCTGATGTTGGAATATATCCGTTTTGGGTTGGAAAACCCATATCAGTACGAAATTATGTTCATGATGCATGATGAAGAACTATTTGCATACTGTCGTACAGAGCAAAACCGTTGTGTGGAGTTATTTGCGTCTATGATTCGCCAGGAATTAAGTGGTCAGGGACATTCGGAGGAAGAATGCTCAAGAGTACCGAAAAGTCTGTTTTTATCCATGCATGGCTTCGTGTCATTTTATATTCAGGACGGTTTAACATTTGAAGAGATCAGGCCCGCTGCTTTTGCACATGTAAAGCTGCTGTGCAGACAACTATGAGCGTACCTGCATTCACACGCTTCAGCCATGAACATGTAGGGCGCTTTTTTGGGTGTTTGCACTTCATGACGGTGACTTATCATTACGGTACTTTGCGAAAGCGACTAAGAATTTAACAGACGATGGTGTATCCAGCGGGGGAACATCATCGTCTGTTTTTTTGCATGCCTCCGTCAGCCCTTCATAATTTTTACATGGTATTGACGTCTGCGTGGGCCGTCGAATTCACAAAAATAAAGTCCCTGCCATCGTCCAAGCAACAGCTTTCCATCATGAATGATAACCGTTTGTGAGGGGCCTGTTGTAATGGATTTAAGGTGGGACGCCGTATTTCCCTCCATATGGCGATATTGGGGATGTTCCCAGGGATAAACCTCATCCAGCCTTAAAATGACATCATGTTTGACGTCTGGGTCGGCATTTTCATTAATGGCGATGCCAGCAGTCGTGTGTGGACAATAAATCAGAGCTGTTCCTTGCTGCACCCCGCTTTTTTCAATGAGTGCTGCAACTTCGCGTGTAATATCACGCATTTCATCTCGCCGTGTAGTAGATAATTCAAAAGTATGCAACATAAATCCATCTCCCTTCTATGTATTACTTTACCCTTTTCATTCTCAAGATAATATATAGAGTTGACGAAAATTGCTTTCCTTTGATAAAGTATCACATAAGAAAAACAAAGTAAGTTTATTGGAATAATTGAATGCTTTCGAATGAGATGCGTGCTTTGCGGTAAGCAAGGCTGCTGCTGTTCCTGAACTGGTCCATAAGCGGAAAGGAAGTGTACGGATATGCATGTGGAAGTAAGAGGGTTAAACAAGCATTTCGGTAATTTTCATGCGGTAAAGGACGTATCTTTTGATATTCAGACGGGCCATCTTATTGGTTTGCTCGGTCCAAGCGGCGGGGGGAAAACCTCCATTCTACGTATTTTGGCAGGGCTGGAGCAACCGGATGCAGGAGAGATCCACTTTCATGGAAAAAGGGTAAACGAGCTGGCACCACAGGAGCGTGGAATCGGATTTGTATTTCAAAACTATGCTTTGTTCAAGCATATGAGCGTGTACGACAATATTGCCTTTGGTTTGAAAGTGAAAAAAAGCTCCAAAGCCCGCATCAAGGAAAGGGTCACTGAGCTGGTTGAACTCACGGGGCTCAAAGGCTTTGAGCATCGTTATCCGCATCAATTGTCAGGTGGACAGCGACAAAGGGTTGCTTTCGCGCGTGCTTTGGCACCGGAGCCTCAACTACTGCTGCTGGATGAACCATTTGCGGCTATTGACGCCAAGATTCGTCAAGAGCTGCGTACCTGGTTGCGAGAGTTGATTGAGAGGGTGGGTATTACCTCCATTTTCGTCACCCATGATCAGGATGAGGCGATTGAAGTAGCCGATGAAATTATGGTGATTAATCAAGGTCGACTGGAGCAGAAGGGAACGCCTTGGGATATCTATAAAAAACCGGGGACCCCGTTCGTGGCTTCTTTTATTGGGGAATCCACGGTGATTGAACAGGCGGGTAGTCTCAGAGGCTTCGAGGAAGCTGCCGGAGTGGGAACACGTGCCTTGATTCGTCCGGAGTACATTGATGTCGGACCTAGTGAGGAATTTGCGTTGCTGTCGGCGACCGAGGAAGGCATTGTGAAGCATTTACATTTTCGCGGGAGTGAATGGATGGTTGAAGTACAGGTCGGGGACCAGCGTCTCATGACATACCGTTCATTGGAGAAGTCTACGCTGGAACCTGGTCAGCAGGTGCGAGTGTTGGTGCATCGGGCCTATCTATATAATGAAGAGTCCAGCTGGATGGTGGAAAATCGCCTGAAGGAAGACCCGATGCCTATCATCATTTGAAAATAAAACGTTCACATATAAGGGGGGTGTCTGGCCTGTTTTACGGCTTTGGACATGCCCTTTTGTCGTTGGTCGCTGGGGTGATTTACGCAGACTTGATATGTTCGTTATAATAGTAGTAAAAACACCCAGATAGATAGGAGTTAAATCATGAATCGTCTTATTTTTCTTGGCACGGGGGATGCAATGGGGGTTCCGCGTGTGTATTGTGATTGTCTCGTGTGCACAGAGGCACGCACGACAGGAACGAATGTAAGGTTGAGATCGTCTGTGCTGATCAAAAGCGAGACAGAGGATTTTATGATTGATTGTGGCCCCGACTGGCGTAGACAGTTAGAATTGCGCAGCCTGCGTTTTATCCCTACGATCCTCGTGACACATGCACATTTTGATCATATTGGAGGATTGCCAGAATGGGCGGATGCCTGTCGCTGGACGGGGAACAGAGGGCGTTTGTACGCTCCACAGGAAGTGATTGACACGATCCTGCGTCAATTTTCCTGGCTCCCTGGAAACCTGGATCTTATTCCAGTAGATCAGGGAGTCCAACTTGGCGGATGGAACATCCGGGGATGGCGCGTGAATCACGGAAAGAACGGATATGCTTACGCTTATCGGTTGGAAAAAGACGGCTTCTCATGGGCCTACTGTTCAGATTCAATTGGACTGAATGAGGCGGAAATTTTGCCTTTACATAATCTGAATTTACTCGTGCTGGGGACGAGTTTTTACCATGAGAAAGCGGAGTATGCCACCCGTTCGGTATATGACATGCTGGAGGCTCAAGAGCTTGTAGGAAGACTGAAGCCCGGAAGCACGGTGTTTACACATATGTCCCATGATGTGGATATCACATACAACTACGGGTTGCTGGAAGGGATCAGTTTGGCACACACAGGCATGAGTTTGCCGTTAGAATAACGATTTACATCATTCGGCTGATGCGTAGAAGTGTGGAGAGCCCTTCTTTGATTTGCAGTTCATTGGCGTATGAATAGGACAGCCGTATATGCGTTTTACCCTCTGCACCGATGGGATCAAATACATTGCCTGGGACAAAGGAAACGGACTCTTGTATACTTTTGGCAAGCAGCTCATTAGGTTTTATCGTAGAAGGTAGCTGGAGCCACAGGTTGAGTCCTCCCGCCGGGCTGGTCCATGTCCAGCCGGAATCGCGGAGACTGGCTTCCATCGTTTCCTTACGAATCTGGAGTGCGATACATAGCTTTTTAATATGCTGCTGCATACGTGGGGATTGAAAATATTGTAAAAACAGCTTTTGATTCAGCAGTGGTGATCCATTGTCCACTAGCGCTTTGACGCTCAGCAGACTGTCCATGAGCTGAGGCCGACAAGTCACGGCTGCGATTCGCAGGCCGGGTGCGACATACTTGCTATAGCTGCGAATATAGACGACACTTCCCGAGATATCATAGGAGAAAATCGGAGAAGGCGGTTTTTGCCCAAAGCTAATATCATAGGTGCTGTCATCCTCGACAATAAGACAGCCGTAGCGCTCGGCCAGTTCGGGCAGACGTTTGCGCTGCTCATCGGGGATGGTAAAGCCGGTCGGATTGTGAAATGTCGGATTTATATAGAAGAGACGCGGTTTTTCCGTTTTCAGGCACCATTCAATCTGATCCATATCATAACCTTCCGGCTGTATATCAGTTACAGTCAGGCGGGCGCCTTGTCTGCGGAATATTTCCATGGCCGGGCCATAGGCTGGACGTTCGATTAATACACGATCTCCAGTACGAATCAGAGAACGGGAAACCAAGTCAATGGCTTGCTGTGCGCCGGAGGTAATCAGTACTTCGTCCGTTGATACTGCGAAATGCTTATCTGTGCTAAAATGCTGCGCCATGGCATCACGAAGCTCAGCATCTCCTTGTACAGCAGAATAGGTAGCCGCGATTTTCGGATGCTTTTCAAACACCTGCATCATTAATTCTCTCCAGTATCGGTTGGGTAGGAGAGAGGGATCAATTAGGGCCTTGGAAAATTGGAAGTCCGCGTTCATGGCATGAACCTGGGTGAGTCCATCCATCCCCCTCCAGACAGAAACAGACGGATCGTCTGCCATGTAAGTGGATTCTGAATGGAAGAGCCGTTTTGTGGATGAACGCTCCGAATAGGTAGTAAATGGCCCCAATTCTGCTGCATGGGAAGCATGAGCGTAATATCCCGATTTATCCTTTACATAGATACGCCCTTGTTGCTTTAACTCCTGATATGCCCGGAATACGGTTAACCGGTGCACACCCAATTCCTGAGCCAGACTTCGCACAGACGGCAATTTAGCGTCTGCTGGCCAGTCCCCGCGCTCCATCCGCACATTTATGTAATGGACGACCTGCTCATACAGCTTTAAGCCCGGATCTGTCGAGATCTGTTCCGTTGAAAACAATAATTCGCTGTTATCCTTACCCATGCGGTCCACGCTCCTTTGTGTGTATTGTACTATACAGCACTTCAAAAACGTGTACAACTGTTCTGTGGTTGCCCATCTGTTCTGTCTGTCTCCTTGTATGCTTGTGAGTAACAGAAGGGAGAGGGAAGTGTCATGATTAGTATCGCCTTTACAGTTATGTGTCTTATTTTTGGCACCACATTTTTGGCTATCAAAGTGGGAGTGGAAGCCGGACTTCCGCCGTTCTTATCGGCAGGCGCACGTTTTCTGGCAGCAGGGGCAATCTTGTTTATTGCGATGAGGCTGTCAGGAAAGGTTCGGTGGTCGTTATTATGGCGAAAGGAAATGCTGCTAATTGGGACGGGAACGACCTTCGGCACATTCTCAACACTGTATTGGGCGGAGCAATATGTCAGTTCGGGAATCGGTGCTATTTTGTCGGCCACCGGACCGATGATGATTGTGCTGATGCAGTCTGCAATACTGCGGCAAAAAACGACGAGAATTACGCTCATGGGCTGCATGATCAGCTTTCTTGGGGTCGTACTGGTGGTATTGCCCGGTTTGGCCGTTCAAATCAGCGGTCTGTGGCTGGCTGGTTGTATGGCCATTTTGCTGGGTGAGCTGTGCTATTCGGGAGGAGCTCTGTATTCCAAGCGAGTCATGGACGAGTTTCGTGATACGAACCCGATTGCCTTGAATGCAGCACAAATGTTTCATGGTGGTTGGATGCTGCTAGTACTGTCGGCTTTTACAGAGCCTTGGAATTCTGGGGGATGGAATCTGCTGCCTGCCATAGGCTCTCTATTTTATTTGATCGTGTTTGGTTCCATGATTGCGCAGACACTATTTTACTGGCTTATGGCGCGTACGAATCCATTGTTTCCGACCACATGGCTCTACATTTCACCACCAATTGCTGTTGGCCTGGGAGCTTTTTTGTATGGCGAACATGTAAGCTGGTGGATGCTGGCAGGGGTGCTGCTCATTGTGACCGGGTTGATGTGTATGAACAACGGAATTATCCGTCTGGTGAACAGACGTAAAGTACGCTCTGCTGCCTGATACTTTGAAGCGGTCAGTTATGATATGATCTGACAAAAAGAGCCTCCAAACTGCCGTATGTTAATGAACATGCGACGCTTGGAGGCTTTGTTGTTGAAATACTTTATTTAAGTATTACGGAAATAGTCACTTTTTGTTTATTCAACATTGAGTACGAATTTGTCGATAGCGTGCTTAACACCGTCTTCATTATTGCTGCGAGTAATGTAATCAGCCAGCTTTTTCAAATCAGGAATCGCATTCTCCATCGCTATGCCGAGACCAGCACATTCCAGCATTTCATGGTCATTCCACGAGTCGCCGATCGCAATGGTCTCCGACAGATCACAGCCAAAATGGTTTGCAAGGAAGGCAAGGGCGTGGCCTTTAGTGCCTTCATGATGCATAATTTCCAGGAAATGAGGTTTGGATTTTGTAATATGCACTTCACTGCCAAGCAATTCGCGAAGTTCGGGAATTAATTCGTCCAATACTTCTGGCTCGTCGATAATTAGCAATTTAGGAGCCGGTTGCTCTATAACTTTACTGAACACAGGCTCTACAAAATATTCTGTGTTGTTCAGCTCGGTGTAATCTTTAATTTTCTGATTATCTTCACGTGTATACAATTTGTCATCTATATACGTTTGTAAATGCAGATTGCGTTCCACGCAGAATTCAAACAGACGACGTGCAGCCACGAGTGGAACATAACGCTCATACAGCACGTTTTCGTCGAGCAGGTTTTTAACCAAAGCTCCTTGGTACGTAATAATCGGTACATTCAACCCCGTCTGGCGTGCAATTTTGTGCGCGGAGGCATAAGCTCGTCCAGTAGCGAGAGTAACCACCACACCTTTAGCTACAGCAGCTTCCAATGCCTGTTGTGTCGCTGGAGTAACTTCTTTCTGGTCATTAATGAGAGTATCATCAATATCAATGGCAATTAATTTATACATATCGGTATTCTCTCCTTTATCTCTATCATGGGGCAATATTAAAATTGTATCTTATAATATTCAAAATGACAATATCGCATTGAAAAAGGGACGACGCCCATAAGAGCCTGTCCCCTTATAACCACTGAAGTATTGGCTTGAAACCATGGAAAAAAGTAACGCTTAGTCTTCCAAAAATACAAGTCCAACAAAGTCGTCCAGCTCAATATTACCAAAGTAATGCTTCAAATCGAGAGTGGATAAGGCTTGACGGATCTCACCTTCATCATAACGCTTGCCGCGCAAGATATTTTCAATATCAGCAACGTCACCTACACCGAAGAAATCCCCGTAGATTTTAATATCACGGATGTAGCCTTCCTTCAAATCCATGCGGATATCTATAATACCGACCGGGAACTTACGTGTGTGCTTGATATTGCTCTCAGGGGATAGACCGTAGTTCCAATCCCACGACTGATAGCGTTCTTTGGAAATTTCATGGATTTTAGCCCAATCCTCATCGGTGAGCTTATATTGAGGCACCTGATCCAGTTCTGAGCCAAAGATGGACCGCAGCAGTTCCTCGCGAAATTGTTCTATGGTCATTTCACGGTCCATCAGTTCGCTGATGTTAGCCACGCGACTACGGACAGATTTTGTGCTTTTGGATTTGAATTTCTCGGGATTGGCGTGCAGCGATGCAGCCACATTGTCCAGATTCAAATTGAACATCAATGTACCATGGCTGAACATACGTCCACGTGTGGCAAATTGAGCGTTTCCTGAAATTTTACGTTCTCCGACTTGCAGATCGTTGCGTCCAGTCATTTCGGCTTCTACTCCCATTTGGCGGAGGGCGTCAATCACAGGTTGCGTAAATTTGAGGAAATTATGAAAGGACTCCCCGTTATCCTTGGTAATGAAACTGAAGTTTAAATTACCGAGATCATGATATACAGCCCCGCCGCCGGACAGGCGACGAACGACTTGAATATTGTTGTCTCTCACAAACTCAGCGTTGATTTCTTCAACGGTGTTTTGATGCTTGCCTATAATAATAGAAGGCTGATTAATGTAAAACAGCAGATAGCTGTCGTCCAGCGGTAGATGCTTGAGCGCGTATTCCTCAATAGCAAGATTAATAGCTGGATCGTGTATGCCCTGGTTGTCGATGAACAGCATGTCCATTCCTCCGTATATAAACTGTGTAATTTATGTGTGCCTCCCTCTATTGTAACCCAAGTGAGCCATGTACAAAAGCTCATTTGCATTGACGGGACGCAAAAAGCAGCCTCATAATGGATCTAAATGATTGGAAACGGCCGGAAAGGATGAGAGGCAATGATAGAGGTTTACGGTCATGGGGGGGACAGGGAGACGGCTGCCGCGACATTTGGTGGAGCTGCTGCGGATTTTGTGGATTTTAGTGCAAATATTAATCCGCTCGGTCCGCCACCGGAGGTGCTTGAGGCACTGCAAAGCTCATTGGACACGGTGATTCGCTATCCAGACCCTGGACACCGCCATTTTAAAAATATGCTGGCACGGCGGCTGCAGGTTCCACCCGAGTCGCTAAGCATCGGTAACGGCGCGGCTGAAAGCATGGCGCTCTTGCTATTAGGGCTGGCTCCCAAGCGTGTGGGTACAGTGGAGCCGTGTTTTTCGGAATATGCCGAGCTGGCTGGCAAATTCGGAGCCGAGATCCATCGGGTATACGGGAAGGCTTCGCTTCAATGGAAGGCAGACGTGGAGGACATCCTTCAGCTCATGGAGCAGGTAGATGTATTGTTCCTTGGGCAGCCGAATAATCCAAACGGTGTACAATATGGTGAGCAGGAGCTATATGAACTAGCAGAGGCGGCTGGCAGAACGGGTACTGTGCTGGTGGTGGATGAAGCCTTTATTGATTTTATCCCACTGGAACGGCAAATCTCATTATTGCCTGTGCTGGATCGCTATCCTCATGTGATTTTGCTCCGATCGATGACCAAATTTTATGCCATTCCTGGCTTACGATTGGGCTATGCGATTGCTCATCCGGACTATATCCGGCAAATGACGGCCAAACAGGTGACCTGGAGCGTTAATGGACTGGCGTTGCTGGCTGGAGAGGCGTGTTTGAGAAGTGGGCAAGCTTATGAGCGCCGCACACAGGAACTGATTGCTACGGAGCGCAGTCGCTTACTGACTGCCTTGGCGGAATGGGGCTGTGGTGTCGTTCCCGGCGAAGCCAATTACGTGCTAGCAAGGGCGCCGGGAACGTGGAGTGCATCGGCTATTCAGCAGGCGCTTGGACAACGCGGGATTCTTATACGTAGCTGTGCCATGTATCCTGGACTGTCAGCGAGCCATTTTCGAATTGCGGTTAAGGACGCCGAAGCCAACAATATGCTGCTGTCTGCACTGAGTGAAGTGCTGGAGGAGGAGCGGCGTGATAGTTAGTTTGGTTATCATGGCAGCCTATCTGCTGGACAGGCTAATCGGTGATCCGAGATGGTTGCCGCATCCAGTCATCGGGATGGGACATGCCATTTCAGCATTGGAAAAAGCGATTCGCCGTAAGGTCCGCAGTGACCGAGGACTGAAACGTGCGGGCATACTGCTTCCGTTTATTGTGGCTGGGGGTTCCTTTGTGCTTGCCTGGGGGCTGTTGCGTGTGCTTGCCTGGATTCACCCGTGGTTGTCTGTCGTCGTAGAAATTGTTCTGATTGCAACTACGATTGCTTCCAAAGGTCTAAAGGACGCAGGGATGGCAGTATACCGAGCGTTGCAGGCGAATGACCTGACTGCGGCACGTCGGGAGCTAGGCATGATTGTCGGAAGGGATACGCAGCAGCTTGACGAGCCCGAAATTGTGCGCGGTACCGTCGAAACGGTCGCTGAAAATATCGTGGACGCCATTATTTCCCCGCTTTTTTATGCCCTGATCGGGGGAGCACCCTTGGCACTGGCATATCGTGCCGTAAACACCCTCGATTCAATGGTTGGCTACAAAAATGAAAAGTACCTGCATTTAGGCTGGGCCTCGGCACGGCTGGATGATGTAGCTAACTACATTCCGGCTCGCATGACAGCAGTTATGCTAGTGATAGCGTCGTGGTTGTATCGGCTGGATGCTGCAAGAAGCTGGCGGACAATCAAGCGGGATGCCCGTCTGCATCCAAGCCCAAATAGCGGATTTCCCGAATCAGCGGTGGCAGGTGCCCTAGGGATTCGTCTCGGTGGCTATAATGTGTATCACGGCATACGCTCCTTTCGGGCATATATGGGCGAAGGGATACGACCGCTGGAGTCGAAGGATATCCGGCATACGATCCGGCTGATGTTCGCCGTATCCACTATGTTTGTAGGATTGTGTTTGATGGGAGCTGCAGGGTGTTTTGCCTTGGGATGGATGCAGTGAGGAGTGACACGATTTTGAAACAAGATACAGAAGGAAAAAGAGTGCGAGAAAGTGCACCAAGTCCGAACTCACAACAGGTTAGTAAGCCGAATGATGCTAAAGAAGATCTGCAGTGGGACATGGAGCTCGTGCTAGTTCGTCATGGCACGACCTTATGGAATAAGGAACGTCGATATCTGGGACATGCCGACTTGGGTTTGCTGTCGGGAGCAGAGCAGGAGTTAAAGACTTTACAGAAAAAATTGCAAGGACATTCCTTTGCTCGAATCTATTGCAGCGACTTGTTGCGATGTCGCCAGACCTTGCAGATCATTTTGCCGGAGTCAGCATTGACGTCTGAATGTTCCCTCTCTGCTATGCCTCCTATCATGGAACGACGTCTGCGAGAACTTCACTTTGGTGAGTGGGATGGAAAAACGTATGACATGCTTAAGGATGTGGCGTTGTATCGCGCTTGGATTGATGAGCCGCAACAATTCACCCCACCTGGAGGAGAGCCTTGGATTCATTTTGTGAATCGTCTGCGTGAATTCCTAGACTCTCTGTTTGCGTGGCGCATTGCTTTGGAGGTTCAGCCAATGGAGTCGAATGCTGCGCCGCCCTCTGTTTTGATTGTCACGCATGGTGGTGTAATTCGTCAGTTGGCTTGTATGCTTATGCCTGGCCATGATTTTTGGAGTCTGAATCCGAAGCCGGGAGAAGCATTTAGGATTCAGTTAAGGTTGATAGGACCGCACAATTGTATAGCAAGATTGCTTTCTCATTAGGTTAAACAAGGCGAATAAAGCGACTGTTTGGGTTGTAAGCTAACTCTTTTTAACCTATAATCATCAAGTAAAAGAACGGCTTGACTACCACTACATCAAATATCCAGCAGACGAGGTCGGCGCCATGTGAGGAACTTGCTTTCCTTTATTGCGTTGTTAAAAGGGAAGTCGGTGTGAGTCCGACGCGGTCCCGCCACTGTAAATGGAAACATGCTCATTAGCCCTGTTTTATGTGCCGCCAAGCATATGAAAGAATATCAGGACATGCATTTTCCATAAGTCAGGATACCTGCCCGTCCGCCTGTCACCATAATCCTTCGAGGAAAGGATGACGTGTTCGCAGTGACTGTCCATGCGGAAAGAAGCTGCCCGCCTGCGCACGATCTGTGCTAACGTGACCCCTGTGTCCTGATATGAGGATGCGGGGGTTTTTGATAGGAAAAGAAGGCTGGAATGAGAAAATATCGGATGAAGTTCAAGTAACGCTCTTAACGATTTATGTATGAAGGGGTGCAAATCATGGCAGGAAAAAAAATAAAGGTATGGACTACAGGTCTATTGGCGCTGATATTGGCAGTTGGGCTGAGTGCATGTGGCGCAAATGGAAAAAATGCAGAAAATAAAGAGGGCCAAGCTTCTTCACAGCAGCCGGGACAGACCGTAACCGCACAAGTGCCTCCGGGCAAAACGGTTTACCCGCTAACGCTTAAGGATGCAACAGGACAGGAATTTACATTTAAAAAAGCACCGGATAAGATCGTTTCCGTCTCCCCGGCAGAAACCGAGGCGCTGTTCGCTATCGGACTGGATAAGGAAATTGTTGGTGTATCCGACTACTCTGATTACCCGGAGGCAGCTACGAAAAAGCCTAAAATGGGCGGTATTATGAAACCGAACGAAGAGGCGATCATTGCTGCGAACCCGGAAGTTGTTTTTGCAGGGATTTCACTTAGTGAACAGGCTACGACTAAGCTGCGTGACATGGGAATTATGATTTTTAAAACAGAACCGAAAACAGTTGAAGATGTCATAGCTAACATCGAATTGTATGGGAAAATCACCGATCATCAGAAAGAAGCGAGAGCGGTGACTGACAAGATGAGAGCAGATGTAGCAGAAGTGAAAGAAGGAGTTAAAAATATCGGCAAAGGGCAGAAGCTGCGGGTATACGTCGAGTTTTCACCAGGCTGGACAGTGGGTAAAGGCGAGTTTATGGACGAGCTGATTACATTAGCAGGTGGTGAAAATGTAGGTGCTACGCAGAAGGGGTGGTACCAAATCAGTGAGGAAAATATTATAGCTGCAAACCCTGACGTGATTTTGTACAGCAAAAGTGTGAAGGACGACAAAACAGGCCAGACCCTCGGCGATATCATTAAAGCTCGTAGTGGATGGGATCAAATATCGGCTGTTCGTAACCATCGTGTATTTGCCGTGGATGATAATTTGATCAGTCGTCCGGGGCCACGCGTAACGGAAGGGCTCAAGGAAGTGGCTAAGGGCGTGTACCCTGAAATTTTCAAATGAACCGTAGACTGATCGGTTTTGGGGTGACAGGTCTTGTCTTGCTGCTGCTGACGCTGCTACTCTGTCTTGGCATCGGCTCGGTCAGTCTTCCGGTCAGCCAAATCACAGGTATTTTGATCAACCACCTACCGTGGTTAGGTGATACGTTTACACCGGATTGGAATACATCCTCAGAGCAGATCATTTTGAAGGTCAGATTGCCACGGGTGTTACTGGGAATGTTGGTTGGAGCAGCGCTGGCGCTGGCGGGAGCCGGATTTCAGGGTGTGTTGCGTAATCCCTTGGCTGATCCGTATACCCTTGGGGTATCCTCGGGAGCTTCGGTCGGAGCAGCAGTACTGATTTATTGGGGGCTTCAATTTTCATTTGTGGGTATATGGACGCTTCCGCTAGTTGCATTTATAACCGGCATGCTGACGCTGTGGATGGTGTTGACGTTGGCGCGTGAAGGTGGGAAAATTCCGACCCAAAGCCTCATTTTATCAGGTGTGGTGATGCAATTTTTTGGGGGAGCCATTGTTTCTTTTCTGGCAGCCATGTCGAAGGAAACAGTCAATGAAATATTGTACTGGACGATGGGAAGTCTCAGTCTGCGAGGTTGGTCATATACGGGAATTCTTTTACCTTACGTGATCGTTGGGCTGGTGTTTCTATGGAACCGGGCACGGGTGCTGAATATTCTGGCTTTGGGAGAACGTCAAGCGGCTCATATGGGGGTTCATGTAGATGCGACGAAGCTATCTGTCCTGATCATATCTACCTTGCTGACAGCTGCCGCTGTCTCGGTATGTGGAGTCATTGGCTTTGTTGGACTTGTTGTGCCTCATATCATTCGTCTGATGGCAGGTCCCGATTACCGGATGATTGTTCCGTTATCTGCACTGGGTGGAGCTATTTTTATGGCTTGGGCAGATACGGCGGCTCGCACGTTGTTGGCCCCAATGGAAATTCCTCTGGGCGTTATGACGGCCTTTGTTGGGGCACCATTCTTCGCGTATCTCCTGTACCGGAACAAGAAGCTACGCAGGGGGGATCTGTTGTGACCAAACAAAGTGAATTACAGAAGGTGTATGATCGGGCGCTAGAGGTAGCAGGCCTGACCCGTGCTTATGGAAAGTTCCATGTGTTGAAGAATATTAGCTGGAACGTAGACGAAGGAGCTTGGTGGGGGATCATTGGTCCGAATGGGAGTGGAAAATCGACGTTGCTGCATCTGCTTTCTGGCGTAGATCAGCCCACTTCTGGAAGTGTTCATATCTATGGTAAAAAGGTCGGTAGCTACAGCAGAAAAGAGCTTTCCCAACTTGTAGCCGTACTCCAGCAGGAGGGAATTCCTCCAGTGAGATACACCGTCAGAGAAGTTATAGAAATGGGACGGTTTCCTCATCAGGACTGGCTAGGCAGGGAAAAGGGAGTTGATGTGGAGGCGATTACGGATCGGGTCCTAGCGCGATTGAGTCTAACTTCACTGGCCGACAGAACATTGGACCGCTTGAGTGGGGGACAGCGACAGCGTGTAGCATTAGCAAAGGTGATGGTACAGGAGCCACAGGTATTGCTGCTGGACGAACCTACGACCTATCTGGATTTGCGCTATCAGCTTGAATTTATGGAGTTGCTGGCAGAATGGCGCCAAGAAACGGGCGTGACAATCATTGCTGTCCTGCATGATCTTAATTTGGCGGCACAGTTTTGCGATAATTTGCTTGTACTTAAGGATGGAATGGTTGAAGGATTGGGTACTTCATCGGATTTGCTAACAGAGGACCGGATTCGTCGTGTATATGGTGTTGAGCCTGTGATGCTTCCGCATCCCGATAGCGGTGTGCCGCAGCTCTTGCTGCGCAGAAGCGCTGCGTCTACAGCAGACCAATAGGAGAATGGGAACATACTAAAAAAAGAGCAGGGAGTGGAAGATATGAACGACAAGCTGCGTCAGCTGATCGATAGCATTGCCCAGCCGGATGGAGTGGCGGCTTCGGCAGCTTCAGCACATTTGGACCAATTAACGAAGCCACCTGGAAGTCTTGGAAAGCTGGAGAGTTTGGCCATCCAGTTAGCAGGAATTACTGGTGTGGACAAGCCTGAATTTGATCGTAAAACGGTGATGGTCATGGCTGCGGATCATGGTGTGTGTGAAGAGGGAGTTAGCGCCTTTCCAGCTGAGGTTACGCAGCAAATGCTGTATAACATGCTGTCAGGCGGCGCAGCAATTAATGTGCTGGCACGTCATGCGGGCGCTGATGTCCAGGTAGTAGATGTTGGCGTGAATGCGGATGTTTCTCACCCGGATTTGGTGAATCGTAAGGTGCGCATGGGCACTTCGAATATGGCTAAAGGGCCAGCCATGCTGCGTACGGAAGCGGAACAAGCAGTTTTGGCCGGAGCTGAAGCTGTAGCAGAAGCGGTTAAAGGTGGTACACGGCTATTCGTTACTGGAGAGCTGGGCATTGGAAATACGACAGCCAGTGCTGCTGTTGTATGTGCGCTCACCGGGCTTGAGCCGGAAGTTATCGTAGGCCGGGGGACGGGTGTAGATTCGGTGGGTCTTACCCGTAAAATAGCCGTTGTCTGCCGCGCATTGGATGTGAATCAGCCGGATGCCAATGACGCGCTGGACGTGCTGACCAAGGTTGGCGGTCTGGAGATTGCCGCCCTGGCAGGCGTCATCCTCGGCGCAGCCGCACATCGCTGTCCAGTGGTGCTGGACGGCTTTATTTCCGGCGCGGCTGCCCTTGCTGCACGCGCGCTTGCGCCTGCAAGCGCGGCGTACGTGCTTGCTTCGCACGCCTCGGACGAGCGCGGACATTCAGCGGTGCTTCGCCAGCTCAAGCTGGAGCCCATGCTCCATCTGGACATGCGGCTCGGGGAGGGCACGGGCGGTGCGCTGAGCTTGCACCTGATTGATGCGGCGTGCCGCATTATGCGCGAAATGGCGACCTTTGCCGATGCAGGCGTATCGGACGGTCAGGGAGCCGCGCAGCGATGAAGGCGCTCGTGACCGGCGGGGCACGCAGCGGAAAAAGCGGCTTTGCCGAGCGATTATGCATGGCGCGCGCGCCGCGCGCCTGCTACATTGCAACGGCCCAAGCCTATGACGTGGAGATGAAGGAGCGCATCGCTCTTCATCGGCTCCAGCGCGATTCTGCCGGGTATGACTGGCAGACGCTGGAGGAAGCGCAGGCGCTGCCGGAGCTGCTGCGTCAACTTGGCAACGCTCAAGCGTCGCAGCCTGCGTCTATGGTGCTGGTCGACTGCCTGACCCTGTGGCTGTCGAACGTACTGCTGGCCGCAGGCGAGGACGGTGAAACTGTCGCCAGAGCCGCCATGGATGAACTGGCAACAGCTGTGGAACAGTATCCGGGATCGCTTGTCATCGTAACCAATGAGGTCGGTGACGGTATTGTACCAGAATATCCGCTTGGAAGGCTGTATCGGGATTTGAGCGGGATTATGAATCAGCGGATTGCCCGTCTTTGTGATGAAGTTTTTTTAGTAACGGCGGGTATCCCCGTAGAACTTAAACAGTTGGAATATAAGCTATGAGCAGTGAACGTCAGGCTGTTGCTGCGGCTTTTCAATTTTTATCCCGTCTACCGGTCAAGGCGGAGCTGGATTTTTCCCCGGAGTTGCTGAAACGCAGTACAAGCTATTATCCGCTGGTTGGTTTGGTTATTGCCATTATCGTTTGGAGCTTTGCGGCGCTTACGGCTATGGTGCTGCCACCAGTGCCATGTGCGATTCTTACCCTTGCTGTCTGGGTGTGGTTGACGGGCGGACTGCATCTGGACGGGTGGATGGATGCGGCTGATGCCTTGTTTAGCTACAGGTCCCGTGAACGGATGCTGGAAATTATGAAGGATAGCCGTGTAGGAGCAATGGGTGTTATTGCTTGTGTGCTGCTACTCATGCTCAAGGCTTCTTTGTTGTATACCGTGCTGGTTGAGCGAAATGCGTCCGGCTTGCTGATACTTCCGATGGTTTGGAGCCGTTGGTTTATGGTACATGCGATGAGGCGCTGGCCTAAAGCCCGTAACGATGATGGGCTGGCGGCGCGTTTTGCTGATATGAACGGTAAACGTGTCGGACTGGCCGTATTCTGGGCAGTATTAGTGACGCTATGCGCTGCTGCAGGGCAATATATCTTTACAGGTTTAGCTACAGTAACAGAGGAAGCAGGGGGCCTATCGTTAGCAGGGGCATACTTACAGATGCATCTTTCGTATTCTGGGTCTTTTCCAATCTGGCTAGGATTTGCATTGCTTCCGCTTTTGGCCTACGGAGCTGGAACCTTTGTTGCAAACCGTATTAACCGTCGCCTTGGGGGACTTACGGGGGATATATACGGAGCTTTGAACGAATTGCTGGAGACGGTTTTGTTGCTGTTTATTGTCATTTTGTACGGGTTGTGACCCAATTTGAAATGAATTCGTTAAAGGGGAAGAGGCAATTGTCAACTTTCGAACCGTCCTGCACGAACCCGGCAGCTATATTGATGCTTCAAGGAACAGCGTCGGATGTGGGCAAAAGCGTAGTAACGACTGCGCTGTGCCGGATCTTTCTGCAGGACGGCTATCGTCCCGCACCGTTTAAGTCACAAAATATGGCGTTAAACTCTTATGTTACTGAGGACGGCAAGGAAATTGGACGTGCTCAGGGTGTGCAGGCCGAAGCCTGTGGTATTGAGGCGACGACCGATATGAATCCAATTCTGATTAAGCCGGTCAAGGACATGCACTCACAAATTGTTGTACACGGTGTACCTTATGCCTATATGAGCGCCTCTGATTACCGAAAGGATTTTTTGCCACAAGCCAAGCATACCGTTATGGATGCGCTGAATCGGCTGCGTGATACCTATGATATTGTGCTTATGGAAGGGGCGGGCAGCCCGGCAGAGATTAATTTAAAGGACCGCGATATTGTAAATATGAACCTTGCAGGCTGGGCGGATGCTCCAGTATTGCTGGTTTCGGATATCGACCGGGGCGGTGTCTTTGCCTCTCTGGTAGGGACTATCGAATTGCTGGAACCCCATGAAGTACAGCGTATCCGTGGATTTATCATTAACAAATTCAGAGGCGATTTGTCCCTGCTTCAACCGGGATTAGACTGGCTGGAAGAACGGACAGGTATTCCTGTAATCGGTGTATTGCCCTTTTTACCGGACATTCGTATTGAAGCAGAGGATTCGGTCGTACTGGACAAGAAGCCTAAGCGGTCAGCAAAAGATAAAGAATTAGATATTGCGGTGATACGATATCCGCGTATTTCCAATTTTACGGACACGGATGCTCTGGCTGCAGAGCCTGACGTGAGCGTACGTTATGTCACAGAGGCCGGACAATTGGGCGTACCGGACGCTATTATCTTACCGGGAACCAAAGACACCATCGGAGACCTGCTGGAATTGCGTGAAAGAGGGCTGGAGGAAGACATTCGAGAGGCTATGAAGACGGGACGCACGCAACTGGTTGGTATTTGTGGGGGCTATCAGATGCTGGGCACAGCGCTATTTGACCCCGATGCCGTCGAATCTGGGTTGCCGCAGCAGGCAGATGGATTAGGATGGCTAGCTCTATCCACGACCTTCTTAAAGGAAAAGCAAACCGTGCGTGTTCAAGGAACCCTGTCTAATCATTGCCCGCTTTTGCTAAGCGCTGCACCTGATTCAGGTTCTGCCGCCAAGCCAATCATTGAAGGTTATGAAATACATATGGGTGTTACGGAGTATGTCACGGAACCACATGTATCTATAGACAGGACTCCAGACTCAACGAATATGAAAACATTATTCCAGATTCAGCGTGGGGAAGGGGCCGCCTTTGAGGAAGGTTGGGGCACGATTGACGGTAAGGTATGGGGAACCTACTTGCATGGTGTGTTTGATAATGACCGTTTTCGCCGGTCCTGGTTGGATGGATTGCGACAAGCCAAGGGCTTGGCAGCTTTAGATAGCACTTTTACTGTACGTGAAGCCAAGGAACAAGAGTTTGACCGTGTCGCAGAGGTGGTACGCGCTCATTTAGATATGAAGCAAGTTTATCGCATTCTGGGGATGGATTCATAAACTTCTTCATGGAAGATCCTTTAAATTCGCTTTTAAAAAATAAAGAGGTATCTCTACAGTCATTTTTGTGACTGAGAGATACCTTTTTTAGCAGCTCAGCTTACTTAATTTTAAATTTTTGGACCGCCTTTTGCAGCTCAGTTGCTTGTTGGCTTAATTGACGAACAACCTCACTGTGGCTTTCCATTTCATTCAGTTGCTCGTCGGCATTTAAACCGATCTCCTGAATCATATGCTGTGCATTGGCAGCAATGAGAGCTGTTTCTTCCACGGAAGCAGATACTTCCTCCGAGCTGGCGGATACTTGCTCTGTTGCTGCGGATACGGTTTGAATCGTAGCGTTGATCTTTTGCATGAGCTCACTTAGCTGGTTAAAAGCGAAACTCGCCTGCTGAACCATTTCTGTTCCCGAGTGAATCTCACGGCTAACCTGGGTCACAGAGTCCACAGATTGCTGCGATACTTCCTGAATGGTAACCAAGTAGTCCGAAATTTCCTGTGTTGCTTCTTTGGATTGCTCTGCGAGCTTGCGAACTTCCCCGGCAACTACAGCGAAGCCCCGTCCATGCTCGCCCGCACGGGCAGCCTCAATGGAGGCATTCAGGGACAACATTTGAATCTGCTTTGTAATATCGAAAATTGCAGAAACGATGCTACCAATAGCTTCTGAGCGTTCATTCATACTATGTATGTATCGAAGCGACTCATCAGCGGCATGTCCTACCTGTGACATTTGAGCTACAGCTTTTTGAGCAAGCGTATTACCGTTAACCGTTTCTTTCGTCGCTTCACTGATTTGATCAGATACATCATTGGCAGAGGAAGCGATATGCTGAACACCTTGAGCAATCTCCTCCATAGCCTGCGCATTTTCAGCAGCAGCAGAAGCGATGCTGTTGCTGCCCTTGGCTACTTCTTCAGCGGCAGCTGTAGAGTCCTGCACTTTTACACTCATAGCCTCAGTCCGACGAAGCAGCTCGTCCGACCCTTTAACAACTGCACCTGATGTAGTAAGCACATGGCCAATCATTTCTTTCAAGTTATGAGACATAGATTGGAAGCTGCGGGCAAGTTGAGCGATTTCATTAACTCCATGAACCTTCGTGTCTTGTGAAAGATCACCTTGGGCAATTTTTTCGCTATGACGAACCAATTCGGCAATGGGCTGTACAACTTTACGTATGACAAGGGTAGAAATAACTCCGCCCAGTATAAGTGTTGTCAGTGTAATACCTATGCAAATCCATAGAATTTGTTGGGATTTTTCCTGTACGAATCCAACATCTTCGTTCACGCCAAGAATCAGATTACTGCCTGATATGGCAAAGAAGGCGGTTTTGTGTACTCCGTGCGAGTCGCTGTAAATGCCACTGATATTCATCTCGCCTTGTTTTGCTTCTTTAATATCCTCGACAGGAACGAGAGTATCCTTGACCTTATATGCTGATTTTACGTTTCGTGCGACAACTTCGGCCTTACCATCATCCTTCAGCACCGCAATATATGCCGATTCTAATTTGAGGGTGTCGACCTTGTCCTGAAGATAAGCTTCCATCTGCATAGCAGAGCCCGAATCAGAACCACTTCCTTGCCCAGCCTGAACAGCTAAGGAGATATTGAGATCCTGGTACACATTTTTTGCTCCAGTTTCTAGCAATTGATCTACTTGAGGCATGACACTGCTATTAATAATACTCATGGCTACTGCATAGAAACTGATGCTGAACAAAAGGGACGCAAAGAGTTGAATCAGCAAAAACATAATCCGCAATTTTGCGCCTAGGGAACGATTAAAAAGCTTCATGAAAATTCTCCTCTCACATGATGGTAATAAAACAGACGGATTGCCCTGCTTGATGTAGGCCGCTTGTCCAATGAGATACTAGACAGCCATGATCTACTTGTTTCCTTTCTTTGCTTGAAGAAAAGACTGAAAATGTTCGGATTCTATGTATATTTCAGCTGTATTCAAGGGACAAGAATGAGAAAGGGAAGTAATCCATGATTTACTAAAAAGTAGGTTAGACCTATTTTACATAATTAACAGACGGTTGAATAGTCATATTTGCCCAAAAACAAACAAAAAATATATAACTATGGTCTTAGGTGTTTAGATGTAAGTTTGATGTAAATTATCAGGAGTAAGAAATTAAAAGGCTTTACCTGTGCTTTTATAACTATTGTAAAAAAGAAGGAATATAAGTAGTATAAGGAATGCCACTTTTTACAAGCTTCTTCTAAGCTAGCTTTAATACGTTCGAATGTGGTCTTCAATATACATATAAAAGGGGTAAAGGCAGTTATGGATCGTGAATTACTTTCTAAGGAAATAAACTCGGAGGTAGAAGGAGAAGATAAACAGGAACCGACTAGAGACAAAGATAAAGCGAATAGAGGAGGGAATCCGTTCAGCCGCCTGTTTGATTTTATCTCAGGTGTATTCACTCCGTGCTTGCCATTGCTAATTGGTGGAGGAATCATTCAGGTGATTGCGCCTGTTTTATTGTTCTTAGATTTTTTTTCTGATACTCAAGTTTCCACTGTTTTAGGGTACATTGGTGGGGTCGTTTATTATTTTTTGCCCGTTATGATAGCGGTAAATGCGGCAAGAAAGCTTGGTAGCAATTTATTTATTGCGGCGGCAATTGCGGCCTGCTCATTTCATCCTGGCATTATAGAACTGCTGCAATCCAGCCTAAAAATGAACTCAGACGATTTACCCGTGGTGGAGCCACAGTATGTTGCTTCTTTTATACTGATCCTTATTGTTGTCTGGCTTGCATCAAAGATTGAAAAGGGATTGAGTAGGTTCGACCGCTATTCTATTCAACTATTGGTCGTTCCGACATTGACGCTTATCATTATTGTGCCTTTATTACTGTTTGTTTTTGGTCCGCTGTGGACGACCCTGGCTCATAACTTGTCAGATGGTCTTGCTTCACTGTTTGACGATGCGGAAGTATTTGCGGGTCTGCTGTTTGGCGGGACGATACCTGTGCTCCATTTTACGGGCATGCAATATATGATGTCGATGAACATAATAGAATCCATAGCTACGAATGGCTATGATTCTATTACTCCTGTTGTTGGGGCAGCAGTTATGGCTCAGGCAGGCGCGGCCTTTGGTGTATGTGTTAAATCCAAAAATGCCAAAGTCAAAACACTAGCTGCTTCCACAGGCATATTGGCTATGTTTGGAATCATTGAACCGGCATTATACGGCGTTAATGTGCGCTTCAAAAAACCGCTTATCGCGGGACTGGTCGGCGGGGCTGTTGGCGGGGCGTGTATGTGTCTGTTTGAAGTGAAATTGACTGCTTTTACAGCCTTATCTGGCTTGCTTAGCTTACCACTGTTTTCCGACGCTACATTTGTTTACGCCATTTTGAGCATGCTGATTTCGTTCGTTACGGCTGGCGTAATTACGTATTTTATGGGCTTTGTGGACGAGAAAGAGGAGCGATCAAAAATTGCATCCGCATCCCGCATCAGTGCTTCCTCCGATTTAAATGTGGAAAAGAGCTCTAACAATTAAGATGCAGCGACAGCACATAATTACATCATGAAAGTGTTTACAAAAAAATCTTGTCAGCTCAGTTGTTTATATGATACTATGATGACAGTTATTCAAAACTGCACAATCATGGATTGTTACTGAGCATATCGGGCAAAACCATAAACAGGCACTTTGTGTCAGTTTTGGTGTTGCCTTTTTTTTACTACTCCAAGCGGCTTAAGGTGATGGAATGAAGATAGCAAAGGTGCTGAATAATAACGTCGTAACGGTCATTGATGAACAGCAGAAAGAATTAGTCATTATGGGAAGAGGAATTGCTTTTAAAAAAAACACAGGCGATGAGATTGAAGAGGGGAAAATCGAGAAAATTTTCAAGCTTGAAAGTACCGAGGTTTCCCGTAAATTGATGACCCTGATGTCTGATATCCCTATTGAGTATGTTGAAATTTCTGATGAAATCATCCAATATGCCAAAACGATACTTGGTGTAGAGTTGCATGACAGCATCTATATTTCGCTGACAGATCATATCCATTTTGCCATAGAGCGTTATCGTTTGGGTATGGACATCAAGAATGCACTTTACTGGGAAATCAAACGAATGTACCGCAAAGAATTCGCGATTGGAACCAAAGCATTACACATGATTCAGGACAAGCTGGGGGTTACACTTCCAGATGATGAAGGGGCGTTTATTGCCTTACATTTGGTGAATGCACAGCTTAACAGTGAAATGCGTGAAACGATAACCCTGACTAATATCGTCAAGGATATCATAAACATTGTAAGTCGCTTTTTTGTAATGGAGCTGGATGAAGAGTCATTAAGCTATTACCGCTTTATTACACATCTCAAATTTTTTGCCCAACGGGTTATGAATGGAACTCCTGTACAAAATACAGATAATTCCCTTCATGATATGGTTAAGGTACAATATAAGGACGCTTATGCTTGTGCGGAAAAAATAAGAGATTATACGACTAAGATCTATGGTCGAAGCTTGTCCCAGGATGAGATGCTGTATCTCACCATTCATATCGAACGCATCATTAAAAATCAATGATTTTATAGATGATCAGGGATTTAGGATTGCTACTTCTAAACCAGAAGGCAAAACCTGAATGCTGAAAGAAGATTGGCTTTTATAAAGCTGTCTGCTTTCTGTATTCAGGTTTTTTTTATTCCTAATTTTCACACTTTATACCTTAAAATGAAAAGAGGAACACCCCATGGATCGAAATCAATTATCCAAAGAGATACTTACATTGGTCGGTGGAGAAGAAAATGTAGAGCAGGTCATTCACTGTATGACGCGCTTGCGTTTCAATCTTCATGATGACAAGAAAGCTCAAAAAGAGCAGTTGCAAAAAACGGATGGTGTCATGGGAGTCATGGAGAGTGGCGGCCAGTTTCAGGTGATTATCGGTAATGATGTAGCTAATGTATATAAATCGTTGGTGAGCAACATGTCCAAGGCACCGCAAAGTGAAACAGGCGCAAGCACTGCATCCAAGAAAAAACAAAACCCGATCAGCCAACTGTTCGACTTTATTGCGGGTATGTTTACACCTATTTTGCCGGCGATCACCGGTGCAGGTATGATCAAAGGGATCATTGCCCTATTGGTAGCTATGCACTGGATGTCTGACAAGAGTCAAACCTATACGATTTTAGCGGCAATAGGTGATGGTGCGTTCTACTTCCTGCCTATTATTCTGGCTGTCAGTGCTGCTAGAAAACTCGGCAGTAATATGTTTATTGGTGCGGCGATTGGTGCTTCTATTTTACATCCAGACATTACAGCATTACTGGCTTCGAATGTGAAGGTTAGCTTTATTGGCCTTCCGGTGACAGCGGCCACGTATTCCTCGACCGTTATTCCAATTGTTATCGCGATCTGGCTGGCGTCCTATGTTGAAAAATTCATTGATAAGTATACTCATGCATCACTGAAGTTGCTTGTTGTCCCAACACTGACTTTATTGATTATTGTACCTTTGACTTTGGTTGCTGTAGGGCCGCTCGGCTCTATTATTGGTAACGGCCTGTCTGGTGGTATCTCTTGGTTGTTTGAAAATACAGGTGCACTTGCAGGTCTGCTGCTAGGCGGTACCTTCTCCCTGATCATTATGACTGGTATGCACTACGCGTTGGTTCCGATTATGATCGGATCGATTGCAACGCTGGGTTATGACTACATGATTCCAATTATGGGAGCAGCTAACTTGGCTCAGGCTGGTGCTACACTCGGCGTATTCTTGAAATCCAAAAATGCCAAAGTCAAAACAGTGGCCTTCTCCACGAGCTTGACAGCTATTATGGGTGTAACCGAGCCTGCAATGTATGGGGTTAATATGCGGTTTAAAAAACCGTTTACGGCAGCGTTGATCGGCGGAGCTGTCGGCGGGGGCTTCATGAGTTTGTTTGGCACAAAAGCGTACGTCGTTGGGGGACTCGTTGGTTTGCCTGGTCTGGCTATGTTTATTGGACCGACTTTCTTGTATGCAATTCTTGGTCTCATTATTGCATTTGTGGTTGCTACGATTGTTACCTATGTGATCGGTTTTACAGATGAAAAGAACGAAGAGGCACTACAAACAGCAGATGCTGCCGGAGACATTTCTACTGAGGAAGTAGCACAATCTGCGGTGAGCTCACTTCCGAAAGGCGAGACAATCCCGGTATTCAGCCCAATTATGGGTGAAGTTAAACCGCTCAGTAAAGTTAATGATCCTGCATTTTCTCAAGAAATTATGGGTAGAGGATGGGCTATTGAACCCTCCGAAGGTCGGGTTGTTTCCCCAGTTGACGGCACAGTGTTCTCTATTTCCAAAAGCGGACATGCTGTAGGCTTGGTGAGTGATTCAGGACTTGAAATGCTCATTCACGTAGGGATGGACACCGTTAAACTAAAAGGACTTCATTTTACGCCTCATCTTAAAGCAGGAGATCGCGTGAAGGTAGGCGATCTTATACTGGAGTTTGACCTGGTGGAAATCCGCAAGGCTGGTTACGAAACGATTACGCCTGTTATTGTTACGAATGTAGACCAGTTTAGCGAGTTGGAGCTCGCTGGAAATCAGCATAAAGTGGTTAAGGAACAAGAACTGCTATACACAGTGATCGTCTAACCGTTGAAAAAATCTATGCATAAGCTGAATACAAATCGTTGTGTTCAGAATAACAAACAGCAAGCCTTCATTTTAAGAAGGCTTGCTGTTTGGCGTTTACATAAAGTCTAAAGCTGAAGCATCTTTATTATTTTTATTTCAATAAAACCTACAAAAATAGTTGGCTTTGTGATATAGTAATCTTCGGATTGAAGGGTCGCTTTTTTATAAAACATCTTACGTTTAAGTTTGGAGGAAATGATATATGGATACCTTCTTTATTATTTTGAATGTCATCGTGCTGCTTGCACTGCTCGGCGTATTGGTCTGGATGCAGAAAAAGCGCATCTCTTTTACAAAAAGAGTATTTACCGGACTCGGCTTCGGACTGATCTACGGGGCTATTCTTCAGTACGCTTATGGGGCCGGCTCAGAGGTCATTACCAAATCGGTCGATTGGTTCAACCTTGCAGGTAATGGTTATGTCCGTTTGCTGCAAATGGTTGTTATTCCACTGATCATGGTGTCGATTATTTCGGCTATAATGAACTTGAAGGGAAGACAGAACCTTGGCAAAATAAGCGTGTCCATTATTGCAGTACTACTGATTACAACGGCGATTGCTGCTTCTGTAAGTATTGTAACCAGCCTGTCTTTTGATCTAAAAGCAATCGAGATTCAAAGTGGTGAAAAGGAGCAAGCGCAAGGCCTGAAGATGGAAGAACGACTGGGAACAGTCCAGGATATGACTATTCCGCAGCAGGTGTTGGAATTTATTCCTTCGAACCCTTTTGAAGATATGACAGGGGCACGCCGTACATCGACGTTGGCGGTGGTTATTTTCTCAGCCTTTATCGGGGTGGCAGTACTCGGATTGGATCGTAAAAAACCAGAGCAGGCGCAAACCTTCCGCAAAGTGATCGACGCAGTGTACGCTGTAGTGATGCGGATTGTAACGCTGGTGCTGAGATTGACGCCTTACGGTATTTTAGCACTGATCACGAAAGTTGTAGCTACGACAAATCCGGATGAAATCTTGAAGCTGATCAAGTTTGTACTCGCTTCTTATGTGGCTTTATTGGTCATGTTCGTTATTCATCTTATTTTGCTGGCCTTGTTCGGCTATAATCCAGTGACATATGTGAAAAAGGTATTGCCTACACTGGTTTTTGCTTTTACGTCTCGTTCCAGTGCAGCGACTATTCCATTAAATGTTGAAACACAAACGAAAAAGCTTGGTGTTTCCGACGGCATCGCGAATCTGTCCGCAACCCTGGGAGCAACCATTGGGCAAAACGGCTGTGCGGGTATTTATCCGGCCATGCTGGCGGTCATGATTGCTCCAACAGTGGGCATAGATCCTACAAGCTGGGATTTTATCCTCACGCTTATTCTGGTTGTTACGGTCAGCTCGTTCGGCGTGGCAGGTGTAGGCGGGGGTGCTACTTTCGCTTCCCTGATCGTGCTCTCTACCCTGAACCTTCCCGTGGCCTTGGCAGGATTGCTCATTTCGGTTGAACCGTTAATTGATATGGGCCGTACCGCGTTGAATGTTAATGATTCTATTACCGCAGGCCTTATCTCTGGCAAAGTACTCAAGGAGAACGATCAAGACGTGTTCAACAACCATGGCACGGATCTGGATGTAGCGGCACACTCTTAAGTAAAAGATAGACGAATGGTGTACACTGCAGTCTCATATCGCATTTATAGCATATGTATACGTGCAATGAGCACCCCAATATAAAGAGCCGACCTTAGGGTCGGCTCTTTATATTGGGCTTATGACCGTGTAAATTATAGCTGTTCACAAATCCTAATCTATGATACATTAAAATAATGTTTTTCCGGCTTGTTCGGATGAACCGCGGTTCGCAACCATCCCGCGCTATCAAAACTAGGAGGATTTCATGTTTAATCTGTTATGGGGGGCAGCATTTGTCCTCGTCAATTTTATGTTCTTTTTGTTATGTTATCGGTTGTTTGGTAAAAAGGGGCTGTACGCCTGGATTGGCGTTGCTACTGTATTAGCCAACATTCAGGTAACCAAAACCATTGATCTGCTCGGCATTACCACGACATTGGGAAATACAATGTATGTTTCTATGTATATGGCCAGCGACTTACTAAATGAAAAATATGGGCCTAAAGAGGCGCGAAAAGCTGTGTGGTTCGGCTTTTTCACTCTGATTATGACGACGATCACGATGCAGATGGTGCTGTTATTTGAGCCTACTGCAACGGATTTTGCCCAGACACCGATGCAACAGCTCTTCGGATTGTTGCCAAGGCTTGCGCTTGCCAGCTTGACAGCCTATGCGGTCAGTCAATTGCTGGACGTGCGTCTATATGCCTGGATTCGTAAGTTTTTCCCGGAGCGTCATCAGCTCTGGATTCGCGGCAATGGCAGCACGATGATCAGCTCGTTTATAGACACCCTCATTTTCTGTAGTATTGCCTTTTACGGCTATGCGTGGGGGATATGGATCGAATTGCTGTTCACCACTTACATCTTAAAATTTGTACTGACTGCGGCGGGCACACCGATTTTGTACATCGCACGCAATTTCCGTTTGATAGAAGAGGAGGGGCAAACCCTCAAGCCATGATTTGGCTTGGGGTTGCCCCTCTTTTTTTACCCCAGCACGGTCAGTTCCTTCGGAAATGAGGTCAGCACTTCAACACCCTCAGAGGTGACCAGAACGTCATCTTCAATCCGCACGCCCCCAAGACCTGGAACGTAGATGCCGGGTTCGATCGTGAACACAAACCCTTCATGAAGCAGATCGTTATTGCCTCCGTGTACAGATGGATATTCATGAACACTCATACCAAGACCATGTCCAACCCGATGGTTAAAAGCAGGGCCATATCCAGCGGCTTCAACAACGGCTCGAGCTGCCTGGTCTACGGATGCGCAGGAAACTCCCGGGCGAATGGCAGCAATTCCGGCTTCGTTTGAGCGGAGAACCGTATTATATATCGTTTCCAGCTCAGTCGACAGCTTGCCAAAGGCAAAAGTGCGTGTAATATCCGAAGCATAACCGTCGGAATATACGCCCATATCAAACATGAGTAGATCGCCGTGTTGCAGCTTGCGGGTCCCCGGAACACCATGAGGCAAGGCCGTTTTGAGTCCAGACAACACTGTCGTGTCAAAGGATGGACCATCTGCACCGAGTTTTTTCATCTGGTATTCAATTTCGGCTACCAGCTCGACTTCTGTCACCCCTTCGCGAACATGGGTTAGGCCGTGACGAAGAGCATCTTCCACCAAACGAGCTGCATGTTTCAAACGTTGTACTTCCTCAGGAGTTTTTCTCACGCGCATTTCTTGAAGAACCGGACCCAGGTCCACATATTGATCAGCGCCAATGGCAGTATGTAGTTGTTCGTAACGGAGGACGGAGACGTGTTCCTTTTCTAGTGCGAATGCTTTCACTCCGGTACCTGTGCGTTGGCGTAACAGATCATATGGATTGTCCGTATCGGTGTGGGTGGATATACGCGTCACCGAAGAAGCAGCTTGAGCGGCTTCTGCATCCAGGGCTGGTACAATCAGTTCAGGTTCTTGGTCACGAAGCAGCACGAGCCCTAGAAACCGCTCATTTGGATCACTGGCAAAGCCCGTCAGGTAGTAAATATGTTTGGGATCGGTCACAAGCAGGCCATCCCAAGCTTGTGACTTCAGTTCATCATACAATCTGGTAATTTTATCATTCATAGAGTCTCATTCCTTTCTGTCCATTTATTCATTATAGCTCTTATTACATCATAATTTATATCTTTATATAGCTTATTCTCTTGACTGACTTAATGCTTGCAGACGTGCCTGTACATTCTGATCATAGTAACCACCATGGTAGCAGAGTACCTTATCCACATCCAATACAGTCAGTTTATCGAGACTCTTCAGAGCCAACGGCATATCCGGCGTAGCTGACTCAGCGGGACCGACTAGCTCACCTTCGACTACACGCAGTTCATCTGCTGCCAACAGCAGCTTCTGTGCAGGCACATACAAGCTGATATGTCCGGGCGTGTGACCGGGTGTATGAATAATCTGTATGCCTCCACCATAAGGCAGATGTTCACCGTCCTCAAGAATATGAGCAAAGCGCAAATCTGGCAGGTGGCGAATCATATCCTCTGCTTGTTGCTTGAGTGCAGGCTCCATCAGATTGATGCGTTCCGGCGTCAGCTTTATAAATGGTCGTTCTCCTGTCATATATGGAATGTCATCCTTATGGGCCAGCAGGGCAGTGTTCGGTAGCAAGTCAAGCAGTGCTTGAACATTTCCGATATGGTCAATATCCTGATGCGTTATAATAATTCTTTTCAGACGGCTTATATCCTCACCCACATCTGAAATAGCCTTGCGCAGAGGCTCCAATTGGCCGAGCATGCCCGAGTCTATCAATGTAAGTCCATCCTCGTCCTTGAGCAGTACAGGATGAATGATCGAATTACCAAAATAAGGTCCCATAGACACTTCCAAAATCAAAATTTGAGTTCCAATATTCATATTAAGCTGTTTCGGATTCCTTTGTCTCCGAAGCATACCTCCCGTCTCATGTCGTTAAATCGGTTAATGTAGCGTTGGCTTATGTTCAAGCTCTATTATAAGACCCTTTGGGGTTAATCCGCAAAACAACTCGATATAGCTGTTCGGGCGCTTGTCCTGTACAATAAATAAATCACCACAATAGGGGGGCAGCTACGATAATGAATAACGACCAATCTTTTTCCATTGAAATTGCATGCAGGGAGGATCTTCCCGATATTGTGGATATATATAATTCTACGATTGCCGGACGAATGGTCACAGCAGATCTGGAGCCGGTGACAGTAGAGAGCCGTATTCCATGGTTTGAGGCTCATGAGGAAAACCACCGCCCTTTGTGGGTACTAAGACAAAAGGGGACAATTGCTGGATGGGCCAGTCTTCAGTCCTTTTATGGCCGTCCAGCTTATAATGGTACAGCAGAAATTAGCATTTATGTCCATGAGGATTCTCGTGGAACCGGCAGTGGAAGCCGTCTGGTACAGCACTTGCTAAATGATTGTCCTAGACTAGGAATTACAACATTGTTGGGGTTTGTGTTTGGTCATAATGAACCGAGTATTGCGCTGCTGCGAAAGTTTGGTTTTGAGCAGTGGGGGTACTATCCACGTGTTGCCGTGCTGGACAGCATAGAGCGAGATCTGGCTATATTGGGTAAGCGAGTAGATTAATATTGAGCTACAGAAAAAGGCTGCCTCCAACATCGTCTCATACACTGTCAGTGTAGCGATTTTAGAGGCAGCCTTTTTTTACTTTGTTATTTCTCCGTTTTTAACGCTGAGGTTTAAAACGTATGTTGTGAAAGATTTGGTTAAGCACCTCAGAGATTACCAAACCGACTGCTATTGCTCCTGCGATCATCAGTGTGCTCATGGCCAGCTCCAGTGCCTGAGGATAATGTTGTTGTACGAACTGGCGCATGGCATTATAAGCCATTCCTCCTGGCACCAGGGGAATCATGCCTGCCACGCTGAAAATAATCACAGGCATTTTGTACAGTCTAGCAAAACCTTGACTGACGATGCCGATGAGGATCGTGGCTAAAAGGCTGGCGCTCACAGGTCCCATGCTATCCGTGGTTGAATAATAGACAAGCCAGCCCAGCATACCGACAAAACCACATTGCAGCAGCGAGCGTCGGGGGGCGTGGAACAGTATGCCGAAAGCAGCGGTGGCAATAAAGCTTGTGAATAATTGTGCAAGCATAAGCTTGAATCTCCTCCAAATTACATATAAGAAATGATAACTGCAACACCAGCTCCAATGGCAAAAGACGTCAAGCAAGCATCTGCACCTTTGGAAAGCCCTGAGACAAGGTGCCCGGACATTAAATCCCGAAGGGCATTTGTAATTAGCAAGCCCGGCACCAATGGCATGACAGAGCCAATGATAATTTTATCCATCATCTGTCCCCCGCCAACGATCACTAACAGAGCCGCCAGCAAGCCGATTAGAAAAGATGCAGAAAATTCTGAGAAAAACTTAACCTTAACGAGCCTGTGAAAATATTGTAAGGCTGCAAATCCGATACCGCCGCACAACACAGCTCCGGGGAAATCTCGCCACACTCCACCAAACATGATCATAAAGCAACCGCTGGCCAACGCTGCAGCGATCAGCTGTACACGATTGGAATAGCGGAGGGGACCACGTTCAATTTCCGAAAGCTCTTTTACGGCTGCGCTGGGTGACAAAGTGCCTGCGCTGATTTTACGTGAAATGGAGTTCACCTCGGTCACCTTGTGCAAATCTGTAGTCCGCTCTACGATCCGGATAAGCTTGGCAGGTTCCGAATCATTAATAGCAAAAAAAATTCCAGTAGGTGTTACATAGCTATGGGACTGGGATATGCCATAGGCCGAAGCAATGCGGGACATCGTGTCTTCAACACGATAGGTCTCGGCTCCATTTTGCATCATCAGTTTGCCTGCTAGCAGACAAACCTCAATGATTTCAGGAGTAGGATAGGAATGATTATTCATGCTCGCTCTCTTTCATGCGCCCCAGGTCGTTCGACCCTGTTGTTTTCATTTATTGTAGCACAAAAAGCCGCCTTTTCAGAGGCGGTTAAATTGGGGGAATCTATGGAGTTTATCGAGATTCCATCGTATCCGGAATAACGGTATAGTAGGACTCTTCTAGGTATGTTGCGGCCTCAGACAAGCCCATCAACTTAAGCTGCCCTGTTACAAAAGCACGAAGGGCTGAATGGGTGAACAGATGCCGTGTCTGAGCATCTCGAATAAAGGCCAGTCTGGCTTCATGCGAACCGCTGCGGAACAACTCACGTACAGCTTCACCTTGTTGTTCCCAGAGGAACGGCTCCGTTACGTTCAAGAAGTCGCTCTCAATAGAAGAGCTACGCTTCATAGAAGAAGATGTCTGAATACCCAAGCCATTCAGTGTAGGAGCAACTTCATTTTGCTTACGCTCTGTTCGCAAGCTGTCGATGTAGGCGGCCATATCTTGAATCGGCAGAATGCCAAAGCGCTCCCGAAAGCATTCGCGTACAAATGCAGTACGTTCATCCACAGCTTGCGGAGGACGCTGACCGGCATGTCCAGAATAGTCAGCTCCACTGGCATAGTATCGTTTTAATGAACTGTTTTCTGTATAAACAACGCTTAGAAAATCCTGCAAATGGCGGGCAACCACCCATACCCCCGTCCAATCGACGGGAGAAACGCATACAATCGGAGCCTGTGAAAGGTCCTTTTCAAGGCCAAAATCGGTTAAAAAGCCATAATGTATCCCGTCCACTCCAGCGTGGGCAAAAGGAATAACATCAGGCGGTGTAGCCATATATCGCGGAGCGCGGCCCTGTTCCATAATCAAGCCCAAATCAAAACTCAGAGAATGCCGGTTCGCTTCAAGCTCCTGTTCAAACTCTATAAGTGCCTCAATCAAAGGTGTGACTGATCCGTAGGCTAGGTTAGAACCGGAATCCATTGTGTATACCTCCCTTATCCAAGTACATCTGTAAAGCGTTCATCCCTAAAAGGTACGTGATTTTACACGAAATGTAAACCTGTATGACGAATTTTTTCAAAAATGTGACCTTTTACCCGTGTGCTGTCAAAATAAAACGCTTTCGTTCAAACCAGGACAAGATACCTATGTTAGCGCAGTAGTGAAGTAAAGTGAGTTTGCGAAAATGCAGTCTTTTCAGTGTATGTTATCACCTGAGAAGGGTGAATGAGAGATACGGGCTGGGAAGGTAAGGGTGCAACGTAATAGGTCAACGGGTATAATATCAGGACAAGGTATAGAGAGTGTCATCCAAAGATTTAACAGAAAGAAGTGGGCATATGAACTTGCAAAAGAAGGCTGTTTTTTTTGATGTAGATGATACGATGTACGATCATTTGCACCCTACACGTGATGCATTGCGTACAGTGTTAGGATTAAGTGAGCGTTTTCCATATGAGGAAGTCTACCACCGTATTCGCTATTACAGCGATTTACTATCGGCTAAAGGAGGACTATTGGAGGGGAAAGCAGGGCAGGATGAACTGGATGATATGAGGGAAGGTCGTTTTATTCTGGCTCTACAAGAATTCGGGGTAGATATTACCCGTGAGCAGGCAATGCATGTCCAACAAGAATACTTGGATCGACAGTACCGAATTGAGTCTTTTGAGGGGGCTACCTCATTAATCGATGAATTGAGCTCGGCTGGCTATTTGGTCGGTTTGATTACGAACGGTCTTGAAGAACATCAGATGAGCAAAATTAAAGCTATGACACTGGAAAATCATGTTGCGGCAGAGGATATTTTTGTGTCTGGGACTGTTGGTTATGCCAAGCCTGATCCGCGCATTTTCGAAATAGTCAACGAACGGACAGGCACTTTAGCAGAGCATTGCTGCTACATTGGGGATTCCTGGCGTAATGATGTGGCGGGAGCTATAGCTGCAAATTGGCGGGTAATTTGGTTCAATCACAGGAATGCTATCCCGGAATCTGATGTGTCGGGAGCCTATGAAACTGCGGCAAGCTACGCAGGGCTAAGAAAGCTGCTCCTGCCCGACGCACGTTAGACGCGGTACATATCGTGTCATCTAAAAGAATCCAACCTATTTTGAAGCTATTTCAAAAGCTGGTCCGTAATACTATTTATCTGTTATAGATCTAACTTCATTTGAAATGGGTACAACAGAGAAGGAGGGATCGCGCATGGTAGAACAATGGAGGCAGGCAGACGACATCATAAGTCAAGTGACCGTATATAGTACGGAGGATAATGACCCAGTTACCATTAAAACAGCCACCCAAGGCGTCCGCTGTATCGGCATTGGGACAGATGCGGCCGTATTTACGCTCGATACGTTGCCAGGCTACGCGTTTAAGGTGTATTCAGACATGGCGATCGAAAAAAAAGATGCAGAGGCCGATGTATATGAGCGTTTGCAAGGTTCTGATTTTTTTCCTCATTATTACGGAAAGGGCGATAAGTATATTGTCATTAGTTACGAATCTGGTATTACGCTGCTGGATTGCCTGCTGCAAGGAATTCCGGTGCCGGAGCAGGTCATTGAGGACGTGGAAAAGGCGAGGGAATTTGTTCGGTCCAGGGGGCTGAATCCTCGTGATATTCATCTCAAGAATGTACTCATGCAAGATGGACGCGCCAAGGTATTAGATGTATCTGAATATGTAAAAGAAGGCGATGACAAGCGTTGGGAGCATCTGGTGTGGGCGTATCATACGTTCTATTCCGGTTTCTCCGAGGTTAAGGTTCCTTCATGGATTTTGGAGACGATCAAAAAATGGTATTACAAGCTGGACAACTCCAGCATCAACCTGGAGGAGTTTGCCCAGCGTGCCAGTCAATTGTTTTCTAAATGGAAATCATAACCACTGTGAAGGATACCGAAATACAGCCCTATCCTTCTATACAAAAGGATTGCACCCGCTTTACGGGAGCAATCCTTTTCTTTTATCTGAAATCTCTAGGCACTCTTCTGGCTGTACCGCTCGCAATCGCGGCTTGAATCACCTTTTTACGCACCTGTTGTACGGCGCCCTCGTTAAATACACCCGGGATAATATACAGTTTGTTTAATTCATCGGAACGGATTGTGCTTGCGATAGCTTCTGCGGCTGCCAGCTTCATCTCTTCGTTAATTTCACGTGCGCGACAGTCCAGTGCTGCTCGGAATATGCCGGGGAAGCAAAGTACATTGTTAATCTGGTTAGGATAGTCCGAGCGTCCGGTAGCGATGACCCCTGCAATGTCCTCGACATCCTCTGGGTTAATTTCAGGGACCGGGTTTGCCATGGTGAACAGGACAGGAGCTTCTTTCATGCGCTTCACGTCTTCTCGTTGCAATATTCCGCCTGCCGACAGACCGATAAACACGTCCGCGTCCTTCAGAACCTCAGATAGCGTGCCGGACAGCCGTTCGGGGTTGGTATGCTGCGCATACCAGTTCCACATCGGATGCTCATAGGTTTCATCAGCCGTAAGCGCACCGTTCCGGTCTACACCAATAATGTTCACTGCCCCTGCAGATAGCAAAATTTTGGTACAGGCCACACCGGCAGCCCCGATACCGCAGACGACAATTTTGACGTCAGACAGAGCTTTGCCGACCACCTTGAGCGCATTAATCAGCCCTGCGTACAACACGACAGCTGTGCCATGCTGATCATCATGAAAAACAGGTATGTCCAGCTCGTCACGTAACCGCTGTTCAATTTCAAAGCATCGTGGCGATGAAATATCCTCCAGATTAATACCGCCAAAGGCTGGGGCCAGTTGCTTAATGGCTTTAATGATTTCTTCCGTGTCCTGCGTATCCAGGCAGATCGGGAAGGCATCGACGGACCCAAGCTGCTTGAACAGCATGGCTTTGCCTTCCATTACCGGCATGGCTGCATATGGACCGATGTTGCCGAGTCCGAGGACAGCGCTTCCGTCAGAGACGACAGCAACAGTGTTGCGCTTGATCGTTAACCGGAAAGCTTTGTCCTGCTCCTCATGAATGGCCATACATACGCGCGCCACATCAGGAGTGTATACCCGGGATAAGTCGTCACGGTTTTGAATCGGAACCTTGGGCTGCATTTCAATCTTGCCCCCGAGATGTAAGAGGAAGGTGCGATCAGAGATGGACAGTACCTTTACACCTTGTGCTTTTTTAATCCGGGTGATCATTCGGTCAATTTCTGCTGGATCAGCAATGGTGACTGTAATATCTCTCACAGTGGCCTTCTCAGAGGTGCGGATGACGTCAATGGCAATGACATCTCCGCCATGTTCGTTTACCAACGTAATCAATTGACCAAACTGGATGTGCTCGGTGGAAATTTCCAGTCGTAAAATAATATTTTTACCGCCAATACCGCCTTGCATACAAATTCCTCCTTTGTCTTTCATAACAAAATGGTGAGATCAATTGATTGCGCTTACAATCGGGAGCAAGTCTAACATCTGGGCTGATAGTTTAAATTAGTGGTTTCTTTCCCTATCATAGTGAACATTCTTCCACTTGTACAGATCAAGCTGAGTAATATCCATGATTTTGTATCCAAAAAGGACGAAAGCCCGGCTGAATTCCAGTCCAAGCAATCGTCCTTTGTACAACGAAATGATCCATTTTTTGTTTACGTCATATTTTTGCCGTAGTAAATTTCATCCATTTCGATTTTGAGTCGTGTTGATATATTCTGTTGTTCTTTTTCACTCAAACTTTCCTTCGTGTAGCCGAACAGATAGTTGTCCAAATCAAATTGTTTTAGCTTGCATTTGGTATGGAAAATATTTTCCTGATACACATTCACGTCGATCATGTCATACTGATTGCGCACTTCGTCGGGAATATAGTTTTGAATCGAAGCAATGTCATGGTCGATAAAAAGCTTATGACCATTCGTATCACGTGTAAAGCCGCGTACCCGGTAATCAATCGTCATAATGTCAGTGTCAAAAGAATGAGTCAGATAGTGAAGTGCCTTGAGCGGAGAGATTTCCCCACAGGTAGAAACATCAATATCTGCACGAAACGTGCTAATCCCCTCGTCTGGATGATATTCAGGGTAGGTGTGAACCGTAATATGGCTTTTATCCAGTTGTATCACGACAGACTCAGGTAGGGGGCCTGGTGACTCTGCATATGATTCATTCGGTACCTCCACAATCGGCCCTTCTGATATAAGCACTGTCACGCTTGCTCCTTGAGGGACATAATCCTGCTGAGCAACATTGAGTACATGGGCGCCGATAATATCGGATACATTTTTTAAAATAGCTGTCAGTCGATCCGAGTTATATTGTTCATCAATATATTCAATATACGCCTCGCGTTCCTCTTTCGTTTTGGTGTAACAAATATCGTACATATTAAAGCTCAATGATTTGGTCAAATTGTTAAATCCGTGCAGGGTAATCCGCTGTTCCGGTGTTATGGTCATAGGCTATTTCCCCTTATAGTCGCAGTATTCATACGTAATATTCCCAACACGCCTCTTCATATACCGATTCATACAATCCGTTCTGTAACGGACAAAATAAAGACTTGAATATGTATGTCTTACCCGTTTGGCATATTTAAAAACAGGCAGGGTCACTTGAGATCCTCTCGATTTTACATGTATGGGAATTTAACGTTAATATACTTTATTTCTTACTCAGCAATTTTTAAGTAACAGGGCTTATAATGTGGACTATGTATACAGGAAAGGAACGAAATTGACAGTGGATTCGTAATGTAATAGAAAATTTTAGGTTCGTAATTCCTGAATTTAATGTATCTTATCTTCATAATGCCCAAATCTTAACCGAATATGATTATAGACCCTCAAAAATAGTGACTTTGTACATTGCGTAAAATGAGAAAAGCAACTTCAGCTACTGATATGCGTATAATGAAATAAACGTAACAAGCTAAGAATTATGATGTTAAATGAATTTTTGATAGCAAACTCATTTTATAAATCTATCTCATGTTACTGTAAGAAAACGGTGAAAGGAGTATCAAGATGCTGGCTTTGTCCGATCCGGTCTGGACTCTGCTCCAAGGCCCCTACGGTTCTTCTCAATACGTCCCAGAAATGTTAAAACAGCTCCAAGCCGGATATGATGGCGAAATAGCTGACACCTTGTATTGGGAGGAATTATATCACCAAAATACGTTGTATACTTGTACATTTGCGGCTGTACCTTACCTAGTAGACATTGCGCTAAAGAGTTCTGATATAGGAATTCGGGCAGATATATATAACATTTGCGGAATATTTGAAGCGAAGAATAATAATCCCTTACATACCAAAATCCCGTTGGAATTTGCAAGGGATCAAGTGGAAGTGGATTCTAACCTGGCAGAATATATCTACGCGCAATATCGAAGTGCCATCGTTCGCCTTACAGAATTGACGGAAGAAATGGTGCTCTATGCGAAAGAACATGAAGAAGATGTCGGCAAGCGCTATGTTCTTGCTGCGGCTGCCGCCTTTGAGGGGTATCATTGGGTAGCCTATATGCTGCAAACCTATGATACAGGTGACGAATATATGCTGGATTGTCCCCATTGCGGTACCCCGCTCTATATTTGGCCTGATGAACAGGGTGACACTCTGGTTGTCTATGATAAAGACCCTGTCAGTTCAGGCGATCTAATCCCCTATCCGATTCGTCCCCGTTCATTGGACCATAGAGGTGCAAATATACAGTGGCTACACGAATATGCTCAAAAAATAGATGAGAAATTACTTCTTGCCCAGCTACCCTACTTAAACGGTTGGGTAGAATGTCCAGTGTGTAATTCACCCATATATATATGGGATGAATTGATGAAAATGGCTGATGGTGTTCGGAGGTATACCGCTTAACCAACAAAAAAAGGGGGCTGTTTTTTACAACCCCCTAATTTCCTTTTGTATTATTACACTCTTCTTCGTGTGCTTTACTGCAGTCTACTCTCTAAACGGATTCAAAAAGGTTTTAGGAATGTCGGATTCAAAACGCAGCAACACTCCGGTGACGGGATGTATAAACGACAATACCTTTGCATGCAGACCAAGGCGGCCAATCGACTTGGACTTAGAGCCGTATTTTTTATCCCCAACAATCGGATGACCGATATCCTCCATATGCACGCGAATTTGATTTTTGCGTCCGGTCTCCAAACGTACTTCCAGCAAAGAAAAATGCCGATTGGCCTGAAGCCGCTTGTAATGAGTGACTGCGTGCTGTCCGTCATTCGGATAAGGACTGGAGTACATTTTTAGTGTCTTGCTCTCTTTCAGCCATGAGGTGATTGTGCCTGCTTCTTTTTTTACCTGTCCTTCTACGAGAGCAATGTATGTTCGTTCATACACAACTTCCTTCCACGCTTGTTGCATTTCCTGCTGTATGGCTTCGCTTTTCGCAAACATCATCACTCCTGATGTATCACGATCCAAACGATGCAGTACAAAAATACGGTTGTACGGATGCTCGCGTCGTACGTGGGCTGTAAGCTGGCGATATGCTGTGACTTCCTGCTCCTGCGCAGAAGCGACAGAAAGCAACCCGGCATCTTTATGGATAACGATAATAGCTTCGTCCTCATGCAAAATACGCAGCCCGGTTAGCGGCACCACAGGAATTATCTTTTCTTTGGAGAGCGCGACAGTCTGTCCTTGCTCTAGCGGAAAATTATGCACAGTACGAGGAATACCATTGACGGAAACTTGTCCACGCGCCAATGCTGATTTAATGGAATTACGGCCCATACCAGTCACATGCTCAACTAAAAAGCTCAATAGCTCGGCAGGCTCCTGAACGATGTATGTTTTGGCAGGTGCTTTATCCAAAGTATGGGTTTTCCGTTGAGCTTCCGGTCTATAGGAGCCAGATTTTCCGGCGGGTTTGTGGTTGCGTCTGGAATGGCTTGAGTTTGAAGTTGATTTTGTATGATTTTTCCTTTGAGGTTTCCGATTATTCATGGGTTCTTTCTCCTTCTTGGAGCCGTATCTCTTCATAGTTATGGACCATTTGCGGCACCGTGTCCACTATATCATGAGAAAACAGCGAATGCCATAAGAGACTAAAACCCGATTGACAGACTTCCAGCGGTTGAACATTACCCTTAACCCCGGTAAACTAAGGGTAACGAAAGAAAAGCCGATATGCGTCGAGGACGCTAGAAATATGAGGAGTTTTGAAACTATGAGTGTACAAGCACCAACATTGGAACGGGCGCAGGACTTGCTGCAAAAATTTTATGGCTATCCCGATTTCCGGGAGGGACAAAAGAAAATTGTGGCCAGTATGCTGGAAGGCAACGACACGTTGGGCATCATGCCAACAGGTGGCGGAAAATCGATATGCTACCAGATTCCCGCGTTGTTGCATGAGGGGCTGACCATTGTTGTGTCACCACTGATTTCGTTAATGAAAGACCAGGTGGATGCGCTGACCACGATGGGGATTGCAGCTGCCTACATTAATAGCACGTTGAGCGGTCGAGAAGTCAACGACCGTATCCGCGCCGCACGGAACGGAGATTTGAAGTTGCTGTATGTCGCCCCTGAACGACTGGAACTGGATTGGTTCCGTGATGAGATGGCTCAGTTACCGATTTCCTGCGTTGCGGTAGATGAGGCTCACTGTGTATCCCAGTGGGGTCATGATTTTCGTACCAGCTATCTGGCGGTGGCTCCATTCGTGGACGGGCTGTATGAACGTCCAATCGTAGCTGCGTTTACGGCAACGGCTACACCGCAGGTTATGGATGATATCGTACGCCTGCTTCGTCTGCGTTCACCGGAAACGTTCGTTACGGGTCTTGGAAGGCCGAATTTGGCATTCAGTGTGCTGCGTGGGGAGGACAAACGTAGCTTTTTGCTAAATTATGCCCGTGAACATGAGGGTGAATCGGGTATTATTTATGCGGCGACACGTAAGGACGTGGATGATTTATATCAACGCTTGCGCGACGCTGGCATGGCAGCAGGACGTTATCATGCAGGAATGACTGATCAGGAACGTGCAGATAGCCAGGAAGGGTTTCTGTACGACGATATCCGTGTTATTGTCGCAACCAATGCCTTCGGTATGGGGATAGATAAATCAAACGTACGTTATGTCATTCATTACAATATGCCTAAAAATATGGAGGCGTATGTACAAGAAGCAGGACGCGCAGGACGTGATGGCGACCCAAGTCAATGTATTTTGCTGTTCGGACCGCAAGATATAGTGACCCAGAAGTTCCTGATTGAGCAAAATCCACAGGATGAAGACCGCAAGCGCAACGACTACCGTAAGCTCCAACAGATGGTTGACTATTGTTACACGACTCGCTGCCTACGTTCAGCACAGCTGGAGTATTTCGGAGAAGCGCAGGAGCATGAAGCCTGTGGCATATGCAGTTCATGTACAGATGAGCGGGAACTGGTGGATATGACCATAGATGCGCAAAAGATTTTTTCGTGCATTCATCGTATGCGGGAACGGTATGGGGTTTCAATGGTAGCCTCGGTGTTGAAAGGATCGCGCAACAAAAAGGTGCTGCAGTATAGTTTTGACAGCCTGCCAACCTATGGTGTGATGGGCAACCGAACGGAAAAAGAAATTGCTGAAATTATCAATGTTCTTGTTTCGGAAGGCTATCTGATGCTATCCGAGGGGCAATATCCGGTCGTACGCTTGCAACAGCTTGCTGCTGAAGTACTGAGAGGTCAGCGCGAAGTCATGCAGCGTGTGGTGCGGCATGCCACTGCTTTTGCAGGTGGAGCGGGATCACGTGGACGAAAGGGACGCGATACCTATCCTGCCGCAGTCAACGAAACTGTGTTCGAGCAATTGCGCCTGATCCGCCGCGATCTGGCCGCTCAGGAGCATGTACCGTCTTATATCATCTTCAATGATGCCACGCTGCGAGAGATGAGCGTAGCGAGTCCGCAATCCGAGGCAGACATGTTGCGGATCAAGGGTGTTGGTGAAGTGAAGTTCCGCAAGTATGGCAAGCCGTTTCTTGATTTCTTTCAAAATCAGGGGAATACCGGCGGAATGGTGAGCGAGGATGAGATCTTTGCAGATGATGTGTACGAGGATTTTGAATAGCTATACTAAGGATGTAAGAGTCCATGCAAACTTATAGAAGGTTGTGACCTATGAAAGTCATTTTATCAACGTTAAACGCAAAATATATTCATACCTCGCTGGCCATCCGATGCCTCAAAGCCTACAGTGAAAAGGATTTTGATATCGAGCTGGCGGAGTATACGATTAAGGACCCGGTGATGAACATCGTATCCGATCTGTTTCAACGAGGGGCAGATGTCATCGGTTTTTCCTGTTATATTTGGAACATTGAAGAGACGATTAAAGTCATTGATGTGTTGAAAAAGATTATGCCCGAGGTCAAGATTGTTTTGGGTGGCCCGGAGGTATCTTACGATACAGAGCACTGGATGAAGCGCTTGACGAATGTGGATTTTATCGTTGTTGGTGAGGGAGAGGAAACTTTCCATCAACTGCTGCAGGAGCTGGAAGGGGATCGCAAGTTCCATTTTGTATATGGACTGGCTTACCGTAAGGGAGAAGAGGTCATTATCATGCCGGGTCGTCCAAAAGCGGACTTGAACGAGCTGCCGTCACCATATCGTTTTGCAGAGGATATCCCAGAACTCGGGAAACGGGTTGTCTATTTTGAAACGAGCCGGGGCTGTCCGTTCAGTTGCCAATTTTGTCTGTCCAGCATTGAGGTCGGGGTGCGTTATTACGATATCGAGCGCACCAAGTCGGATATTCTGTATCTGATTGACAATGGGGCTAAATTGATTAAATTTGTGGACCGAACCTTTAATATTAAACGCGATTATGCGCTGGAAATGTTCAAGTTTTTGATTGAAAATCACCGTGGCTGTGTCTTCCAGTTTGAGATTACGGCAGATATTATGCGTCCCGAGGTATTGGATTATTTGGCGGAGAACGCGCCACCGGGGGTATTTCGCTTTGAGATCGGTGTCCAGTCAACGAATGATCCCACCAATGAACTGGTTAAGCGCCGCCAGAACTTCACCAAGCTTTCCCGCACTGTTACAAAGGTCAAGCAAAGCGGGAAAATCGACCAGCATCTGGATCTGATCGCCGGATTGCCATTGGAGGACTACAACACATTCCGTAAAACGTTTAATGACGTTTTTGCGCTTGGACCGGAAGAGCTTCAACTGGGCTTCCTCAAAATGCTGCGTGGTACTGGTCTGCGCATTGATGCCGATAAGTATAACTATACGTATATGGATGTTGCGCCGTATGAAATGTTGAGCAATGACGTCCTTTCTTTTGCCGACATCGTACGACTCAAACGCTTGGAAGATGTATTGGAAAAATACTGGAACTCTCATCGTATGGACCATACGGTGAACTACCTGATTGAGCGTGAATTCTCGTCCGCCTTTGATTTCTTTCAGGAATTCGGAGACTACTGGGAAGGACAGGGCTGGCAAAAAATTGGACATCAACTCGAAGACTTGTTTACGCGCCTCCAGTCCTTTTTGGAATCGCGGGGAACCAAGCAAATGGATATGGTGCTTGGGCTGATGAAGCTTGATTATTTCCTCAACCATAAATATAAGCCGCGCAAAATCTGGTGGGAGCATACTTTGGAGAAGGACGATTGGTCCAGCTATATGAAAATGGCTCTTCAGCACCCGGATGCGCTGCTGTCCCCTGCGGCGGCAGATGTGAGCAAGGAGAATACGGGTGAGACGGATGTGGCTAGCCAACAGCCGCAGCCATACCGCGAGATGATCCCAGCCTTTGCTTCTTTGAAGCTGGGTGAAAAGGAACTACAAAAGCACGCTGTGCTGGATGTGCTGCCGTTCAGTCTGGATCATATCCTGAGTGGTGGTAGCCCATTAACAGCCGAAGGCCGCACATTGCTGCTTGTAGTCTATCAGCAAAACGGACAGCAAAAACCGCTGTACTACACCATGCCCATCGGCAAAAATATCGCCGCGATGTAGTATAAACAACAGAAGGCATCAACTCTTGGTATACCATGAGTCGATGTCTTCTTTTTTATTATAAAAACATAGCTGACCACTTCAATTTTTTACATTCGGGAAACCTAGTGCTTTACGATTTTTTACAAAACCAATATATGATGAAATTATCATATATGAATATTAAATTTATTGGAGTGTGACCTTGTGAAAAAGCCTTCCATGAAAAAGAGTATCCTTGCGTTAAGTGCTGTGACCGTTTTGACTGTACCCTTATTATCTGCTGATATCCCTACAGCTTTTGCAGCCGCGACTTCTCCGAAGTCCAATGTTGCAGAGTCCAAGGCACAGAAGGCTGTATCAGCTAAAGCGGATACTCCTAAAAACGTCATTCTTTTTATCGGTGATGGTATGGGGGAAGCCAGTCGCAACGCGATTCGCTTAGCAACGGTTGGAAAATCGGGATTGCTTGAAATGGACAAGATGCCTATAACGGGTCTGGTTAGTACGAGTTCAGGGGACAACCTAGTTACAGACTCTGCCGCTGCTGCGACTGCCATTGCAACAGGTGTGAAAACGTATAACGGCGCGATCGGAATGGATTTGAATAAAAAACCAGTGACAACCATTATGGAGCTGGCTAAAAAAGCAGGCATGTCTACAGGAGTGGTGACGACAAGCCAAGTGACAGATGCGACGGGCGCTGCTTTTGGTGCGCATGTTGAGAAGCGCTCCGCGCAAAGCGAGATTGCCAAGCAGTATCTTGAGAAAAGCAAGCTGGATGTGATTCTGGGCGGGGGTGAGGATTTCTGGTACCCTGCAGGAACACCAGGCAAACATCCAGATGCACCGGCAGAAGATCCTGAGGAAGCTAGTAAGGGAACTCAAGGAAATTTGGTGGAACAAGCGAAGAAGTTGGGCTATAGCTATGTGACAGATCAGGCTGAAATGAAAGCAGCCAAAGGCTCTAAACTGCTAGGTCTATTCGCTAATGAAGAAATGTTCCAAGCTCACAACAAACTAGGCAATTCTTACAACCCAACGGTTTCTTTACCGGATATGACAGCGAAAGCGATTGATGTTCTATCCAAAAACAAAAAAGGCTTTTTCCTGATGGTAGAGGAAGAAGGAACTGATGAGATGGCGCATGACAATGAAGGTGAATTAACCATTAAAGCTGGGCAGCAGCTGGATAAGGCTGTAAAAGTAGCTAAGGACTATGCCAAAGCGCATCCAGATACTTTGGTGTTAGTGACGGCAGACCATGAAACAGGCGGTTTGGCCATTGAAGGCGAAGATGCGGAAGATGAATCCGGTGAAGGTGTCTCCAAAGAGGACGGCCCTTTTACCGTAAAAGGTTCTGATGAGAAGTTTTATATCGACTGGACCACAGGAGGACATACATCCGTTGATGTAGCGCTAACTGCAATGGGTCCGGGTTCCTCCCAATTTAGTGGAAATTACCCGAATACGGCTATTCATGACAAGCTGGTTAAGCTGCTTCAATTAAAAAAATAGCTCAGGGTGAAAGCTGCCCATAAAAGGTTTTCCATATTGTCAATATGGTTTTTCTTGTGATAAACTATAGACAATAGGTATATACTTAAAAAAGAGTAAGGATGCTCTAACATCCTCACTCTTTTACAACAGCCGCTTATAAGGGCGGTGGCTGTAGGGTTGGATTAGTAAAATAGACCGCTAACCTTTTCCAGAGGGCGGTCTATTTCTTTTTGTTGAAGGAAATAATCAAGATCACCAACGTTGCAAATTGAATCATCAACATCAGCGTATCTTTAACCTCCACAGGCATCACCTCCTTTGCAGGAGACTAGCCGACCGCCCATCTAAGCCATTCTGTTGTTAGTTTATAGTATATCATATGGATACTATTGCTAAAAAGGACAAAAATGAAAACGCCTGTTCTAGGCGCTTTTTTGTTTTTTCATAAGATATATTTTAAAAGTTGAAAATCATTATGAGTTCTTAAACAGTATAGGTGTTACGTAACTCATTTAAAAATTGCACAGCATCTTTGAATCCCTATAAATATATTTGGTATGTTCGAGATGTATTTTGTCGATTTCAGAAATCCGGGGGCGGTGGCGATGGGAAGCACTATCCGTCTGCGTAGTGGCACGACAGGTAACTTTTAAATTTATGAACATGCCGAATAGACTCAACCTTTACTCCTCCGTTGTTTTCTTCCCCCACACAAATTTCATTATAAAAAATATAATTGTCAGCATGATGAGAAGCAATGCCACCTGCAAGCCATAACGATGAATCAATTCTCCTGCTGCTTGTACATGGTCACCAAAGAGACGTCCGAGCAGGAAGAAGATCAGCGTCCAAATCAAGCCCGTTGAATAAGAGAAGAGGGCATAGCGTTTGAAGCTCATTTTATTGATCCCCACAATATAAGGGACAATGTGGCGAACGATTGGCAGCAAGTAGCTGATGCATATCGTGAAGTTTCCATACTTATGTACTAAATTTTCTGAAAAAGTAATATACTTGTCCATTTTTTTCTTTCGGCGCAAACGATCCAAAATGGGTGTACCCAAGCTTCTGCCCAATACATAACCTAAGGATAGGCCTGATACAACCCCAAGATATACAATTAAAAAAGCAGGTAACGGATGAAGTATCCCCATGCTTGTTACGGCCCCGCCAGTCATCACTATAACTTCGTCTGGAATGGGCAGTCCCACAATTCCGAGCCATAGAGAGAAGAATAATGCTGCATAGCCATATTGTTCGATAATGGAAATTAAATATTCAACATCCATTCCCATACTCCTTTCTTAAGCTTTCTTTCGGCATACATAGACGAATGCGGGTGGAACATTCATAGGTACAAACTTGATTTCTTCAATATCAAACCATTCACCTAACTGCTGCTTCATCTGTTTAGAGTATTGAAAGGCAACAAACATTCCTCCATCCCTAAGTGATAGATGAATTTGTTCTACGATTTGATCTCGTATCGCTTGTGGAAAGTTGAAGAATGGCAGCCCGCTGATTATACAGTCGAGCTGTTCAATTTGGGCATTTTTCATAGCAAGCTGAAGCTCACGCGAGTCGGAATAGCACAGATAATTCGGGAATCTTCTTTTTAAACTCTGCTGCATGGTCGGGTCCTTCTCAAAGAGCAGAACTTTGGGATGAATTTTTGTCGTAGACGGAATGTATTGAGTAATTGCGCCTGTTCCAGCCCCGAGCTCAGCCACGGCATGAACTTCACTCCATGGAATGGATTCTATCATATTTTTAGCTAAAAATCTGGAACTGGGTGTTACGCTACCTACATATGCAGGTGAGTACAAAAATTTGAATAGGAACATAAGTCTCTCATGAACCAAATGACTAATACGGATCATACACCTTTCCCCTACCTTCAATTTTCAATATACGTTCATATATTCTCTGCTAAGAGTAACAAATTATCCCTTTACTTGCTCCTGTCTGGAGTAGGGTTCAGTTCCCCGTCCTGCGGAGGGGTCTTTCCTTGACTATGGTCCAGGAAAAAAGAAAAAGAGTACGTATGAGTCAGTCCGTATTCATTCAGTTATCATTCAGCATTCCCTCAGGCTGCCTTCAGTTTTGCTACCGATGAAAGAGAGGTGGGCAGCTAAAAACACTATGTACATTGAGAGGGGATCTACTTTGTCACTATCCATTAACAGGCATCTCATCAAGACTTCGACTTCCTACGATAATTCGAATACGCTGAAGTCAAATGAGAATGGACTAAATAACACGGGGCATACCACACACAAGAAATCTAACGATTCACTCGAATTAAGTGCGGAATTTATGGAATATGCCGGGGGTATGCAGGCTCCACTTCCTACGGAAAACTACAGTTATGACTACAAGTACGACCAGGATACTGTGGCGCTGACTACAGATGAACAGAAAGCGTTGTTGTCAGATTTACAAAATTACTTAACGTCTTCAAGTGCTTTATCTGAAACGAATGAAATCAACAACAGTACGAAAAATCCTTTGGCTGCAGTCAGCGACTTGTTATCCAGGGTGGATCTTTCGACAGCAACAGGTGAGGAAGTATCCAATTTATTCGATAAGATAGCAGAATCCATCCAAAATAATCGCCCTGCGCCGCCTGGAGATGACTCATTCCGACCTGAAGTTGATGGCAGTGGTCTGCCTCCAATGATGCAGGCGATGGGTGGAATTATGCCCCCATTTGCATGGAATATTCAGGCGACCACAAATCAAGAGGATAACACCACTACATCTGAAAAAGAGCTTACGGTAGATGAAAAAAGATCCTTACTGAGTGATTTGCAAAACGTCCTGAGTTCCGAGCTTCTATCCGGCTCCGTATCTGCAGAAACAGATGAGGAAATATCGGCTTTATTCGATAAAATCGCCAAGATTTTCGAACAATCTCTATCATCTTCGTCATAATCTTTAGGGTGCAATAGCGTACCTTAGAACCGGTTAGCCCACATCTGTAACTCAAACTTAACTTTTAAAAAGGGGAATTTTTCTATGAATATTTCAGCGACTTCCAGCAATTCTATATCTATTGCAAGTACTTCATCTTCATCCAGTGCCAACAATACAGCCAGTCTGGAAAAGCAAAAAGCTCAGCTTGAAGCAGAGTACAACAAGGTACAACAAAGCAAAGATAATAAAGATACAAAAGAAACAAAAATGAAGCAGCTTCAGCAGCAAATTAAACAAATTGAAGCCCAGATTGCACAGCAAAGTTCTCAATCCGGCAGCACGTCAACACCAAAAATGGAAAAGTCCGCTCCAAGCAATATGGAAATGACACGCGCCAGCAGCTCGAATGGCAGTGATATTACTGGGGTTGGAAAATCACTGGATATTTCTATCTGATCATCCCATCTCTTCTTCTGTAAGCCTGACGATGATACAAAAGACAGCAGGCTCTCTGTTTCATAGGGAGCCTGCTTTTTTGCGTTTACGTCGGGTTAAAATGAATCATGTGACTAAACTTAGAAAAGTATATACAATAAATAACAGTGGGAAGATGAAAGGTTTCTAACTTTAGTATTTTATAGATTGAATCAGTAGTGTTAGTATACATTCTAAATTGGAGGATTTAAGCCATGACGCTGGAACCTCAAATGAGTCGAAGTAGTAAGGATGAAGCTCGTTTCGTCAGAAACAAGTTGATTGAGTTTAATGCAAAACACGTCCCAGCAGATATTCAAACCCAATATGAAGAGATTAATCTTACGCTCAAAAATGGAGAAGGTCAGGTCATCGGCGGTCTTCTAAGTGTACTATGTTGGAACTGGGTGGAGGTTGATATTTTGTGGGTAGATCAGGTCCATAGAGGAAAGGGCTACGGTTCGCAATTGCTTGGTGAAATCGAACAAATGGCTAGAGATAAAGGATGTAATTTTATACAACTAAATACCTTTTCTTTTCAAGCGCCTGAATTCTATGAGAAACATGGGTATGAAGTAGTCGGTGTCATTGAGGAGGCTCCTAGAGGCTTTAAACACTATTATTATAAGAAAAATATCTACTGAGGACTCCGAATATGCGCGTACAGATCAAGGAAGTAAATAAAGATGAAAAGGTCATCATTCGTAGTATTGGCGAGGAAAAGGTATACGGCTACTGGACATCTTTTTGGTGTGAACTGACCTCGGGATATGCGTATGTTGTTCCGTATAAACAAAGCTTGGACAAGTTAATTCCTGGCTGTGTCATTTCGGTTGAGATTTCTCAATCCAGTATAGAAGGGTTCAGAAGACTGAGGCCTACTGAAAAGACAGGCGTTGTTCGCCCTCAACCAAAGCTAGGCGACTATTGGATTCAAGGAATGATACAACAAGTGATGCAAGGTGAAGCAGGCGGGATAGAATGTCTGGAGATTGTTGTAGGAGATGCTACGTTTGTTTTAGATTCGGAAGAAATGAATGGTGATACCAACGTTAAAGCAGGCGACGGCGTCTCCTTTGAAATTATAGGTATGCAGTTGTTTGAAGAGGGACTGTGATTGTTCTGATTGGAATACTATATTTAACCAATTACAATATGTCGGTGAGAAAGTTAAAAGCTAGATCATAGAGAATCGTGAATAAAGAAAGGTATGATTGGATTGGCTACAGAAGTGACACACAAAATATATACCATGTGCATGATTCAAGACGGAACCAAGGTATTGCTTATGAATAGACCCAATCGAAAGGGGTTTCCAGGTTATATTGCTCCAGGAGGAAAAGTAGAGTTCCCAGAGAGCATTGTGAACGGAGCCATTCGCGAAGTAAAGGAGGAAACGGGCTTAACGGTTACGGAAATTGTATTTAAAGGAATCGACGAATATTGTGATCCAAGGCAAGGGCTGAGATATATGGTCTTTAACTATTTGGCGACGGCAACGGAAGGTGAACTATTAAAGAATCCCCCTGAGGGAGATCTGCTGTGGGTGGATATGAAGGAAGCACTAAATTTGCCGATGCAGGATTGGTTTAAGCGGAGATTTCCCTTGTTTTTCGAGCCGGGGACGTTTGAGGTTAGTTCCGTGTGGCTTGCGGAGACGGATGAAACCCTGGAAGCAACGACTAAGAACTATGGGGTGTAGAGATGACGACCATTAGAGATATATGGAGCGCTTAAAGAGGAGGTCGTGAGCGGGATGCAGACTGTAAGATTGGTTGAGCCGGATCGGCGCTGGAAGGATGCTTATCTTTCATTTTATGAGGAATGGAAAAAAAGCCAGGAGCAAATGGTGCCTTGGGTAATTTCTATAGAACCGTATGATTTTGAAGGTATGCTGACGTTTTTAAATCAACAGAAAAATGGAATTGGCTTGTCTGAAGGCTGGGTTAGAAGTTCGACATACTGGCTGATGGATGCAGATGACCAGGTCGTCGGAGCAGTGAATATCCGTCATGATCTTAACGAGCATCTGTTAAATGCTGGGGGACATATTGGTTATGGTATCCGTCCTTCTGCACGAGGGATCAGGTACGCTGTGACTATGCTGAGTCTGGCATTGGGCAAAGCAAAAGAGTTGGGTGTTTCCAGAGCCCTCGTCGTATGCGACTCCGATAATATCAGTTCCAAAAGAACGATTCTGCGAAACGGCGGAACACCAGACAAGGATTACATAGAGGAAGATGGAAACCGTGTAAACCGGTTTTGGATCGAGCTGTAAGTGAGGGAGGGGAACACAGAAGCTCATGAAAATATGGCCTGAATATGCACAAAATATTATTGTCGGTGTCATTTTTCAGGGACAATGGAATTGGTATGTGACGGAAAGAGAGTATTGGTTTTTGAATACCGAGATGGAGGAACGGTTTGGTATCGCTATTTTGAATGAGACTACCGCGGGAGCATTTTTGGAACACATCTGTGAATATAAGGTGGCTGCGGGAGAACTCACTACAATGCTCCAGATGCTAGATGATGCAATCCAGCATAAGGATGAAGTGTTGGAATTCTGTCCTGCTTTATATGTTGATTTTGACCAGAAAATTCTCTACTCACTATTTCCAGAGCCAGCTTCTTTCGAACATTATGTCCCGGTGGGGTGGAAAGGGGAATATCAGAACTTTTTGGAAGAGGTCCCTCCTGCTGAACGATATTGGATAATCCACGGAAGTGACTTTTTCAAAAAATACAGCTGAAAAGATGAAGGAGGAAATGAACATATGAATTCTTCCATGCATGAATTTACGATCATATCCAAGCACAGAATGTACGATCAATACTTGGTTAAGCTGCGGATTAACAAAAGCAATAGCCAGATAACTGTATAAAATGTAGTTCCAAAATCACAAAAACCTCTGTCACAGATATGTTTTTATTTCTTAATTGATATTGATAATTATTATCACTTATAATAGAAGCAGACATATTAAGTTATGATAGGGGGAGTTGCAGAGTGACAGAGTCCTTGGAATTATATGATGTAACGATCATCGGCGGCGGTCCTGCCGGTATGTATACCGCGTTTTACAGTGGAATGAGAGATATGAAAACCAAGCTGATCGAAGCCAAGCATGAGCTAGGCGGGCGGATGCGCATATACCCTGAGAAGATGATATGGGATGTTGGAGGCGTTACCCCGATTTTATGTGAAAAGCTGATCGACCAGCTGGAGCAGCAGGCACGGACGTTCGAGCCTACCATTGTATTGGGGCAACAGATTACGGGTTTGGATCGGCAAGAAGATGGTACGTTCCTGCTGACTTCTGCCACAGGGGAACAGCATTGGACGCGTACGATCGTTCTGGCCGTAGGCTATGGTATTCTCAAAATGGCTAAACTGGAGATTGAAGGCGCTGACCGTTACGAGGTTACAAATCTGCATTATACCGTACAAGAGCTGGAGCCGTTCCGGGACAAGCACGTCCTGATTTCCGGTGGAGGCAACTCGGCGGTAGATTGGGCGAATGAGCTGGAATCTATTGCGGCGAGTGTAACAGTTGTACATCGTCGGGATCATTTTGGCGGACATGAGAAAAATGTAGCCCGTATGAAATCCTCTTCGGTTCGTGTTCTCACACCTTACGCGGTAGGTCAGTTACATAGCAACAACGGAGAGACGATTGAGCAGGTGACGATCAATCATGTAGATACGGGCGAAACAGAGATACTGAATGTTGATGCAGTTATCGTAAATCATGGTCTAAAATCCGATTTCGGTCCTCTGCGAGATTGGGGACTGGATATGGGAGAGTGGCATGCCCGCGTGAGCGACAAGCTGGAAACGAATCTACCGGGGATTTTTGCTGCAGGCGATTTTGTCGAGTACGGAAGCAAGCTGTATCTGATTGCAGGTACGTTCACAGACGCCGCCCTTGCCCTCAACAGCGCCAAGCTGTACATTGATCCGACAGCTGACAAAGCGGCATATGTATCTTCTCATAACAGCCGATTCAAGGAAAAAAACCGCGAGCTTGGTGTCTTGGAGTAAGATAAGGGAATCAGTGTTTAATAAAGAACTTCCGTTAACTACAGCTGATGTGGTTGAGGAGGTTCTTTTTTTGCATAGTTAAGGACTTCTCGACCTAATGTTGGATGCCACACACATATAGAATAAAATGAAGAAAGCCTGTCTTTTTCGGGACTTAAATAGTAGATTTGGAGTAGAAAAGATTAGGAGTGTGAAAAAATGAGCTTACGAGAGGTGTTTGAGCGTCTAGCGATTTATCTGCCTGACGATACGCTGGAAGCTTTACTGATCCATAGTAAGAAGCAGAAAGGGCACAAGGTTCAGCTACGATTACTGAGTGAACAGGAGCTTGCTGAGAGTACTGAGTGGATGGCGCAGATCGAGGTGTTCAAACATATCGTCCCTCTATGGACGGATGATCATTCTAATTATGTAGGCCTATATGTAGAAGGACCGTTGGCATATAAATTATGTTATATAAATCACGAGGAAACAGATTTGTCACCGATATACCGAAGTGCGGCTTCGTTGATTGCAGAGTTGGAGCAAAAACCGGAGCTCGATTGGGAAGAGCTGCATAAGGATTACCCGTCTAACGAGAACATAAGCACCGAACAACTAGCAGAAGATATTCGCTGTATGCATGAATTAAAGGCTATACTGGAAAAGGATTCATCTATGGAGGATGACGTGAGGTGTCAGCTTCTTTACAGCTTAATGGCGATTACTCCTGTCAGTGAGGTGGATTCATTGCTTTCCTATGTGGATGATGAAGATATGTATGTACAGGAACGTGCATGTATTCTTTTGGGATATCATGGGTATGAACCAGCGACCGAAATATTAAAAGAAGTAGTGAAGCATGGAAGCCCAAATGGGAAGCTGGCAGCCCGTAAGGCGCTCTCGATGATTCGCACTAAGCAAATGGACAAGCATATAAAAAATAAACCAACCTCTCACATAGTAAATATAGACGGGATTGAAAGGTGACTTATGAACAGACGAACAGAGCAACAGGAAGCGATAAGGGTAAATATCATTCAAAAGGCAGAGCCGTATGTACAGCAACAGTTGGAGCATGACCACAGTGGTCACGATTGGTGGCATATTGACCGGGTGAGGAAGCTGTCCATTGAACTCGCTGCAAAAGAAGGTGCAGATCCGTTCGTGTGTGAACTGGCAGCACTGTTGCATGATGTAGCGGATGAAAAATTGAATGATTCCAAACAAGCGGGGCTGGATAAAGTTGAGCAGTGGCTGCATCTGCATGTAAACGATCCGGACGTGATCACACACGTAATGACCATTATTGCTACAATGTCCTACAATGGTGGACAAAACCCGCCTATGGAAACGCTGGAAGGTCAGGTTGTACAGGATGCAGATCGGTTGGATGCCCTGGGAGCGATTGGAATTGCAAGAACCTTTATGTATGCAGGCTCAAAGGGCAGTATCATGCATGAACCAGGTCAGGACTATTCACAGTATGAATATCGCGCCGCAGGTAAAAGTGCTATTTACCATTTTTACGAAAAGCTGCTCAAGCTCAAGGATTTAATGAACACCACTTATGCCCGAGAGCTAGCGGAGGTCCGGCATCAATGGATGGAGATGTATTTGGAGCAGTTCTATAGAGAATGGAATGTGAATGATATCCAACAGAACAGGGGAGGCTGATGCTTCCTAATTGCAATGATTCCAGGAGAAGTCAGCTCTCTTTTTAATAAATATTAGAAAAAATATTGCAATACACCGATTTCTCTCCTACTATTGATAATAGTTATCAATGATAATGATAATTATTATCTGTAAATTCAAGTAGGTAGAGGGGAGTCTTTTAGATCATGAAGAACTTTGCAGTATGGATGTGTACCTTGTTATCGGCAAGTTTGCTGTTGACGGCATGTGGTGAAAAGGTACAGGAGGTGGATAGCTCAGCCCAAAAGAATACCAATGCATCGACACAAACGTCTGTTTCTGACGGAGAAAGTGCCAAGACGATTACATATCTAGATAAGACTTATAAGCTGGCCAAAACGGATCATATTATTATAGCTAGTCTGGAAGCGATGGAAGATGCGGCTGTCCTGGGAGTGAAACCAACTGGGGCGGTTACCTCGGGCGGGAAATTCCCTGAGTTCATGGAGAAAGCAATGGAAGGAGCTACAGACGTTGGTGACCGAATGCAGCCTAGCGCTGAAACGATCCTCAAATTGAAAGCGGATGTAATTCTGGGAAGTTCTAAATTTCGGCCTGCGGTGGCAGATCAGCTAGGTAAGGTCGCTCCAATGATTCCAGTATCCCATATTTCAACGAACTGGGAAGCGAATCTTTTAATGTTGGGAGAGCTTACGGGCAAAGAGGCGAAAGCGAAAGAGATCCTGAACAAGTACAAGCAAGATGCGGAAGCGGCCCAACAGAAGCTCAAGCCAATATGGGAAAATAAAAAGGTACTCATGGTAAGGATTCGTACAGGCAATTTGTATGTATATCCTGCAGATGTATATTTCAATCCTTCGCTGTATGCTGATCTAGGAGCTAAAGTACCGGAAGAGTTAAATACGGTTAAAGCACAAGAGGCGGTTTCTCTGGAGAAATTGGCTGATATGAACCCGGATTATCTGTTCGTGCAATTCTCTGAAGGAGAGAACAAGGATCAACCGCAGGCGTTGGCAGATTTGGAGAAGAATCCGATTTGGAGCAGCATCAATGCCGTTAAGAATGGGAAAACCTTCGTCAATATTGTAGATCCCAATGCTCAAGGTGGTACTTCATGGAGCAAACTTGCCTTTTTGGAAGCGGTTATGAACCGACTTTCGCAGTAAAGGTAGGAACATGGGAAAAAAGTTGATCTCTCCTTATGTTGTAATCTTCGTCTCTCCCTTATTTATCGTATTAACGCTACTGCTGTCTGTGATGTATGGAGCCAAAACGATAGAATGGGAGACGGTAACTGCTAGCTTTTTTCATTTTGATGCTGGGAATGTGGATCATCAGGTCGTTTTAAACTCGCGTCTGCCCAGAGCGGTCGGCTCTATATTAATCGGTGCTTTTCTTGCGATTTCAGGAGCCATTATGCAAGGAATGACGCGGAACTTCTTGGCTTCACCCTCAATTATGGGCGTGTCGGATGGGGCGGCATTTGTGATCACCTTAATGATGATTCTTGCGCCAAACTCCACTTCGATGGGCCTGATCGGAAGTTCTTTTGTGGGGTCTGCTTTGGGAGTGGCTATTGTGTTCGGTTTAGCCTGGATGATTCCCGGCGGTCTTGCTCCGGTTCGTATGGCCATTTTGGGAACGATCATCGGCACGTTTTTAAGCAGCCTGTCGGCCGTTCTTTCCATTTATTTTAATGTATCGCAAAATGTAAGCTTCTGGTTTAACGCTCGTCTGCATCAGATGGATCCCGATATGATTCAATTGGCAATTCCCTTTGCTCTTGTGGCAATTGTGGGAGCGATGCTGCTGGCCAAGCCAATAACACTATTGTCTCTGGGCGACGACGTGGCCACAGGGCTGGGACAGCGGGCATTACCGGTCAAGCTGGGGGCCATGCTCTGTGTAGCATTGCTGACAGGTGTTTCTGTTGCGCTGGCAGGAAAAATTGCCTTCGTTGGCTTGTTGATTCCGCACATTACCCGATATTTAATCGGTGTAGATTACCGTTGGGTCATTCCATGCTCTGGATTGATCGGTGGTGTTTTTTTGGGCATGTCTGATGTGTTGAGCCGTTTTCTTAATTATCCGTTTGAAACGCCTATTGGTGTGGTTACCTCGGTCATTGGCATCCCTTTCTTTCTGTACTTAATACGTAGAAAAGGAGGGGGAGAGCATGCGTAAAATCAGTGCGAAACGTCTGTGGTTCGTACTTTCAGGCGGGGCTGCGCTCATTTTAGCAGCTTCCTATGTCAGTCTGACCCATGGAGAGTTCGACATGACCCTACAGGAAGTAATTCAGACCTTGTTCCGTATTCACCCTACTCCGCAGTTGGATTTGGTGATTTTTGATTTTCGGCTACCGCGTATTGTGATTGCGGCCTTGGTCGGCTTAGGTCTGGGGATTGCTGGAGCGGCAGTACAGGGAGTTACACGGAATGGTTTGGCCGATCCCGGCATTTTAGGCATTAACGCAGGGGCGGGGGCAGCCATCGTCATATTTATGTTCTTTTACCAGGGACAAATGGAAACGACCGGCTGGACTGCAGCGCTGGCTATGCCCTTTTTCGGCTTGATTGGAGGTTTGATGGCTGCGCTGCTGATCTATTTATTTGCTTGGAAAGCAGGTCGTCTGGATCCGCAGCGGTTGCTTCTCGTAGGTATCGCGATTGGCTCTGGCTTCGGTTCCTTAAGCTTATATCTGTCGCTGAAAATGAAAGCCTCGGATTTCGAGATGGCGACAGTATGGATGTCGGGCAGTATTTGGAGTGCTGATTGGAAGCTGGTTGCTGCCGTAATTCCGTGGCTTGTCATTTTAATTCCTGTTATTTGGCTGAAGTCATATGTTCTGGATCTATTTCAATTGCATGAACATACAGCTAAAAGTCTCGGGGTTGCGACCGAAAAGGAAAAGTCTATTCTTCTGTTGTCCAGCATTGGACTGGTGAGTGCCTGTGTGTCTGTTTCGGGAGGAATAGGCTTTGTAGGATTATTGTCTCCTCATATCGCCAGAAGGCTGGTTGGCCTTCATCATCGTTTTGTGATTCCTGTATGCGGTATGGTCGGTATGGTACTGGTGCTATTATCTGATTTTATTGCCAAAACGGTGGTTGCGCCTGCGGAAATTCCCGTTGGGCTGATTATTGCGGTGATCGGGGTCCCTTATTTTGTAGTCTTGCTTATGAAAAAAACGGCCTGATTTCATTAGAATTCAGGTTCTACAGGAGGTTATTTTCATTAAAAACGTATTTACGCAAGCTAATCATTCCAGCGATGCTCACGGAGCCGTATGCGTTCCTCGTAGTCAGCATCGAGTGATGCACTCGCAGGCTGAAAACCGTGAGTATCATATTTATATTGCCATCCCTGCCGAGGAACCTCCTGTATCTGGTCATCCTATTATTTATGTGCTGGATGCCAATTCTGTTTTTGGAACCATGGTGGAAGCAGTGCGCGTTCAGGGTAGACGGCCCGACAAAACAGGGGTTGTTCCAGCTATCGTTGTAGGAATAGGCTATCCATCAGAGGCTCCATTTCATCCTTCACGATATTACGATCTTACACTGCCGGGGACGGCTGTGGAGCTTCCAATAAAGCCAAACGAAGATGCAGCTATAGAAAGCGGGGGCGCCGAGCATTTCTTATCATTTATTGAAGATGAGCTTAAGCCTATGATTGAGCGTGATTTTCCTATCGACCGCAGCCGACAGACGATCTTCGGGCATTCGCTTGGAGGACTGTTCGTATTACATACCCTGTTTACAAGACCAGACTCTTTTCAGGTGTATGTGGCGGGAAGTCCGTCTATACACTGGGGTGGACAAGCTATTAAGGATGAAGAGAAACAGTTTGTAGCTTCTATAGCTCAGAAGCATTGGACTAAAAAGCTGTTGATTGCTGTAGGGGAGTTAGAGGCTGGGCATTTTAGTGGCATGCAGGAAAAAGCCAGGGACTTAGCTGCTCGTCTAACGACTAGGGACAATCTAGGACTACACGTAGAGTACCGGGAATTTGCAGACGAAGGTCATATATCCGTGCTGCCGGTCTTGGTTAGCAGAGCGGTTCGTTTTGCTAGTGATTCTATCTAAATATGCAGATAGGTATACATTTTTGAAAGTGTTTTTATTAAAAAAATGCAAGAAATCTGAGGCTGTTTCCCCAACCGAGCATATCGGAGGGGAGCAGCCTTTATTTTTTTGTAAATGTCATATTGATATTATTATTTAGATGTGTTATTTTGTTGTTAATAACAAATTGATAATAACAATTAATAATTAACAATTAATAATTAACAATTAACAAGATGATGGATACTATAAAGAAAGCGAGGAAGCGACGATGTTTGGATTTAATTTTGTTAAATTTCAACCCAGTGAATATGTCATGAAGGTGAAGAACGGGAAGGTGGTTCGAGAGGGTGTGGGGTTATCTTTTTATTACTATGCTCCGACAACCTCGGTTGTCGTCGTGCCGGTCTCTTCCATTGATGTACCGTTCATGTTTGAAGATATGACGAATGATTTCCAGGCAGTGACAGTGCAGGGACAACTGACTTATCGGATTGTGGATTACCGCAGAACGACGCAGATTTTAAACTACACGTATGATTTGAAGGAACGACGCTACATTTCGGACGATCCAAGCAAGCTGGCCCAACGGGTGATTAATATTGCCAAGGTGCTTACCAAAAAGTATTTGGAACGTGTCCCACTCAAAGAAGCAGTTCAGTCCAGTGAACGTCTGGCCCAAAACATGACGAAGGATATTGCTCAGCATACAGAAATGGAGAAACTGGGCATTGAGGTCATGGGGCTGTCCATTTTGGCGATTTTACCCAATAAGGAGACGATGAGAGCACTGGAAGCGCAGGCGAGAGAGGAAATTCTTCGTAGTGCGGATCATGCTTTGTATGAGCGTCGTAACGCATCCATTGAGCAGGAGCGCCGTGTAAAGGAAAATGAGCTGAATACGGAAATTGCAGTGGAGACGAAAAAAAGGCAGATCCGCGAAACCCAACTGGATGCCGAGCGTTCCGTAAAGCAAAAGCAAAGTGAGATGAAGGAGGAGCAGCTGCGGTTCGACACGGCCTTGGAAGAGAAAAAACGCGAACTGATTGAGCTGACCGTAACGAATAAAAAGGCGGAAGCCGATGCCAAGGCCTATGAGCTGACAGCGGTGATGAAATCGTTGCAGGATGTCGAGCCCAACGTACTTCAAGCTATGGCCAACATGGATATGAGCCCGGATAAGCTGATCGCGATCGCATTTCAGGAGCTCGCAGAAAATGCAGGGAAAATCGGTCAGTTGAATATTACACCGGATCTGCTACAAGGTCTCATGTCAGATACGGGAACAAACGGATCAGCAGGATCGAGAGGATCTGGAGGAAGAGCACGATGAACAACCGAATGACAGAGCAGAAGATTATTTTGGTGAAGCGTAAAACGCGACTGGAGGAACTGATTGTCCGATACAATACGGTGCAGCAGGCTCGCTTCTTTATGGAACGATTGGGTGCGGATTTCAGTGATTATGTGCTGGAGGATGAAAATTACCGCAGGGCGGTGGCAACGGCAACGTCCGAGTTATCGGCCTTGGGGCGTGTGCAGATTGTGGAGCGGGAGCATGTACCGAACTTTATTTTTGGTGAACAGGATACGGTGGTGGTACTGGGTCAGGATGGGCTGGTAGCCAACACGTTAAAATATTTGACCGAGCAGCCGCTAATCGGCGTGAATCCAGATCCATTGCGCTGGGACGGGGTATTGCTTCCATTTACTGTATCTGATCTGCGCTGGGTGGTGCCGGATGTGTTCGTGAACAGACGGCCGATTAAAGAGGTTACGTTGGCTAAGGCCCAACTAAATGATGGTCAATCCTTATATGCCGTGAACGATTTGTTCATCGGGCGCAAAACTCATGTTTCTGCGAGATATGAGTTGAGATTGGAGGATCAGGTAGAGCAGCAATCGTCCAGCGGTATTATCGTTTCCACGGGACTGGGGGCGACGGGCTGGCTGACCAGTGTGCTGGCTGGAGCGGCCGGTATTGTCGGCAGTGCTACACGGCATCCGGTCTCGCTGACTCCAGATCACCTGGTGTCAGGTGCTGCTTTTAGTCAGGAGGGGACAGTAGAAGGAACGGGACAGGATCATCGTGCAACCTGGAGCTCGCCATCGCTTTATTTTACGGTGAGAGAACCGTTTCCCAGTCGGACGACTGCTGCGGAGCTGGTGTTTGGACAGGTGGCAGTTGAAAGACCGCTGCGCATTGCTTCGCAGATGCCGGAGAATGGAGTTATTTTTAGTGATGGAGTGGAAAGCGACTTTCTGGAGTTTAATGCTGGCATTGAGGCGACCATTGGACCGGCGGAGAAAAAAGGGCATCTGGTCGTGTAGAGGTTTGTACAGGACAGCAATGGGTAATTATGAGTAAGGTACAACCATCAGATGAAATTAAAAAGGAGGAATCAACATGAGCGACCACACTCAAGACGAAGCGAAAATCCGCAACAAGAAGAACGAGGACGGAGATTCCTTGATGGAGAAAACGAAGCTGGACAACGGCGTGGATATCGAGCCTGAGGCTGATGAATGGATTGCGAAGCCCTCACCAGTATCATACGATGATACGAAATCCTCTTCGCAGAAATAAGACTCTTGCGTCTCAATAGAGCAGTGATGCAAAGACAGATGATCCTTAACCGGGTCATCTGTCTTTTTTTACATACATTAATTAAATCTGGAATATACCTTCCATACTAGCTCACGACGGCTGCTTACCTCTGTTTTCAAGAAAATCGCTTTCAGATGATCCTGCACCGTGTAGGCCGTAATATGAAGTGCACTTGCCAGTTCCTTAGTAGAAAAGCCTTGGACAATGAGCCGTACAAGCTGTCGCTCTCGTTCAGTCCATGAGTAGATTTCAGCCATAAGCGGCAACATGTCAGTTGCTTTAGCAGGCTCAAACCATACGGCCAACTGCTTCTCGCCCATATGCTCGCGTCCGCCTTGCAGGAGAGTGGCTCTGATCGTGACCCAAGGGGTTTCAGCATCAGCGGAAGGGATACATAGTCTGGCTGGTGCAGTAGAAGTGGATAGCGCTCGCAAGCTTACCGCCCGGACAGAGGCTGGCAGCTCGCCATCATGGATTCCCTCTTGCTGCCGAAGCAGCTTTAGCCACTGCTCTGCTAGTATATTGGACGAGAGGGGGGTTAGTTGAGTGGAAAGCGTCAGAACCCCTGGCTCCAGTTCATGTTCCATAATCATTGCGGGGACTGGAGATACACCGATACTAGTTTGACGCAGATGGTAGGCTATGGACGGCGCTAATGCTTCAAGCAGTTGTTGCTCTTCCGTGCTGAATACAGGCTTTCCATGGTGGCGGAACAACGTAAGAAATCCCCAGCAGCTTCCTTTGTACATAAATGGAACACGCAGCCATCTCCGAATCCGGCGGGTTGCAAAACATTTCTAAAACGTGTGCTGCGATCCGGCTGGCCTTGTGTAGACCCATGAAGCGTCGCGATGGACTGCCCCTCTCGCACCAATTGATCGTATTTCATGATATCGTCGTGCAGATATTCGTATTCTAGTAGTTTGCTGTGAATGCCCTCTACACCCGACTCCGTAAATGCCCCCGTGGAAAGCAGCGTTCGCGGATCTACTGAGGTACAGCACGCCGCATCAAAAGAAATCTGAGTACGCAAGCGGTCGATTAGCGTGTGCTTGTAGGTGGGGGATGAGGGTGACTTACTTCCCATTTCCATGATTGGTTGTCGATTCTTCTTAAGCTGTGCAAATGGTGTATTATGTGCGTTCATCCTTTACTCCTATCGTGAAAGCTGGAGATTCTCAAAGCGCGATTATTAAATCCCACATTTGTGGGATGGTGGTTATTCGTATTGTCTATATAATTGAGAATGATTCTTAATTAAATCTACAATAAACGAATGGTCGTTGAAGATCAAGGCTAAATGTTTGGAGGAGAGCACATATGAAGCAACCCCATATTGGAAATACCGACTCAAATCAACCTATGAGCTGGAATCATCCGAATGTGCATAAATACGCGGATACGATTGCTTTAAAAATACCTGGATATACCCATCTGTATGAGATGACAGATTGTTTGATAACCGCACAGCTTGAAGTGCAGGCTCATAACAAAAATATTGATCCGAATGTGCTGATTGTCGGAGCTGGGGGCGGTCAGGAACTGATTACGCTCGGAGGGCGGCATGAGGCATGGTCCTTTAGGGCAGTTGATCCCTCTGAGCACATGCTGGATTTGGCACGTCAACGTGTGACACAAGCGGGCATCGGTTCAAAAATATCATTTGTTACAGGTACGTTGGAAGAGTTGTCTGGAAAATCACCTAAAGAACAGTACGAAAAGCGCAGCGAAGAGTCATGCAGAGAACCGGTCTATGACGCTGCTACCTGCCTGCTGGTGCTTCATTTTCTTCAGAGCTTGGAAAATAAACAGGCATTGCTGCGCCAGATATCCGGTCGACTCAAGACGGGTGCACCTTTTTGCCTAGCTTCTATTAATGGGAATCCGCAGGATCCTTCTTTTTCCATCCAAATGCAGGCGTGGAAAGGCCATATGCTGAGTCAGGGCATTTCACTGGAGGATTGGGAGCGATTCGCTACTTCTATCGGTCGTGAGTCAAACCCGGTGTCCAATGCGGCAATTCAGGAACTGTTGATAGGTGCAGGCTTTACTCGCATTACCCGGTATTATGGTGCTTTTTTAGTAAATGCATGGTTTACGGTTAAGGAGGAAGAGATGGCTTATGACAAAGGATAATATTATCATCATTGGCGGGTATGGCCATGTTGGGAAAATTGTATGCACAGAGTTAAGTGAAATGTTCCCTGGCAAGGTATTTGCCGCAGGCCGTAGTCTTGAACGTGCCACTGCATTCAGCCAACAATCGAATGGCAAGATACGACCTTTGCAGCTTAATATTCATGAACCGATGAACCCGTCGATATTAGAGCAAGCTAAAATGATTATTATGTGTCTGGATCAGGACAATACAACCTTGGTACGCACCTGTCTTCAGCATGGCGTGCATTACATGGATATTACTGCGAATGCGGCTTTTTTGAGTCAGGTGGAGCAGTGTCATCAGGAGGCCCGAGCTTATCAAGTCACTGCATTGTTAAGTGTAGGATTAGCTCCAGGGCTAACCAATCTATTGGCTCTGCAAGCGACACAGCTCATGGATCAGACGGATGAATTGAACATATCTTTGATGCTGGGCTTGGGTGATCGACACGGTCAGGCCGCGATTGAGTGGACTGTAGATCAGATTCATACCGACTTGGAGGTGATAGAACAGGGACGTCCAGTGACTCGAAGAAGCTTTACCGACGGCATAGTAGCAGACTTTGGTGTAGGAGTGGGTCGTCATCGGGCGTATCGGTTTCCCTTTTCGGATCAGCAGACACTTCCACGTACGCTCAATATTCCTACAGTCAGCACACGCCTGTGCTTCGATTCGCGCTTGACCACCCGTCTTCTGGCAGGGCTCCGGACGATAGGAATATCAGGTCTGCTCCTACAGCCAACTGTTCGTGATGCAGTAGTTCGCAGCTTTGGCAAAGTGCATCTAGGAGGAAATGCTGTAGCGGTCAAGGTAGACGCCCAAGGATCTCGCAATGGCAAGGAGACGAGGGTTGAATGCAGGCTAAGGGGACATCATCAGTCTAATTTGACTGCTAAAGCCGCCGTTTTTGCGGCGCTTGCCCTGTATCGTTCAGAACTTCCATATGGTGTTTTTCACATGGAGCAGGTTTTTTCGTGGAATCGCATGCGGGCTTGGCTGGGACAGCAGGTAGACGTAGATATTCAGGTGAACGGACAGCAAGTATAAAAGTCATATATCTGAAAAAAAGACTCTCATATCATCCAAGCTTATTCGGCAATGCCTTGCGGATAGGTCTTGGATTTCTTTTCCTATTGGATTACACTAGAAGGAAGTACATATTTCTGGGAAAGACCAGAGGGGATGATATGAAATGTGGAATCCCTATGAACATAGTAGGCAGCATCCGCACGATTTTATAGTAAAATATCGATTTTACACACCGGAAGAAGGAGGCAGGAAACAACTGCCTATTCAGGGTTATCGCTGCGATTTTTCCTATGAGGGCGACGATATTACAACAACGGGAATTTATGCAATACATCCTGAGTTTGAAGATGAAGAGGGTCAATTGATCATGGATACCAGGCACCCGGTTCACCGGGAAGGTCAGGCAAGAATGTGGATTTTGTTTGGAGAAATGAGGGAAAAGGTACACCGACACCGGATACATGTAGGAACCAGGGGATATTTTATGGAAGGCCCACGCCGAGTCGGTGAAGTTGAAGTTACAAGTCTGGTAGGCCTCTTGACCAATCCGCTCGACTAAGCTGCTCGAATTCAATCAGAAGGTGCAATCAGACAGCGAATAGAGGTGTTCAATCGAAGATGGATGTCGCTTATATTATCGATCTATTACGTAAAGACGATGTAACCTTAACCCCAGGCTTATCCACCCGGGAGATTACTGAGGTCGAAGACAGGTATGATATTCACTTTCCGCCCGACTTAAGAGAGTTGCTGATGAACGTTCTTCCAGTCGGTAAAAGCTTTATTCCTTGGAGAGATACGTCACCACAGCGGATGGGTGTCATTTGGGAAAGGCTGAATTGGCCGCTCGAAGGTATGATTTTTGATGTGGAGCAGAATATATTCTGGCCTTCCGAATGGGGAGAAAGACCAACAGATTTGCAGGAAGCCGTGGACATATGTAAACGTGAGTTTTTGCGCGTGCCCAAGCTGATCCCCATCTATGGTCACCGATATATCCCAGAGCAGCCTTGTGAAGAAGGAAATCCGGTATTTTCAGTGTATCAAACGGATATTATCGTGTATGGAGAAAGTTTGCAGGAATATTTCAAGCAGGAATTTGGAGAGAAGACTTACGAACAGATTGATTATGAGGCCGTAAAAACAGTTCGCTTTTGGAGTGATTTATGTAGTTGAAGCGTCGAATCGCTAGGAAGTTAATAAGTCGAGGCAAAGGAAGGAGAACATAAGGTGACGATGGAGCAGGATTTGGAAGAAATCAAGGAAAGGCTAACCCAAATCGAGACAAAACTCGAACAAAAGTCGACTTCTAGCAAAATCCTGAAGTATATGGTCATCATTTTCTTGTCTATTTTTTTCTTGCTTCTTGTGATCGGAGTTCTTCAATTCGTCTCAAGCTGATCGTTATAAATTTACGGACAGAAAGGAGCTCGTTATGTCTATAGAAGCCATTATTTTTGATCTGGATAATACACTGATTCATCGCAAACAGGCATTTGCTGCATATACTGAGCGTTTTATAGAACGATTTATTGTGGCAGAAGAACCAGCCAGCCACGCGGCTGTCGTTGAGCGAATACGTCTGGCGGATCAAGACGGGTATCGAGATAAGAGGGAGCTGTATACCGAGCTGCATGCAGACCTGAAACTGAAAAATCCCGATACGACAGTACAGGAGATGCTGGGCTTTTGGTACGGTGAATTTCATAAGTTTACGGTCCTGATGGACGGAGCCAAGGAAGTGTTGTCTGAGCTGCGGTCTCGGGGCCTGAAGCTTGGCATTATTACCAACGGCTCACTCCGCGCACAACAGGCGAAAATCGACCGAGTGATGCTGAGAGATTACGTGGATTCCATTATCGTATCGGGTGACGTCAACATCGAAAAACCTAATCCTCGTATTTTCGAGTTGGCACTGAAAGAGCTGGACATTGCCGAACCTGGTCATGCCTGTTACGTAGGCGATCATCCGACGAATGATATTCGTGGTGCGCAAAGTGCAGGATTGCATACCATCTGGCTGGAAGGCTTTATGACGTGGAATGAAATGGACATTGTACCGGATCATCAGATTGGGAGTCTACGTGAAATCACTGGCTGGCTGGATCGTCTCAGCTATCCATCGAATATGGAGGCGGGAGCATCATGAGTAGGGAGCAGCAACCGAATCCCATTCTGTTATCGTTCCCGGAACAATTCCAGACGGAGCGATTGACCATACGCGCTCCACAGTGGGGCGATGGAGTGGCAGTTAATGAAGCGATACGAGAAAGTGTAAATGAGCTGCGACCTTGGCTTCCTTTTGCGAGAAATCTCCCTACGGAGGAGGAATCTGAAATCCGTTCACGCCAAGCCAGACTTAAATTTCTGGATCGGTCTGACATGGTGCTGTATATATTTGATACGGCTTCGGGACAATTTGTAGCCAGTAGCGGTCTGCGCCGAATGAATTGGGATGCACGAAGATTCGAAATTGGATATTGGCTCAGAACCTCATGGATCGGAAAGGGGATTGTAACAGAGGCCGTACACGGTATTACGGATTTTGCCATACAGCATTTACATGCTAATCGGTTGGAGATTCTTTGTGATTCCAGAAATACGCGCAGCGCCAAGGTAGCGGAACGGGCAGGTTTTACATTAGAGGGGATTTTAAGGAATGTCGAGTGTGATGAAGAGGGGAATATGGTACACCATATGGTTTTTGCGAAAGTACGTGGTATTGAATTTTAGCAAGCGATTGTACGATATTGCGGGAGCTTATATGATTCATAATATGACGAAAAATACAGACAAGTTGGTGTGCATACAATGTGACATCAGCTTAAGGTTCAGCAATCTTGCAAGCGCAATCCCAAGAGGATGCTTTACGAAGTTTTATTAGAAGCTTGGCAGGTATTTTCCGGTGTTAGGAAAGGTAATTTAGTATGAGAAAATTTAGTAAGAGCAGCAGTAGGGGAATTAATCAGGAAATAAAGGAAAAGTTCCACTGGAAGGCTCGCGCTGCGTATCTGGTTGCCGTGCTGGTCATGATCTTGTTGGGCTTGGGAAGCAGGGCTTTCTCCACCCAGTTACCTGCATTCGTTGCCAATCACTTTGGGGATGCCTTGTGGGCATGCATGATTTATTTTGGGCTGAGAATGTTGTGGGTGAACCGTCAGTTGTCTGTAGCCCTTTGGGGCAGTGTGCTGTTTTGCTTCGCTATTGAATTCAGTCAGATGTACCAGGCTCCTTGGATTAACCACATTCGGGCGACCACCCTGGGCGGCCTAGTGCTTGGCAAAGGGTTTCTGACCGTGGATCTGATCAGGTACACGGTTGGTATTGTGGTATCCTGGGTACTGGACCAAGGCTGCCAAAGGCTGGTGGGGATCAATAGACGTATGGACGATGACAAACCACTCAAATAATCTGAGAAGCGAGGGTTGCGCTTGAAACAAAAGAGAAAGCATCACAGGTCGTTCGGTAAGATGATTGGGTTATGCGTAGGGTTCAGCTTGTTGTTTGCAACCATACTTATTCCAGGGCAGGCATTAGCGGAAAAGCAGCTTGCGGCGCCTCTTCGTTTTGATTTTGGTCCTGGGGATGTAGCTGACGGCTACACTCAGGTCACTGCTAAGGATGCTTACACGCCTGAGCGTGGCTATGGATTTACCGATCTTTCCAAGGTAAATGAAGAGAACCGTGGTGGAAGTGATGCTATCCGCTCAGATTTTGTTCGTGTTCAAGGCTCATCATTTGTCGTCAATTTACCACCTGCGGATTACACGCTTTCTCTGATTGCCGGAGATATTGCCGGAAACACGGACATTACGGTTAAAGCCGAATCCATTGTTAAAGTAGAGCCTACTGCCAAAACAGCAGGACAATTTGTCGAGGCTGCGTTTGAGCTTGCACTCATCGACGGTCAGCTCGAATTGTATTTCTCAGGAAATGAAGCGAAGATCAACGCTTTGGTTATCACTCCCAAGGGAGCTCGAACGGCTGGAGAACATCCTTCCGTATACCTTGCGGGAGATTCTACGGTTCAAACCTATAAATCCTCGATGAAGCCTCAGGCAGGCTGGGGGCAAATGATTGCGCCGTTTTTTACAGATGAGACTATTTTTGTGAACCGTTCTATTGGTGGACGTAGCACGAAGACTTTTTTGGTTCAAGGGCGGTTAGATGATATTTTACGGAATATCCGTCCAGGAGATTATCTGTTCATACAGTTTGGGCATAATGATGCCGCGATCAATAATCAGGAGCGTTATGTTTCACCTGCCGACTATAAAGTTTACTTGAAAACGTACATCCAAGGAGCCACTCAACGCGGTGCGGTACCTGTGCTAATTACTCCTGTAGGCCGCCGCGATTATGATGCAGCAAGTGCTTCGTTTCGGATTAGTTTCCCGGAATATGTGCAGGCCATGAAGGAAACAGCATCAGAGACGGGTGTTGCACTGGTCGATCTTAGTCAATTGAGTGTAGCCTACTATGATACATTAGGACTGGAAGGAACACTTCCACTATTTTTACATTTGGAGCCAGGTGTGTATTCTGCATTTCCTGATGGCGTGAAGGATGATACACATTTTCAGGAGTATGGTGCGGAGCAAATAGCCCGCTTGGTAGCCCAAGGGGTTCGTGATTTGAATATTCCTCTATCCTCTTATGTAAAGGCAGAGAATCTGCAATAGCACCGAGTTTCCATAACCATGATATACTCAGAAAATAAGCTGGCCCTACCCAAACCCAGCATGATTTAGGCTTGGGTGGGGCTTTAATGTTCTGGACTTTAAGGAGGAAGTAGTATGACAGTCGCTCAACTTCATAATCTTATTAACGGTCAACTCCTGCATAATCAGCATCGGAGTTTATTTTATATGCGCGAGGGTTCTGTTCTGTTAGGACCATCAACGGAAATGAAGTACTGGCTGACGCAGCGAAGCTCGGAACTGATCCTCATGCTTCAAAGCTTGAAGCGCCAGCATACGTATCATGTTTTTGTAAAGGATGTAGCGGCCAAAATACTGTCCCAGTTTGTAAATACCAATCAGTATCTACATTTTCACACAGATCATGCGAGGGAGCTTACGGAGCTGTATGATCGATTCTTCACCCGGATTGAAAAGCTGTTCCAAAAGAAATCTATAGCAGGGGCAACTCTGGACTTACTGCTCCAGCAGCATTATGGGCATTTGAGAGATTTTTTAACTCGTACCAATGGACGTGAAGTGTTCGCTAAGTATGCAGAGAATGAATATACTTTTTGGGTACCTTGTGAGGAATATACACCGGAGTTGCAAGCGAATCTGCTAGGATTGGACATTGCTCGTTTGCAAGAGCCTGTTCTAGATGTTGGTTGCGGATCAGAGGCACGGTTGGTTACTTATTTACGTGCCTACGGAATTGAGGCATACGGAACAGATCGGCTGGCTGAAACAGACGGTTGTATCACCCAAGGAGATTGGTTAGCGACTACTTATGAAGAAAGTAGATGGGGAACGATCGTTTCACATATGGCATTCTCCAATCATTTTATGCATCATCATCTGAAGGCAGATGGTAATATCCATGAGTACGCTCGTAAATATATGGAATTGCTTAAAGCCATTCGGCCAGGAGGGAGCTTTATCTACAGCCCGTGCCTCCCGTTTATGGAAGAGCTTTTGGATGCCCAAATGGGTTATCAAGTAGAGTATATCCAGTCATATGAAGGTTATAGAGCTACGAAGATAACGCGTATACATTCATAAGTGCTAGTATCAGCCATTTGTCAGATTCACTCTTTGAATGGTAGTATAAGGATAGATATTACTCTATTTGGGATTCTGTTAATGATCAGGATTCTCATGTCGTTGATTTGATAGCATAGTTGCCCTGAATAATAAATTATTGTATAGATAACGGAATTTTTCAGGGAAGATTAAACCATATTTTCCTAAAAGCCGATATATGGAAATGAGGCGAAAACACACTGTTATTATGCCCGCCGCAAAATGGATGTAATAATTGGGTTAGGAGAGTAGAAGAAGTGTCCGATCTGTATACAAAAAAAGAAGTAGAAGATTATGTAACGAACGTGGCTTTCGAACGACCTTTAGGTGTAAGCATTTCAGCTATTTTACTGATTTTTAATGGAGCACTCCTGTTGGTGACACAGCTATTGACGCTTAATGCATTAAATGAGGCTTCTACGTTGTTAGGCATGTGCAGGGGCATGTTTCAAGGATTTATCGCGTTGCTCGGTCTGGCAGGAACGGCTGCCGGTATTGGTATGTTGTTCGGTAAGAAGTGGGCTTGGTGGCTGGCATTATTTTATTTTACATATGAGACCATGCGTTATGCGTGTGCAATTCTGTCTATTCCCGATATCTCTCCAGCGTTAGGCGGTGTGCAGCTAAGTCCTGCTTTTTACTACATTAAATATGGTATGCGTATTATTTGGAATTTATTTTTTACGTTGTTTATGTGTCGTAGTACCGTGACCAGCTTTTTTCAAACAAGTGAAATCAACAAATGGAGAGCATGCACGGCATTATTCTTCATCAATGGAGTAGTGGTGGGGATCGGCTGGTGGTTGACAAGATAGGTTCTTCGATGTGAAGGAGAGATGAATAATGACAATGGAAACGTTTCCGACTTTGGTAACCGATCGGCTTTATTTAAGGCAGCTTACATTAGCAGACGCGGAGGACATATTCAACTATTTCTCCAGAGATGAGGTTACTAAATTTTATGATTTGGAAAGCTTTACGAAGGTAGAGCAAGCTGAGAAATTTATTCGTTCCATGCTAACCAGATATGAGAAGCAAGAGGGCTTTCGCTGGGGGATTACGTTAAAAGAAGCTCCTGAGCGGATCGTGGGCACAATTGGATTTCATAACTGGCAGAAGGAACACTCCCGTATCGAAATCGGCTATGAGCTGGCACCGGAATACTGGCGGCAAGGCCTGATGACAGAAGCGATGAAGGTGGTGGTGGATTACGGCTTTCAATTGCCGCAGGTTCACCGTATAGAAGCCTTCATTGATCCAGATAACGAAGGCTCCAGACGGCTATTGCTCAAAAGTGGCTTTACTAAAGAGGGGCACTTGAGAGATTACTTTTATGAAAAAGGTCAGTTTGTTGACGCTGTTGTTTTTGGCTATCTTCGCAAGGAGTTTTCTGCGGAGCAGTAAGTTTACAAATATCCTTTGTCCCCGTAAGGCTGGAGTCGATCAAGCCAGGTCTGCTCCAGCTTTGCCAGCGCGTCTTTGACATCAAAGAACTCTGAGTCCTTTTTCTTCAAAATATCCAGCACCTCAAATTCAAACGAATCTTCGCCATACTCATTCCATTCTTGTTGCAGTGGTTTATTTTTAAACATACCCATTTGCAACTCAAAACGGCGTCCATTCAGTGACTTTAAATTCGGCGTGGAAGAGACGAAAATTCTCCCATTGCGTGTATTGCGAATACAATAGATTCCCGCCTCTGTCTTCATCTCCATGTATTGCTGAACTAGTTCTTTTCTTCGATCCATTGTCGAATCCTCCTATTTTATAAGCGCCTAGCTTCAAGATTCCTTCAACCAATATTCACTGCCATCCGGTTTGCGATCCAATAGACCATATTCAATCATATATCTTCGCACCGTAACATAATCATCATATACTTCCTGTAAAATCGCATTGATATCTTTCTCATGATATATTTGTCCCTTCACAAAACGACCCACAATTTCACGCAGCACAATCAGCTTGTGCTTTTCTTGCATTTTAAAGGTCTTTAGGCGCCCGTCCGTACCATTCGGAAAATACTTCGTGAGTACCTTGAGCCTTTCGTCTTCCGTAATGTTGTAGCGTTCATCCACCATCCGTGCTTGTACGGGTACTTCTACCATGGCGGGAGCGTGGCGATCTTTCTCCTTTAACAGTTCCATTAATGTGAGAAATACCTTGGCCTGCCGCTCTTTTTCCTTGAGACCAAAGCGATGATTGCGTATGGTGGATGCACTGCCGATTCCGGTTTCCTTTTGAATATCCGCATCGCCCATCCCTTGATAAAATAACTGAAGCAACCGATTTTGATGATCCGTCAGTCCAGTCAGCTTTTTATCCAGACCAATCAAATAGTCAAAGACCGATCCGTACGTCCGCTCAATATGAAGACGCATATACCGCTCCGCGTCATAAAATACCCCTTGATCCTGATATATGATGCCTTGCTCGTATCGTTGTCCGTCCAAGAGGCAAACTACCTGCTCTCCTTGGCGAATATATCCACGCTTCAGTTCTTCAATATCAGCATTCCAGAATAGTTCGGAATGATCCATTTAGCAAACACCTCAATTAAATGATGATTATTTTATAGACAATATAACACTTTGTTTATTTTAAATCAATGAATGGATATTTTTTAGATCTCGACAATGTTCGCTATATACAAAAGAGAAATAGGATTGTTATTATATGTAAACTATTGAATTGTATTAAGACTGGATAGTTTCTATATATTGTAATAAGATGGGTTGGTAAACAATGGACAAATTCCGATTAGAAGAAGTCATAGAGAGTGGAGATTTAAAGGAAGCGATAAGGATTATAGAGGATGTGGGTGAAAAGCTGGATCATACATTCACTCCAATATTATTGAGTTATTTGGCAACAACGGATAGTGCATTGCTCAGAAATGTAATCGCCATTACGTTAGCTTATCTAGGAGACAGTGAAGCGGTGCTGCCACTTATTGACTTGTTAAGAAGTCCTAAGACGAAAGGGAATAGAGGAACACTGTTATATGCTCTAGAATTTTTTGACGTATCTACTCATGTTGTGGTGCTGGTAGATTTACTGGATGATACCTTTGAAGCGAGTAGACAATCCTATCAACTGATAAGTACCGTGCAAGATAAAATCTCAGAGGCTCAAAAGGAGCTATGTAGACAAATGATAAGAAGAAAGCTGGGCGATCATAAAAATAAATATAAGCGTAACTTTTTGCTAGAATCTTTAGAGCTTTTTACATAAGACCTTTAACCTTATTCCTTAAAATTATTGTTGGGAGGTATGATATAAATTGAGACAGAGATTTGCTGTTATGGACGATGAAAGTGGGCTCACAGTTGGTTATTGTCGAGATGTGGTTGGGTTAACGGGTGATATTATGGTTGGAACGAATGAAAAGGTCATTTTTGAGCAATTTGAATTTAACGAAGAATTCATAGAAAACATAGCAAAGACAAAACAATCTGTATCCAACTTGTACATTGCTATTTTAGATGATGAAGAAAAAGTGATTGGAAGCTATTATTATCACCTACCTGAATCCTATATAATCCATAAACTAAATTATAGTAAAGGAAACTTCAATCTGGAGTTAACAGGCATACTTGAAACGAAGCCCTCCCCTGTGGAATTAAGATTATGGGAGTTATTAAAGTGCGCTCAATCGCTTGAAAATAATATATGGCAAGGCTTTTCTAAAGAAGAACGGTCTGGATGGCTAAACGTGACTAGAATACATTCTGCATCTAATTGTTTTAAATCTTCCAGACTGGATAAACGAGGAGAAGTCTACACCTTAGACGGGAAACACATATTTGATTTTACAACATTTTTTATAGCACTTGGGGAAGCGATTAATGGGCCTGGAGGGTACTTTGGATTTAGCTTGGACAGTATATCGGACTGTCTCTGTGGAGGTTTTGGGGCAGTAGGACCGTTCACAATCCATTGGCAAAACGCACATTATTTCTTGGAAAGATTCGAGGAAGAATGGGATCAAGAAGAGAGATACTATAGATTTTCACCACAGCAATATTTTATGGATCTTTTAACGATCTTAGTATCAGGTGGTGTTACCGTGAATTTTTCTTCGAATTAAGCTAGCAAAGCAAAAAGGGAATTTTGAAATGGAATATAAATTAATGCATCCATCTTATACAGGGAGGAATATATTTAAAGTTTGCGTATGACTATTTTAGCGAATCTATCAGTTGTTGACTAATAAATATGAGCGGATTTCGAATTAATATAGTGAATTCCACCACAACAGCACCAGCAGGAGAACTAAAACCCCAATCAGCTCCCAATAATATGTTTTGCTTCTGCTTAGATGTAGGTGGCTGAGGTTCTTCCAAGCCATATTGCTCTGCTAGTCTCTCTTTCGTTTTTTGATCTATGACAAGGTCATTCTGTGCAAAGGTGAAGCACATAGGAATGCTTAGCTGTACTAAAAAAAAGTAATACTACTGCTCCGATAATTATTTTTTTGCTCTGCATGGATAGCTCCTGTGATCTCCAATTTTGGCCTATACTTTTTGCGTCACTCAGACTAAATAATTCCTTTACAGGTTTTTGTGACCAGATTATAATGGTAAATAACAGCAACGATTGACATACACTGGTTTATCGGGGTATAGCGCAGCTAGGTAGCGCGCGCCCTTGGGGTGGGCGAGGTCGTGGGTTCGAATCCCGCTACTCCGATTATAATCCAAATGTCCTGCTGGTGCAGATAATGCGCCTGCCGGGCATTTTTTTGTATATTACATATATCCTATCGCTCTTTGTCGCTACTGGGTTTTGACGAGCTAGCCGTATGTAACGAATGTATGTAATTATGAAGCATTGAGGGGAGATAGGATGAAGCCACTTCTGCACGGGATTGGGAGGCAGAAGTGGCAAATCAACAATCGCTGGCGGAATGGTCGGATGTACGCTTTTTTTATTTGCCTATAAAGATTCCTGAAGGGCCTTAGTAGAAGTGCTGTAATCAGCATAACGGGGAAGCACAATAGTGTAGTATATGCCTACCATAACGGTACAGACCCCAACTAATAAAAACAAGAGCTCAATTGAAATAAATGAAGGAAAGCTTACAGCAATGAAACCTAATGTAAGAGACTGGGACAGCATCATTAACGGATTAATCAAACCTTGCACACGTCCCATCATTTGAGGATCTACAATACGAGGCAGCCATCCTCCTATACCAATGTTAATGAACGGAAGGATCAGTGCAATGACAAAATTGATAATCATAAAAGCATAGAGGTGGTTAACAAAACCAAGTATGCACATGCCTATTCCAGCTACCAGAACTCCGGCTGCAATCATTTGGTGTAGCTTTAGCTTGGCGGAGATGAGCGAAGCGATTAGTGTACCAAGCAACACACCAGCTCCAAAAATAATACCTGTCCAAACCATATACTGCTCATAGTTGCCTGGAGCTAGCTTATATTTAAGGATAAACATCGGTAAAACGCTAAAACCACCATTTAAAATACCGAACATAAAAAAGCCTGAAACCAACCAAAGCAATAGTCTGTTGCGTAATATGTAAAGAAACCCTTGTTTAAAATCAATCATGACAAGTTTGAATTTTAATTGTTTGAATTGATGTGCACCGTTCGGAAGGCGTACTTCCCTGGGAATTTTGCAGGAACGAATGAGCAGTGCAGACACAATAAAAGAAATAGCATCAATGAGGATGGCTCCAGTAATTCCAAAGTGCCAGTAAACGACGGCCCCCAGAGTTCCTCCAAATAACATGAAAAGACTCCCCATCATTTGATTGAGGCCTGCGGCAATGGTGTAATCATCTTCGCTTAATATCCCCTGTATAATGGCACTTTCGGCTGGAAAGAAAAACTTGGAGGCAGCACTACGGATGAAGAGGAGGGCAAATACCAAAGGAATCGAATCGATCCAAATAAAAACAAGCAAGCATAAGGATAAAAAGGCGCTAATCCAGTCACAATTAACAGCAATTTTTTGTCTGTCCATCCGATCTGCCAGCACTCCAACCACGAGAAATACTACCAGCATCGGGAGCGAATACATTAACTCGGCAAGTGTTGCATAGTAAGGCTGATTTGTAAACCGTTTCAACAAATAAAACATGAATGCAGTAACTCCGATAATTCCTCCCATTTGTGAGGCGAAGGTTGCCAGAAAAAATCTGACATAATTCTTGTTTCTGAGTATTTGTTTTAGTCCAGTCACAGTTCCATCCCTTTCGCTTTCAAAGCGGTTTTTAGATGCCTAAGTAAAATAATAGTGAAAAGTAGGAAAATTGTACAGAAAAGTGACTTTAATGTCACTTTAAGTTTGAATTTGCATCGTATCGGCAACTTAAATAACCAGCCATCGGTTGATATCCGACAGCTGGTTATTTAAGTTGCCATGTGCTTGATTTATGAATCACAAAAAGGTGTCAATCTCCAATCTTAATTAAGCTAAATCCTCGCCATTTATAGCGATTACTTTTATATACCAGTCACAGATTTAAGTTCGTGATTAGGATATCCGTTTATATCACATCCTAAACTTTAAATGATAAAGACTACAGAATTACAGAATAGCCCGATTCATCTCATTTACGCATGGATATGTTGAGAAAAAGGAAATGCTCATAGCTAGAAAACTTTATACAATGAAAGAGAAATAAGCACTGTGAAATTCGACTTTTGATCATGGATTTCATATAATGTGAACATAATGTGAATTGCTTAAATTAGAGATTTAACAAAACGACAAAATGAAAATGATTTCCGTCCAGCTATGAATTTCAAAATTTGACGGAGGGAACGAGATGACAATGGAAGAGAGCAGCAGACAGGTACCTTGGCAGACGTATTACGGACCTAATCTAGGTTATGTGCAGGACCAGTATGAAAAGTATGTAGCGGATCCCGGAACGGTTGATCCGGCTTACCGCGAGCTGTTTGATCAATGGGGCGAGCCGCCACAATCCGAATATTCGGCTGCTTCCATGATAGACAACAAATTACAAGGCCCCCCCGTAAATGCTTTGGGGCACCTTGATTCGAACACATTACAGAAAGCGGTTACAGCGGGCAAAATGGTGTGGAATATCCGTGAATACGGACATTTGGCCGCCCAAATCGATCCACTGGGACTGGATGCAGAGCAGGATACACGTCTGCTTGATCCAGCATCTTACGGTTTAACTGAACAAGACCTAAAGGCTTTTCCAGCCTCTTTAATATGGGATAACGCTCCAGCGGGAACACTGAACGGGTGGGAAGCCATTCAACGGCTACGTGTAGCATACACAGGACCGATTGCCTATGAATTTAGTCATATTCATAACGAGGAGGAACGCCGCTGGCTGAACAGCTATGCAGAATCCGGCTGGTCCTCCAAGCCACTTACAACACAGGAACGCAAGTCGTTGCTGGGCAGATTGGTAGAAGTAGAACAGTTCGAAGAGTTCTTGCATAAAACATTCGTCGGGCAGAAGCGTTTTTCCATTGAGGGTAATGATGTGCTTGTCCCTGTACTCGACGAGGTTATTCGTCTAACCACAAATGCAGGAGCAAGTCATGTCCTGATGGGGATGGCGCATCGTGGTCGTCTGAATGTATTGGCACATGTGCTGGGCAAGCCTTATAGCAAAATTTTCTCTGAATTTCATCATTCCCCGAATAAGGATCTGATTCCGTCGGAAGGTTCCACTGGAATTAACTACGGCTGGACTGGGGATGTAAAATATCATCTGGGTGCGGATCGTTTTGTAAAAGATGGGGAAGCCGTCCAGGCCCGTCTGACATTGGCGAACAACCCAAGTCACCTGGAATATGTGAATCCGGTGGTGCAGGGATTTTCGCGTGCGGCACAGGAAGATCGCAGTGAGGCTGGTTATCCGAAGCTGGACGTTAGCAAGGCAGCTACCATTATTATGCACGGTGATGCGGCGTTCCCGGGTGAAGGTATCGTAGCCGAATCACTCAATTTCACCAATTTGCGCGGCTTCCGTAATGGTGGCACAGTGCACATCATTGTGAACAATCGTCTGGGCTTTACGACAGAGAGTGTTGATTCACGTTCGACCCGTTATGCCAGCGATCTGGCCAAGGGCTACGAAATTCCAATTGTACACGTGAATGCGGATAATCCTGAGGCTTGTATTGCAGCGGCTCGTATGGCTGGTGAGTACCGTAATCGCTTCAAGAAGGATTTTCTGATTGATCTGATTGGTTACCGTCGTTATGGTCACAATGAATCCGATGATCCGGAAACAACTCAACCGCTGGTGTATCGCAAGGTAAAGAATCATCCAACGGTGAGCAAATTATATGCTCAAAAGCTGATGAAGCAGGGCATAGTGGATGAAGCATTTAGTGCTGGCCTCATTGAGAAGGTCCAAAACCGACTGAAGGAAGCACATGAGCATGTGAAGAATCAACCGGAGGAGGAGCCTGAATTTACTGCTGTGAAGGCGAAAAAGAATCAGAGCACACCGGTCCGTACTGCGGTTGAAATGAAAAAACTGCGTCAAATTAATGAAAATTTACTCAAATGGCCACAGGCTTTTCATGTATATCCGAAGCTGGAACGAATTTTACAGCGTAGAAAAACCGCTCTGAACGAGGGTGAAAAGGTAGATTGGAGCTTGGCGGAAACACTCGCTTTAGCTACCATTCTAGCAGACGGCAAGCCTATTCGTATGACAGGTCAGGATGCGGAGCGAGCTACTTTTGCTCACCGTAACCTTGTGCTGCATGAGCCTGAAACCGGGCGTACCCATTGCCCGCTGCATACATTGCCGGAAGCACGTGCTTCGTTCAGTATTCATAACAGTCCATTGTCTGAGGCATCAGTCCTCGGCTTCGAGTATGGCTATAACGTGTTTTCTCCTGAGACGTTGGTCATTTGGGAAGCGCAATTCGGTGATTTTGCCAACTGTGCTCAGGTTATTTTCGACCAATTCATTTCCGCTGGCCGTGCCAAATGGAGACAGAAGTCCAGTCTGGTGATGCTGTTACCGCATGGTAGTGAAGGACAAGGACCTGAGCATACGAGTGCACGTCTGGAGCGTTTCCTCCAGTTGTCTGCACAAAATAACTGGACTGTCGCCAATTTGAGCAGCGCCTCACAGTATTTCCATCTGCTGCGCCGTCAGGCTGCATTAAGCGAAAGTGAGGAAGCTCGCCCGCTTGTGATGATGTCGCCGAAGAGCCTGATTCGCAACAATCGTGTCGCTTCGCCTGCTTCTGAATTCAGTGAGGGAACATTCCGTCCTGTGTTGGAGCAATCTGGTCTGGGATCACGTCCGGATCGGGTAGAGCGCATTGTACTGTGCAGTGGCAAGATTGCCATTGATCTGGAGGAAGCGTTGGAGAAGGATAAAAACGGGAATGAAGCAGAGGAGCGTTTGCACATTATTCGTGTGGAGCAGCTATATCCTTTCCCGGCAGAGGAAATTCGGAATATTTTTAGTCGCTTCCCACATGTTAAGGAGTTCGTATGGGCTCAGGAAGAACCTAAAAATATGGGGGCCTGGAGTTATATGGAGCCTCGTTTGCGGGAGGTTGTGCCACAGGGAGCAGAAATTCGCTACGCAGGCAGACCGGATCGTTCCAGCCCGGCGAGCGGTTATCAGCAAGTCCACAGCCTAGAACAACAGCGAATTATTCAATCGGCGTTGAAGCAGGATTCCAAAAACAATATTACACTGGGGAGGTAGCGGCTGTGAGTGATATTATAGTGCCAGCAATGGGAGAATCCATCACGGAAGGAACAATCTCCAAATGGCTTGTAAAGGAAGGAGATTCCGTAGGACAGGGAGATGTTCTACTGGAGCTGGAAACGGATAAGGTCAATCTGGAAATTAGCGCCGAAGAAGCAGGTGTAGTCCAGAAAATCCTTCGTCAAGAGGGAGATACTGTAGTTATCGGTGAAGCTGTTGGCTTGATCGGAAGCGGCAGTGGTGTGGAAGCAACAGGTGCTGGAGAAGCCGCAGCGACTCAAGCGCCTGAAGCGCCGTCCGTAGCAACTTCACCGACTTCCGTAGAAAGCGGCGGTAAAGCAGTAGAAAAGTCTGCGCCGCCCATCCCCTCCAATAGTGACGGGAATGGTCAGACGGCATCACCATCCGCCCGGAAGCTGGCGCGTGAGCGCGGGATTGATCTTGAGCAGGTACAAGGAAAGGACCCGCTTGGACGTGTGTTTCAGGAGGACGTAAAAACGCATAACAGCGCTGAAGTATCACGTACAGCATCTGTACCTGCGTCTCCCGCTGCTGGCAAGTCTGTGTCATCGCCTCCAGCTCAAACAGAGTACAGCAAGCCTGTGGAACGGCAGCGGATGTCCCGTCGGAGAGCGACGATTGCCAAGCGTCTTGTTGAAGCACAGCAAACAGCCGCCATGCTTACCACTTTTAATGAAGTGGATATGACCGCTATTCTTGATGTGCGCAAACGCCGTAAAGATAAGTTTAAGGAGAAACACGATGTAGGGCTGGGTTTTATGTCCTTCTTTACAAAGGCAGTGGTTGGCGCGCTCAAGCGCTTCCCTACTGTGAATGCAGAAATCAATGGCGATGATATCGTACTGAAAAAATACTATGATATCGGGATTGCTGTATCTGCCAAGGAAGGTTTGGTCGTTCCCGTTGTCCGGGATGCTGATCGGCTTGGTTTTGCTGAAATTGAAAAGAGCATTGCCGATTTGGCTAGCAAAGCTCGTTCCAATTCACTTTCTCTGGCGGACTTGCAAGGAGGAACCTTTACCATAACTAATGGAGGTATTTTCGGTTCCCTGCTGTCTACGCCAATTCTGAATACGCCGCAAGTGGGTATTTTGGGAATGCATAAAATCCAACTTCGCCCGATTGCCATCGACGAGGAACGTATGGAAAATCGTCCAATGATGTATATCGCGTTGTCCTATGACCACCGTATTATTGATGGTAGCGAGGCGGTCCGTTTCCTGGTAACGGTCAAAGAATTGCTGGAAGATCCCGAATCATTGTTGCTGGAAGGATAAAATATATCATTCGAGTGCATCTCCCTTGTACGTGCATGACAAAAGCAGACTCTTGCGGGTCTGCTTTTTTTCCTGCATAGTTATAACATAAGGCTATAGATAATTGCAGACATTCAGATACAGAGAAGGGCGGGAACTGTTTTGGACAAAGACTTGCGTTACCCGATTGGACCGTTCGTGGTTCCAGATACCATTACAGAAGAACAGTTGACCACATGGATCGACGACATTGCTGAATTGCCTGGACAATTGCGTCAGGCGGTCGAAGGACTGAATGAGCAGCAGTTAAATACGCCTTATCGTGAAGGAGGATGGACGATAAGGCAGGTTGTTCATCATTTGGCAGACAGCCATATGAACAGTTATATCCGTTTTAAGCTAGCGCTGACAGAAGATACACCGACAATCAAACCCTATGATGAGGGGCGTTGGGCTGAAATACCAGACGCTAGAGAGCTTCCACTGGAACCTTCGTTGCAATTGCTGGAAGGACTTCATGAACGGTGGGTGACCATGTTGCGTTCATTGGGGGAAGATCAGCTACACCGAACATTTATTCATCCTGAATCGGGCCAGACGCTCCGTCTGGAACGAAACATTGGCATCTATGCCTGGCATGGCAAGCATCACACAGCTCATATTACTTCGCTGAAAGAACGAAATGCATGGTAATTAACTCAAAAATGATGCCCTGATGAAAAATAAAGGAATGCAAAAGAAGCCTTTAAAGCCACTTCTATCGTGCTTTAAAGGCTTCTTTTGCTAATTCCTCACTAGGATGATGACTTGGGCGAAGCTGATAAAGCGGATGCTTCGGAGGCTCCAGACCCAACGGAAACAGAGGTTGCCCCTGTGTTAATATGACGGTCGAGCCAGTCCACGATGTCACTCATTACCTCGTCGCGATTTGTTTCATGCAACATCTCATGGCGACCGTCAGGATAAAGGCGATACTCCAAGTCTTGAAGCCCCAGGCTTCGATACATTTCCACTAGCGACAACACACCTTTTCCGAACAAGCCCACCGGATCACGATCCCCAGCAAAAATATAAACGGGCAGTTTGAGATTAATGTTTTTCAACGAGGAAGGCCAGTGAATTTCTTGCAAAAGCCTAAAGAAATCGAGGAAAAAGCCTGTCGTGCAAATAGCTCCACATAGTGGGTCGTGCACGAACTGATCTACTTCCTCAGGATCACGGGACAGCCAGTCGAACGCTGTGCGCGCAGGACGAAAAGCACGGTTAAAGCCGCCAAAGACCATAGCGTTGAGCAGCATGCTACGATGATTCATTCCTTGCAGTTTGGCTTGCAGCAGAGCAACCTGTTCTCCGAGTTTCAGCAGACTACGTCGTCCGTTGGTTCCCGATAAAATAAACCCGTGATACGCCTGTTGATCATCATACATAATTTTCTGGGTTAAAAAGGACCCCATGCTGTGACCCAGCAAAAAACGGGACTGATCAGGGAATTCCTTGGCCGCAATTTGGCCTAGCTCCAGCATGCCTTTTGCCATTCGGTTGAATGCATTGGCTCCCGGCATACCGAGCTTATCAGGATCACCAGCTGTGCGCCCGTGGCCGATATGATCGTTGGCATACACGCCGTAGCCAGAAGCGGTAAGCTTTTCGGCCAGCCGAATGTAGCGGTAGGACGTCTCACACATGCCATGCGAAACTTGAACGATTCCCTTGATGGGAATGTTCGGCTCGGGCAGCCATCGATAAGCAAATAGCTCTGTTCCGTCATCTTCAGCGATGGTGAAGGTGTATTCCCGCATGATTAGACATCACATCCTTTAAGCTTTAAGGAAGATAAGATCTAAGTACGGTCATTCCGTCATTTAGCGTGTAACCGCCCAAATTAGCAGGGAGCAGGAAGCAATCTCCAGCTTTACAGGAAAGAGACTCCGTATTATTGTCCCATGTTATGGTCCCACTGCCTTCGCAAATTACAAGAATAGTGAAGCTGTCTTCCGTTGTAGAAAGTGCCCAACTTCCATCTACGATACCCTTTTCCACAACAAAATACTCACAGGATGCCAGTTGGAGCCATTCTCCAGGCTGCAGGCCGTCCGTTTTCATCGTTGTTGCGCCTGCACCTTCGTAGGAAGTTACATTAAGGGAGTCCTCGATGTGCAACTCACGAGGTTTGCCGTCCAGACCGGGGCGATTATAGTCATATAAACGATAGGTTGTATCCGAATTTTGCTGAATTTCAGCAACCACTACACCCGCACACAGTGCATGCACGGTTCCAGCGGGGATGAAGAATGTATCGCCAGCTTCAACTGGAACTTGGCGCAAACTGCCCATGATATCTCCGCTTTCAAGAGCTGTACGCAGACTTTCACGAGTTACACCTTCGGTCAGACCATAAATGATTTTGGCATCAGGCTTGGCATCAAGCACGTACCACATTTCGGTTTTTCCTAATTCTCCAGCTGGAAGTCCGGCGTAATCATCCGTCGGATGCACCTGAACAGATAAATCATCATTGCAATCCAGCAGCTTGATCAAAAGTGGAAAACGTCCGCCTTTTTTCGATACGCCCTTTGCCCCAAGCCAATCCTGTCCGTAAGTCTGGCGGATTTCATCCAGCCCTTTTCCAGCCAGCTCGCCATTGATGACCGTTGTTGTTCCGTTCGGATGATCGGCAATCATCCATCCTTCACCAATATGTCCTTCTGGTGGGGTTAGACCAAATTGTTCTAAGGCCCGTCCTCCCCAAACTCTCTCTTTGAACTCAGGTTGGAATTGCAGCGGGTATGGCTTTAGCATGATTTCTCTCCTCCATAATGAGTAATGAGTACGATCTAACAGAATCAGGCAATTAAAACGTGCCGCTGGGCAATAAACCGGAAGAATAGACCCATATGGCGCTATAAAATATATGTAAGGCGGCTAAAAAGCCGCTCATTACCTAAATATGCGAGAATATGCGAGTTTAACAACTCGACATTATTTCTTTTCAACCGCCACTACGTAAGGTGAAGCGTCTCGTTGTAGTTGACGGTAAATAATGCTTTGACCGCTGGAGACTGGGAGGGTAGAAGCCCAATGAAGAACAGCTTCCGCTTCTTCCCTGCCTCCAGCATGCCCTGGATATAATACGGCAGTCAAAATACCACGCGGTCGCAGCAATTGCAAGGCAGCTTCAAGTGCGACGAGCGTGCTGTCTGTATGCGTGATGACCGTAGGATCGGCGCCTTCGGACGGTAAGTAGCCAAGGTTAAACATGACCGCAGCCACTTTACCATGCAGCAGGTCTGGGACGACCTCCCGCATGTGCTCATGGCCTTGCAGCAATAGTGATACTTCCGCTAATGAAGGGGAGGTGTCTTCTTCCAGCCGACGACGAGCGTAATCCAAAGCTGCTTGCTGGATATCGAAGCCATAGACGCGGCCCCGTTTGCCAGCAGCTTTAGCCAGAAACAACGTATCTGCTCCTGTGCCGACGGTGGCGTCTACGGCAGTATCGCCTGGCTGCACCCGCGCAGCTACCAATTGATGAGCATAGCTCAGAACAGACAGGAATCCCATTTAAGACTTCCTCCAGTATTTTCCCTGCCACGTTTCACGTGATTTCAGTTCATTATCAATGCCGTTGAGCACTTCCCATTTTTTAAGCGACCACATGGGGCCCATCAGTAAATCGCGTGGTGCATCTCCGGTCAACCGATGAACGATCATTTCAGGGGGTAAAAACTCCAACGTATCTACAATAAGCTTAATGTACTCGTCCTTTTCCAGAAAGCGTAGCAATCCTGCTTCGTACTGCTTGACCATTGGCGTTTTACGCATGAGATGCAGCAGATGGATTTTGATGCCCTGCACATCCATAGCGGCTACTGCACGTCCTGTATCGAGCATCATTTCATGCGTCTCCTGCGGTAGGCCATAAATGATGTGGGCGCACACACGGATATTCCGCTTGCGCAGTTTTTCCACTGCATCCAGATAGCACTGAGTATCATGAGCACGATTAATCAGCTCGGAGGTCGATTCATGAACGGTTTGCAGACCCATTTCGACCCACAGATACGTGCGTTCGTTCAGCTCGGCTAGATAATCGACTACATCATCAGGCAGGCAATCGGGACGTGTAGCGATGGACAAACCGACAACACCGGGCTGCTCCAAAATAACCTCGAAATATTCTCGCAGTTCCTCAACCGGGGCATACGTATTGGTGTAGGCTTGAAAATAGCCAATATATTTAGCGTTGGGCCATTTTAAATGCTGACGATCCCGAATCGTATTGAACTGGGTGACCAAATCATCACGGCGACGTCCGGCAAAATCACCTGATCCGCGTGCACTACAAAAGGTACAGCCCCCTTTGGCAATGGAACCATCGCGGTTTGGGCAAGTAAAACCCGCATCCAGCATGACTTTAAACACTTTATTTTGAAATTGCTCGCGCATTTCGTAATTCCATGTATGGAACCGTTTATCTCCCCAGAGGAGAGGAGCAGGCAACAAATCTGTTTTCATGGGAGGACTCCTTTTTTTACGATCACCCTATTGTAACAAAATTCAATCTTAAATGGGAATCACTTGCCCGAGAAAGTCATTAAAAAGTGCTGATTTTATAGCTTTGCGGATTGAAAAAGGTTACACAATATGTTATATTGTAAGCGGTACCAGGCATATGATAAAAGGACTGTTTTTGATCCTGAAGATAAAAAGTTATCAGTTGCTAATGACTATTCTTCAGGGAGGCAGCTATGCTGTTTCTATCGCCTGCTTTAGGGGAAGTGCACGTCGGTTCCATCACAAATAACCCGTGAGGTGATCTTTTATGAATACGCAGGATAAGACGCGTATGGATAAAGTTACTGTTGAGTTAACCTTTGATGAGGCGTTAGCATTGACTGGTGTCCGTTTTGGGCAGGATCGTCAGATTGGAACGGCCGCACGTCAAAAAATCAGAGCCGCTTGCCAAAAGACAATTGATTTTTCACCTGCTGATGGGGTAGACTATGAACAATTAAATTAGTTGGACCCCAATCCAAATATATTGAAAAAGGAATTTCATTTCCGTATCTTCAAGCGGGGGTGAAATTCCTTTTTCCTTGATAACAGAGTATATGGAGGAGTAACATGCGTTTACGCGGAAGAAAAGGAATACGTGAAAGTCTGGAAGAACAGCAAGATCTGGTCATTTTGGAACCATCACAGTATAAGGGGAAATGGCAGCAGTTATTTGGTAATGATCGTCCCATTCATGTGGAATTTGGTATGGGTAAAGGGCAATTTATAAGCCAAATGAGCTACCGTAATCCAGAGGTTAACTATATCGGCTTTGATATGTATGACGAGCTGGTTCGCCGTGCTACAGAAAAGTCTCGTCTGGCCTGGAGTGAATCAGAAGTTGTTACACCACCCAACATCAAATTGGCACTGGCAAACATCGAACAGATCGAGAATGTTTTCGAACCAGGAGAAGTAGAGCGCATTTATCTGAATTTTAGCGATCCTTGGCCTAAAGCCAAGCATGCACGCCGTCGTTTGACGCATCCGCGTTTTTTGGACAAGTATCGTCAGCTTCTGAACAGCAAAGGACAAATTCATTTTAAGACGGACTCGGAGACATTGTTTGAGTTTTCTCTGAATTCATTCGCTGATAGTGGTCTACAAATGACGAATATTTCGTTAAACCTTCATCGTGATGGAATCAATGAGGAGCATGTCATGACAGAGTATGAACAAAAGTTCATGGGTAAAGGTATGAATATTCATCGTGTCGAGGTGCTGATTGGCAAAGACGCTTTGGAAGAGTACGAAAAAATACGACTCGAAAAATATGGAAAGTAAAAGCGGGCAAAATAAATAAAGTAAACAAGACAGGGTGCTTCCTTTTAGGAAAGCACCCTGTTTGGTTCCAGTATATCCAAAATACTCTGTGCGCTCTGAAGAGGATAATATCGCGCTACATTATGGATGTGCTCCTGTCGCTTGCGAACGATTTCTGGAAAATCGTATAGCAGTCGGTTCATCCATTTAACGACAACATCCAGCGAAGTAATCGGTTCTCCGAAGCCTTGAGCCGTAAAGTACTGACAATTTTCCTCTTCCTGTCCAGGGAGAGGCTTGTGAAACAGCATCGGAATCCCTTTGGCCAGCCCCTCGGTGCATGTCATTCCACCGGGTTTGGTAATGAGCAGATTCGACACTTCCATTAATTTGTCGATTTCCCGTGTAAATCCGAAAATATGAATATTTGGATGATTAAACCGAGGATCCAGCTCCATTTTACGACGAATTTTATCATTATGCCCCAAACAAAAAATAAATTGAATCTTTTCTCTCCAATCGGTAAGCGAACGATGTATGACTTCGTCGTTCATCAGGCCCCAGCCGCCGCCCATAACAAGTACTGTCGGGATGGGTTTAAGTCCAAATTGTTCTCTAATTTCATCGTGCCCTGGATGTTCCCAAAAATTAGGATGAACCGGAATGCCGGTCACTTGGATTTTTGATACAGGTACTCCGCGCGCGCGCAGCTTACGCATGACTTCAGGCGTAGATACAAAGTACCGGTCAACCTCAGGACTAATCCATGTTCCATGTGCATCGTAGTCTGTTATGACGGTACACAGCGGGACATGTAAGCCTAAGCGCTTCAAACGTGAAATGACCGCGCTTGGGATGGGGTGAGTACATACCACCAAATCGGGACGAAGTTGCCGAAGAATATTCCGGGTCTGTGTGTAGAACAGACGGTGCAAAGCGAGCGTTGTAAGACGGTTTAATGATTTTTTGTATTGATGACGGTAAACCAATCCGACTAGGCGCGGCTGCGATACAACAGTCTTTTTGTATGCTGTAATAATAAGCGGGGCCATTCTCGGATTCAAAAAGCTCCCCAGCTCCAGCACTCTTGTCTGCACATCCGGAGAAAGCTTCCGCAAGCTGCTTGAGAGCGCGTAGGCAGCTTGAGTATGTCCGGCACCGAAACCTTCCGATAATAATAACACTCGTTTTTTAGCCACTCTCATTTCACCTGTTCCTGCTGGGATGTTCTCAATCATACCATATCGGCTTTAAGGCCAGAATGCAACCGTTCCTATTGCTGCAGACGTTCCGATGACTGCTCCTGCAAGTACATCCGTGGGATAGTGAAGCCCCAGGTAAATTCGAGAAAAACCTACAATTATCGCTACAGGCAACAGCAACAGTGCTAGCATGGGTGACTGCAGCATAAAAGGAACGGTAGCCGAAAAAATAGCGGTTGTATGCCCTGAGGGAAAAGAATGATCCGACAAGGGATTGCGGAATGTATTCGTACCTGGTAGCGCCAAGTACGGGCGTATCCGCGGATACAGCTTTTTGACGATAGCCACGGGAATGTGACTGACCGCAAGAGCGATAGCTCCCTTCATGCCGGAATCTTTCCATGGATACGGAGCGAGCCACCAAATCAGAAGCGTAGAGGCTATTGTAAAGGTAGCCCCGCCTAAATGTGTGAGATAATACAGCCAAAAGTTCAAAAAACGGTTGTGTAAGCGCCCGTTGATCCATTTGAACAATCGCTGCTCCAGATTTACAAGTTTTACGACTAGACGTTGCATTTGGTTTCCTCCGGTTGCCGGTTCAGGTCTGTCGGCAAATATTTTGAATCCATTTGACAGAATTAGATCTAAGTAATTATTCTCTTGCTCTCATCATATTTTTAAACGCTGTTCATTTCAAGAATCACCACTTATCTGGTTCAATTCTACACAAAAATGTTAATGGAATATAAGCCGTTTTGTATAACTTTCTTTGCGTTCATCCGTCTAATAAGATAGAGTGATTAGAAGTGGTTGCTAATTGGCCCACAAAAAGGAGGGACCAAAGAAATAAAAAGTTAGCAAATGGATGAAAATAAGACCTAAGCGTCATGAATGAGAGGTCCAGCGCCGCATTCTCGGTTCAAACGGGAATTTGTCGTGTTTTTTTGCTGCTGAGACCCGTTTAGGAGCTTTGACAAAAGATTGAAAACCAACGAAAATCGTAATGGCATTCCTGTGTCAGCCAAAAGGGGGCTGCGCAGAGCCAAAGAAGAAAGCAAGGGTCGGGTCAAAACTACAGAAAAGGCGCACAAAGCGCCGCAACTTGCGCTACACAGATAGAAAACAGACAAACGCAAGATTTTTAAAGGGGTATAAAAAGGGGGTAACAAGAGATCATGTTAGACGCTATTTTCGTGACGCTCCAGATCATACTGGCGTTGATCGCAGTCTATCAGTTTGCATTCTCCTTGTTCGGATTGGTTCGTAAGAAAAGGAAAGAGCAGGCGGCTCCAGAAAAATCATTTGCTATTTTAGTCGCTGCCCACAATGAAGAACAAGTTGTCGGAGCACTGATGGAAAATTTAAAGCAGCTTGACTATCCAAAGGAACTGTACGATGTATTCGTAATCTGTGATAACTGCACAGATAAGACAGCGGACATCGTTCGCGCTCACGGCATGAATGCTTGTGAACGTACGAATCCGAATTTGCGTGGTAAAGGCTATGCTATTGAGTGGATGCTCAAAGAGCTATGGGCTATGCCGCGTCAATATGATGCCATTGTCATGTTTGATGCCGACAATTTGGCGCATACCAATTTCCTGAGCGAAATGAATAATGATTTGTGCTCAGGTGCTCGTGTTATCCAGGGATACATTGATACTAAGAACCCTGAGGACTCTTGGATCACAGCAGCATACGGGGTATCTTATTGGTACATCAACCGTCTGTGGCAGTTGTCACGTCACAACCTGAATATGGCTAATTTCCTCGGTGGTACAGGCATGTGCTTTGAAACAAATCTGCTCAAGGAAATGGGCTGGGGTGCAACAAGTCTGGTAGAGGATTTGGAATTCACTATGCGTTGTACACAACGCAACGTATATCCAAGATTTAATTACGATGCCAAGGTGTATGATGAGAAGCCGTTGACGTTCAAAGCTTCTTCAAGACAGCGTCTGCGCTGGATGCAAGGTCACTTCACGGTTGCTCGTCGTTATTTCTTCCCGTTGCTGTGGCAGAGTATCAAGCATAGAAGCCTGATTAAATTCGATATGGCTCTTTATGGTCTGAACGTGTACATCGTACTGTTTACCTTTTTGATGACAGTAGCGATGTGGGTAGATATTGTAATATTTGGTGGTCCCAATATTGAAAATATCTACGTACAATTCCCTGCATGGACCGGTTTTGTGGCTGTGAGTCTGAATATTATCACCTTTTTAATCGCGATGATCTTGGAAAAGGTCACGTTCAAAAAAGTATATCTGTACTTACTGCTGTTCCCAGTCTATCTGATTTCGTGGTATCCGATTACGTTCTATGCGTTCTTTACACAGAACAACAAGCAATGGAGCCATACCCAGCATACGCGTGTCGTTCGTCTGGAAGAGGTTCAGAGCAAGCAAGGCTAATTAACAATGAAGTAAGACTATGCAACCTACAGCAGATGTGTACACCTAATTTTTTATAAAAGTGTTGACGCCTCTGTAGTAGCATGATATGATATTTGAGTATTTTAATTGAAAAGTATGGATTAACAAGCAGAAGGTCCGACTTCTCACCTGTCCGGTATTGCCGGCTGGTCATGATCCAATGATTTGTGAATTGAACTTTCATGATGAATTGAGTATCAGACAGGGATGTCGGCTGCATAGTCGTCATCCCTTTTTTGTGCTTAAACACAATACAACAATAACAGGTTCTGGAGGTGGAGGGTTATTAGTAAGGAACATATGATCAATGATGAGATTCGAGTGAGAGAAGTACGTCTAGTTGGTGCAAACGGAGAACAAATCGGTATTAAACCGACTCGTGAAGCTCTGCAAATGGCTATTGATGCAAACTTGGATCTCGTGAACGTGGCGCCTCAAGCGAAGCCGCCCGTGTGTCGGATTATGGATTACGGTAAATTCCGCTATGAGCAACAGAAGAAAGAAAAGGAAGCCCGTAAAAACCAGAAGATCGTTGACATCAAAGAGGTATGGTTCCGTTCCAACATCGAGGAACATGACTACCAGACCAAGTTTCGCAATGTGGTGAAGTTCCTGAATGAAGGGGACAAGGTGAAATGCTCTGTTCGTTTCCGTGGTCGCGAAATTACCCATGCTAATGTGGGACAAAAAATTCTCGAACGTGTAAAAACGGAAGTTGCTGATCTTTGTACCGTGGAGCGCCAACCCAAGCTCGAAGGACGCAGCATGATTATGATATTGGCTCCAAAGAGTCAATGACAAATTAAGGAGGAAGTTCAATGCCAAAAATGAAAACACATAGCAGCCTTAAAGGCCGCTTCAAAATTACCGGTACTGGTAAAGTAACGCGTTACAAAGCTTACAGAAACCACTTGCTTTCCCACAAATCCAAACGTGCAAAACGCGTTCTGGGTACTAACCCTGAGATGGCACCTGGGGACGTTAGACGTCTGAAACAAGGTCTTGCTAACCTGAAATAGCATTAAGCACGGAAATAAATAAAGTATAAACATTATTTGGGAGGTCTTTTGATATGGCAAGAGTAAAGGGCGGATTCGTCGTTCGTCGTCGTCATAAAAAAGTATTGAAGCTTGCTAAAGGTTATTTTGGTTCCAAACACCGCATTTTTAAAACAGCTAACGAGCAGGTAATGAAATCGCTTGTTTACGCATACCGTGACCGTCGTCAGACGAAACGTAACTTCCGCAGACTGTGGATCGTGCGTATCAATGCAGCAGCTCGTTTGAATGGTTTGTCTTACAGCAAATTGATGCACGGTCTGAAATTGGCTGGTGTAGACATTAACCGTAAAATCTTGGCTGATCTTGCAGTCAATGATATTAATGCGTTCAACTCTTTGGCAACTGTTGCTAAAGGTAAAATCAACGCTTAATTAAGGCGTGAAAACCGCGAAAGTGGTAACAAAGGTGTCCCGAGCAGTACGCTGTGTAGGGACGCCTTTTTTTGTACATACTTAACACTAAAAAGGACTTCGTTTTCTTCAAAATACGAATAAATATGACGTGTGATGATAGAATGTATGGATTTTTCGATTTTGTAACGCTTACATTTTTGGGATTTTAAAAAAAATTGACCCAAGGTTATTAATTGTCTAGATTTTAGCCGATCATAATTGTATAATCTCTAAAGTAAGTCTTCTGTACGATCTGTCTCGTCAGTAAATGACATGAAAATGATGTGCATTTTCTAAAGAAAAGAGACAGTCCAGGGATCTAACACTAAGGGGGAACAGTATCAGCATGAAGAAATTGTTTAGTATGTCTTTGGTTATGCTGCTGGCGATCTCGGTCATTCTCGCAGGCTGCGGTAACAAAAATCAAGGTGCGTCCAACGCAAATGGTGGAGAAGCAGGCGGTTCTGCCAAAACATCAAATGTCCAACTTGGCATGGTTACAGATGTGGGTGGAGTAAACGACAAATCGTTTAACCAATCTGCTTGGGAGGCACTTCAAGCTATTGAGAAAGAATCAGGCGTTAAAGTTAAATACCTGCAAAGTAAATCCGACCAAGATTATATTCCTAACCTGAACCAATTCGTTAAGGGTGATTTCAACCTGACCTGGGGAATCGGTTTTAATCTGGCTAATGCGATTGGACAAGTAGCAAAAGACAATCCGAACAAAAATTTGGCGATCATTGATAGTGTTGTGGATGCGCCTAACGTTAAATCGGTTGTATTTGCTGAAAATGAAGGTTCCTTCCTGGTGGGGGTTGTGGCTGGTAAACTTACTAAAACAAACAAAATTGGTTTTGTGGGTGGACAAGACAGCCCGCTGATCAAACGTTTTGAAAAAGGATTCGAAGCAGGGATTAAGGCTGTAAATCCAAAAGCGCAACTGATTGTGAACTATACGGGTGCGTTTGATAAGCCGGATCTCGGCAAGGCTGCTGCTGCAACGATCTACAACGACGGCGCTGATATTATTTTCCATGCAGCTGGTGGGTCAGGAACAGGCGTATTTAACGAAGCACTTGCACGTAAGCAGCAAGGTCAGCAAGTATGGGTTATCGGCGTAGATAAAGACCAATCACTTGAGTTTGGTGACGAAGTAACACTAACGTCGATGGTAAAACGTGTAGATGAAGCGGTAAAACGCGTATCCCAAGAAGTAATTGATGGTAAGTTTAAGGGCGGTGTCGAAACACTGGCTCTGAAGGATAACGGAATTGGTTTGGCAGATACATCTACGAAAAACGTTCCTAAAGATGTGCTTGATCTTGTAGAACAATACAAGCAAAAAATCATTAAAGGCGAAATTACAGTTCCTTCGAAATAAGTTAGGTGAAGAATATAAAGGTGGCGACAAGGCTGGTTCATAAGACTAGCCTTGTTCTTACGTCTGGAGTTATAAGATTATAACGGTCAATATCAGCTCATTGGAGCACATACTATAAAGTGTATAAGGGTGATCTCATGGATGCAGCGACCCCCGTCGTTGAGTTAAAGCAAATTACAAAACGATTCCCCGGCATCGTTGCCAACGACTCCATCAGCATCAAGCTGCATAAGGGAGAAATTCATGCCCTTTTGGGTGAGAATGGCGCGGGTAAATCTACGCTTATGAATATTCTTTTCGGACTATATCAGCCGGATGAAGGGACCATTGAAATGGGAGGGAACCCCGTACAGATTGATAGTCCAAATAGGGCGATTGATCTGGGGATCGGCATGGTGCATCAGCATTTTAAGCTCGTACAGCCGTTTACCGTAACCGAAAATATTGTCCTTGGGTCGGAGCCACGTAAAGGTCTGAAAATCAATTATAAAAAGGCTGCCGCAGAAGTACAGCGGTTGTCTGAACAATACGGACTTCAGGTAAATCCGAATGCCAAAATTGAGGATATATCTGTTGGTATGCAGCAGCGTGTGGAAATTATCAAAACGCTCTATCGCGGTGCAGATATTCTGATTTTCGATGAGCCAACCGCGGTGCTGACACCGCAGGAAATCTCTGAGTTACTGGAAATTATGAAGCGCTTAGTAGCTGAAGGCAAATCAATCATTCTTATCACTCATAAACTCAAAGAAATTATGCAAATTGCAGATACGGTTACGATCATTCGCCGAGGTAAAGTTATTGACACGGTCAAAACATCTGAAACAACACCAAATGAGCTGGCGGAGAAAATGGTGGGCCGTCGTGTGTCCTTTAAAGTGGATAAGAAGCTTGCTCAACCAGGACAAACTGTACTGGAAATGAACAAAGTAATTTCTAAAAACAAGGATGGCATTCATGTTCTGAATGAATTGAACCTGCAGGTTAAGGCCGGCGAGATTTTGGGGATTGCTGGAGTAGACGGCAATGGACAGAGTGAGCTGATAGAAGCTTTGACAGGATTACGCAAGGTGGATAGCGGAAGTATCCGTTTGCTCGGAAAAGAACTGGCAAATCAGCCACCGCGCAAAATTTCAGAGGCAGGCGTTTCACATATACCGGAGGACCGCCATAAGCATGGATTGGTGCTCGATTTTTCCATGAGTGAAAATATGGTGCTGGAGACGTATTATCAGGCGCCTTACAGTAAAAATGGCTTCTTGAACAAGGACGCTATAGAAAAGCAGGCAAAAAGTCTTATCGAGAAGTTTGATGTTAGAACACCAGATATTCATACCAAGGCAAGATCGCTATCTGGTGGGAATCAGCAAAAGGCAATCATAGCGCGTGAAATTGATAAAAACCCAGACCTTCTCATTGCGGCGCAGCCTACACGCGGGCTGGATGTCGGGGCTATTGAATTTGTCCAGAAACAATTGATTGCCCAGCGGGATCAAGGTAAAGCAGTACTGCTCATTTCTTTTGAGCTGGACGAGATTATGAATGTATCCGATCGAATTGCTGTTATCTATGAAGGCAAGATTGTCGGGGAAGTGCTGCCTGAAGAAACGAATGACCAGGAACTGGGACTGATGATGGCAGGAAGTGCAGTGAAGAAAGGAGCAGAGAATGGCTAACTTATTAAAAATATTCACAAAAGACTCCTTTGTTCTGGCTCTAGTCTCTATTATTTTTGGCCTCATTCTGGGTGCTATCGTGATGATGATTGGCGGGTATGACCCTATTGTGGCTTATTCCGCTTTATTTAGCCGTGTGTATGGAGATTCCTACAACTTTGGCGAAGCGATCCGTGAGATGACTCCTTTGATTCTAACAGGATTGGCATTTGCTTTTGCGGCTCGTGCCGGGTTGTTTAATATCGGTGGCGAAGGGCAGTTTTTGGTCGGTATGACAGCTGCTTCGATTGTGGGCATCAAACTTCATGGGCTGCCTGCTATCATTCATGCACCGCTGGCTGTGATCGCAGGAGCAGTTTTCGGAGGCTTGTGGGCAGCGATTGCTGGCTATTTGAAGGCCAAGCGAGGCGTGAACGAAGTTATTACCTGTATTATGATGAACTGGATCGGCCTGTATTTGGCTAATTTGGTGATTAATCAGTTTGCACTTATGGAAGGCGAAAATCGCTCTGTGGATATCCAACCTTCCGCTTCCATTTCCATTGATTGGCTGTCCCAGATGATGGGGAATGCTCGGGTTCATTGGGGCACAGTTATTGCTGTGCTGGCGGCAGTGTTTTTCTATATTTTTATGTGGAAAACAAAGCAGGGCTATGAGCTTCGGGCTGTCGGATTTAATCAGGATGCATCCCGTTATGCAGGCATGAATGTAAATCGCAATATTATAAAAGCGATGTTTATTAGTGGTGTTTTTGCCGGATTGGCTGGTGCTTTTGAGGTGCTGGGGGTTTTCCATTATCAATCTGTCATGGCAGGGTCACCGGGAACGGGCTTTGACGGTATCGCTGTGTCTTTGATCGGGATGAATAATCCGTTCGGTGTACTGCTCGGTTCTGTTTTGTTCGGAACACTTACGTATGGTTCTGCGGGGATGAGCTTTAGCGCGGATGTACCGCCAGAAATTATCCGAGTAGTCATTGGCTCGATTATTTTCTTCATTGCGGCCCAAGGTATTGTGCGTTGGGTTGTAAAGCCGCTCTACTCCAAGCGGAAGAAAGAGAAGGTGTTGTAAAATGAGTTGGTTAACACTTGGTGAATTAATCCATACAACGCTCGTTTTTGCGACGGCGATTATTTTTGCGTCTCTTGGCGGAGTTTTTTCGGAAAAATCCGGTGTAACGAATCTGGGATTGGAAGGACTTATGGTATTTGGGGCGTTTGCGGCAGGTGTTGGCGGATTTTATGCCGAGCAAGCGGGACTAGGAGGCACCTCTGCGGCTTGGGTAGGTGTGCTGTCAGCTGCGGTGTTCGGTATTCTGGTTTCGCTCATTCATGCTGTTGCCTCTATTACGTTTAAAGCCGATCAGGTAATCAGCGGGATTGTCATTAACTTCTTGGCTGCAGGCAGTACACTGTACATGGTTAAGCTGTTATTCGAGGGTGATGGTGACACCGGTCGAATTCAAGGCTTTAACGAGATATCCATCCCTTATCTTGTGGATATTCCGATTGCAGGAAAAGCATTTTTCCAAGCCTACCCAACGACATATCTAGCTATTCTATTAGTTATTATTGGCTACTTTACTTTGTATAAAACTCCGTTTGGCTTGCGTTTGCGTTCAGTAGGGGAGCATCCGGGTGCAGCCGATACCGTGGGGATCAAGGTCAATCGCCTTCGTTATATCGGTGTTATGATTAGTGGTGCGTTGGCTGGGATTGGTGGAGCAACAATCACTTTGACTACAACCAATATGTTCTCACATAATACCGTTTCGGGGCAGGGCTATATTGCTATTGCGGCTATGATTTTCGGTAAATGGAATCCGCTCGGTGCTTTTGGCGCGGCAGTGTTTTTCGGTTTTTCACAAGCCATTCGCAACTATGTGCAGTTGTTTGCATGGTCGCAAAGTATTCCCCAGGAAATTATTTTTATGTTGCCGTATCTCCTGACGATTATTGTGCTGGTGGCGGCAGTTGGACGTTCACGCGCTCCGGCTGCTTTGGGTCAACTGTATGATCCGAGCAAGCGTTAATAACTCATAGACAGCTGAATGTTTTTAAATATACGCGTTAGTGTATATGAAAATCTGGTATCTGCATGTGCAGGTACCAGATTTTTTTACATTGTGCAGGCATTTAAACATACGCTTCTGGCTTGAATGGAATAGACTGTGCTATGCAGATTGGACGGACGCTCGGCCCCTGTCAGCTCCAGTCTATTTTGTGGTGGTGGTAAGCTATCAAGGAGCCGTTCAATCTGTCCATCCGTTGAGAAAGAAGGAGGAAATACGATGAAACAGGCAGTAACCAGAAAGCAGGTGGAGAAGCTTGTCGGCAAAGTCATCTTCGCTACACGTAAGGATGGCTCCCGGGTCAGTGGCAAGCTGATTCGCATTTCAGGTAACCGACTGATTCTCCAACCAAACCGTAAGAAAAAAGTAAACACGAAGGCGATTATTCCTCTGGTGCTTTTTGATTTGCTTGCCATTGGCACAGCTCCATATGTTGGTGCCTACGGTGGCTACGGTCCAGGTTATGGAGGACCAGGCTATGGAGGGACAGGATATGGTCCACAGTATGGACCGTACACAGACGGGGGCTACCCAGGGGTAGGCTATCCTTTTTACCCTAACTTTTTTTAGTTTTACAAAATCACGACTCTGAAAACCATACTTTTCACAGTGACTTTTCGAGTTCGTGACATCGGCTTAGAGCCACATATCGTAGCATGTGGTATTGATGGCGTAGATAAAAATGGATCCCTCGCACATTGTCTTCGTCCACCATCACTTTAGCCCGCTTGCAACGTCGCAATCGGCCGTATTGCTCGGCATACTCCAGCAACTTTTTTCCGTATCTTTTACCTTGATGAGCCGAAGAGATTGCGATCAAATCAATGTATAATAGTTCTCCATGCAGCATAACATGAATGAAGCCAACAACCTGTGCATTATCCGGTCTGCAAGCTACAAAAGTGATGCCCCGGTTTAAGCGCCGGGGTAATTCTTTACGTATTTGATCCATTTCTTGGGTACTTAAATGCGATAGAGGGACAAGTTCTTGCTCGATTAGACGAAAGATCATGTTGTCATCTTGGGCGCATCGTTTGCGAATCATAAACGTGCCTCCTTTTTTACCCTTTTAACAAGATATGACTTGGTCTTTGGAGGAGTACAAAATTTCACTGTGCGGTTTTTTTTATAATATGCGGGTACCTCTTACAAGCGTGCGACTCAGAGGGGCTTAAGCAGAGAAACATAAATTTTTATGAAATCTGGGTATTGACTATCCCAGATGGGGGACATATAATGTGTCTAAACATTTGAAAGAATGACATGAACACAACGGCAATGAAGAGGACGAAGTGATTAGGGCTCTTTTGTTCAGAGAGTGAGGCATTAGCTGCAAGCTTCACCAAAATCCCTTTTTAACGAGCTCACCTTGGAGCTGTTTTCCTGAAAAGTATTTAGGCCCCATGATATTAACGGTGCGCTGAATCGCCTATTAGGGAAAATCGTACGGTCTACGTTACAGACGCCAGATATGGAGATCCTTTGTGATTTCTGTACCTGCCAAGGTTCGGTATTGCGAAATATCGGGCAAACACGGGTGGTACCACGGAAGCTACAGCCTTTCGTCCCTCAGTAACAGCAAGTCTGTTCTAGGGATGAAAGGTTTTTTTGTTTTTACAAATGTCAGCTGTATGTAAATTTTGTAAAGGAGGATGACCAATGAGTGCACAAATTCCTGAAGTTAGGTCAACCGATGAATTACGTCAAAAGTGGATGAAGCCTGAGGTGATTACAGGTTCGGAAATTTTACTCCGTAGCCTTTTGCTGGAGGGAGTAGAGTGTGTCTTTGGATATCCAGGTGGTGCAGTGCTTTATATCTATGATGCCATGTACGGCTTCAAGGATTTCAAGCATGTCCTCACTCGTCATGAGCAGGGAGCTATTCATGCGGCAGATGGTTATGCACGGGCAAGCGGTAAAGTTGGTGTCTGTATCGCGACTTCCGGACCTGGAGCGACAAACCTGGTAACTGGCATAGCGACAGCTTATATGGATTCGGTGCCGTTGGTGGTCATCACGGGTAATGTTGTATCTTCCCTGATCGGTACAGATGCTTTCCAGGAAGCTGATATCACGGGAATTACAATGCCGATTACGAAACACAGCTATCTGGTGAGAGATGTAGAGGATCTGCCGCGAATCATCCATGAGGCATTTCATATTGCCAATACAGGTAGAAAAGGACCAGTACTGATTGATATTCCGAAGGATGTCTCCGCAGCCCAGACGTTGTTTGTTCCACAGACGGAACCTGTGACCATGCGGGGTTACAACCCGAATGTGTTGCCCAACAAAATTCAACTAGACAAGCTGACTCAAGCTATCGCCGAAGCAGAACGTCCATTCATTCTGGCAGGTGGAGGAGTTGTATACTCCGGTGGACATGAAGCACTTTACGAGTTTGTTCGTAAAACGGAAATTCCGATTGCAACAACATTGCTTGGTTTGGGAGGATTCCCAAGTGGACATGAACTCTGGACAGGGATGCCGGGAATGCACGGAACATACACTTCCAATCAGGCGATTCAACAGTCGGATTTGCTGATCTGTATCGGTGCCCGCTTTGATGATCGGGTGACAGGCAAGTTGGATGGATTTGCTCCTCAAGCCAAAATCGTACACATTGATATCGATCCTGCTGAAATCGGAAAAAATGTTGCCGCGGATATTCCAATCGTAGGCGACGTGAAGGCAGTATTGGAATTGCTGAATCAGGATGTGAAACGCGCGGATCTGGCAGATGCGTGGAGAGCGCAAATTCAGCAATGGAAAGCTGCGAAACCTTTTTCTTATAAGGATTCTGAAACAGTGCTTAAACCACAATGGGTTATTGAATTGTTGGATAAAACGACCAAGGGCGGAGCAATCGTTACGACGGACGTAGGACAGCATCAAATGTGGGCAGCACAGTATTACAAATTCAATCAGCCACGTTCATGGGTCACCTCCGGTGGACTGGGTACGATGGGATTCGGTTTCCCTTCTGCCATCGGCGCTCAGATGGCCAATCCCGACAGATTGGTAATATCGATTAACGGAGACGGCGGCATGCAGATGTGTTCGCAGGAATTAGCCATCTGTGCAATCAATAACATTCCGGTCAAAATCGTAATCATCAACAACCAGGTACTTGGAATGGTTCGCCAATGGCAGGAATTGATCTATAACAATCGGTACAGTCACATTGACCTGGCTGGAAGCCCGGATTTTGTGAAACTGGCCGAAGCATACGGTGTCAAAGGACTGCGTGCTACGAATAAGGAAGAAGCACGTCGGGCTTGGCAGGAGGCGCTTGATACACCCGGACCGGTCGTTGTCGAGTTTGTAGTCAGCAAGGAAGAGAATGTATATCCGATGGTGACGCAAGGTTCGACAATTGATCAAATGCTGATGGGGGACGAGTAAAATGACGACAAAAAATACCATTGCTGTACTGGTAAATGATCATCCCGGCGTTTTGCAACGTGTGTCCGGACTGTTTGGTCGCCGTGGCTTCAACATTGAGAGCATAACTGTGGGTCAATCGGAAGAAGTTGGATTATCCCGTATGGTCATTGTGACTGTAGGAGATGAGAACAACCTGGAGCAGATTGAAAAGCAGCTTTACAAGCTGGTTGATGTGATCAAGGTCATCGATCTCAGTTCCAAGCCGATGGTTGCTCGGGAATTGGCAATGATTAAGGTAAAGGCTGAACCGCCTCAGCGACCAGAAATTATGGGCGTGGTAGAAACGTTCAGAGCAGCTGTAATTGATGTTGGAACGACAAGCTTGATTGTTCAGGTCATTGGCGATACTGAAAAAATCGATGCGATGATCGAGTTGTTGAAGCCTTACGGTATTCGCGAGTTGACCCGAACCGGGGTTACAGCTATGATACGTGGAAATGCATAATATAAAGCTTTAACGATTTACCGCTTATAGCGCATTACATCATTAAAGAACCGCCCGCATAAGAGCGGGTGCTCGAAGAGATTTTTAGATACCAATCATGAGGCGAAGTCTCTTGGAGTACCCGCTCATTATGAAGGGTCCAATTAAAAGGAGGAAATTAACCATGGCAGTTACAACGTACTACGAAAAAGATGCAGAACTCAGCGTATTGAAAGGAAAAACAGTGGCCGTAATTGGTTACGGTAGCCAAGGACATGCTCAAGCACAAAACTTGCGTGACAGTGGTGTAAATGTTGTTATTGGTTTGCGTGAAGGCAAATCAGCTGATGTCGCAAGAAATGACGGTTTTGAAGTTCTGAACGTAGCTGATGCAACAAGCCGTGCAGATGTGGTTCAAATTTTGTTGCCTGATGAAACTCAAGCTTCTGTCTACAAAAACGAAATCGAACCTAACCTGAAAAAAGGCGCAGCACTTTTGTTCTCCCATGGTTTCAATGTTCATTTTGGACAAATCGTAGCTCCTAAAGATAGCGATGTATTGCTGGTTGCTCCAAAATCCCCAGGACATATGGTACGTCGTACCTATGTGGAAGGGTTTGGTGTACCGGGATTGATCGCAATTGAACAGGACGCAACAGGCCAAGCCAAAGAAATCGGTCTTGCTTACGCAAAAGGCATTGGCTGTACACGTGCAGGCGTAATTGAAACCTCCTTCCGTGAAGAAACGGAGACGGACCTGTTCGGTGAGCAGGCGGTATTGTGTGGCGGTGTGAGCGCACTCGTAAAAGCGGGCTTTGAAACATTGACTGAAGCCGGATATGCTCCTGAGATGGCATACTTCGAATGTTTGCATGAGCTTAAGCTGATCGTTGACCTGATGTATGAAGGTGGATTGGCAACAATGCGTGATTCCATCAGTAATACAGCAGAATATGGCGATTATGTAACTGGACCACGTGTGGTAACAGAAGATACGAAGAAAGCCATGAAGGATGTATTGACTGACATTCAACAAGGTAAATTTGCTCGTGACTTCATCCTTGAAAATCAATCTGGACGTGCATTCCTGACGGCTACTCGTCGTAATGAAGCTAACCATCCGATTGAAGTGGTGGGCGGACAATTGCGTGAAATGATGCATTGGATCAAAAAGTAACAACCTTTTGTACTATAAGCTCGACAACATGAATTATTTATAAATATTAATTACAATGCGGCCCTGCTTATTGCGTGAGCCGCATTGTAATTTAAGGGTCCAAATCCTGAGGAGGTGCGTTAGGTTGCGCAAAATATATATATTTGACACAACGTTGAGAGACGGAGAACAGTCACCTGGCGTGAACTTGAATACTCGTGAGAAAGTAGAGATCGCTCATCAGTTGGAAAAGCTGGGAATCGATCGTATGGAGGCTGGGTTCCCGGCTGCTTCTCCGGGTGATCTGGCGGCTGTTAATGCAGTAGCAAAAGCTGTTAAAAATTCAACCGTTATTGGCCTTTCGCGTGCAAGGGAACAGGATATTGATGCGGTTCGCGAGGCGCTTAAGGGAGCACAGGACCCGTGTATCCATATCTTTTTGGCAACCTCTCCAATTCATCGTCAGCATAAGCTGCGGATGGAGAAGGCACAGGTATTGGAAACTGCCCGTGCAGCCATTCGTTATGGATTGAAGTATTTGCCAAAAGTGGAGTTTTCATTGGAGGATGCAGGACGTACGGAGCTTGATTTTGTGGTTGAAATGGTCACCATGGCTGTACAGGAAGGGGCTTCTGTCGTCAATATTCCAGACACGGTAGGTTACTTAACACCCTACGAATACGGAAATATATTCAAACATATCAAGCAAAATGTGGTCGATGTGGAGAAGATTCAGTTGAGTGCACATTGCCACAATGACTTGGGAATGGCTACTGCTAATACGCTTGCTGCGATCCTGAACGGTGCAGATCAGATCGAGGGGACTATTAACGGTATCGGTGAACGTGCTGGAAACACGGCCATTGAGGAAATCGCCATGGCACTGGAGACGAGACAGGAATTTTTCCAAGCCAAAACGTCTCTGCAATTGTCTGAAATTGCACGCACGAGCCGATTGGTTAGCCGTTTGACGGGGATGGTAGTGCCGGGCAACAAGGCGATCGTGGGTGCTAACGCTTTTGCGCACGAATCAGGTATTCACCAAGACGGCATGCTGAAGGAAAAGACGACCTATGAAATTATGACACCGGAAAGTATCGGTCTGAAAGAAAGCAAGCTGGTGCTGGGCAAGCATTCAGGGCGTCATGCTTTCCGGGAGCGTTTGGTTGAGTTGGGCTACGAATTGAACGAAGAAGATCTGAATCGCGCTTTTGGGCAGTTTAAGGATTTGGCTGATAAGAAGAAGGAAGTATCGGACGATGATATCCTGGCATTGCTGGAAGAAAAATTGGCCGATGCACCTGAAGTCTTCAAGCTGGAAACCATTTTCGTAACTTATGGGAACAAGGCTACGCCTTCCGCACAAGTGCGACTGGTTAACGATGAAGGTCAGGTGATTGAGACAGAAGCTGAAGGGAATGGTTCAGTCGATGCGATCTATAACGCGATTGATCAAGCCAGCAGCGAGAGTGTTGTACTTTCTGATTACTCCATTAAATCTGTTACCCATGGCAAGGACGCTCTAGGGGAAGTACATGTGGTGCTGACTCAGAACGGAATATCTGTACAGGGACGTGGGGTAAGCACCGATATTTTGGAAGCAAGTGCACGGGCTTATGTGGATGCACTGAACGGTTTGATTGACAAGCGTAAAAATTACAGCAATCGCGTAGACTATAAATCCTAATTTTATACAGGCCCAAGGAATGAGTATAGACAGGATCGGTATCGGTCCTGTTTTCTTATTCTCTGATGAAAAAATCAGCTTATAGGCTGAGCCTATTGAATTGATAGATTCTATATCTTGGTCAAAGCCCTCCCAAATATGTTACAAAGAAGGTATGAGAAATACGGCTGTATAGCTGTATAACAAGAGGAGTGTACGTGATGGCAGACGTTAAAAAGATTGCAGTAATAGCGGGAGACGGAATCGGACCTGAAGTGGTCGCAGAGGCAGAGAAAATTTTGAAACGTACGGAAGAAGTGTTTGGCCTCTCATTTGAAACAGAGCATGCGCTGTTCGGCGGGATTGCCATTGATAAGAAGGGGACTCCATTGCCGCAAGAAACACTGGCCGTATGTCAATCTGCAGATGCCGTGCTGTTGGGAGCGGTAGGTGGACCACAATGGGACAACAATCCTAAGGAGCTTCGTCCTGAAACCGGATTGCTCGGTATTCGCAAAGAGCTCGGTCTATTTTCAAATCTTCGTCCTGCTGTCGTTTTCGATTGTCTCAAGGACGCGTCTACATTGAAACCAGAGGTATTGGAAGGAACGGACTTGATCGTGGTGCGCGAACTAACGGGCGGTATTTATTTCGGTGAGAAGTACAGACGAGAGAGTGCTCAGGGGGAAGAAGCGGTCGATACTTGTGCATATAATGTAACAGAAGTAGAGCGTATTGTTCGCCAATCTTTCGAAATTGCACAAAAGCGTCGCAAAAAGCTCGCATCGGTGGATAAGGCTAATGTACTGGAAACTTCCCGTTTATGGCGTGAAGTCGTTAACCGGGTCGCTGTAGATTACCCAGATGTCGAGCTTGAGCATGTATTGGTCGATAACTGTGCCATGCAATTGCTGCGTCGTCCATCCAGTTTTGACGTCATTGTAACCGAAAATATGTTTGGTGACATTCTTAGTGATGAAGCAGCTATGCTGACTGGCTCCATCGGTATGCTCTCCTCTGCATCACTGGGAGAAGGCAGCTTCGGTCTGTACGAGCCGGTGCACGGCTCAGCACCTGATATTGCTGGTCAGGGACTGGCGAACCCCATTGCAACGATTTTGTCCGTTGCTTTGATGTTCCGCCTCACCTTCGGGTACGAGAAAGCAGCTGACGCTATTGAGAAGGCGGTATCTGAGGTACTGGATGCAGGACACCGTACGGCAGATATCGCGGTGGATAAATCACAAGCGATCTCGACAACTCAAATGGGCGATTTGATCGCAGCAGCTATTCGCTAAAGTCCCCGGAAACGTACTTGTTCTGAAAAAAAGCTTCCTATTATATAGTGAGGTTATACAGTATAATTTTATAGCAAATGTTTGACACAGTAGCTCCTGAGTAATCAGGAGCTACTTGCATATCAGAAAGCTCTTGAAATGTGAATAAATTGTGAATTTTTAAGCTAGTTTAAAATAATTATAAAAAAGTAATGGTTACAATATTGACTTTGATTTCAGCGAATGATAACATTTATCAAGTAGGTGGTTTATTACAATACAGATGATTGAGGAAAACACAATTGGTGTTTTTCTTACATATTTTAAAGGAGGATTTCACATTATGGCAGAAAGATTGGTAGGAAGACCCGCACCTGATTTTGCATTGGAAACAGTATCTGGAGACGGTCAAGAATTTGGCTCGGTGAAACTTTCCGATTACCGTGGCAAGTGGCTCGTATTTTTCTTCTATCCACTGGATTTCACTTTTGTATGCCCAACAGAAATTACAGCATTGAGCGATGCAGCTGACCAATTCAAAGAGCTGGATACTGAAATTTTGGGTATCAGTGTAGACTCCGTGCACAGCCACAAAGCATGGATCAACACAGCTAAAGAAAACAACGGTCTGGGCAAACTGAACTTCCCGTTGGCTTCTGACATCACGAAAAAAACAGCAAGCGACTATGGTGTTCTGATCGAAGAAGAAGGCGTTGCATTGCGCGGCTTGTTCATCATTGATCCAGAAGGCGAACTGAAATATCAAGTGGTTAACCACAACGATGTAGGCCGCAGTGTAGAAGAAACATTGCGTGTACTGCAAGCTTTGCAATCCGGTGGCTTGTGCCCAATGAACTGGAAACCAGGCGATAAAAATCTGTAACATTAGCTTTACAAGTTGAATTTAAACAAGCAAGCCCCCAACAAGTGGTTACTTTACCGTTGTTGGGGGCTTGCTTGCCTGCGCTATACAGCGGAGATATAGGAATAGCCTGTCTTAATCATGTAATACAGAGTGAAGTAACAAATAATTATGGAAATGTTGTTGTGTTCTGGAGGAATTTTGCCTGATGAAAGCGAATAAGGTATTGTAGAAGATAAACAAGGCAGAACAGGTTTTGTTCAGAGGAGGCTGAGCCCGGATGAGTTATTGCTGTGGAGCAAGCATGGTAGGAACCAAGGGAACGCTGAAGCATTACCGCACCCAAGTCCATAATGTTCCTTTGCTGTTTTGCCCGGTATGTCGTCGCATTGAAGTTCATTATAAAGTTGAAAATGAGTATGAAATTTTGGCTGAGTATGCACATGGTGATGGGGCATCCGAGATTGATTTTCAGGATTATGTCATGGAAGACGATGATACGATATTTGAAAACTGTGTAAATCGTGAGAGTGAAGATGCATTTGAAATTGTGAAGCGCCAAATTGACATGTCGCTGGATTTATTGACGGTAGCGAAACAGATGAATGATGAGAAATGGCAGGGAGAGCTTAAGAGAAGACTGGCTGTTATGAGTCAAAGACGATCCCGGCTTCAACATAATAAGAGCGGCAGTTGACATCCTACACACCAAAGAAGCTCTCAAATCTGGAGAGCTTCTTTGGTGTGTAGGGCGCTTATTTTTAACTTATTTTTTTATTTTGTAATGTTGCGCAGATATTATGACGAAAGAAAATAGGATAAAAATGTGGATTCGACACTTTTTCCGATTGACTGTGATCCTTAATCTTGTCTATCATAAAATAAGACTCGAATCGAAAAAAATGGTCGGAGTTGATTGAAACTGTTTTTTACACCATTTGAAGGGTGATCGATAGATGCCTTTCTCTTCTTCAAGAATATTACACGTCCGATACGGCCAGTTTATCATTCCGATACAAGGGGGAAGCCTGGCATGATCAGTGAATTCCAAGAAGCCTTGCTTGATACCGTGGGAGCTTGCCCTTCCACACAGATCGCCAATAATAAGTATGAAAATGTACTGGAGAACCTGGATAGTGGTATCATGCTGTTTGACAGTGACGGGGTACTGACCTTTATTAACGTGCAAATGGCGAGATTACTGGAGCTACCACGTAGTTCGCTCGCGGGTCGCAACCTGATGCAAATTTTGCATCATCCTGAGTTAAGTCGGTTTAAGAAGAAGAAAATCATGCGGATTTATAAAGAAACTATCTTTCATAGAAAGCGCTATCATGAGTTGATTGATGAGTATGGTCGGCATTGGTTGATAACAGTGACCTACGGTGATCAGATGGATGGCGATTTTTTGTTTAGTGTAAAGGATGTGTCGGATTATAAGCAGATTGAGCAGACGGCGTATCAAAACGACAAGCTGGCGATGCTGGGACGTATTTCGGCCTCTATCGCCCATGAAATCCGTAACCCGCTTACTGCAATCCGGGGTTTTATTCAATTGCTTCGGCCGCACTTGGTGGAGTTGGGCAGGGATGAGTATGCCCGCATTATTTTAACCGAAATTGATCGTGCGAACGACATTATTTACGAGTTTTTAAATTCGTCCAAGCCTTCGGCTCCGCAAAAAACGGCAGTATCTGTGATGGGACTGTTGAAAGAAGTAGTGATGCTGACAGAAAGCGAGGCGTTGATGAAGGGCTGCCAGATCGCACTGGATGAAAATGATGAACTCATGAAGGTTTCCATTGACGTGAAGCAGATTAAGCAGGTTATCCTCAATATGATTAAAAATGCGATGGATGCCATTGAAAGCATCGGCGGGGAACGAGAGGGATGCATTGATATCCATACCGTGCTTGAGGGCTCTTATGTCCACATTTGTATTGAAGATAACGGATTAGGGATGGATCACAATACATTGGCGCGTTTATTTGATCCTTTTTTTACAACAAAAGAAAGTGGAACCGGCTTGGGATTGGCTGTGAGCTATCGTATTATCAAAAATCATGGAGGCTTCATTCATGTAGACAGTAAGCATGGAAGCGGTACACAATTTAAAATCACACTTCCTGTAGTCTAATATGATGAGATTTTCGCAGAGGGGTCCTGTACATACTATTTCTGTTGTGGTGTGCAGCGTTGGGGTATAGGTATCACCTAATTGAAAAATGTCGTCTGAAGCGCATGATCTGAAAAGATGATGCGCTTTTTTGGTACTGTAAGCTCGTGCATTTGCGCAAATGCGAAAATAAATTCATGAATATAGAACAAAAAAATGATTCACCTTTCACAGATTAAATGCTATTATATACCAGAATACAACATTTTTTTTGATTCTATAGACTTAAACAACGGCTTCCAAAGCTGTCAAACGTCTTAGATGATCGGAATCTCCGATATGCAGGGGGCTGAAGAGGCTGAATGAATATACGGCTGGAAGTAAAAAAAACGATAGGCATTGGTATTGCCGCCATAGTTTTGTTTGTCTTAGTTCAGTTATTTCACGTAACTTTGAATAAAATATACTCCTATAATGTATTTTTCTTGTTATATCCGATTATAGGGTTTGCCTGCGCTGCGATTTGTTTTTCTATTTTTTATCAATCCTGGTCCGTTTTGCTGGAACAGTTGACCTGGCAGAGACTTCTTATTGCCCCAACATTTCTGGTGGCTGGTCTGCTTTACCTTGTTCATATTGTTTCGTTTAGTTTCGTAAGCCTGACGGACTTTGCTTTGTCTCCGGGCATTTCGTTGTGGCTACTATTTGTAAATCGTGCCTTTACCTCTGTTATGCTCCTATTCGTTTGTTCTCTCCCATTTAGAAGGACGAAGTCTGAATACAAAACAGTGGCTTTGTGGGCAGGGATAGGTTGTACGTTGCTGATTCTAGGAGTTATTAAGGCATATGATGCAGGCTTACCAGATCTACGTATACGGTACGAATTAGGTAACCTGGGCTGGACGTTGAATCTGGTTGTCATGTTACTGCTGGTGCTTACATTTATTTTTGGAGTACGAAAATACCGAAAAGTCCGCCCTGCGGAGTTGGGCATGTTGCTTATCGTTCGTGGGATTGGGCTGTGTGTTGTGAGCCAGTTATTCTATTTATTTGCTAAGCAAATGAGTGATATCAATCATCTTATAGGACTTTTGACGAACGTGATTGCATTTTATAATCTGTTGAGCGGTCTAGTCCGGCTTATGGTTCTGGTTCCTTATCGGGAAAAACAGGCGGCAGAATCTGAGTTTAATCATATTGCTTATAACGATGATATAACAGGCCTTCCCAATCGCCGTCGTCTTTCCCAGCGCCTGGATAAAATATTGCGCAATTCACTGAAATCTGATGAGACAGTAGCACTTTTAGTGCTAAATATTGATCGTTTTAAAGCGATTAATGATTCGCTTGGGCATACGGCAGGCAATTATTTGCTGTATGCGGTAGGCGAACGCTTGGGGCATTTTTGCCGTGAGGGGGAAGCTGTCTTTAGCATGGGTGGAGATGAATTTGCCTTTCTTCTAATGGGCTACGAAGATTCAGATGCCATGAGAAATCGTATTGATGATATGGTGAAGCTGTTCGATCAGCCTTTTGATATTAATGGGGAGTCTTATCATGTGATGGTGAGCGTTGGCATAGCTTTGTACCCGTCGGATGCGAATCAGAGCGAACAACTTATTCAGCAGGCGGATACAGCCGTTCATAGTGCCAAGGAGCAAGGAGTGAATTTTCAGCGGTATGCTAGTGCGATGCAGATGCGAGCGCATGAAAGGCTCCAGCTGGAGAATGATTTGCGGCGAGCGCTTGAAAATGAAGAATTTTCATTGGTGTATCAGCCACGCGTCCATCTGCAAAGTGGCGAGCTAACGAGTTTGGAAGCGCTGGTGCGTTGGAATCATCCTCATCGCGGGATGGTGATGCCGGGTGATTTTATTCCAGTAGCTGAAGAAAGTGGCCTGATCGTGCCCTTGGGGGAATGGGTGTTGCGTGAGGCGTGTCTCCAAAATAAGCAGTGGCAGGAGCTAGGGTATCCATCGATCCCGATTTCGGTCAATTTATCCATGCGCCAATTCCAGCAAAAAAAACTGGTGGATGTAATTCGGGGCATTTTGGCCTATACGGGACTGGAGCCACGCTATTTAGAACTGGAGATTACTGAGAGTATGACTTTTGATAAGGACCGGGCTTTTGAACAGTTGAAAAAAATAAAGGCTATTGGTGTTGCAATCAGTATTGATGATTTTGGAACGGGTTATAGCTCATTGCATTATTTGAAGAATCTTCCGATTGATCGTCTTAAAATTGACCGTTCCTTTGTAAATGAGGTGCTGGTTGACAGCAAAAATGCGGCCATTGTATCTACCATTGCCTCTATGGCTCACCATTTGAAGCTGAAGGTTACGGCTGAAGGGGTGGAAAATGAGGAGCAGCTTCAATTTTTGCAGGCGCAGGATTGCCATGAAGGGCAGGGGTATTATTTTAGCCGCCCCATTCCGGCAGAAGTTTTTGAAAAATTGTTTTTACGTAAACCTGTCAATTGGCTGGTTCAGGATGGTATGTAGTATGCTTGCATTTTGTGGAAAGATAAGTTATACTGAATAACATCCTGATTCAGTTAGTTGACGAGAGCTTAAGTGTGTCATACATATGGATCAAGATGTTATATAATGCGGGTGTAGTTCAATGGTAGAACTTCAGCCTTCCAAGCTGATAGCGTGGGTTCGATTCCCATCACCCGCTTACGACTTTAAAAATTCCGAAACCCTTGTAAATTCAAGGGTTTTTATTTTGTTTTTAATAAGAATATATTTTAGCCGGGCTACCAATGGGGAATCCCGGCTTTTTTGCGTTCCTACGAACTATTTTCACGCTGTTAAATAATATAATTTAAATATTTCTCTTATATGCTATAAATAAACAGATAAAAAGAACTATTTACCATTTTGCAAAAAAAGTATAGTCTCGTAATTGGAATTTAATATAAAAAAAGGATGGTGTAGCTGCGATGAGAAAAATCTCTTTTCTTTTAGCTTTGGCCTTTGTGCTTTTTACCTTTTCAGCAAGTGCTACGTTCGCTGCGACTGATTTCCCAAATACGTCGACGAATGGCATGATTGGTTTTGCTGGACAGGCTAAAAGCGAAACAGGAGCTTCAAAGCCAGCTACAACAGGGGGCAAAAATGGTCAGGTCATTTATATCAATAATCTAAACGAATTGAAAAATCAGCTAGGGGATTCAACTCCCAAAATTCTGGTCATCGAAAAGAATATTTCTGCTTCTTCTAAAACCGTGGTCAATATCGGTTCTAACAAATCTCTAATCGGCTCTTATGCGCAAAATAAGCTAGTCAATATTCATTTGAAAACAACAGCTAACTCGGGAAATGTGATCTTTCAAAATTTAACTTTTGAGCACAGTGCCAGTATTAATGGTAACGATGATATCCAGCTATATCTTACTGCAGGTACAAATTATTGGATTGATCATGTTACTTTTGCAGGTCATAATTATAATGCAAATGGCTCGGATTTGGACAAACTTTTGTACATAGGACAATCGGCTGATTATGTAACCATTAGCAACTCCAAATTTGCCAATCATAAATATGGCCTTATTCTGGGTTATCCAGATGACAGCAATAAAAATTATGACGGCATGCCCCATATTACGATTGCCAATAATTATTTTGAAAACTTACTTGTACGCGGTCCAGGTCTGATGAGATATGGATATTTCCATGTAAAAAATAATTATATTAATAATTTTCAGTTGGCTTACACAATAGCAACCAATGCACGAATTTATTCCGAGAATAATTATTTTGGAAAAGGTAGTGAAAAGGGCGGCATTCTGGATGATAAAGCCAATGGTGAATTTAAAGATGTAGGTAGTTTTCCAGCCATCACTAACCAAAAATCGCCTGTGACCCGATGGAATCCGAGCAAGAACTACAGCTATCAAGTTCAAACTCCTGAATATACTAAAGAGTTCGTAACTAAGTATGCAGGTTCGTCCAATACAACTTTGGTCTTTGGAAAATAAAGCGGGTATTGGAAAATATGCTGTGATCTGCTATACTGACTGCAAGTAAGTATCCCATGAAAAGGAAGGTAACCATACGTCCGATGAAGTAAGCACACTGATTTTCCCACTCAACTGCACGTTACTGGCAGGCGGCTGCAAGCTGCAACGGGAGAAGTGTGTCTGAAATGAAAGTAGGGACGTATGCGTTGAAGATCCGTAACGAGATTTTCTTTTTCGTTCGCGGTGTTATTTTTCATAGGTGTATGTTCTGAAACCATTCATAACAGTCATTCTATATTCCTGTATGCAAGCCGCAGCCTTCTGCGGCTTTTTTTTATTGCTTCCGGTATAAAAACCGGACTGGGAAAGGATGATCGTGGTATGAAAACCATTTTGCGAGTTCGCAATGTAGTTAAGGAATGGAACGGGACATCTTTATTTGAGAATGTGTCGTTGGATGTGATGGAAGGAGAAAGGCTCGCGCTGTTCGGAAGAAATGGAGCCGGCAAAACAACGCTATTACGAATATTGCTGGGAGATGAAGCGCCAACCTCCGGTCAAGTAGAGTATGATTTGCCGCTGGAAGAGCACGGCTGGCTGAAGCAACAGGATACGGTGGATGGGTCTCGAACCGCACTGGAGACCGCACAGCAGGCCAGCCCTAAGCACTGGGATCTCAAGCAAGAGTTGGGACAGCTGGAAGCTGATCTAGCCGCTGCTGGAAAGGATATGGAGCATCATCTGGAGCGTTACGGCGAGCTGATGGATGAATATGAGCGTCTGCAAGGCTTTGCCTGGGAGTCTGAGGTGGAAAAGGCGCTCACCCGAATGGGGATGCCTGCACAGACGTGGTCCATTGCTTATAGTGATCTAAGTGGTGGACAGAAGACAAGAGTACGACTGGCTGGACTGATGGTCAGGCAGCCGAAGTTGCTGGTGCTGGATGAGCCAACCAACCATTTGGATGCCGAAAGCTTGCTCTGGCTGGAGCAGTGGCTATCCACGTATCCTGGAACACTGTTGTTTGTATCGCATGACAGAGCCTTTTTGGATCAGGTGGCCACGAGTATAGTCGAGCTTACATCCACAGGTATTGGGCGCTATAAAGGCGGTTATAAGGAATATAAAGCACAAAAGGAGCGGGAACAACGAGAGCAGGAGGCGAGCTATCGGAAGCAGGAACTGGCGAAACAGGCGCTGGAGGAAACGATTCGAAATTACAGGGAATGGTTTCACCAGGCACATCGTAGCGCATCCAAAGTCGAAGTGGCTATTACACAGAGCTTCTATAAGGCCAAGGCTAAAAAAAATATCTCCCGTTATCATGCGAAAGAGAAGGAACTGGAGCGACTGGAGGCTAACAGGGTAGAACAACCACGTGAAGCTCCGTCTTTGCACATGAAATTAAGAGATAGCGGTTTTCAGGCTAAATATTTGCTGCGTACTGAACAGGTTGACTTTAGCTACGACGACCATGTCATTGTGAAAAATCTAAATCTGAACGTTGCACGTGGGGAACGTTTGGCTGTTCGGGGACCCAATGGAATTGGCAAAACCACGCTGCTTCGGTTATTAACAGGTCAGCTCGAACCGCAGATGGGGACAATTACAGCCAACCCACAGTTGAACATCGGATATTTTTCACAGGAGCTGGAGCAGTTTCCAGAGGATCAGACGTTGCTCGACAGTCTGCTTGCGCTCCCTACAATGACCCAAACAGAAGCGAGAACGGTGCTGGGCTGTTTTCTATTTGCCAAAGAGGACGTATTCAAAAGGATCGGAACGCTCAGTATGGGAGAAAAATGCAGGGTAGCTTTTCTGCGTCTGTACTTTAGTGGAGCCAATCTGCTGGTGCTGGATGAACCGACGAATTACTTTGACATTGAAACCCGTGAAATTGTAGAGGATTCTTTACGCCGATATGATGGGGCGTTGGTACTCGTCTCGCATGACCGGGAGCTGGTGCGTTGTACGGCAACTCGGTTACTCGATATGAAGCCGGGCGGCGGATATGAAATCTATGAAGGGACGGTCGACGAAAAACAAGAAGATGAACGGAGCCGTATCCGGGAGCCTAAGGATCAGGAGGAGCGGGAGGAACGTCTTCGATTACAGTTGCGTCTTACCGAACTGATGGGAATGACGGGGACGAGTGAAGAAAATGAGGAGCTCTTGAGCGACATCAGGCGCATTCGTGCCAAGCTAGATCAGTTGAATGATCCCGATATCTGAAGGAATGAAATATAGGCGCTGCTTGCCAAAGTGCAGTAGTTTGCATATAATAATGAGCAATAGTTCGTATTTTGAAAATGTCTTGATGGAGAAGAGTAGGCAGTGTCCGATTGAACAGGGAGGAAGCGCCGTAGGATTGAGAGCGTTTCTACAAATATTGGGCTGTTGAAGTTCGCTCCGGAGCAGTTCCTTGAACCTCAAGCGTCATGTAAATGGCGGTTGTGCAAGTAGGGGATACCGGTTCACGACCGTTACAACGTGTAGAGCGAGATGATGATGCATAGCATGAATGAACACCCGTACTGATTGCCATAAGGCAACGCATCGGGTTGCTAAACTTCATTGTCTAACGAGGGTGGTACCACGGTCTTTTCGTCCCTTTTCGGGAGAAAAGACCTTTTTTTGTTGTCTGAAAAGCTGGATATGAAGAAAGGGGACTGAACAGGCGATGAGCGAAACCATCCAAATGAAGGAACATTTGCTGGCCTTGAAGGAAGAAGCACTGGAAGTATTGGAGAAGGTGGCAACACCTAAGGAGCTGGCTGATCTACGAGTTAAATATTCGGGTAAAAAGGGTGCGTTGACCGAAATTTTGCGCGGTATGGGCAAGCTGAGCGCGGAAGAGCGTCCAGTTGTTGGGCAGGTAGCCAATGAGGTGCGTGAGGCGATTGAAGAGGTCGTTAACCGTAAGCAGGACGAGTTCACGAAAGCAGAAACGAATGAGCGTTTGCAAGCAGAAAAAATCGACGTTACGTTGCCTGGACGCGCAATGCCGCAAGGCGGGCTCCACCCACTTAACAAAGTGATCGAGCAAATCGAGGATATTTTTACAGGTATGGGATATCGAGTGGCTGAGGGTCCGCAGGCAGAGACCGATTATTATAACTTCGAAGCATTGAATCTGCCTAAAAATCACCCGGCACGCGATATGCAGGATTCATTTTACCTGACCGAGGATCTGTTGATGCGTACTCATACGTCACCAGTTCAGATTCGCGCGATGGAGGCGATGAAGGGTGAAACGCCTATTAAGGTGATTTGTCCGGGTACGGTATTCCGACGTGATGATGACGATGCAACGCATTCCTTCCAATTCCACCAAATTGAAGGTCTTGTGATTGGAAAAGACATTCGTATGAGTGATTTGAAAGGAACTTTGCTGCAATTTGCACGCGAAATGTTCGGGGAATCGACCGAAATCCGCTTGCGTCCAAGCTTCTTTCCGTTCACCGAGCCAAGTGCTGAAGTAGACGTGACTTTTGTGAAGAAAAACGGCGAGCGCGTGTGGATTGAAATTTTAGGCTGTGGTATGGTGCATCCGAAAGTGCTGGAAATGGGTGGTTTTGATCCCGAGGTATACAGTGGCTTTGCATTCGGTATGGGTGTAGAACGGATTGCCATTTTGAAATACGGCATTGATGATATTCGCCATTTTTATAACAGCGATCTGTCGTTCTTGAAGCAGTTTGCGCGTCAATAAACAACTATATCAAGGGAAGTGAACCCATATGAAAGTATCATTCGATTGGCTGTCCGAGTATGTATCACTGGATCAAGTGAGTGCGGAGGAGCTAGCAGAAAAAATCACCCGTTCGGGCATTGAAATTGATGAAGTCGAACATCGTAACCAAGGAATTACTGGCGTCGTTGTAGGCTATGTCAAAAGCAAAGAAAAGCACCCAGATGCGGATAAGCTGAATGTGTGTATTGTCGATGCGGGTCAGGGAGAAGACTTGCAAATTGTGTGTGGTGCCAAGAACGTGGATGCAGGTCAAAAGGTTCCTGTTGCAGTTGTAGGTGCCAAGCTGCCAGGAGATTTTCATATTAAAAAGGCCAAGCTGCGTGGTGTTGTGTCCATGGGCATGATCTGCTCGGCCAGAGAACTGGGCATGAATGATAAGCTATTGCCAAAAGAATTGCAGGAAGGCATTTTGGTGCTGCCAGAGGATGCTGAAATTGGCACATCGATTACGAAGCTGCTTGCCCTGGATGATCAGGTGTTGGATTTTGATTTGACACCCAACCGCTCGGATTGCCTGAGCATGCATGGAGCCGCTTATGAAGTGAGTGCCATTCTAGGACGTGACATTTCGCTGGCTGACCCCGCTAAGGACCTAGTAGAAGTTAGCGATGCAGCGGCAGATCATCTGTCCGTAAAGGTAGATACTCCTGAACTGTGTACGCACTATGCAGCGCGTTATATCACAGGTGTAAAGGTGGGGCCTTCCCCGTTATGGATTCAAAATCGTCTGATGGCGGCAGGTGTTCGTCCGATTAACAATATCGTAGATATTACGAACTACGTTATGCTGGAATACGGCCAGCCGTTGCATGCTTTTGATGCGGATAAGCTGGAAAATGGAAATATTGAGGTTCGGCTTGCTCTTACAGGCGAAACTTTGATTACACTTGACGATCAGGAACGTAAGCTGGAACCGCATATGCTGCTGATTACGGACGGCGTGAAGCCGATTGCATTAGCAGGCGTAATGGGCGGAGCCAACTCTGAGGTTACGGATGCAACGGTTAGCATTGCGTTGGAATCTGCGAAGTTTGACGGGGGAACAGTTCGCAAAACATCCCGTCAACTTGGACTGCGTTCGGAAGCAAGTCTTCGTTTTGAAAAAGAGGTTGATCCAGGTGCTGTTATACCTGCTGTGAATCGTGCAGCTGCGCTGATCCAGCGTTATGCAGGGGGCACTGTACACCAGGGTATTGTAGAGTCTGCTTCCGCAAAAGCTGAAAATCATATTATCAAGCTGTCGCTAGATAAAATAAATCGATATTTGGGAACCGAACTGTCACTGCTTGAGGTGAAGACGATTTTTGGTAGACTTCATTTCGGATGCGGCGACACAGAGCCAGGGGTGCTGGAAGTTGAAGTACCTACACGCCGTGGAGATATTACCATTGATGTGGACTTAATCGAAGAAGTAGCACGTCTGTATGGTTACGATAATATCCCAACCACGCCGATTGAAGGTCCAACAACTCCAGGAGCTTTGACGGCATCGCAATCTCTGCGTCGCTCCTTGCGCAGATTGCTGGCTCATGGTGGCTGGCAGGAGACGATCAGTTACTCTTTTGTACATCCGCAAAGCACGGCTTTGTTTAACGCTCTAACAGAAGGCAGCCATCCGGTACGTTTGGCTATGCCTATGAGTGAAGATCGTAGTGTGTTGCGTACAAGTATCATTCCGCAGATGCTGGATACAGCGGTGTACAACATGAATCGCAAGCAAGATAACCTAGCGATTTTTGAGATGGGAACTGTATTCTATACAGAAGAGCAAACGTTAACCCGCCAGCCGCAAGAAATTCAAGTGATGAGTCTGCTGTTGACTGGAGTACGCCGTGAGAAACAATGGAACATCGGAGCTGAAAAGGTCGATTTCTTTGATATTAAAGGTGCGCTTGAAACGGTGTTTGACTATTTCGGACTAAGTGCCAGCATTCGTTATGTGGCTGACCAGCCGCAAAGCTACCATCCAGGACGTTCCGCTTCAGTATGGCTGGATGTGAACGGAAGCTCCCAACGGATCGGTACGGTTGGACAGATCCATCCTGAACTGCAACAGTCCTATGGACTGAACGATACGTATGTAGCTGAAATTGCGTTGCAACAGCTTGTTGAGCATGCAAACTCCCATATTCAGTTCAGAGAGCTGGCTCGCTTCCCATCCGTGGAACGTGACATTGCCCTCGTGGTAAATAAAGACGTTGAGGCAGGTGAACTGCTTCGTGTTATTCACGCTGCAGGCGGAGAACTGTTGCAGGATGCACGGGTGTTTGATGTATTTACAGGCAGCAAGCTTGGTGAAGACAAGAAAAGCGTGGCTATTTCCCTGACCTATCGTCATTGGGAGCATACGTTGACGGATGAAGAGATCAATGCGGCGCATTCTCCTGTCGTTACGTCTCTGGAACAAACTTTTGGAGCGGAATTGAGAAAGTAGCAGGAAATGCGGGAAGCCGTATCGAATCTTAGTGACAGAGGTTCGATACGGCTTTTTGGCCTATCATCATAGAAGCTCTCTACTCTGATATTCACCCGCTGCGGGGAAGCCGGACTAATAAGGTTGAACGCTTCACGGAAGGCGGGTTACCCTAGTACCGGACACACCTTAGAATCAACATACAGTAGTATTGAAGGAGGGCATAATTGTGACTACACCAGATCGTACTCGCGTCACTGTAGAGATCTACGGTACTTCTTATAAACTTGTCGGCAGTAATAGTGATTATATGAAGCAGGTTGCCAATTACGTAGATGAACGTATGCACAGCATTTCTCAAGCTCATTCGCGTCTGGATATGCCCCGAATTGCCGTGCTGGCTGCGGTTCATATGGCTGAAGAAGCTGTACAAATTCAGGAGATCCAGAGCCATATGAACCGCTTGGCAGCGGAACGGGCGGAGCTCCGGGGAGATCTGGCCCAACTCCAGACGGCTCTAGGGGAACAACAGCAGAAAAATACAGATATGCATCAAGCCCTTGTTCAATTGAGGGAAGAAAAAGAAACGACGCAGAAAAAGCTGGTGGAGACTGAATCTGTGTCAGCCAAGGAAATTGCCGAACTAAGGGCAAAGCTTGAACAGCAGGAGAAAAAAGCGGCTGAACTTGAAAATGCACAAAAACAAGCTAAGCGTGAATTGGAAGAATCTCGCCAAGAAGCTTCTCGTAAGCTGAAAGAGCAGCAAGAGGCTGCGAATGCGCGTGTCCGGCAGACAGAAGAGCAGTTGAAGAAGGAAATAGTCGAAGCGGCTAAACAAGCTGAAGCTAAGCTTTCCGCTGCGGAAAAGGCTCATCAGGAGCGAAATCGCACTGAGCTAGACAAGCTGCGATCTGCTTTGCAGCAAGAGCATAGCCAGAAGATAAGCGAATGGCAGATCAAGTGCTCCGGGCTGAATGAACAGCTGGAGCAGGAACGTAAACAGGCTGAATTGGCTCTAAATGAGCAAAAGCTCCAGCATGAGGAGGCACAGAAACGTGCCGAGGAAGCTGCACTGGAGCAGGAGATTCGTATGGAGGAGCTTCAGGAGCAATTAGAACAAGTACAGGCAGGTAGTGCAGAGCTTTCTTCTCGTTTGAAGGAGGCTCAAGAGCAAGCTGCAGCATTGGAGCAACAACAGTCCGAACTGGAAGCTGAGCTGCAAGCACAACAACAGGCGGCAACAGAGCGGGAGCAGGCAGATACGCTTGCGCGTGAAGAACTGCAAAACAGATATGATCAATTGCTGGATGAAGCCAAGGCTACGCAGCAGCAGGCGGCTAAGCTGGAGGAAGAGCAGCGCCGGATGCAGAAGCTGCTGGAGCAAGCTCATGTATCTTCTCGCAAGCTGCAAAGCGAGCTGGCTACGCTCGCTGAAAGTGAGAAGTCATGGAAGAAGCTTGCAGAAGAACGTCAATTGGCAGCCGACGAGTTGGAGCTTTCCCTGCTGGAAGCGCGTGAACAGAAGGAAGCAATAGAGCAACAACTACAGCGGACTGTGACTGAGGTTGAAGCTGCTAATGATAAATATGCTTCACAGCAGCAACGTCTAATTCAACTTGAAGCGAAGATCAAGGAGCTATCGCCTGAGCTGATTCGCGTTCAGGACGAGCTTGAGAAAGCCAAAGTCCGAGAGCAAGAGGGCGTAAAGGCATATCAATCGCTTCTGGAGCAATATGGAAGCATGAAGAGCCGAGCTGGACAGCTGGAGCAACATATTAAGCAACTCCAGCAGGAAAATCATGATCGGCAAAGTGAACTGGAACATGCTGAGAAGGCATCTGTGGAATGGCAGCTTAAATACGATCAGTTGAAGGCTGAAGCGGAACGTCTGGAAGCTGAAGATGCTGCCCGTAAGGAAGAATTTGCTTCTTGGGAACGGGAGATAGCGGTAACGATTGAACAAAAGGAACAACTTCAGGAAGAGATTCGTTCTGCAGTTGAAGCTGCCAACACCGCAAAGGCAGAACAGCAGTCCATAGAGCAGGAACGGATGGCCTTGCAGTCTGAATTAGACGAAGTGGGTCAAAAATATGAAATGGCAGCTCATCAGCTTCGTTTATTACAAGTACAACAGGATGTAGACCGAGAAAATGCAGAGAAGATCTCGACTGAATTACGTCAATTAAAGGAAGAATACACCAAGCTTCAAACCGAGTATAATGAATGGATTGAACTTATCGAACAGGATCAGTAGATACGGATTATAATTGTAAGGCAATCCCCGGCTGCTCATGGCCGGGGATTGTTTGTTTATGGATCGCTAAGAAGTGTAAGTGACAAAAAGCTGTCCTTTGGCAGACGAATCTGCTTCGGGACAGCTATGCTGGAAGTGTCCGCTGAAATTATTTCCCTTCCTTACGCCCGGCTTCAAATGGTGTCGATACCGGAATGAACAAATCGATAATCCCGATAACCAATGCAGCGAGCAATGCGCCCAAAATAGAAACACTAACATTGGCCACGACATATTGAGCGACCCAGATAACCAGAGCGCTCACTAGAAAACCGACAATACCGCGTCCAAATGGAGAAACGCGTCGACCAAACACTGCCTCAACGATGTAGCCAATCAAGGCAATGACAATGGCAAGGATCAGCGCGCTCCAAAAGCCGCCTACACTAAATCCGGGAACGATCCAGCTTACGACCATCAAAACCAGAGCGGCAACGATGAAACGTACAATGTGCCCAAGAATGCTCACGGAATAACCTCCTTTGTTTTTTTGAATTAACAGGGTTAGACAAAGGTTAGTGTGTGGCATGAAGAGCTTTCTTATGTGTAAAGCATAGTTGGCAAATAGCGTAAGTTTGCTGCTTTCGGTATAATATAGATATAAGTGAAAGGAGCAGTGAAGTTGGACTCTAAAATTTTCAAAACCCTTGAATATCAAAAAATTCTAAATAAACTAAGTCACTATGCCCAAACGGCAACGGGACAACAGACAGCCCTTCGATTACAGCCCAGCGATGATTTGGAGCATATCAAGAAATTGCTGAAAGGTACGGACGAGGCCTATGCTGCTGATCGACTAAAAGGAGTGCCTTCATTTAACGGAGTAGTGGATATCACTCCGGCGGTGAAGCGTGCCCGTATTGGAGGAACGTTAAGTCCGCAGGAGTTGCTTGGTATTCGGACAACGGTTCAAGCTGCACGCCGTATACAGGTATATGTCACAAGTTTGCATGAGGAAAATCCTGTTGAAACTTTGCTGTATTGGAGTGAGCAGCTTTCGGAACAAAGAAGTTTGGAAAACTCCATTAAAGGCTGTATTGACGAAAATGCAGAAGTGCTGGATTCGGCCAGTACAGAGCTTTCACAAATTCGTCGGGAGCTGCGCTCCGGTGAAGTGCGTATTCGTGAGAAGCTGGATTCCATGATTCGCTCCTCAACTGTGTCCAAAATGCTTCAGGATCAGTTGATTACGATTCGTGGAGATCGGTTTGTCATCCCGGTCAAGGCCGAATACCGTTCTTATTTTGGCGGAATTGTGCATGATCAATCCGGGTCTGGCGCAACATTGTTTATCGAGCCTGAATCCATCGTGGCCATGAACAACAAGCTGAGGGAAACCAGGCTGAGAGAAGAGCGTGAAATTGAAGTCATTTTACAAAAGCTGACCGCACTTGTCGCAGAACAAGCGGATATGTTGCTGTATGATGTGGATATTTTGGGCAATCTTGATTTTATTTTTGCGAAAGCGCGTCTCGCTCGTGAAATGAAGGCAACGCTGCCCTTAATGAATGATCGTGGGTACTTGAAGCTGAAAAAGGGTAGACATCCTCTAATTCCGTTGGAACAGGTCGTTCCCATAGATGTGGAACTGGGTAATTCGTACACCTCCATTATCGTTACCGGACCGAACACAGGGGGGAAAACTGTTACCCTGAAAACGATAGGTCTGCTAAGTTTGATGGCGATGTCTGGACTGTTTGTGCCTGTTGAGGATGAAAGCCAGCTATGCGTATTTGATGCAATCTATGCCGATATTGGTGACGAGCAGAGCATTGAACAGAACTTGAGTACATTTTCCAGTCACATGACCAATATTATTAGCATCTTGAAAAATATGACACCCAAAAGTCTTGTATTGCTTGACGAGGTGGGGGCAGGAACGGATCCGGCAGAAGGTTCGGCTCTGGCTGTGTCTATTTTGGAGCATATACATGCTCTGGGTTGCCGTATGGTGGCGACGACTCACTATAGTGAATTGAAGGCGTATGCCTATGAACGCAAAGGAATTATTAATGCAAGTATGGAGTTTGATGTCGCTACATTAAGCCCGACTTACCGTCTTCTGGTTGGTGTACCTGGGCGAAGTAACGCTTTTGCCATTGCCGAGCGATTGGGATTACCAGGGCGGATATTAGATTATGCCCGTGGCGAGGTAACGGAAGAAGATCAGCGCGTCGAGCACATGATTGCATCACTGGAGCAGAACCGTTTGACCGCTGAGCAAGAACGGGAAAAAGCAGAGCAGCTGCGTAAGGAAATGGAAGCATTGCGTACCCGTCATCAGACCGAGCTGGATAAGCTGGAGTCACAACGGGACCGTATGTTGGAAAAGGCCGAAGACGAAGCAAGAGTTCTCGTGGATAAGGCTCGTAGTGAAGCAGAAAAAATTATTACTGATTTGCGCAGATTGGCTCAGGAAGAGGGAGCCTCGGTTAAGGAGCACAAGCTGATTGCAGCTCGTAAAGAACTGGATGAAGCTGAACCGAAGCAACGCAAGAAAAGTACAGCCAAACGTTCAATCACTACGCGTACTCGTTCCATCATGGCTGGCGATGAAGTATCCGTTCACAGTCTGAATAAAAAAGGCCATGTGGTTGAACTGACTGGCAGCAAGGAAGCTATCGTTCAACTGGGCATCATGAAAATGAAGGTCAGTCTCGATGATCTGGAGCTGCTGCAACCTGCCCAAACGACGGCTTCAAGGGTCCAAAAGCCAGTGACTGGCGTTAAGCGAACACGGGATGATAATGTGCGAAGTGAACTTGACCTTCGTGGGGCAAACGTGGAGGAAGCGCTGATGGAAGTGGACCGCTTCATGGATGAAGCGTTTTTGGCCAATCTGGGTCAGGTATACATTATTCACGGCAAAGGTACGGGGGTCTTGAGAACCGGTATTCAGGAGTACCTGCGCAAGCATAAGCATGTGAAAAGCTACCGTATCGGTAACTACAATGAAGGCGGCACGGGTGTAACGGTTGCTGAATTGGAATAGATATGGATTGCTGACCGAGAACGCTTGGTAGAACGGGAGGGACGAGGTGAAGATGGCGATTGATGAATTGCTATCACATCCGTTGGGGATGATGCTGGGTTATTTCTCCGTGGCGGTGCTGGAGTTAATTGTATTTTTGTCCTGCTTTGAGCTGGTAACCCGTTATAAATGCTGGGAAGAGATCAAGCGAGGCAATGTTTCGGTAGCCATGGCAACGGGTGGGAAAATGTTCGGTATTTGCAACGTGCTCCGCTTTGCGATGGAGGTAAAATCCAGCGTGTATGATACGATGATCTGGTCATTCGTTGGTTTTTTACTGCTACTTGCGGCATACTTCCTTTTTGAATTTCTGACACCGGTATTTTCTATCGATCAAGAGATTAAAGAGGATAACCGTGCGGTCGGTTTGTTCTCTATGATTATTTCAATATCGTTATCTTATGTGATTGGTGCGAGTGTAACTTGACACATCCTGTATACTAGAGCTTGGTATACGCTTTGGAACGGAAGGATGATAAGCTTGGAAATGACTATTTGTCCATGGTGTAACATGGAAATTATTTGGGATGAAGAATTAGGGCCTGAAGAAGAGTGTCCTTATTGCCATAATGATCTGAAAGGATATTCAGACATAACAGATGATGAAGAGGAGTCTGAGTCTGTTTCTCCATCTGTTCACAGACATACGGATGGGCATGAAGATGCGACACATGATCATGCGGTTTCTGTAACCCCGGCGCTCCATGCTCATGAAAAAGAAGACCTAAAGGGTTATCGTACATTGAGTATTCAGCTTGGCGATGATGACGAGCAGGATATTTTATACGAGGCAGAGGATGAAGTCGTATCTGAAAAGCCAGCTGATGCACCGTTATTGCAGGATAATGAGCTTCATAAGCTGCCTGTGCTGCATACTTTACAAAAATTCGAAGAAAGCGGTGCGGATCTTATGGCTTATGAACAAGGGGCTGAACAATTACTCGACAGGCAAGATGAGGTTCTTGAATGTTCCCAATGCGGAGAGTACATGCTGCATGCGGGTTCGCAAACCGTAACCAGAGAAGGCTTCGAACCATCGATATCTCCAGTGCTCGGCAAGCCTGTTCTGGATTTGCCGTTCGTCTTGAATGTTTATGTGTGTCCTAGCTGCTTCCATGTTCAGCAGACTTTGTCAGAGAATGACCGACTGCGAATGCTGGAGAAGCTCAGCGGTATTTCCAATAATTAAATAGCGATTCCCCGGATAGGTCCAAGCTCAATACGGGCATCTTAAATCAAAGAAATCTTTGAACAAGCTGACTCGTAATAAGCTGATTGGTGATTTTTCCGTTAGGGGGAACTGCATTGAAATCAAACCTGAACGGACAATCCATTCTGCTATTAAGCTTGAATGGATTGTTTGTGTTTGCAGCAGCATTGTCCGGCACATTTCTTAATGTGTATTTGTGGAAAAGCAGGCAGGATTACGCGATGATCGGATGGTTTAATGTCAGTCAACAAATTGCGTTGGGAATTATGGTCTGGGTAGCTGGAAAGTGGGTCAAGGAACATAACAAAATGAATGCCCTGCGCGTGGGAACCGCATTGTCCGGTCTATTCTATCTAATCGTGTTGTATACGGGACCGCAGGCTGTAAACTACATATGGCCGCTCGGAATGTTGTTGGGTGCAGCGTTAGGTTTATTTTGGCTGGCGTTTAATGTCATTTTTTTCGAAGTCACGGATCAGGCAAGTCGCGATCATTTTAACGGATGGGTGGGCCTGCTGGGCTCATTTTCCGGTATAGTGGGTCCTTGGCTCTCTGGTTGGATTATTGCGCGTATGGAGGATGACGCGGGTTATCGCGTGATATTCAGTATTTCCTTGGCCTTTTATGTCGTAGGAGTGGTGCTAAGTTTCTTTCTTCGCAAGCGTAAACCGACAGGAAATTACAATTGGAAAGAGCCTAAGCAGCGATTGTCACAAAAAGGAAGTATGTGGCGTCCGTTGTCGTTATCGCTTGTTACGCAGGGCATTCGCGAAGGGGTGTTTGCTTTCCTGATTACGCTGCTTGTGTATGTAGTTACTCAACAGGAATGGAAGCTAGCACAGTTTTCACTTATTACATCGGGGGTTTCATTTTTCAGCTTTTGGGCTGTCGGAAAATGGCTCAAGCCACACTATCGCTCGGCTGGTATGTTGTTGGGTGCCGTGTTGTTGGTGATCGCGCTTTTACCGCTATTGTGGCGTATGGAGTATAGCACGCTGCTGATTATGGGGATTGGCACCGCTTTATTCATGCCCTTGTATTTAATTCCTATGATCTCTGCGAGCTTTGATCTAATGGGTACGAGTGAAGGAGACGCTAATCAGAGAGTGGAACTGGTGGTGTTGCGCGAACTATGCTTAATGATAGGTCGGTTGACGGGAACATTGATTTTCTTGGGTGTCCTAAGTATAAGCAAGGCCCCTGAGGCGATGATCTGGTTGTTGATTGGACTTGCATTGATGCCAGTGATTGGATGGATTTTCATGCGAAGTGTACTCAAAATGGAACAAAAAACGAAGCAAAGCAAGTCCGATTCCCATGCACGACGCTTGCACAAGCAAACCGAATAATTGAAAATTCCATACAAATGACCTCCAAATCCATTTATATAGGAAAAGGAGGTTTTGTTATATCCCAATTAAATCATCGGTTCCGTTGTTTCGGGCGAGGGTTTGGTAGAACGAGTCAGAGAATAAAGCTCCATTTCAGGTCGGTGTATGCCCGTCAGTTCATCAGCCAATAGCTGTGCTGCCATCATACTCGTGACTGCTCCATTCCCTCCGTAACCCTCCAAAAAGTAGCAATTTGGAAAACGCGGATGTGGACCAATATACGGCAAGCCGTCATGAGAGGAACCAAATACAGCTGCCCAAGCATAGTCGATTTGAAATGGGACACCGGGAAAAAATTCCTTTAGCGATTGTAGCAGCTTTTGCTGTTGATGTAAGAGCCTGATTTCACGCTGGCTGGCATCCAATATAGGTTCATCCAAACCACCAATAATGATCCGTCCCTCCGGTGTGGAGCGCATATATAGATAAGGACGAGCAGTTTCCCAGATCAGACACTGCTCATGCCATAAGGGAGCATCTTCGATTGGATTGGTGACGATAGCATAAGAGCTCTCTAGAACGGCCCCGCGATCGGCTTTAATCTCTTGTGTTTCATAACCTGTTGCAAAAACAACTTTTTTTGCTCGGATCATTCCACCGCTGGTATGACAAACGACCTCATTATCGTTGAAATCAAAATGCTTGGCTTCCGTATGCTCATATAAGCGAACACCAAGACGGTTGGCAGATTGCAGCAGCCCCTGGGCAAAACAAAATGGGTTCACTTCAGCATCTTCATGTGTGTACAACGCCGCTGGTTTTCGAAAAGGAAATCGGGCAGCAACTTGTTGCTCATCCCAGAACTCCACTGGAAATCCAAATCGGGTTAGCTGTTCGTACTCTTCCTGAAGCATCAGTACATCCTCCCACGTACTTGCATAGTACAGGCTGCTGCGCCGAATAAAGGTAGGGTCTGTATCCAGTGTGGTGGACAGCTTTTCTAACTGATCCAGAGCATCTTTGCACATGCGGTAAAACAGTACGCCGTTCGTTTCACCAAACGTGTGGATGCAAGAGGTTAAGGTCTTGTCATTGCTATATTGCAGCAGTCCTGTATTGGCCAAAGAGCTTCCGTGTACCAGCTTGCGCTTGTCAATAACCACGGTGTCTATCTGTTGTTCTCCCAATAACCTGGAGCAAATGGATCCGCTCATCCCTCCCCCGATAATCAATACATCACAATTTAAATCCTCTGCCAAAGGCGGAAAATCAAGCGTCTGCTCCAAGGTATTAGGCCAATATGTTTTCCCGATTATCAACTCCATATAAAATAGCACTCCTCATAGGTAATATGTAGTATCTCTTATGCGTACATAGTATTTCGCCAAAGGGACAAGATAACCAGCGTGCAACAAAACATTTAAGGAGGCACAGAGATTATGCAATCTACGAACATGCAACCCTTGTCAGGCAAAGAGCTGGAGTACATCGTGGACTCCATTTCCAATGAAGAACTACTACTCAAACAATGTGCGGCCACAGCGGCGTCTATTCAGCATCCAGCCATCCAACAAGCCTGTTTGCAACTGGCAAGAACTCATGAGCACCACTTGAATCTGCTTTCTAATGCTCTTCAACAGCATCAGCAGCTTGCTCCAATGCAGCCGCAGCAGTAATTTGGACTAACTAATAAAGGAGGTTTGACAGAATGTATTCACAAAACAATATGTCATTTATGCCCGAAGAGGATTTGCTCTATACCATTCTTGCTGATATGAAACGTACAGTGCGCGAGTACACAACAGCGACGACAGAATCCAATTGCCCGTCTGTGCGTCAGATGTTCACCGACCTTACGAATGATACATTGCGTCTGCAAGGTGATTTGTATCATCTAATGAGCCAGAATAATATGTACACCGCTCCGACTAAAGCGCTGCGCATCGATTTGGATAAACAGATTCAAGAAGCTCGCAAGACCCAACAGGAATGCCAACAGTTCATTCAGCAGAAGTCGTCATCCGCGGGAGTATATGGTCAACCTATGCATCAGCAAGGCCAATCTACTCATCAAAGCAACCCTTATTATATGTAAACGGGATTTTCCGTTTTTGAAGCAATTTCCCATAACAGCCGTCCGTCTGCCGGGTTTACCGGGGCGGACGGTTTTTCTTTGCAGGTTTAAAGTGCGTATTGTATGATGTATAGTAATCTCTTTCGATGGAGGCCTTATGTAGAATGACAGAGCTGAATGAATTAAAACTAAAAGTGCTGGAATTGTTAAAAGAAGATGCAAGAAGAACACCGACTCTATTGGCTACTATGCTGGGGGTAGACGAGCAAGACGTACGCACCTCAATTAAAGAGCTTGAAGACCAACATGTGATCGTCAAATACGCCGCTGTAGTCAATTGGGACAAAGTCGACGACGAAAAGGTTACCGCTTTGATCGAAGTGCAGATTACACCTGAGCGTGGAAGAGGATTTGAAGGGATTGCAGAACGGATTTATTTGTATCCGCAAGTTAAATCTGTTTATCTCATGTCCGGAGCATATGACTTGCTGGTAGAGGTGGAAGGCCGAAATCTCCGTGAGGTCGCTAATTTTGTGTCGGAGAAGCTATCCCCTATTGATTCGGTTTTGTCTACCAAGACTAATTTTACGCTTAAAAAATACAAGCAGGACGGAATTATCTTTGAGGACCATCAGGAAGATAATCGTCTGATGATTTCGCCGTAAAGGAAGATCATGATGAATTTCAAAACAGAAGCATTCACCGACAGTAACAAGGCCATGAGTTCTTATTTATCCCCATTGGTACGCGAGATTCCATCATCGGGTATCCGTAAGTTTTTTGACCTGGTGGGTGGTAACAAGGACATTATTACCCTGGGGGTAGGCGAACCGGATTTTACAACCCCTTGGCATATGCGGGAAGCCTGTGTCTATTCATTGGAGCGAGGCTTCACCAGCTATACGTCTAATGCGGGAACGCCAGAACTGCGTGAAGCGATTAGTGAGTATCTGAATGAGCAATTTGACGTCCGCTATGATCCTAAAAATGAGATTATCGTAACAGTTGGAGGTAGCGAGGCAATTGATCTTGCGTTGCGCGCCTTAATTGTACCTGGTGATGAAATTCTGGTGCCTGAGCCGTGCTACATTTCCTATTCTCCAATCACTTCGATTGGAGGCGGGATTCCGGTCGGTATTGAAACGTTTGCCAAGGATGAGTTTAAGCTGACGGCTGAGGCGCTGGAGGCAAAAATTACACCAAAATCCAAGGTGTTGATTTTATGCTATCCGAGCAACCCGACCGGGGCTACGATGACTTATGAAGATTGGCTTCCGATTGCGGAAATCGTGGAAAAGCATGATTTGATCGTCATCTCTGATGAAATCTATGCCGAATTGAATTATGGCGACAAGCATGTCAGCTTTGCTTCGGTACCGGGTATGATGGATCGTACGATTCTCGTTAGTGGTTTTTCCAAAGCCTTCGCCATGACTGGCTGGCGTATTGGATATACTTGCGGGCATCCTGATTTGATTGCTGCTATGCTCAAAATCCATCAGTACACTGTTATGTGTGCGCCTTCTATGGGCCAAGTTGCAGCACTGGAAGGCTTGCGAAATGGTATGGGTGAGAAAGATCGAATGGTAGAAGCCTATAATCAGCGTCGTCGTCTGATGGTTGAGGGATTCCGCGACATTGGTCTGGAATGCCACGAGCCAAGAGGGGCTTTTTACGTTTTCCCGAGTATTCAAAGCACAGGACTCAGCTCGGATGAATTTGCGCAGCGCCTATTGGCAGAGGCCAAAGTTGCAGCTGTACCGGGCAATGTGTTTGGTTTGGGAGGCGAAGGCTATCTTCGGTGCTCATATGCGACTTCTGTCACTCAGCTGACGGAAGCTCTGGATCGGATTGGTCATTTTGTTGAAAAAGTTAAAAAAGAAGGTTAAAATTATTTTTTTTATGGGTAATTCATAGAAAATAGTCTTTTATTTCTAAATTTCTATGCTATAATTTGAAATCGGAAGCAGGAAGTTCAATTTTTCAATTACAGGAGGAGTGCTCATGTCATATGTTGGATATAAGTCGCCGAGTTCAATAGGATACGACATTTCCCTGGAAGATGAAATTTTGTTCCTGCGCAATGAGATGATGCGGACGTTTCAGGAAGAGCAGTCCTTCACCTCTGATCTTGTCATCGAGATCAGCTGCAAGCTTGATTTGAAAATCAATGAATACATGAAGCTGTACGGTATGGAATGCAGAGTGTAACTGTGTGAAGTCACCGTAGCTACGAAGAAGGCCGCAAGGCCTTCTTTTTTTGCATTCACAACTTATGATATATTAGTGGCATGGAAGAGGGGGCGTACATATGAGAGCAGGGCTAAAAAGGATATCGCCATGGATTATCGGGATCATAGCACTTATACTATTGGCTGGATGTGGGGGACGGGACAAGGACAGCTTTTCCATATTTATTATGGATAAAGGGGATGCTTCAGTTATTCGTGACGAACTGGCACAAAAGCTTAAGGATAAGCTGGGCGAACAGGCTCCGACGATCGAGATATCAGTCAGCCCACTGTACAACCAGCAGAAACTGGTCGTAGAATATGCGGCCGGAGAGCATGATTTGTTTCTTTTGCCGGAAGAGGATATGAAGTTGTATGGACAGAATGGTTCGAATCTACCGTTAGATGATGCCTTTGACAAAAAGACGTATGCGCGGGGTGTATTCGAGGGCGGCGTATTTAAGAAAAAGGAGCAAGAGGAAGAAGGAACGGATGTAATCAAGGAAACCCATTTATTCGGAATTCCGGTGGAGCAGATGAAGATGTTTAAGGACCTAAAATATAACTCAAACACATTATTTGCTACTGTACCGCCACGCACTAGCAATAAGGAAGAAGCCATCAAGGTACTGAAAGCACTCACAGAATGATAAAGGGGATGGAATGATATGGGTATTTATACCAGAACAGGCGATGAAGGACAAACTTCTGTGATCGGCGGCCGAGTGTCCAAAGATGACGACCGTGTGGAGGCGTACGGTACCATTGACGAGCTGAACAGCTTTGTAGGACAAGCAATCAGCTTTGCCGAAGGGGAGAAGTTTGCGGACATTCGAACTCAATTGGAAGAAATACAGCAGGAGCTGTTCGATTGTGGTTCGGATTTGGCGTTTGTTAAAATTAATGAAAGTAAATATAAGGTAAAAGACGAGCTGGCAGAGCGGCTGGAAGGCTGGATTGATGCATGCCAGGAGGAAAATCCAAAGGTGGAGCGCTTTATTATCCCGGGAGGAAGCACATTATCTTCGACGCTTCATGTTTGCCGCACGGTTTGCCGACGCGCGGAACGCCGTGCGGTTACACTAGGTAAGCACACAGATATCAATCCCGCGGTACGTCGGTATTTGAACCGCCTGTCCGATTACTTCTTTGTTGTGGCTCGCACAGCGAATGTGCGTCAGGGTGTGCCCGATGTCGAATATGTGCGCAGCAAAAAGGTGTTCCGCAAATAAGGAGGCAATCGGGAATTTGTGATGAGCTTGTACTATGAACCTATCGTATATATGATCCCTCCTGAGGAGGAGGGCATGTTGTTGAAGACCATTCTCCAAAAACGTATGAACATTTCTCGTAAGCTCATATCCAAACTCAAGCTGACCGAACAGGGGATCATGCTGAACGGGATACGTGTGTATATCAGCGTAAAGGTAAAGTCCGGGGATCGAGTAGAGATTCGCATGGAACGCGAGCGTTCCGACGATATTTTACCCGAACCCATTCCTTTTGAGATTTTGTTTGAGGATGAACATCTGTTAGTAGTGAACAAGGCGGCGGGCATGATTGTCCACCCGACTCATGGTCACTACACAGGGACGCTGGCTAACGGGGTTGTGCATTATTGGCAGACCAAGGGGGAGCTGTTTCGGTTTCGTCCTGTTCATCGTCTTGATCAGGAGACGACGGGCGTGCTAGTTGTAGCTAAAAATCCGTATGTCCATCAGCATATTTCCGAACAGATGATTGCGGGAACGGTGGACAAACGCTATACAGCCTTGGTGCATGGGCGCCCTGAGCAGCAGGAAGGCAGGGTGGACGGACCGATTGACCGCAACCCGGATAATCCGCATTTGCGCATGGTGACCCCGGATGGTTATCCTGCTCTTACGCTATATAAGCTAGAGGAAGTGTGGAGCGGAGGAAGCCGCATCGGTCTAAAGTTGGAATCCGGACGTACGCACCAAATTCGGGTGCACATGACATATATCGGTTGCCCGTTGATCGGAGATAAAATGTACCGGATTACACCTAATGACGCTGTGCAGCGTGAGCGATATGATCAGCTTGATGCGAGGATGCCTCGACAAGCCCTGCATGCTTCGGAATTGTCCTTGGTACATCCTGTGACCGGGGAGCGGATGACGTTTTACGCTCCTCTGCCGGACGATATGATCGGAATGCAAGAGCTGTTAAGAGCTCAATATCATCCAGAATAAAATATTCAATAATAGATTGAAACTAAATGGAGGTTAATCTAGCGATGAGCCAACTGAAAGTATATCAATATTCTAAATGCAGCACCTGTCGTAATGCAGTGAAATGGCTGCAAAACAAGGGGCATGAGACGGAACTGATTCCTATATTTGAACAACCGCCCGGCCCGGAGGAACTGGAAGACTTGATTAATAAAAGCGGGCTGGAGTTGAAAAAGTTTTTCAATACAAGTGGTGAAGTATACAAAGAGTTAAAGCTGAAAGATAAGCTTGGAAGCATGAGCCGTGAAGAGCAAATTTCACTTTTGTCCTCGAATGGAAGATTAATCAAACGTCCAATTGTAACTGACGGGAGTAAAGTAACGGTAGGATTCAAAGAGGAAACATTTGAGGGGACATGGGGAGCTCAGTAACGCCCAATTTACCACCATGATATGTTATACTGTGTGGGTTAAATAATATGATGAATGGGAGCAATACAATCTGTGACACAACGCAATGAACAATCCGTAATGCTGGTTGACGGCATGGCCCTGCTTTTTCGTGCTTATTATGCAACCGCTGCAAACGGTTATATCCGTCGTACAAAAGCTGGAGTACCAACGAACGCCATATATGGTTTTATTCGATATTTTTGGGATGCAGTCCAAACCTTTAATCCTACACACGTCATTTGCTGCTGGGATATGGGCGGAACGACATTCCGTGGGGAACATTTTGCTGCGTATAAGGGAAACCGAGCCGACGCGCCAGATGATTTGATTCCTCAATTTACTTTGATCCGTGAAGTGACGGACAGCCTCGGCATTCCCAACATTGGGGCGGAAGGCTTTGAAGCGGATGATTGCATCGGTACGCTCGCACGCCATTATTCGCAAAATGAGGACATGGATGTCATGATTCTATCGGGAGATCATGATTTACTTCAATTGGTAGATGAGCGGACACAAGTCATTATTATGAAAAAAGGACATGGCAATTACATGGTATATACCCCGGAGACGCTGTTGTCTGAAAAAGGGCTTAAGCCGCGCCAAGTGGTGGACCTCAAAGGTCTGATGGGTGATGCAAGTGACAATTACCCGGGAGTACGCGGAATTGGTGAAAAAACGGCCCTCAAGCTGGTGCAGGAATACGACTCCATTGAAGGCATTCTGGAAAATCTAGATCAATTGACACCGTCGGTCCGTAAAAAGATCGAGAGTGATTTGGATATGCTGCATCTTTCACGCAAACTTGCTAAAATTCACTGTGATGTGCCTGTTGCATGTGCTTTAGACAGCTGTCTGTTGACACTGGATCACGTGCAAATTGTCGACAAATTTGAGCAACTTGAAATGAAAAGCTTGTGTACGTTGATGGGTGTCGCAACCGGATCATAATGAAGAGCTGTTAGGCTGGGGATGTACATTTCAGATAGACTAAGTTATATAGGGATGCTGACGCTTGGTGCGTGAGTGTCCTTATTTATATGCCATTATGCCAGCGAAGATATATAGCCATGTGAAGGATTTTATACAATTGTGATAAGGGGATTGACCTTAGGCTCGTTTCAGGTGAATATAGTGAAGAGAGATCATGGAGAGGGGATTACAACAGCTATGACAGTATTGGGAGCAATTGAGGCAGGCGGCACCAAATTCGTATGTGGAATCGGAAATGAACGTGGGGAGGTCTTGGAAAGAGCAAGCTTTCCAACAACAACTCCAGCAGAAACCATGGAGAATGTCATCGCATTTTTTGAAGGCAAAGGGATTGAAGCGCTGGGTGTAGGCTCATTCGGACCAATTGATCCTATCGAAGGCAGTGATACATATGGTTATATTACAACAACGCCAAAGCCGCATTGGGGAAATTATAATCTGATTGGCAAACTGAAGGAGCATTTCGATGTACCTATGGGGTTTGACACGGATGTAAATGGAGCAGCACTGGGTGAATCCATTTGGGGTGCGGCTAAAGGATTGGACAACTGTCTGTATATTACAATAGGTACAGGCATCGGAGCGGGTGCTTTGGTTGGCGGAAAGCTGGTACATGGATTGTCCCACCCGGAAATGGGACACATTCTGGTACGTCGTCATCCAGAGGATAACTATGAGGGCACATGTCCATATCATGGAGATTGTCTGGAAGGACTGGCAGCCGGTCCGGCGCTCGAAAAAAGATGGAAGGTTAAAGGACACGAGCTTTCTGTGGATCACCCTGCCTGGGAAATGGAGGCGCATTATCTGGCACAGGCTCTAATGAGCTATATTTTAATCCTCTCACCGCAAAAAATTATTATGGGCGGCGGAGTAATGAAGCAGGATCAGCTGTTCCCGCTCATTCGTACCAAGCTTCAACAACTTTTAAACGGGTATGTACAGCATTCAAGTCTGACTACAGAAATTGAGCAATATATCGTATCTCCAGGATTGGGTGACAATGCTGGATTGTGCGGAGCTCTGGCTTTGGCCAAGGAAAAGCTGAATTCTTAGAATTTATGGTTGACGGTACTCCAAGGTCCGGTTATCATATAGGCAACAGCATAGTACGGATCAAAAAGGGAAGCACCTTTCTTGCGAATACGCGGGATAGGTGCTTTTTTTTTGCATTTTTGTATTGTGCGGGTCAGTAATCTAATTATATGAGGGAGGAAGAATCATGGAGATTGTATTTTTAAATCGCTTGTCCAAACGGAATGAACAGGGCTGTGAGGACTTTGCGCAGGTATGGATTGGACAACATGAAGGGGGATGGAGTGCAGGCTGGAGCACACACCATGTCCCAGATGAAAGTATAGACGATCTTTGGTATGAGGGGAGTTTGTGGCAGGAATTACTGCATGTATACCGTCATGAGCTGGCGCTCAAGATGGCTGAGGGCTACAGGCCTCTAATTCATGGCGTTTTTCATGAACAAGAAGGATCATCGGGACGTGGACAAACGCTACAAAAGCTGTATTGCTATAGTGATTTGTTTCCGCGTGATGAGGTGTATGAACAATTGACAATGTGGAGACGGCAAAAGGCAGCAGCTGAGCGAAAAGCACCTTATTTTATCGCTACGAATCGACTACTTCGACTCATCAGTGTCTTTCTTCCTCATACCGAAGAAGAATTGTTAGAACTGCCTGGTATGGGCCTGGGTAAGGTGTCGCAATATGGGACGGAGCTATTGGCTATTACGAAGCAAAATGATCGGACTACGCCATTTCCGCTGAACTGGGTAACAGAGGAACTTGAAGAAGAAGTTTTTTTGTCATGGCTGTACAAGCAAAAAGAAAACCAGTACAGACAGGAACTAAACAAGTTTAGCCTGACTAGAGCGATTATCGAAGGTATTTCGGACGGTCTTTCACTGGAGCATATCGGAATGAAGACAGGCTTGCACCGTCGAGAAATGATTGAAGCTGTGGAACATTTGGATAGGGATGGAATGGATATGGAGAAGCTGATCTGCACGGAATTGGCACATGTATCTGAGGAGGAGCAAGCAGCCATCTGGTCTGCTTATGCAGAGTTGGGAGATACGCTGCTCAAGCCCATTATGCTAAAAGTGTATGGAGAAGAAAAAGCGACGGAAACAGGAATGGATCAAATTTATGAGCGATTGCGATTGATTCGTATACGGTTCCGCCATCAGGAGGTACCTGACCAACATGTTGGATAATATAGAGACGATTGGAAGTGCCCTAAAGTACAAATAAGGTGCAATATAAAAAAAGCAGCAGCGAGTTCCTCATAGGAATCAGCTGCTGCTTTTGATGACCAAGCTTGAAAAATCGGAATAAACACCCAGCTTGGTAGTTTTGGTTTACTCTCTTCTTTTCAAACCCAGTCCTTCTTGCGGAAAATACAGAACATACTGACACCTAGTGCCACCATAATCCCAATGACGACAAAATAACCATAACGTGTATGAAGCTCAGGCATATTATCAAAGTTCATCCCATATATTCCGGTAATGACCGTCAACGGCATAAATACGGTTGTAATGGCGGTAAACACACGCATGATTTCATTAGCACGGTTGGCGATACTTGACTGATAAGCTTCTCTAAGGTTCCCCATTAAGTCGCGATAAGTTTCGAAAGTCTCCGAAATTTTCACAGCATTTTCATAAATGTCGCTAAAATATTTTTGTAGTTGATCGTCGATAAGTCGCAAATCCCGTTTGTTCAGGGTATTGATGACTTCCTTTTGCGGACCGAGCACTTTTTTTAGCCATAGAATCTCACTGCGCAAGCCGATGATTTCGTTCAAGTGCGACTTTTTCGTATGCATTAGAATGTCTTCTTCCAGCTTTTCAATACGAACCTCAATCCGGTCACCAACCAGAAAATAGTTGTCAACGATCAAGTCGACCAACAGATACATAAAACGGTCAGGCTGGCTGACTTCCTGCTCCCACAGCATAGGCTTGAGAGTACGAAGCTCATTGATTTTCTGCTTGGTCACCGTAATGATAAAATGGCGGCCGAGAAAAATGTTCAAAGCACGCAAAAATATTTCTTCATCATCAAAACGAATACTATTTACAACGATAAAATAATGGCTTTCATAAATTTCAATCTTTGGACGCTGTTCTTCTTCACTTAAACAGTCCTCTACTGCAAGATCATGCATAGAAAATAAGGGCTGGAGCACTGTCAAATCCTCGACATCGGCATCAATCCAATAAAAGCCTTCTGCCGGTGCAGTGAGCGCCATTTCAATTTCTTCGACAGGGGTAAAAACCCCGTTGTTAACCAAACGGATTTTCATATATGTCACTCCTTATGCTCCGTCGTAACGGAAATACGTTTACCTTAAGCATAAGGAATGGACTCAGTTAGCCAGTTAGCCGGTTCGGGTAAGCGTGCATACCATCAAAAGCAGAAGGCTTTTGGAGCGTGCAGAGCCTGGCGTCCCGTCTTTCGGCAAGCTGAAGTCATTCCTATGCTGTTGTTCAGGGATCGCCGCCTATTCGGACTCGGGTCGCCTTCCATTCCGGATTCACCTCACAAATGTTCTTTTTTAGATTGCCACAGTATCGCAGAAAACACTCTAATCTACACTGCTGCACCATATTTTTGCCTATTAGCACTTGTATAGTATAACGCTCGGCCTACGGCCTTTCAAGCGCAAAATCATGGGCAAAATCAACAGCAGTCATATGAGCTTCTACGACAGCGAGGATATGATTTAACCTATGGAAAAGGTAGACAAAATGTGAATGCAGGGCACAAATTTATAAGTCCATCTTGACGAAGCCCAGCCGATGCATTAAAGTGAACAACAAGAACTTTGTGAACCCAAAATGAATATAGCGAAATCTTATCAAGAGCAGGTGGAGGGACTAGCCCGATGATACCCGGCAACCGGCGATTTTTATCGCACGGTGCTAATTCTTGCAGGACTCGCGCTTTGTACAAAAAAGCGTAGCCCTGACAGATGAGAGAGGCGCATATGGATACAAATATGACCTTTCTCTAACTGAGAAAGGTCTTTTTATTATATGCCCGGCATCTCTACCAGACGATTTTCGCACAACTTACCGATCAAGGAGTGAGTTTACATGCCGATTAAAATCCCAGACACGCTGCCTGCCAAGGAAGTGCTGGAGGGCGAAAATATTTTCGTAATGGATGAAAGCTTGGCTTATCATCAGGATATTCGTCCGTTGCGTATCGCCATTTTGAATTTAATGCCTACCAAGGAAACGACGGAAACCCAACTGTTGCGCTTAGTCGGTAATACGCCGCTACAAGTAGATGTCACGTTGGTGCATATGAAGTCTCATATATCCAAAAATACATCGCAAGAATATTTGAACATGTTCTATAAAACGTTTGATGAGATCAAGAACAGTCGTTTTGACGGCATGGTCATTACAGGAGCTCCGGTTGAACAGCTTGAGTTTGAGGATGTGAACTACTGGGAAGAGATCCGGCAGATCTTTGAATGGACGAAAACGAATGTAACTTCGACCATGCATATCTGTTGGGCCTCACAGGCAGGCTTATACCATCATTTCGATGTCCCTAAATACGGGCTCGACACCAAATGCTTTGGCGTATTTCCACACACCGTAATTAAACCTAAAGTAAAATTGCTACGCGGCTTTGATGAACTGTTTTATGCTCCTCACTCCAGACATACAGAAGTTCGGCGGGAAGATATTGATCATATTGCCGAATTAGAAGTCTTATCCGAATCCGAGGAAGCTGGAGTATACCTAGTAGCCACACTTGACGGTAAACAAATTTTTGTAACAGGGCATTCTGAATATGACCCGCTTTCACTGAAATGGGAATACGACCGCGATGTGGCCAAAGGACTGGATATTGACGTCCCCAAAAATTATTTTCCTAACGATGATCCTGAACGCATACCACCCTCTATCTGGCGAGCTCATGCCAATTTATTATTTTCAAATTGGCTTAACTATTATGTATACCAAGAAACACCTTATGATATCGGACCTCAGATTTAAAAAGGGGCTTGTCGTTTACCCTTATACAGTAACGCCTTGCAGTAGCGCAGCAGTATAGTCTAGGACATCCATTTTTGCAGCATATGTTATAGCACCTACTATGGAAGTGAACAGGAGGATTCATATGAGTGAGAAACAATGGAAAATCGAAAGCAGATTGGCACAAATTGGTTCAATTGAGGAGCCAGTAACTGGGGCTGTTAATTACCCGATTTACCAATCTACGGCGTTCCGCCATCCCCGTCTGGGCCAAAGCACTGGGTTTGATTACATTCGGACGATTAATCCCACGCGAAAGGTACTGGAAGAGGCTGCTGCTGCACTTGAATCTGGTGATGCAGGCTTTGCTTGCAGCTCAGGTATGGCAGCGCTGCAAACTGTATTTGCATTGTTTGGACAGGGAGACCACCTCATTGTATCGCTGGATCTTTATGGCGGGACCTATCGTTTGCTAGAGCGTATTTTATCCAAATTTGGTGTGACCGCAAGCTATGTGGATACAAACGATCTTGTAGCACTCCAACAGTCATGTCGACCGAATACCAAAGCTGTATTCATAGAAACGCCTACAAACCCGTTAATGATGATAACTGATATTCAAGCGGTGGCTTCATGGGCATCACAACATGAGTTGCTTACTATTGTAGATAATACGCTGCTAACACCATATTTCCAGCGGCCATTGGAACTGGGTGCGGATATTGTGGTACATAGCGCAACCAAATATTTGGGCGGGCACAACGATGTGCTGGCAGGGTTGATTGTAACCAAAGGAAAAGAGCTGTCAGCTGAAATTTCCTTCCTGCACAATTCCATAGGAGCCGTGCTTTCCCCGAGCGACTGTTATCAGTTGATGAAGGGGATGAAGACGTTAGCGCTGCGCATGGATCGACATGAGCATAATGCAACGGTGTTGTCTAATTATTTACTGACGCATCCGGCAGTGGCGGAAGTATTTTACCCGGCGCTTGAAGGTCATCCGGGTCGTGAGATACAAAATAAACAATCCAGCGGAAACACAGGGATTTTCTCCTTTAAAGTAAAGGATGCTCGTTATGTGGAGCCTTTGCTTCGTCATATTAAGCTTATTGCGTTTGCCGAAAGTCTGGGCGGTGTGGAATCGCTAATGACTTATCCTGCTGTGCAGACACATGCGGACATACCGGCAGAAATTCGGGATGCAGTCGGGGTAGATGACAGGTTGCTTCGTTTCTCCGTAGGTATCGAGCATACAGATGACCTGATTGAAGATTTGCGTTCGGCACTGGAAGCGGCACGTCAAGAAGTAGAAGGAGGGGAGCAGCAATGATAGAGGATGCGAGGAAGATCGGAGAGGATCAGGGCAAAGGGCGGAAATTCGCAACCAAGCTGCTGCATTTTGGCTCTGAAATTGACAGTGTTACAGGGGCATCGAGTGTCCCGATCTATCAAGCTTCGACCTTTCACCATCATGATATTTTTAATCCTCCGCAGCATGATTATAGCCGCTCAGGTAATCCGACACGACAAGCTTTAGAAGATTATATCGCATTATTAGAAGGCGGAGCTTGCGGTTTTGCCTTTGCCTCTGGTATGGCTGCTATCTCCACTACATTTATGCTCTTATCGGCTGGTGATCATGTCATTGTTTCGGAGGACGTATATGGAGGGACATATCGACTGCTGACCTCCATCTTGAAACGGATGAATATCGAAACGACCTTCGTCGATATGACGGATCTCAACCTTGTGAAAGAGGCGTTGCAGGAAAATACAAGGGCTGTGTATATGGAAACCCCCTCTAATCCGACACTTAAAATTACCGATGTGGCAGGAATAACCTCTTGGGCAAGGGATAATGGGCTGTTGACGTTATTGGATAATACTTTTATGACACCTTATTATCAACGTCCGATTGAGCAGGGAGTCGATATTGTATTGCACAGTGCGACCAAGTTTTTAGGTGGACACAGTGATGTACTGGCAGGACTTGCGGTAGCTCGTACTGAATCATTGGGGAGACAAATCAAGCAGCTGCAGAATGGATTGGGTACCGTGCTGGCTCCGCAAGAGTCTTGGTTGCTTATGCGTGGGATGAAGACACTAGAGGCGCGTATGGCTCACAGCGAAAAAAGTGCAGCTAAGCTTGCAAACTGGCTAAACGAGCGCAATGACATTGAAGCGGTATACTATCCGGGTTTGGAGAACCATCCAGGGCGTGCAGTTCATGAGAGTCAATCGAGCGGTTATGGTGCAGTGATATCGTTTGATGTGGGTTCTGGTGAGCGTGCAAAAGAGGTCCTCAGTCGTGTACGTATTCCCATTGTGGCGGTGAGTCTGGGAGCTGTGGAAAGTATCTTGTCGTACCCAGCAATGATGTCACATGCGGCTATGCCGCAAAGTGTCCGGTTGGAGCGCGGGATTACGGACGGTCTACTCCGTTTTTCCGTAGGTCTGGAGGACATTGATGACCTGATCAGTGATCTGGATGAGGCGCTGTGCTAGAGCGATAGTACATCGCAGCATCTTCGTCGGAGTAAATATGTACAGTACTAAACAGCAAGTTTCCAGTATTTCAGGAGGCTTGCTGTTTTCTATAAAATAACATGAACGACAGTGTGAAAAAAGACACTTTTCAGTTCTGTTTTCTTATTTTTTGGCTATATGCAACGTTGAGATAAGCTTGGCAGTTGCCTGTTTTCCTAGGTGAAAAGCAGAAAGAAGCGGGAATAAGTATGGTTCCTTACCTAAAGATATGTTAGTATTATCATTAGGTTTTACTATGCTAAATAGCACAGACAACATACAAGGCTAGTCATGAACATACATTACGGCAGGGTTCGAACGCAGGTTTGTGAAAGCATTCTCGTTCATAAGTCCTGTCGTTCATTTCGTCGCCCTGTGACAGCGAAGGAGGATACACCATGAGTGTAATCGACCATATTTTAGATAAAGCCCTACGCGGCGAACGCCTGAATTTAGAGGATACCGTTGCTTTGTTCGAATCAGACGAGGTAGAAAAAATCGGTCATGCGGCGAATAAAGTTATGAATCGCATGCATCCCGATCCCGTTAAAACCTTCGTTATCGGACGAAATATTAACTATACAAATGTGTGTGACGTATACTGTCGCTTCTGCGCTTTTTATCGTAGACCAGGTTCTGATGAAGGTTATGTTTTGCCGGATGAGGTGATCTTTCAGAAGATCAAGGAAACGCAGGAAGTAGGTGGCACCGAAATTCTAATGCAAGGCGGTGTGAACCCGAATCTGCCGTTCAGTTATTATACCGATTTGCTGAAAGGTATCAAGGAGCGTTTTCCCGATATTACGATGCACTCCTTCTCGCCAGCTGAAATTCACAAAATGAAGGAGAAATCTGGTCTTTCTATGGAAGAAACAATCCGCGCCATTCATGAAGCTGGATTGGATTCGCTTCCGGGCGGGGGTGGAGAAATTTTGGATGACCGCACACGCCGCAAAATTAGCCGTCTCAAAGGCTCTTGGCGTGATTGGATGGATGTCATGCAAACGGCTCACAAGGTTGGGATGAACACGACTGCTACGATGGTTATTGGCTTTGGCGAGTTGATGGAGGAGCGTGCGCTGCATTTGTTGCGTGTTCGTGATGCTCAGGACGAATGCATTGAAAACAAATATAATTCTGAAGGATTTTTGGCCTTTATTCCTTGGACCTTCCAGCCAGACAATACCAACCTGAAGAAGGAACGTCAGACGCCGGAGGAATATCTGAAGACCGTTGCGATTAGTCGTCTTGTATTGGATAACATCAAGCATATTCAATCCTCATGGGTAACTATGGGACCTGAAATCGGTAAAAAATCGTTGTACTACGGTTGCGATGATTTTGGTAGCACCATGATTGAGGAAAACGTAGTTTCCGCTGCAGGCGCAACGTATAAGGTTAACATTGAATCCATTTTACAGTTGATCCGTGAGACGGGTCACATTCCGGCACAGCGTAATACCCGTTATGATATTATTCGTACTTTTGACAGTGCCAGCAGTATTGAACATGATTTTATCATGCAAAATTAATATCCGTTAATATAGTGTTCATTACAAAACGCTTATCTGTACTAATCGTTATACATAGATTAGTGCAGATAAGCGTTTTTTTGATGTGTTACTTTGCTATGCTTTCCATCGTTTCATATACATGATCTCAGCCTGTGGGTCTGCCATTTGGATGACTGCCTTAAAGCGCTGCAAATCTAGAAGATGAACGCTGTAAACGATGACCATTTGTTCTTTTTTATCTGATTCACTTTTCATCTTCCCCTTTATCTGGGCAGAGCCTTCAATAGGTGTGCCGTGTAAACGCAACCTGCGATATATGGCATCTTCGACAGTTTGCTGTTTTTTGCTGACAACACAGACCATGCGTCTCAGACCAGTAAACATCAGCCGGGTCGTTTCATATGCAGCGAGACAGGATAAGGCGGAATAGAGGGCTGGCTCCCATCCTAACACAAAGCCAGCCGTAATGAGCAGCAGGCCATTACACAACATTACAATCTGTATTAACGGAATTTTCCGATGGGTTAGTACCAAAGTGGATGGACGGCCATCGTCAGATTCGCTAAGTCCTAGTGAATCAAGCAGCCCCCCGTGACGAGCTGTCAGTGCTGCGCCAAGCCCAATACAGATTCCGCCTCCCAAAGCGCATACGACCGGATGGCCGCTCACTGCCGGAAAAGGCGAGAGAATGATGGCTGAGCCTGAAAAGGCAAACAAGCCGGGGAGTGCGCGAAGCAGCATGGGCTTGTGAGTAAACAAAGAATACAGCAGCATTAGTGGCAAGTTTAATACGAATAGCAGCAATCCAAAATGCTCCTGTGTGTAAAGCGACATGAGTCTGGAGATTCCTGTAACGCCTCCAGCGATCATATCGTGCGGATGTAAAAACAATTCCAGACCGACGGATGCCGTAATTCCGCCAATCACCGTATAAAAGACAGGGAACCTGCTCGCATCTCCTGAAGCGGGCTTCACAAGCCGCCTCATAGAGTTTCGGCATGTTTTACAGCGTGCGGCATAGCCTTCCCTCCTATGGATTGTCGTATCCAGCTTTTACAGTTACGCCGATTTGCTTTCTTCCTTTCGTAAACGAGGGTCCTTAAATTTGAATATTTTGTTTAGCATATTAAAGATAGGCTTTGACTGCTTTGTCAGAAGTGGTCCAAGAATTGCCAGTATGAGTACATAGATGGCTGCAAAAGGTTGAACAATATCAAGCAAACCGCCTTCTTTACTCAAGTTGGCCATGATGATCGAAAATTCGCCTCGCGCCACAATAGTTAAACCGATATTTGCGGATGCTTTGGGAGATAAGGACGCCGTACGCCCAGCCAGCATACCCGCCCAAATATTACCAAATAGTGTGAGAAGGACTGCTGCCAGCGCAAGCCATATGGCGTTACCTCCTAAGGACAGCGGATCAATGGAGAGTCCGAAGCTGAAGAAGAACAGGGCACCGAAGAAATCACGGAAAGGAACAATTAAATGTTCAATCCGTTTGGCGTGTTCCGTTTCGGCCAGTACTAGACCAACCAGCAGGGCTCCAATAGCTTCCGCTACATGAATCGTTTCCGAAAAGCCAGCCACCAGAAACAGTGAGCCAAAAACAACAAGTCCGAATACCTCATTGGAGCGGATACGGAGAATCCGATTTAGCAGAGGGACGGCCTTTCGACCGATAATAATAACTGCAAGCATAAAGCCAAGCGCGATGAGTGCCGATAGCAGTACACCCCCGAGCGAGGAAGAATCGCTAAGAACCAATCCGGAGAGGATGGAGATGTAGACGGCGAGGAAAACATCCTCAAACATAATAATACCTAAAATCATTTCTGTTTCAGCATTAGCGGTACGCTTGAGATCGACCAGCACCTTGGCTGCAATAGCACTGGATGATATTGTCGTAATTCCGGCAATAACCAGTGTCTCTGCTACAGGAAAGCCGCTCAGAAAGCCCAGAGCCAGCCCCAGTGTAAAATTGATGCCAATATAAATGGTACCGCCTACAGCAATGGAACGACCTGATTTAATCAACCGACCTACTGAGAACTCCAGCCCTAAGTAGAAGAGAAGAAACAGCACTCCGATTCTCCCCATAAAATCAATAAACGGGGCGCTTTCGATAAACCGAAAATCAAAATGCCATAGCTCCATCGCATGCGGTCCAACTGCCATTCCGATCAGAATATAAAAAGGGATGACCGAGAAGCGCAGTTTGGAGGATATCAGCCCAGCTGCAGCGATTAGAGCAATAGCCAATCCAACCTCAAATACCAGATGATCCATCCAATCACCCGCTTCCGTTCATAAGGATTTGTTTAAAGCGTTTCTGCTGGTCACGTTCTCCAACAACAACTACAGTGGCATCATCGCTAATAATCACTTCAGGGCCAGGATTTACATATTTTTTTCCCTTTTTCTCCACAATGGCAATAACCGTGGCGCCCGAATTTTGCCTTACATCCAGCTCCCCGATGGATTTGCCAACACTTGCATAGTGGGATTCCACTCTATACCATTCGATAATAAAATCGTCAAAAGTCATTTCTACACTTTCAAGCTGCTTGGGCTTATAAGTCATACCACCGATGATAGAGGCTACCAATCGTGCTTCCTGATCATTCAGGGTTGTCATAGAAATGCTTTGTTCCAGATCCTCGTAATCAAAGTGATATAGTTCACGTCTGCCATCATCATGAATAATAATGACAATTCGGTCACCACTCTCCGCATCTATTCGATACTTAATTCCGATTCCTGGCAAAATAGACTCTCGAATATCCATTTATAAAGCCTCCTGTATAATACGTTTATTTAAGTGAATGATATGGGAAATAAATCACATACTTTGGGAATGACATGATAAAATTAGAATTCATCAAATTTTAAATAAAAAATATAAAATTAATTTTACGCATTAGATGAATAGGAAAAGTTAGCAAAGAGACATGCAATTGTGGTGATATGCATGCTAAAAGGAGGTTAAGCCACATAACTAGAGGTGAATTTGATGGGGAATAAGAATAATTGCTTCTTTAGCTTACAGATGACAGGAATAAAAGGCAGACGTAGCTTAGGAATGCTCATGAGCAGCACAAGCGCTATCAAAATGACAAAGGGAAGTGATTTAGCCGCAGCAATCACCAGATGAAGTAACGGGGAGGATTTGCGTACCGCTGGTTTGGAATGATGTTCCAGACCGTGAGAATCGGTTTCTAACGAAGTAACCTCAGCCTGAGGCATAAGTGAAGAACCTAAAGTAAATTGAAGGGATTGAGTGGTATCTTCCGCGTGAAACGTCACAGGGAGGGACAAAATCTGAACGAGGCTCAATATGACGATCATGAATGTACGCAGCATGTTCAGCATCGTTGACATCTTATCTCCTCCCTCTTGTGAAAAATTCATATCACTATAACCTTAACATACCCCGCCCTAAATATTCAAACGGCTTTCGTTTTTTACCTAATCACGGTAATTGTTTATAACACGATTCACGTCTCTTTGAAACCTGATCAGCCTCTTTTGCATATGTCTTTCTGTTTCCAGTCGTTCACTTCGTATAACCCTTCGGAGGCCGCCATATACTGAAAGCAGTGATCGAAAGGAGTGAGCCAATGGAACTGTTTACAGTGTGGACCAATACAGACGGAGATCAAGAAACCGACCGTTTTTACGAAGTGGTCAAAAGTAGAACCAAGGGACTACATATGTCACGGCGCGGATTTCGATTCACTTTCAGACAGCTGGACAACAAAGTGGCATGGACCTGCAAGGGCACTGAAAGCAATTCGGCGTTTGAAAGCTTTCTTCCCTGTGTATACAGCATCATGTCTTCGGCAATAGCGGATTATATTATCGAAGTCAGGGAGTGGAGGATACTCAATCATATTCTCAACAAAGCCTGCTCGTTGCTGGAGAAAGAGGACGTTGAACAAATTCGTAGTATGATTCGCTCACTGTTAAATGATGATGGTCCCCGAGGACGTTTAAAGCGTCATGGTAAGCTGACCACTCTCCTGGAAAAGGATTTCAAGGAGCTTCGTGTGATCAATTTGGAAGGGCTTATTCAATTCAGACTGCATGCGTATAAAAAAGAGCTTGAAGAAATCGTTGACTATGCCATGGAAGAATTCTGGGCAGATCGGCAATACGAAGAATTTATGGGGCTGCTTAAATATTTTGTGTTTTTTCAGGAAAGCAAAGTTCCACTCGTGCATGTACTTCACCAAGGGGGGCATGATTTTACCATTCTCGATAGTGCCATGGTGCCCATACCGACTCCTGATGCAGATGATATTATTGTGGAAATGCCCGGTATTGAACTGGAGATGGAGGTTGAAGATCGAATCGTCAGTACCCTTATTTCGATATCTCCTGCTTCCATTATATTGCACACAGACGATGAGCACACCCCTATTGTGCGGACGCTCCTGCATATTTTTGAAGATAAAGTGAAGCTAAGCAGACTTTATCCGGGGCAGGATGTTCAAAAATAATCAATAGTTCGTATAAACCCATGGATTTCTGGAAAGCCTTTGCCTCAAGGGGAGGTTTTTTATGAGATCCATGTTGGTATGGAAACGGGTTTTGGGAGCCATGTTAATCGCAATTTGTCTGGTATTGCCCGGCAATGAGGTTTACGGTCACAAAGAACCGGTCCAGCATAAGAAATGGCAGTCTGCACCTGTTTTGGCTCCACGCGAAGAGCAGGTTATTACGACCATGACGGTCACGGCAACAGGATATACAGCAGGCTATGAATCCACTGGCAAACGGCCGAATCATCCCGGTTACGGTATTACGTATTCCGGTGTAAAAGTGCGTCGTGACAAAAATACACTGTCCACGATTGCGGCTGATCCGAAGATGTTTCCTTTGGGCAGCATATTGTACATTCCAGGTTACGGCTACGGGATTGTAGCAGATACAGGTTCAGCGATTAAGGGCAATAAAATTGACTTGTATTTTAAAACAATCCGGCAGGTGTATTCTGAATGGGGCAAGAAAGATGTGGATGTTCAAATCATAAAAAAAGGAAACGGAAAATGTACAGAAAAAATGATAAAATCGCTGCAAAAGGCGATAGAAACGCATAAGACCATTCCGCCCGAGACACTGGATGCTTCCATATAATCCTTGAATATTGTTTTTCCTGACTTCACATACTATGTTTCGGGATGAGCTTATCCCGCAAACCATACTGGGAGGTTGAGGAATATGCCAAATCAAGGCGGAAGTTCTTTCACGAACAAAGGCTTCAAGGCAAACACAGGAAATCAGTTCAAAGCGGAATTTGCACAAGATGATACGGTAGGCGTTGTTTCTCAAAAGGTAAAGCAGTCTGAACAAAATAAAATTCAAGACAACTTCCAAACACCAAATGAGAAGTATGACGAAGAATTTGCGACAGATCAAGGCGGTACAAGTGCAGTAGCGCAAAAAGTTCAAAACTCCAGTCGCAGCAAAATTCAAAGCAATGCACAAACACCGAACGAAAAGTTCGACGAGAACTTTAACACAAAATAAAAAAGCATACTCAACGCGAAATGCTCCGGATTGAATTCCGGAGCATTTCGCGTTGAGTAAAAGTGGCTAGATACAATAGGTCTGAGGTTTTATCTCCTTTTTAATTTTTTTTAAGGTGGAATTAAGGTTTAAAGTGCAAAATAAAGTCAGTTAAACAACACCACCTTGAAGCATAGGGTTTGGGAGGAGATATACAATGGACGAATTTAAAAATAATAATTCCGGGCGCCGGAACGACAATGATCAGGTTGATAACGATAAAGCAACTCGGCAAAACGATTCAAACGGTTCCTCATATTATTATTCCTATGGCCCTTTTTCCTCAGTGCAGTCGAACGGACAACGCAGGGAAGGGCAGTCGGCGGAGGACGTTGAGATTACGCCACCGCAGGCAGTGAGACCGCTTCCTTCCTCTTATCAACGTGCTATGCCTGAGCAACAGGATGGTTCTGGTCGGAATAGTGGAAACTGGCAATTTAAACCCAATAAACCCAAGTCGCAGGTAAAAACGATCTTATTATCTTTTTTAGCCGGAATGCTGGTCATTACGGTATTGATGTATACAGCTGACCGAACCAATATGTTCACACCGGAGACAGCGTTGACTTCGGCGGCAGCTGAAAGCGGAGAAACGACGAATTCGGGAACCACTAACTCGTCTCCAAGCGCAGTTCCAGCTGTGATGCCTTCAGGTACGGCTGATGTTCAATCTGTTGTGGCCAAGGCTGGCCCGGCAGTCGTCAAAATTGAAACGCTTGCCAAGCAATCGAGTGCTGGCAGCGGCAGACAAAGCAGCCCTTATTACAATGACCCGCTGTATCAATACTTTTTCGGTAATCAGTATGGCGATAGTGGCAGCAGCGGCAATAGTAACGAAAATGAAGGTAGCAACAGTGGACAGCTGACTCCGCTGGGTATTGGTTCCGGTTTTATTTTTGATAAATCGGGTTACGTCCTGACCAACAACCATGTTGTGGAAGGCGCGAGTGTGGTTCAGGTTACAGTAGAGGGAACCAACAAGCCTTACGAAGCCAAGGTCTTGGGCAAAAATGCAGATCTAGATTTGGCAGTTCTTAAAATTGAAGGAAAAAATAACTTCCCTACCGTAACCTTGGGAGACTCCGATAACGCTAAAGTCGGTGAGTGGATGGTTGCAATCGGTAACCCAGAAGGCTTTGAACATTCAGTAACAGCCGGTGTGCTAAGTGCGAAAGAGCGTACTATCACCATTAACAGTGAATCAACTGGAAAACCGACGCAATACAAGCATCTCATTCAGACGGATGCCTCCATTAATCCTGGTAACTCTGGCGGACCGTTGTTAAATCTTCAAGGGCAGGTTATCGGTATGAACGTAGCTGTTAGTGCAGATGCACAAGGGATCGGGTTTGCGATTCCGTCCAATACGATTTTGGAAGTCGTCGATAAGCTGAAAAATAACCAACCTATTCCGAAAGAACCTGTACCTTTCATTGGTGCAAGTCTGCTAAACTTGAGCCCTGAAGTAGCCAAGGAATTGGGTACATCTCTGACCGAAGGCTCGGTTGTTCGGGATATTATATACAAATCACCAGCTTATCAGGCCGATCTGCGTCCTTACGATGTAATTATCGGAGCTAATGGCACGCCTTATAGCACATCACAGGAGTTAATTCAATTTATCCAAAAACAAAAAGTGGGTACAGCACTTACGCTTAACATCGAACGAGCCGGGCAGAAAAAAGATATTCAGCTGAAAATAGGCAACAAAAATGATTTTAGCTCGACTCTTCAGCAGTAAGAGAATAACTCTAAAATTGAACATGAACGTAAGAAACGGAAGGAAGACGCCCCTTCCGTTTCTTGCTGTATGCGGTGGCAAGATGCTACACGCGTCTACTCCTGCTACAATAGAGGGAAAAGAAGAAGAGATAAAGGAGTTTGATCGTGTATGCGTTCTACTATTCTGATCATTGATGACGATGAAAAAATCGTATCCATGCTGCGCAGAGGGCTGGCTTTTGAAGGATATGAAGTGCTGACAGCCACCAATGGAGCAGAGGGATTAAATAAAATGCTAACAGCTGAGCCTGATTTGGTCGTACTGGATGTAATGATGCCGCAGGTCGATGGTTTTGAGGTTTGCCGGCGTATGCGAGAGGGAGGAAGCACGGTACCTGTCCTAATGCTTACAGCCAAGGATGAGGTGGAGAACCGGGTGAAGGGTCTGGATCTGGGGGCTGATGATTATCTCGTAAAGCCGTTTGCTCTGGAGGAGTTGCTGGCACGAGTGCGAGCGCTTTTGCGGCGTAAAACTGAACAGCAGGACAATAATGGGAATCGGCTTACCTTCGAGGATTTACAACTGGATAATGAATCGCGTGAAGTGGTTCGTGGTGGCAAACGCTTGGAACTGACGGCCAAAGAATTTGAACTGCTCCATTTGTTCATGCAAAACCCGAAACGCGTTCTGTCGCGTGATCTGATTATGGATAAAATTTGGGGCTATGACTATAGCGGGGAATCGAATGTGCTGGAAGTATATATTGCCATGTTGCGACAAAAAACGGAGCAGGATGGTGGCAAACGGCTTATTCGTACCATTCGGGGAGCTGGCTATATTTTAAGAGGTGATGTGTAATATGTCTATTCGGTGGCGGCTGACAGCTTGGTATTCGAGCATCTTGGCTATAGTGCTTGTCATTTTTGGTCTGGCTATTTACGGACTAGTATATTACTACACATATAATGAAGTGAAAAGTCAGCTTATGACTCAGGCGCCACAGATTAACAAGCAATTACGCCTTATTATAAAAGGGGGATTGTTTGAGGTCCCTAACCTGGATCTTGGATTGGAGCAGGGGCGTGGAATAGATGACTCACAGCTATATGTTCAAATTTATAATTATACGTCCGGTGTAACTAAAACGACCCAAAATATGAAAGACCTTAGTATCACCTTCCCTGTTCCGTCTACAGCGGCAGGAGCAGTTCAAAACGAGGGAGTTCGGCGTGTGAACGTAAATGGTGATTCCTTTATGATTTATCAACAGTCGATTAAATCCGAGGAATTGGGCTTGGTGGTCGGGCTGCTACAGGTAGGGCAATTCACGGGCTCTCAGGACCGACTCATGAACAGGTTACAAAATGTGCTTGTGTACGGTTCGTTATTTGCCTTACTGGCTGCTGCGACCTCTGGTCTCTTCCTGGCTCGTAAATCTATGAAGCCGCTGGTTAAGGTCATTGAGGGGGCCAATCAGATTCAATCGAGCAATGATTTGAGTGTTCGGATTGAATATGACGGTCCGCCAGATGAAATAGGACAATTGATCGGGACAGTTAATAACATGCTGGGGCGTACAGAAGTGTTCTACAAGGAACTTGAAGATGCATATGGTGCGCAGCGCCGCTTTGTGGCCGATGCTTCCCATGAACTGCGCACACCCTTGACGACGATTCGTGGCAACGTTGATTTTCTGCTCAAAATGTGGACTACTGAACCGGGCGAGCGACCGAATATGGATGAAGCCATGATTCGCGAGCTTTCCATGGAGGCGCTGAATGACATGGCGGATGAAGGCAAACGAATGAGCCGCTTGGTGAGCGATATGTTGTCACTCGCAAGAGCGGACACAGGGAAAACGTTCGATAAGATGCCTGTTGCGCTGGAGCCGCTCGTAAACGAGGTTGCTCGTCGTGCTCAGTTTTTGGAGCGAACGGCCGAATGGAATGTAGGCGACTTTTCGTTGTTGAATGGTATTTATATGGACGGAAGCAAAGATTATTTGCAGCAAATGCTATTCATTTTCATTGATAATGCTTTTAAGTATACACCTGAAGGCACAGTCCGATTTGATGCAATTGTATATCAGGGACAGGTGGGGCTACGGATCAGTGATACAGGCATTGGTATGGACAAAAGTGAGGTTCCCTTTATTTTTGACCGGTTTTACCGGGCAGATGAGTCACGCGGCGTGACAGAGGGAATTGGCTTGGGATTATCGATTGCCAAGTGGATTATTGATGAACATCAGGGGTCTGTGGAAGTGGTTACGCGCCAAGGAGAAGGAACGACCTTTGTCATTTGGCTTCCAGTCAGCTTTTCCGCGCCTTTGGAATAGGCTATAATAGGAGGGGAACTACATCATAGAATTGGCCGGTAGAGGCATAAAAGCCCACAGCTGTCCAGTTATTGGAGCTGTATACTGTGTCGAAGAAAGTGGGGGCTATTTTTGGAGGTACTCAGAATTTCGCCCCGGGGTTACTGCTACGGCGTAGTCGATGCCATGGTATTGGCTCGTCAGGCAGCCAGAAATTTGGATTTACCCCGGCCTATTTATATACTAGGCATGATTGTTCATAACAGTCATGTTACCAATTCCTTTGAAGACGAAGGGATTATTACATTGGACGGACCGAACCGCATGGAGATTTTAAGCCAGGTAGAGAGTGGTACTGTCATCTTCACTGCTCATGGCGTGTCACCAGAGGTTCGCAAGCTGGCACGGGATAAGGGATTGACTACGGTTGACGCAACCTGTCCTGACGTGACGAAGACACATGATCTGATTCGGGAGAAGTCAGCCGAAGGCTATCAGATTGTTTATATTGGCAAAAAGAATCATCCAGAGCCAGAGGGAGCTATCGGTATTGCTCCTGACCATGTTCATCTGATTGAAAGGGAAGAAGAGATTGACGGTCTTACACTGTCAGCAGACAAAATCCTGATTACGAACCAGACAACCATGAGTCAATGGGACATCAAGCACATTATGAAGAAGCTGCTGGAGAAGTACCCAGGTGCCGAGATACACAATGAAATCTGTTTGGCAACGCAGGTACGTCAGGAAGCGGTAGCTGAACAGGCAGGACAGGCGGATCTGGTAATCGTGGTCGGTGACCCGCGAAGCAACAATTCCAATCGATTGGCTCAGGTGTCGGAAGAAATAGCTGGTACCACGGCTTATCGTATTTCTGATATAACCGAGCTGAAGAGGGAGTGGCTTGAGGGCGTAGCCAAAGTAGCTGTGACCTCCGGGGCTTCAACACCTACGCTGATTACCAAAGAGGTCATTACGTATTTGGAACAGTATGATGCGGATAACCCGGAAACATGGGAGATTCGGCGAACCATTGATATGAAAAAACTGTTGCCTCCTGTACGAGAAAAGTCAAAAACGACGAAATAGTATGTGATTGATTACAGCCGTTATTCGGATACAAAGTCCGGGTAGCGGCTTTTTTTAAACTGTTTAAGTGCCGATATTATCCAATTAGACCAGCTACACTAATTCAAAAAAATAGAACAATTCGGGATAATTAAGCCTTGACGAGTCAAGTTAAAACAGGTATAGTTGCTTTAACGAATAAAAGCTTAAAAGCGAACAAGCGTCTAAGTGTCACAATATCATCCTATGTGATTGTAAAATATGGTTTATAGAGAGGGAGAAAAAAATGATCGTTATCGCTGGTGTTCAAACACCTGAAGAACATATTCAAGCTATTGTTGAAGTTATTGAAAAAGAAGGATTGCAGGCTCATGTATCGCGAGGATCGGATCGTACGATTATCGGGCTGATTGGAAGCGTAGAGCCGAAGCTGGCAGAACATCTACGCCAAATGAAGGGTGTAGAAAATGTGGTTAAAATTTCGAAGTCCTACAAATTGGCCAGCCGTGATTTTCATCCGGAAAATACGGTGATCTCCATCAAAGGTGTAAATATCGGCGGGGACGAGCTTGTCGTTATGGGGGGACCATGTGCTGTTGAGTCTGCTGCACAGATCGATGAAATTGCCGGATTGGTCAAAGCTGCAGGAGCGCAAGTCCTTCGTGGAGGTGCTTTTAAGCCGCGTACAGGGCCATACAGCTTCCAAGGAACGGGTGTAGAAGGTTTAATCATGATGGCTGAGGCGGGTCAGAAGCACGATCTCTTGACCATCACAGAGGTCATGACACCTGAATACGTAGACATCTGCGCGGAATACGCCGATATTCTGCAAGTAGGTACACGTAATATGCAAAACTTTGATCTGCTGCGCAAGCTGGGTACTTGCGGCAAGCCAGTATTGCTCAAGCGCGGTTTCAGCTCGACTTATGACGAGTTCTTGAATGCTGCTGAGTACATCTTGGCAGGCGGCAATCCGAATGTTATGTTGTGTGAGCGCGGTATCCGTACATTCGAAACTTACACGAGAAATACGCTCGACTTGTCCGCGATCCCTGTTTTGCAACAGTTGAGCCATTTGCCGGTCATTTCCGATCCTAGCCATGGCACAGGTAGACGTGAACTGGTTGTTCCTATGACGAAGGCTTCGGTAGCTGCCGGAGCGGATGGTTTAATTATTGAAATGCATACAGACCCTGACAACTCGATGACGGGGGATGGTGTACAGTCCCTATTCCCGGATCAATTTGCAGATTTACTAAAAGATTTGGAACTGTTAGCCCCTGCAATTGGAAAAACATTCCACACACCTAGTGCCGTATCTAAAAACTAATTATTAACATTAATGCATAAAAGTTTTGCCGCAATGCAGTAAATGAGAGTAAAATCACCTAAAAGCCCGATGTTTCGGGCTTTTTGTATTGTTCAAATGTTATCAAGGGCGTAAGCATATCTAACATTAGTTTAAAAAATACCTTACATAGCTATTGACCCGTGTCATGTTTGAGATTTATAATGACGACAGAAAAAAACATTCGATCATGAACATTTCAGGGTTGTATAAGACTTAATGTTCGGAAAAATTGGGAGGAAGAAGACATGTCCGTTGAAAACGTATTGAAAACAATTCAAGAAAATAATATTGAGTGGGTAGATTTTCGTTTTGTAGATTTGTCTGGTCGTGCTCACCATATTTCGTTGCCAGCTTCCGAAGTAGATGAAGAAACATTTGTTAACGGTGTTGCTTTCGACGGTTCTTCCATTCCCGGCTATCGTGGCATTGAGGAATCCGACATGGTTATGCTGCCCGATCCAGAAGCGGTTTTTATCGACCCTTTCACTCAGCATCCTACACTGAATATCCTGTGTGACATTGCTACGCCAGACGGGGAAAAATATGACCGTGATCCTCGTGGCATTGCCAAAAAAGCTGAGGAATTTCTGCAATCCGCAGGAGTGGGCACAGCGGCATTCTTTGCACCTGAATCTGAATTTTTCATCTTTGATGATGTTCGCTACGAAAGCGGCATGAATAGCTCCTCCTTCTTCGTAGATTCCGAGGAAGCAGCTTGGAACACGAACCGCAAGGAAGAAGGCGGCAACCTGGGCTTTAAAGTGGGAGTGAAGGGCGGCTATGTACCTGTAGCACCAGTAGACACCCAACAAGACATTCGTAGTGAAATGTGCCGTTTGCTTGAAGAAGCAGGCCTGAGAATTGAGCGCCATCACCATGAGGTGGCTACAGCAGGCCAAGCGGAAATCAACTTCCGTTTTGATACACTCAAGAAAACAGCAGATAACCTGCTCGTTTATAAATACATTGTACACAACACAGCTCGTCAATATGGTAAAGTGGCAACATTCATGCCGAAACCAATTTTCGGGGACAACGGAAGTGGTATGCACGTTCACCAATCTATTTTTGACGGCGATACTCCTTTGTTCTACGAAAAAGGTGGTTATGCTAATCTGAGCGAAATGGCTCTTCATTACATTGGTGGTATTCTGTACCACGCACCTGCGTTGATCGCTTTGACCAACCCAAGTACCAACTCGTTCAAACGTCTCGTTCCTGGTTACGAAGCGCCGGTTAACCTGGTATTCTCCAAAGGTAACCGTTCTGCGGCTGTACGTATTCCAGTAGCGGCTGTTACTCCTAAAGGCTGTCGGATCGAGTTCCGTACACCGGACTCCACAGCTAACCCTTACCTTGCCTTCTCAGCAATGCTGATGGCGGGTCTGGATGGCATCAAGCGCAAACTGAACCCAATCGAATTGGGCTATGGTCCACTCGACACTAACATCTATGAGCTATCTGATGCTGAAAAAGGCAAAATCCGCAGTGTACCTGGTACACTGGATGAAGCTCTGGACGCTCTGGAAGCCGATTACGAATTCCTGACTGAGGGCGGCGTATTTACGAAGGACTTTATTGATAACTATGTAGAGTTCAAACGTTCTGAAGCTAAATCGGTGAATATCCGTGTTCATCCACATGAATACAGCTTGTATTTTGACTGCTAATAATACATCGATAGCATAGCTGCTTTTGAATAACGCTCATTAGCCTGCGGGGAATAGATGTTGTTCAAAATAGGTCTCCGGTCTCACGCCGGAGACCTTTTACCATTAAGAAGAATATTACAAAATGAAGATGTTAAATATATTAACATTCACAGCTTTGTCACATCGTAAAGGAATTCGGAAACATTTTTATACAAGTCTTGAACGCATTTATGAATACTGCTATCATAGCGATAATATCCACACCAGAGTAGAGAAGGGATGGGAAATTGTTGAGTAAGAGAGCCTACAATTTTAATGCAGGACCGGCGGCATTGCCGCTTAAAGTATTGGAACGTGTACAAGCTGAATTCGTAGATTTCCAGGGAACAGGGATGTCCATCATGGAAATGTCTCACCGTGGAGCCGTGTATGAATCTGTTCATAATGAGGCGCAGGAACGTTTGTTATCTCTGCTGGGCAACCCACAAGGCTACAAGGTGTTGTTCCTCCAAGGGGGCGCAAGTACGCAGTTTGCCATGCTGCCTTTAAATTTCTTGAGTGAAGAGCAGATCGGAAGCTATGTAATGACAGGTAGCTGGTCGGACAAGGCGTATAAAGAAGCTAAGCTATTGGGCAAGGCTCACATTGCCGCCTCCTCCGCTGATGAGAAATACATGCGTCTTCCAAATGTGGATTCCTTGGACTTGCCTGAGAATACTGCATATGTGCATATGACATCCAATGAGACGATTGAAGGTACACAATTTAAGCAATTCCCGGATACGGGTTCCGTACCGCTGATTGTGGACATGTCCAGTGATATTTTTTGCAAACCTTTTGATGTTACTCAATTTGGATTGATTTATGCTGGTGCGCAAAAAAATCTGGGACCTTCTGGTGTAACGGTCGTGGTTGCCCGTGAAGAGCTACTGGCTTCCTCACCAGGTAATATTCCTACAATGCTGCGTTACAGTACTTATCAAAAGAATAACTCTCTCTACAATACTCCCCCATCCTTTGCCATATACATGGTGAATGAAGTGCTCAAATGGATCCAGGAGGAAGGCGGTTTAGAAGGCATCGAGCGTGTGAATCAGCAGAAAGCTGCTCTGCTATACGACCGTATTGACAGAAGCGAAGGCTTCTATCGTGGCTGTGTGGACAGCGCTGATCGTTCTATTATGAACGTAACCTTCCGCCTTGCAAATGAGGATCTGGAAAAACAATTTATTAAAGAATCCGAACAAGCCGGGTTCATCGGATTGAAGGGGCATCGCAGTGTAGGAGGGCTTCGCGCCTCGATCTACAATGCGGTTCCACTGGAGAACTGTCAAGCATTAGCCGAGTTTATGGATGGATTTAAGCAACGTAACAGTTGATTACACAGACATATATTTCGATACACGATATTTGAAATCGAAAAGTAAAAATAAAGCCTTCCCTGAATGTGTATAGGGGAAGGCTTTTAGTGGTGTAGGGAAAATGATATTTTTTTGTCGTTTGATGTCTATATCCCTCTGATTTTGTTAAAATGAAGAGAGTGCATGCTTTCAGCGTACACATTTTGGTTAGACTTTAGGTTATTTGTCTGATGAATTTAATGATGAAAGGAATGAAAAACTGATGCCATTACATATTGTGCTTGTCGAGCCGGAAATTCCAGCTAACACAGGGAATATTGCCAGAACATGTGCTGCAACCGGAACTCATCTGCATCTGGTTAAGCCACTGGGTTTTCGTACCGATGATGCTACGTTAAAACGGGCTGGGCTTGATTATTGGTATGCTGTCCACATTGAGTATCACGAGTCTTTTGCTGAAGTACAAGAGAAATATCAAGCAGGTCGCTTTTTTTATGCGACGACAAAGGCAAAACAGCAGTATAGTGATATTGAATTTCAGGATGGAGACTTTTTGATATTTGGTAAAGAAACGAAAGGTTTGCCTCCTGAGCTGTTAGCTGCTAATCCTGATACATGTATCAAGATGCCAATGTCAGATAAAGTAAGATCTCTAAACTTGTCGAATTCCGCTGCGATTATTGTATATGAAGCGCTGAGGCAATTGGATTTTCCAGGTTTATCGTAATAAACATCAATCGATCAAGTATAAATGCGAATAAAGAACCAGGACCTTAGTTGCTGATAAAAGTTGCACTATTATTGCTCGAAAGTACATGACAGTAGAGCTTGAATAAAGGATATATGGTCATAAATTTGCGGAAATTCTCTGTGAAAGCTAATGATAATTAGCTTTCCGGTCGATAAAAATATTATAGACATTCTGTACCATACTTTGATATGGTTCATGATTTTATGAAAAAATGTAATAAAATTTCCTGCGATCAGCAGGATTCGACAAAAAGACAGCGAATACTACATAAAGAATAGTGTCTTTGTACCTAGTTTTTCGCCTGGAAAGAAAATTGAAAGCTAATACTCAATAGGAGAGGTGTACGATCACGATGAAACCTGCCGGTGTGGTACGTAAAGTTGATCAGTTGGGGAGAATAGTTCTGCCTAAGTCACTACGTAAAAGATATCAAATGAATGAGGGAGATCCTGTCGAAATTTTGGTTCAGGGCGACCATATTATTTTGGAGCGTTATCGTCCAAAATGTGTATTCTGCGGCTCAATAGAACAAGTGAACGATTTCAAAGAACGTTATATTTGTGCTCAATGCCTGACAGAAATGACACAGTACTCCTCCTAAATGAGGCAAAAGCATCACGACATTCGTTCGTGATGCTTTTTTTCGGATAGAGCTATGCCTGAACAGCATATATTTAATTGGATAGTAAACTACACCTAACTATTTATAGAACAAAAAATGAGTAGGGACTGGACGCAAATTACCATCTGACGGTTTGTTTACGATTCGGCCGTTTAGTATAAGGGACGAGGAACCGCCGCCGTCCAAATTATAAGCATCTTGAACACCCAGATTGAACATCTTCCCTTGGAGTTCTTCGAGCGTTGCACCTGAACCCCCACTTTCATTGTAGCCGTCTACGACAATAATGAGCAACTGATCATCTTTATAGTTGCCAATGACTGTACGTGGAGCCCGCTTGGGAGAGACTTTCCATTTATCAGGAATAGGCACTTTTTGTCCCCTTTGTAACAGAACGGGAACGAAGGTAGCTCCAAAGGCAGGTTTTAAGCTGTCAAGAGCACCTTGATTGTAAAATTTGCCCCCAATAAGCTTGCCGTCGTTACTCAATCCAACGAATGACAAGTCCTTGAAACTCGACTGAAAGCCAGTAAGGTAGCGGCCGTTCAAGACAGTAGTGCTTAATGGATAGCGTTTGCCATCTCCATCGGCAAAGCCGCCTGCGTTGATGCCAGCAATAGCTCCGTGTCTCAAGACTGCACGCATGGTCGTTTCTGAGCCACCCAACTTGTCATTTCCCAAAGACATTTTCATTGCCTTAGGATCTTTAAGTTTGACTTTCATAGCGTATCCGTGATAAATTCCCGGGTTTACTTTAAACAATTCAATGGTAATCCGGTTGCTATCTACCTGGTAATAGGGAACACCCAGTTTGGCAGTGATGCGCCGATTATAGATAACCGCGGGTCGCTTGGACTGCGCAGAGGCAGTCACGACAAGCTGATTCATCGTTTGGGTCGTTTGTTTGTAAATCTCAGACGTTCGGCGAATCGTAGATAAGGTATACGTTGCTGTTTGCTTGGCTTCATCAAGCTGCTTGCCTACTGATTGCGCTTGTAGAGTGATTTCGGCTTTTTGCAGACTCGGAGATGTAGATTCAGGAAAGCTCAAAGGGGGATGCACTAACAAAATACACCCTAACAAACCGATAAAAGGAGCAAGGGCCAACATAAAGAACCGGTTTACTAGCTTTGCATCTACATTCATTTTAGCAAGTCCATTTTTTTCTGAAGTGTATTGAGTTGCTGCTTGACTTCATTTAATTGAGTATACAGTTTATTGCTATTATCGGTCTTGTTATTGGCATTATCCTTTGTAAAGGTCAGTAGTTCGTTGAAGGACTGAACTTTGCCCTGCAATCCGCTAACTTCCTTGGAAAGTGCAGTCAGTTGCTTTTCATAGTCGGATTTGAGTGCCTGAATCTGTTGGTCTGTATGGGTTTGCATTTCGTTTAGCATTTGCTGCTTCAAGTGATTGCTATACAGATAGGTTGCGAGAGCACCTAGTATAATAAGAATGAACCAAAATAGCAGAAAAGTCTTTACGGGCAACCCCTTTCTTGAATTGCTCCGCCGGGCTTCGGCAGGAGGACGTTCAGGTGAAGCTTGCATGCGATTTTCAACTCCCGTGTAAATTCAAATTTCCAGTCTTTATTTGCAGTACCAATTCTATCATGGGCCTATTTATTTCGCAAAAGCGAAATAGTCATATAAAAATATTGGAAAAAGAGATTGCATCGGAAGGAAGTCCTAGGATACAATTTCCTTAAATCGTTTTCGCTTCCTATACGTTCACATTTACGCAATTTCTACATAAGCATTCTTTAGTTTTATGATTATTTTCGTTAAATATGTATTTTTTTGTAAATCAGGAGGTTTAGATATGAGAAAAATATGGCAGGTGGTCATCATAGATATTCATCCTACAAGTATGCTGGGAACAAAGCTTATTTTGGAAGACCAGCAGGATTTGCTTGTTAGAGGGATGTCTTCCTCCGGCACAGAAGGCCTGGAGCTGGTTTGCTCCATTCGCCCGGAAATTATTTTAATGGACTATAGGTTGCCTGAGGGAACGGCGGAACCGTTTTTGACACAAATGCGGGTCTTGTCTCCGGACAGCCATATTGTTATTATGACGGATGAGGACAATATTACGTTGTTCCAGCAGTTAATCTCGCTTGGTGCAAATGGAATGCTATCCAAGCAGGCATCACCGAGCCAGTTAATTCACCTGATCAACGGTTTGCGCGAAGGATTTGCTTCATTACCGATGGATTGGATTCGTTGTGGAAACTGGCCATTTATGCCGTTAATGGCTTCGGAGCCTTTTGACGAATTGACGCAAACCGAAGTTTTTATTATGGAACGTATTGTACAGGGAATTACATATGACAAAATTGCTGTCGAGATCGAAGTTAGTCGGCGCTCCATTGATAATTATTTACGTAAAATTTATGCGAAATTAGGTGTGTCCAGCCGGGCGCAGGCGATTGAACGTTATGCCTTATATGCGCGTCAGATGAAGCAGTTATATGCTTGACGCGTCAGCCCGGAGATCATGACTATTTTCAGGAGAAGGAGGATGTTCATGCAATATTCCTTTGCTTCACGAACGGCTGCGATGTTGGCTTCTCCAGTGCGTCATATCCGGGAAAATGCGAGAAAACATTCCTTTATATCTTTGGCTGAAGAATTGCCCGCACAAGAGCTGTTTCCGGTGAAACTATTGGAAGAAGCGGCTCATGATGTGTTTGGCTCCGGCCCTGACGCCCTCCAGTATGGTGAACCGGAGGGTTATTTTCCGTTGCGGGCATGGCTTGCGGGAGAGTGGGAACAGCGTAAAGGAGTAAGAGTACCACCAGGTCAAATCCTTCTCACCACAGGTAGCCAGCAGGCCATTGACTTGATCGTAAGGCTGATGGTGGATGAGCGTGATCCGGTATTGGTCGAGAACCCGACATCCCCTGGATGTTTGCAGGTGCTATCTATGCAAGGGGCGCAGGTCGTTCCTGTAGAATCAGATGGGGAGGGCGTTATTCCCGATAAGCTTGAAGCTTTAATGATCCGTTATCGCCCCAAGCTTTTTTTTGCTACGCCAACGTTTACGAATCCGACAGGCTCCTTATGGAGCGCGGCTAGACGGCAGGAAATTTTGGATCTGTGTAGACGTCATGAGGTGTTAGTCGTTGAAGACGATTCTTACGGTGAATTGCATTTTAAGACAAAGCACGAAACTCATGATAAGAGTCCGCATGCGCAGAGCCGAAAGTTTGCAGAGGCTTACCCCTCACTATTCGCGCTGGATCATGCGGGTCAGGGTGGTCAAGTGCTATATATCGGTTCATTTAATAAAACAGTTGCCCCTGCACTGCGAACTGGCTGGGCGGCTGGTCCTGCGCCGCTGATTGAAGGGATGTACGCCTTGAAGCAGCTGGCTGACGTGCAATCCAGTACGATGAACCAACGGCTGCTGTTCCAATTGCTGACCAACTCGCGTTTTCAATGGCACGAGCACTTAGCAATGTTGAACAAGGAATATTCAACTCGGCTCCAATTACTCTTAGAGCTGCTGAAGCGTCCGTTTTGGAAAGATGTGACGTATCATATTCCATCTGGTGGGATGTATGTGTGGGTGAAATTGCCCGCTGGGCTGGACAGCGCCTTGCTGCTCAAAGCGGCGCTACCCAAGGGTGTAGCCTTTATGCCAGGTGCGTTGTGTGCGGTTGGCGATGAAGGTGCGTCCCATATTCGCCTTAACTTTAGCCACCCAGGCCGAGAACAGCTGCTTATGGGCATGAATCTAATCGGTGAGACGATCGGAGAATTTACTGCGCGAAGCTAGTCAAAATAAATATCCGAGGGTCAGTCATCCTCTGCTTCCGCTACAATGGTGGAGTAACCGACGGATGCGTCCGCAATCTGCAATTGCTCGCTACTCTCGTTAAACTCTGCCGCCATTCCACCCGCCACTTCAATGCCCTGCTGCTGCAGCACTTCCGCATACTCGCTCAGGGCGGCTTCACCGAACGGAGTCAGCCGATAGCGACCGCGGGCTACACGTTCAAACCAGCCGTAGTAGTTACGCTGGAGTACGGCAGCAGCATCGCTGACGGCTGCTGTACGGGCAAGCTGCGCCGGGGCGGCTTCTCCCAAGCCCTGCAAAGCAGCGGCTACGCGCAGCGCTTTTTCCCGGTAGGCAGTGACCAGCTTGCGCCGGGTGCTACCGCCGACATTGTGGTCACCGCTGCGTGCGTGGAATTCCCGCAGCAGCTTTTCCTTGCGCGAGCCACGACGAATGGCAGTCGTTTTGTAAACATCATCGCTAGATGCCACGGGCTTACACAGCACCTCAACGAGCGGAGGCTTTGTTTTAAAATACGTGACGGTGAGCAAGCCAAGCCCCAACTGGCGGCACAGTCCGATCAGCTCATTCCAGCGTTGATTCACCGCCCCTTTTTTGGCACGGTTCCGTTCTACGGCTACATATACATTGCTGCTTAGCTTCAAGCGCTGCATACCTTGCAGCACTAACGCCAGGTTAAACGTCTTTTTTATCTCCACAATCAGTGGCGTTTGCTGTCCTGGCTTGATTCCCACCAAATCGCAGTTGCGCACTTCTCCTTTGACTTCATATCCCAAATTTTCAAAAAAGGCTTTGACTGGAGCGTACAGCTCCGTCTCATGCCGAACCGCCATGGATTCTCCCGCTCCTTTATCCCATTATTCCGAGCTTATATTGTACCATAATGCGTCAGGTCCGCGTCGTTGTTGTTTATTTTAGCATAGTGAATCCCTTTGTTTTTGGAAAAAGCCTAGAGACCTGTCACAAAAAATAGGTCAATTCTGAAATCAATCTGCATAGGTATGTATTACACTTTTTTTAAGAGGATCGCATCATATCCTGAAAGGCGTGACGAGTGTAGCCATAATCATCAAGAGTGGAGGATAGTCATTACGCAGTCATGGGAGGAACCGAGCATGAATATTTTTGACCGCCTTGCGGAGTACCGAGCGGAGAACAACCGCTTGGCCTGGAACGGCACTTTTAGAGAGTATATCGAGATACTCAAGAAAGACCCGACACCGGCGATGACCGCTCATGCACGGGTTTACAAAATGATTGAATCTTTTGGTGTAGAAGAGGTTGGGGGACATAAGCGATATAAATTTTTTGAGCAGGAGATTTTTGGGCTGGATCGTGCACTGGAGAAGCTGGTGGAGGAGTACTTCCATTCCTCAGCCAGGCGGCTCGATGTCCGCAAGCGTATCCTTCTTTTGATGGGACCTGTTAGCGGAGGGAAATCGACACTGGTCACCTTGCTAAAGCGTGGGCTGGAGAAGTTTTCAAGAACAGATCAGGGAGCTGTGTATGCCATAGAGGGCTGCCCTATGCATGAAGATCCCCTTCATCTTATTCCTCATGAGTTGCGTCCCGAATTCGAAAAGGAACTGGGTGTACGCATTGAAGGTAATCTGTGCCCATCCTGCCAGATGAGATTGCGTACGGAATTTGATGGCGACATCGAAAAGGTGCGTGTGGAGCGGGTCTTTATATCGGAAGAAAACCGGATCGGCATAGGTACGTTCAGTCCTTCTGATCCAAAGTCACAAGATATTGCCGATTTGACAGGCAGCATCGACTTCTCCACCATTACGGAGTATGGTTCGGAATCTGATCCGCGCGCCTATCGATTTGACGGAGAACTGAATAAAGCGAATCGCGGACTGATGGAATTTCAGGAAATGCTGAAATGCGATGAGAAATTTTTGTGGAATTTATTGTCTCTGACCCAGGAGGGAAATTTCAAGGCCGGACGGTTTGCGCTCATCAGTGCAGATGAATTGATCGTAGCTCACACGAATGAATCGGAGTATAAAAGCTTTATTGCGAATAAAAAGAACGAGGCGTTGCAATCGCGGATGATTGTAATGCCCATTCCCTATAATCTGAAAGTGTCCGAGGAAGAAAAGATTTATGCCAAACTCATTGAGCAAAGTGACATGCGTCATATTCACATCGCTCCTCATGCGCTGCGAACGGCTGCCATTTTCTCTGTGCTCACCCGGTTGAAAGAAACCAAGAAGCAGGGTATGGATTTGGTTAAAAAGATGCGCATGTATGACGGTGAGGAGGTCGAAGGCTATAAGGAGGCCGATCTGAAGGAGATGCAACATGAGTTTCTGGAAGAAGGCATGTCCGGCGTAGACCCAAGGTACGTCATTAATCGTATTTCCAGTGCGCTGATTAAGCAAAATGTGGAGTCCATCAATGCTCTGGATATTTTACGAGCCATTAAGGATGGTTTAGACCAACACGCTTCCATCACCAAGGAAGAGCGGGAGCGTTATCTGAATTTCATTTCCGTGGCTCGTAAGGAATATGATGAATTAGCGAAAAAAGAAGTACAAAAGGCCTTTGTGTACTCTTTCGAAGAATCAGCCAAGACGCTGTTTGATAACTATTTAGATAACATCGAAGCTTTTTGCAATTGGGCGAAAATCCGCGATCCGCTCACAGATGAGGAACTCGACCCGGATGAGCGGCTTATGCGCTCCATCGAGGAGCAAATCGGGGTGTCGGAAAATGCGAAAAAGGCATTCCGTGAGGAAATATTAATCCGTATTTCCGCCTATTCCCGCAAGGGGCGAAAGTTTGAGTATCATCATCATGATCGGCTGCGAGAAGCCATTGAAAAGAAGCTGTTCGCCGATTTGAAGGATATTGTGAAGATCACAACTTCGACCAAAACGCCTGATGCTAATCAGCTCAAACGGATGAATGAGGTGATTAAGCGACTGATTGAGGAGCATGGCTACACTGGAGCCAGCGCCAACGATTTATTGAGGTATGTAGGTAGCCTCCTGAATCGGTAAGGGGAAATAAACAATTGGGTAATGAAGCTATGGATTAAAATGGATGGTGAAGAGAATCCGGCAGGCACAGAGCGTTTGAGGTGCTGGCGGGTTCTTTTTTTGTATTATTAGGGAGTTGTGTTTATAAAATTCACTGAAATTAATATGAAAAAAATCACAATCAATCCTCTGCTTTTTTAACATTTTCTAAAAAGTTGCCGATAAATATGGTAATGTAAAATCTATGTAAACTATTATTTGGAGGAACTTATGATTCATGTCGCTGAGAGTAGATTAAAACAGATACAATATATTGGTATTACTGATGGTGATTTGGCTTTATTGCACCACTATCAGGGGCTATTCCAATCTATTGTAAATGAGGTAGTGGATCGTTTTTATGAGCATGTAGAAAAGGTTCCGCATCTCATGTCGATTATCTCTAAATGGTCGAATATTGAGCGACTAAAGCAAACACAACGTGAATACTGGCTTTCTCTTGCAGATGGGAAAATAGATGATCAGTTTATCGAACACCGCCTTTTTGTGGGGCAGGTACATTCCCGAATCGGATTGTCTTCCGATTATTATTTGGGTACGTACATTGCTTATCTGGATATTGCAGTAGAGATTTTAAAGCGTTCGGGGATAGAGGACTGGTATTCTATTGTGCACGCTCTTTCCAAAATGTTCAATCTGGATTCCCAACTTGTGCTGGAAGCTTATCAGGAAAAGGAAAAGGAGCAAGTTAACGAGCTCGCCGATGAACAAAAGCAGATGCTGACTGTGGTGTCCCGAATTGCACAAAATTTGACGGGGATGATTGCCGAACTTAGGGAAAATACCGATAGTATCGCGGAGAGTGCCTGCAATACTGCTTCTTCGCAGGAACATACAGAGGAACTGGTATTGCAATTGAGTGACGAGATTAAGCATATTGAACAGATGAGTAGTACCATTCGAGAATTGTCCGATCAGACTCATCTGCTGGGACTGAATGCGGCGATTGAGGCAGCCCATGCGCAAGAAGCAGGGCGTGGATTTCAAGTGGTGGCGCAGGAAGTGCGAAAGCTGGCATCTAATTCAAAGCAAGCACAGGAGCAAATTCAGCGCAAGGTGCTGGATATTGCCCGTATGCTTGACAGTGTGCAGTCCGAAACCGCTACCACAACAGCCAGTGCCCGGCAACAGGCCTCCAGCTCGGAAGAATTGGCTTCATTCACAAAGCTGATTGAAAACATGGTGAAGGAATTGGAAATGTTGCAGCACTCCCCGGAAATGCTGGAGGTGTGAGATGTAGTTTGAGCGGTATATCGTGGGAACTGGAAGTTTTGGGCGTTAGCTGGCTGGATACTGGCAAAGCGACGCTCTTCCTGTGTGGCAGTCCAATCAACGCAACAGAGGCAACAGAGGAAGTGCATATTCCTCTGAAAGAATACCGAATCTTTGAAACAAGGAATTAGAGGAAGCTTCTCTATTGTAACGCTTCAGTCAAAGATTTTTTTCCATTCCATATGAGCCGCAAGTACTCTTTTCCATAACTCGTCCCGTTCCTGGTGACTGTAGTTAACGAGCGGCTCACCAAATACATCTGCTAATACTTCCAGCCACTGCGACTTCTTATCCAGCTCTATTTTTTCCAAACCGTTTAGCCCACGTTTTTTCCAAATACATCCTCTGAGTTCATTCGCTTCTAATGCTTGCCTTTGCCGAATTAGAAACAGGTTAAACCATGGAGATTCCACGGAGCGGCTATAGAAATGATGTTTCGGCCTGAATTCTTCCAAATCCTGAACAACCGTAGGGGCAAAATCAACGCCAACAAATGAAGCAAGCGGGTCATGTTCTAAACGCCAACCATTAGTAACAACTTCAGATTCCATAACTTTATAACGAAGTGGGGTTTGTTCATAAGTCCCCATCAGGAGTGGAAGAGGCTCATATGGCATATCGCCTAGTCCGACATCTACAATCCATACTTCATCTTCTTGCTGCTCATTTAGCAAGTTCACTGTTAATCCAAGATGAAATGAATTAATGCGTGGCTCAGCTCCTAAAGGTTGTACCCCAGCATGATGCAGAGAAACTTTGTACCCTAGGGAATGTAGTAGCGCACTAAAGGCACCATTCAGATGAAAACAATAACCACTTCTCCCATGTAGAATGAGTTGAACAGATTCTTGAAAACCAATGGCAGCCGGCTTTCTTGCAAAAATGTCCAACGTTTGCCATGAAAGATGTTTTACATGTGCCTTATGCAACTCCACTAAATATGATAGGGTAGGAGGCTGAACTTCGGGAATTCCGATTCTGTTCAAATAAGCTTTTATTTCTTCTTTTGTCATGGTGTACATGTGCAGTCACCTCTATTGTTAGTTTGCCAAATTCTCTTCTCGAAACAAATGAGCATTGAGTCTTAGCATCATTGTAAAAGGGAGGCGTGCTGTGTACAATGCTATAAATTTTTGGTTGTACCGGTACAATCAGAAAATCGATTCGTTTAGTAACATGCCGATTTTCCTTAGCTAGTTGTCAGAACACAAAAAAACAGACCCTATCACCGGGTCTGTTTTTTTGCTTAGTTCCATGCCAACTGATTATAGCAGTGATCTAAGTTCACGTCGGTATTTGTTCAGATGCACAAACGATGGAATGACTCGCTTCGCAGAACGGAAGCCGCCTATTCTAAGGTTGCGGACCACATGATAGGGAGAGATCAATAGCATATGAAGCAGATGCAAATCCTGAGTGCTCAACGGTCGATATCGTTGATAAAATTCTATCGCGCGCAGCATCTTTGTCGCGTTCCATAGACAATTCCGATGAAGAAGATGGGAGAGATCCTTCATCCTTACATGTAGGGAACAATTTTCGAAGTCGATCAAATGGATTTTGAGCTGCCTGTCTTTGACCAGATTGGGATAGTTATAGTCACCGTGTATTAATGCAGCTGCTTTTTGCTCCTGCTGGATTGCTGCTCGAACTTTGGGTTGCTGTAGACGATATAACACTTCTTCACAAAGAGCTAGGAGATGTGCTGTGCCTTTGTAAGGACTGAGGCGCTTTTTATATTCAGCTATTTCATCGCTCAAGCCTTCATAACGGATTCTGGAAGGGGGCGCTTCCGTGACAGGAAAGCCTACGGCACTGGTGTGGAATTTGGCTAAAGTAGAAATTCCCTTTTTGAAGTCTATTCTTTTTGTGAATTCCGGCCTGGGTCCATGAACCCAATTGGTTAATGTATACGAAACGCCTTCATAGGTCATGTAGGCTGTTTGCTGTACGGTTGGATAGACCTTTTGGCTACGTGTAAACCCGCGTTCATCCAGGTAGGACAAGACACGTGTAATAAAACGAATCTCTTCTTCCGGGAATTTATAGGGTTTTAAGCAGTAAGTTGTATTGGCAGTTTCAATCTTGTGAATGTCCTTCATTTGACGGCTACGCTGAATTTTGATTCCGTACATTTGCTCAACATTCGATAAAATCGACATTTTGCTCCTCACTTTCTTTTATACACGGGCCCACTCCTGCAAAATATGGATGATTTGTAATCGAAGAGGCCACGACTGATCCCAGTTGTCTAGGATTTCGCGGTCTCTTGAACGATTTGGATGTCGGGAAGCATGCCAAGCTTCTCGTGGCAGTTTATATAAAGCTGTTACAATCTTCCGCTCAGTTCGGCTGAGTGGTTTGCGTTTTTGGTATCCCCTCAACAAGGATTGCACAAATTCAGGATTAAATTGAGTTGTATTCATAAGAGCCTTTGCCAAATCAGCATAGACTGAGCCAATCTTAGCCCGATCCCAATCAATGATTTTAAGATGACCGTCATCTGAAATAATGACATTCGGGGTGGTGATATCACTGTGTATCAAGGAGGGGTGCCGACGTTCCGTCCGAAGCAGTCTTATAATGGATGCGTCCTGCAAATCCTTCCATGCACGTCTGGATAAACGTTTACAGTCCTTGCCATGAGTGTTGTACCAGTTGCGGTACTCTTTATTCTGGCGGCTGATTTTTATCATTTTTTTTTGGAAAAGACGATCTTGGTTTTTCCATATCCGCAATTGTTGAATGGTCGGAGGGGACTTTCCTTTCTCCATCCGATGCAAGCCGGTGGATGTAGCGTGAAGTGTGGCAAGAGCCAACCCCAGTTTTTCGAAATCTTCAGCGGTCTCCAGTCCCCGTCCTTTGATCCACTGACTTACATAAAATGGCGTCTCTTGATACAAAGTCCATAGCTTACCGGAATGAGTGGGGAGCCATGTGGGCATGTAGGTATATTTTCTCTTTTTCAAAAGCCTTATATAGCTCGCAGCTCGTTCCATCTGTTGAATCGTATTTGAACGAGCCATCTTTGAACGACTAAAGGGCTTTAATGCATAAGTTCCCTTTTTCGTTTTTACTTGGATCACAGCATTTTTTCGGTACAGCGATGAGACTAAGCTTGATTTTAAGGGAATCAGGCCGAAACGACGGGTGATTTCGCGAATCTGTGCTTTTGTATAGGATTTCGCCATAAGAACCTCACTTGATTTTTAATTGAAGAAAAAGGTAATCCTCTGTTAGTTATCAGTCTATTCATGAGGAAATAATAGGTGCAGTTTTATGGGCTATTCTCGTTCTTTTCCTGTTCACGTTAGTCAAAAAAAAACGGAGCAGCGAAAGTTCGCTGCTCCGTTTTAATTAGCACTGTATTATGCAAGTCTGGTCATGAATGGTGGGTGATTAGTTATCGTTGTTGTCATCATCTTCGTCTGTATCCACGATCGCTCCAGATGATGCATGGATTTCAAGCTCAACAGTTTCTTCGTTGGTGAGTACCTTGACCTCATAGATGAACTGTCCATCTTCCTTATCTAATTTAGAAGACAGAAGGGTACTCCCAGGCACATGCTTAAGTGCAATTTGTCCAGCCTGCTTTTCAGTTAGAGTGACGTGGTTGGGTTTGTAAAGGGAAGACTCGTCATTCGAGTCATGATCAAGCTCGGAATGGGAACGGATGGTTTTCCCAGTATAAGCATCAACCTCTATATCCCAATCTTTATCTCCTTGCTGAAGATCCACTTCATAGTAGACTTTTCCGTTCTTGCGCTCCAGTTCGACATCCTCAACTTGCGCATGATTTCCCACAGCTTTTTTGGCAATATTGGCAGCAGTAGTCGCTCCAATTAGTCCTGTAGGCTTAGCAGCCCATACGGCATTTGCCGAGACACCTGTAGCCGTAACTCCAAGCAGAACCGTGGCTGCTATTATTCCTAATGTATAGTTTTTTTTCATTACATAATTCCTCCTTGAGCTGTATGCTTGAATACAGCTTAACCCTTGAACATGAGAGGAACATAATAGAATCATGAGAAAACAATGAGAAGACATAAGCAAGATCATCAGGGCGTCATGATTCGTCGTGATCCTGTTTTTCTTTTTCCCAAGTGATAGAGTCGATTGAGCCTGATACTGCATTGATCTGCACCACTGCCTCACGCCCATCTTGTACCTCAACCTCAACAAGATAATAGAGGCCTTTGTCATTGCGGTGCAGTTCAATGTCATCGGATGTTCCATTCACTGCTTTTGCAGCAAGCTTGGCTGCTTCATTCTCTGTAATGACAAGAGAAACCGGGTCAGTTTTATGGACTGGATTTGATTGGTCACTGGGCTCTGAGGAACCGGGTATGTGATCTTGGGGTTCCTGCTTTGCATCTGTATACATCTGTGTCCGCTTTATGGATTGGATGACACCATCATAGGCGTTGACTTTTATTTCGTACTTCCCTTTGGCGCGTTCTAGCTTGATCACATAAAAATTATCCAAACGTTGGGATTCGAGCACCTCGCCGGGATACTGATGCAATACAGATTGGACCACGGCTTTTTCTTCCAAGGGCGAAGCTGCTAACGATCGTGCCCAGGGCCACTGTAAAAGGCAAATGGTGATCAATACAGCCACTACCGTACCTCCAATCATCCAGGCATAGATCGTTTTCATCGGTTTTCCCTCCTTTGGCTTATTATTTTGGAACAGCAGGGAGGATGATCGTTGCAGTTGTTCCGCTTCCCTCTATGCTTTCTAGCCCAATTTGTGCTTGAATAGCTTGAGCAATTCCTGTAGCTAATGATAAGCCTAGCCCGGCCCCACCTTCCTCGCGGCTTCTGGCTTCGTCCACACGATAAAAGCGGTCGAAAACTTTAGATAACTTTTCTTCAGGAATTCCAATTCCTTGATCTGTGATTCTTATGCAAGGTTGAGTCGTACCGCCCATAATATCAATCATCAGGTGTATCGGCTCGTCACTGTATTTGCGTGCATTATCCAAAAATATAAATAGAAGTTGTTTTAGTTTATTCTCGTCCGTATAGGCAGTGCAGTCTGTCTGTACATCCAGTTGAATTTGTCGGCCGAAAGCATTTTCAAATGTAGCTTTCAGTTCTGTCCCTACTTTGGTCAAGCGTACAGGTTCTAACACGACATTCCATTGTTCTTCGTTTCTGGCCAACAGAAGAAGCTGTTCTGCCATATCCTTCATTCGGATCGCCTCAGAATGGATTGCTTCAACGGATTCGGCAAAAATATTGGGATTCTGCAATCCCCGTCGTTTAAGCAAACTAGCATAACTTTCAATAATGGTTAGAGGGGTTTTCAATTCATGGGACGCATTCGAAACGAATTGTTCTTGGCGAACGAAATTCCGCTCCAGCAATTCAATCATGTCATTAAACGTTTCTCCCATTTCGACTAGCTCGTCGCGTGATGACGAATTGAGCGGAAGACGTTTGAATTTTCCGCTACGTTGAATCTCTTTCATCGTGCTAATCATGGATGTAATTGGATGTGTAATCAGTCTGCCCAGCAGTCTGCCCGATATGACGACAGGAATAAGAGCAATTCCTGTGACTGCAATAAGTACGATTCTAAGTACCTGGAGCGTCTGCATCGTCGGTTGCAGACTTTCGGTCACCTGAAGATTGACAACCTCTCCATTCGACCAAATCATGGGGACCGAAACGAGAATATAACGGTTGCTTTCATGGGTAATGATGCGAACCTGCCGTGTTTCATTAAAAACGCCCTTCATCAAGCTGAGAGACTGTTCTGATGAAGAGGTGATAGGGGCAAGAAAATCGCCTTCCGGTCTCATCAGCCGAAGCATGCCGTCCAGAGGCACATAGGCTCGTAGCAGATCCTCAGCGGCTACGGATACTGGAGCGCGTTGAATGCCATGAATCATGTTCTCTGCTGCGGCCTCTACCTGGTTTTTTCGACTGTCTATTGAAAGTTGGCTGAATAGAAAATAAACTGAGAAATTAATGGCCACAAGTAAAACCCCGAATAATAACGAGGTGTACGTATGGATTTTGTTCTGCAGCTTCATAACGATTCCTTCAGAACATAACCAATTCCGCGTACAGTATGAATCAGCTCAGGGAGTTGGCGCGAGGGGTCGATTTTATTCCGCACATAGCGAATATACACATCGACCACATTGGTATCACCAATATAATCAATGCCCCATACATTTTCCAGTAATTGTTCACGACTAAGGACCTGCCGCTGATGTCGGAGTAAATGAACGAGCAAGTCAAACTCTCGCGGCGTAAGCTCAATGTTGTGCTCTCCCCGAAGCACTTCACGTGTACCCTCATGAAGACGTAAATCTCCGGCACTAAGCCATTGATCTGCCACTTGTAAAGCCATGTCTTTCGTTGCACCTACCCTGAGCGCGGCCCTTACACGTGCAAGCAGCTCTTCGATCACAAAAGGTTTGGTAACATAGTCATTGGCTCCCAAATCGAGTCCCTCGACCTTATCCGCAATGGAACTTTTAGCCGTCAGTAAAATGACAGGAACGTTCGCATCATGTTTACGAATCCTCCGAAGGAGTTCGATGCCATTGATACCAGGAATCATAATATCCAGCAAAACTAGATCCCAACTACCTTTACAATAGGTTTCCAGCCCATCAATTCCGTTCTTTTCTTTACTTACTTGATAGCCTTCAAATTCAAGTTCGATCTCTAGAAGTCGGGCAATCTTCTCTTCGTCTTCTACGATCAAAATGGATTGGTTCATAATCATGCCCTCCTGTAGGCGAATAACCGATACGGAAGTATTTTAGCATATACGGACAGGTAAGACACTTCAAAACACAGGGCTGGGAGAGAAAGAGATTAGTATGGTGTGTTATATTTATCGACATTAAAAAATGATAATAGCGCTATAAGTTTGTTTTTTTATCCTGTGAGCACAAGAAAAAGATCCATGTTTTGGCCGAAATGAACATTGTTATACTAGAAAAGTTGCATTAACATAAACTAAAACTCATCAATTGGTGAAAACTGCGATTTCTTCAGCTACTTTCGGAACGGCCAATAGCCTGCTCATTCCAATTTAAGCTCCTATCTTATGGAAACACCTGATAAGGGCAGGCGGCAGGCTTGCCCTTTGTCATCAGGAGCGTAAAATAAAATGAAGCGAAAGCAGGGATTCAAGATGTATAAGCTTGGAATGATTACGATTGGACAATCCCTTCGGTCAGATGTAGCCCCTATCGTAGAAAGGGCATTGGAAGAACCGGCCGAGCTGGTGAAGGCACTTGGGGCAGCGGCTGAAGCTCGCCTGGCAACTATGCCTGGCATAACCGATGATATGTGCATGAACGTTTTTTGAGGCAGGGAGGGAAGTACATGGATAAAAGAGTACTGATAGCGGACGATGAGGCGAGTATCCGGAATGCACTGGCCTATGCGTTAAAGCGGGAAGGTTTTTTGGTGGAAACTGCCGTGGATGGGGAGGATGCATTGGAAAAAGTACATTTGTTCCACCCGGATGTGCTTATATTGGATGTGATGATGCCCAAACTGGGCGGATATGAGGTGTGTCGCCGTTTGGAAAGCCGGAAGGGCGTTGGTATTCTACTGCTAACCGCCAAAAATGATATCGTCGATAAGGTGCTTGGACTGGAGCTGGGAGCAGACGATTTTATGAGCAAGCCGTTTGACCTGAGAGAACTGCTCGCACGTATTAAGGCATTAGTACGGAGACTGGAACGAGAAGGAGCACCTGCGCCGGAAGGAACGGAGGTAATACTGGGTCCATTACGAGTGCGTCCATCTAGCCGAACGGCCGAACTCGGAGTAAAAGCATTGGATCTGACCCCCAAGGAGTTTGATGTACTGGCTCTGCTGGTGTCCCATACTGGGAGGGTGTATACACGGGACGATCTGTTGGAACAAGTATGGGGCATTGATTATGTGGGAGGAACGCGGACGGTGGATATTCATATTCAGCGCTTGCGCAAAAAATTGGAACCGCACCAGTCGATGCTGCAGACCGTATATGGAATCGGCTATAAGGCGGAGAAAATGACGTGAACGAGCATCATTCACTCCATTCACAAGAAAGCCTGCAGTCTACTGACCCACCGAAGGATAAACATAAGCGTACAGGCTTGAGCCTGCGCTGGAAATTTCCGCTGGTCCTGGCGGCTTTACTGCTGTTTACTGTCGGTGTGCTGAGCTGGCTCGTGCTTACTGGTATTCGTGCCAATCAGACAGATCAAATGGAACGCGGCTTAAAGCGTCAGGCGGAAATCGTGGAAATGCGCGTCAAACAGTCTTACCTGTTGGGAGCAGGCCAATCACCCGAAGAATTCATGAAAAAGCAAGCGCCGCAGCTTGCCGTGGAGCTCGGCGTATCTAGTAATATGCGCGTTATTTTATATGATGGCCGGGGACATGAGGTCGGAAATTCTCTGCCACTGGCTTATAGAACAGATGTCGGCCAGGCGCTTTCTTATGCGCTCCAAGGGAAAATTGCGTATATTACAGAAGGTAGCTCAGTGACCTATCTAGCTCCGCTTCAAGGTCCAGACGGCTTGCTGGGAGTGGTACAGCTTCATAGCTCAATAGAAGCACAGCAGCAGTTTTACCAGGACATTGCCCGCTTGTTTTTATGGACAGGAGGTGCGGTGCTGGTCTTAAGTTTTATTCTTGGCTTAGGCTATGTCAGCCGCCAGACGAGGGACATCGGACGACTGACTCACGCTTCTGAGCAGATCTCGGCAGGGCACTATCCAGAAGCCAGATTGCTGCGACGGCAGGACGAGCTGGGAAGGCTGGATGAAGGGATGCTCCAGATGAGTTATGTGATCCGGGCAAGTATTATCGCGCTCGAAAATGAAAAGCTTCGGCTGGAAGAAGCGGTTCGGCGTTTGAGAGAGCTAGAGCAGCAGCAAAAGACCTTTATTGGCAATATCAGCCATGAACTGAAGACTCCGTTGACCTCTATTCAGGCTTACGCTGATTTGCTGGATATGTATGGGGATGATCCCGAATTGGTGCGTGAAGCCAGAGAAAGTATCGGTAAGGAAACCAAACGGTTGTATGAGCTTGTCGAGGATTCACTGAGACTATCTGTGCTGGACAAATATGATTTTGAATTACATACGGAGGAAGTGGAGCTGCATTTGCTGCTCGAAGATGCAGGTAGCCGAATCCGGGGGAAAGCTGCGGCGCGTGGACTGAATTTTTCGATGGATACCATTCCAGCCAAGGTGTGTGGAGACCCTAAGCATCTGATGCATATTGTGCTGAATTTGCTGGATAATGCAGTAAAATACAATCAGGACGAAGGCTGGATTACGTTATCTAATCGAGTGGAAAAGGACACCGTGATAGTGTATATACGCAATTCCGGTCCATGGATTCCTCGGGAAAAATGGGACATGATTTTTGAGCCGTTTGCTACCTTAAGTCGTGATCGTTCTCGTCAAGACAGTGGCACGGGACTTGGCCTGCCTCTGGCACGCAGACTGGCGGAGCGCATGGGTGGAGAGTTGCAGCTCACAGCTTCAGACGAAACCGGGTTGGAAAATGGCACTGGTCATTCAGGTGCAAGTGGCAATGAATTTTCGCTCAGGCTACCCCTGTTGGTTCACGATGGCTTCCAGTAGTTGGACCGCTCGATAGCTATAGAACTGGAAATGTTGTCTTATTTACAATTTGGAAACAATTCGATGTATTCACGAGATGTTCAGGCATTAAGCTGGGGGTAACGTTAACAAGGGGGCCGTTGTACATGATGAAGAAAAACCTAGACAGCCATGGGCAAAAGAACGGCTTTCCTCGTCTCAAACATCCTTATGCACGCTTTTTCAGACACAAAGTCACAGGATTGCTCATGACTGGCTTGATCGCTGGAGGATTGCTAGGCGGCTGCGGCATAAAAAGCGCAGGAGAGACAATTCCAACATCCGGGAGGGCAGCACCAGCAGCAAGTATGATATTCAGGGCTATATCTTAGAGCTAAGCAGCGGCAAGGTTACATCGGTTGGCCAGCTGGACATGACTAACGAAGTGAGCTGGGGCGATAAGGATCATCTCATTACAGGTACACCAGACGGTAAGATACATCTGATTGGACTGGACGGCAAAGCTGAAGAATTGAGTTTTCAAGATCCAAATCACTCAGAATTAATTGCTCATGTCGAAAAAGTGGGTAACGCCATATTTTATACAGGCAATGATAAACAAGGGTATCCGGTGCTGAATCGGTTCACTCTCAATCATCCTCAACCTGTGACCATTGCAGAGGGGGCCATGTCTTTTGCCGTGTCGCTTGATGGTAAATCTATTGCCATTGAAAAGCGGAAATGGAATACATCCGAACCTGCTCGTATGATCATTTTGGATGAACAAGGCAAAGAGAAAGGGATCGTGGGTCAAGGGACTTTAATGAGTCGTGGAAGCTGGTCCAACGACGGGTCCAAGCTTGCTTTTTCCATTTATGATGAGGATCAGCAAGGCATGAGAGGGTTGTATGTGTTTGACCAATCCACGGGTAAAACCACTCCCGTTACGACCGATATCCAGTCCTATGACAGTCCAACAGTGTGGAGCCCTTCCGCCCGGTTTTTATCCATGTACCAGAACATTTCGGAAGGTGGAAAACAACTGAATCAGAGCTACATCGTCGAATTTAAGAAAAAGCAGTAAAAAAAGGCGCATTTCCTTCTTAGGAATGCACCTTTTTTAATTAGGCTGGTTATTCGATTGTGTATCACTATACAAATTTGCGATGATGTTTCTTACCGTCATATGAAAATAAGGCGAGCTTACCTTCAATCATTGTTTCCAAATGAACGGTGCGCCCCCATAGCTGATATACATACGGAAGCGTACGCTCCATATATTTTAAATCCAGTTCAATGCCTTCATACTGGTGCTTGAGCTTTAACTCGCCTGTATGCAGATAATCTCCGTCTTCAACAACGATATAAGGGGAGCCTCCATTTACACGTGAGAACACAAGCTGATCCCGTATGTTTTCCCAGGATTTATCGGTAATTTTCCAATCCGGTCCCCGTTTTTCAAACACGTACAGATCCAAATCCTCCGTTAGTTGCTTGGTCATGTAATTGCGTATAAAGGAGGTATCCGAATCAAACTCTCGCACCTCGAACATTTTAGCTCGACCTTCGCCCGGTTTGCGTCCTTGGCGCTCTTGCTCCTCGCGGGTCGGGTTATCCCATCGCTTTTCAATATCTTCAAATATTTTCAATCCCAAATAATATGGATTCAAGCTTTGCTTGGAAGGCTGCACAACGGAGGCGTTCAGCATGGCAAATTCAACGGTTTCATCCCCAGTCAAATCCAGTTCTCTGACAATCCGTTGATGCCAATAGGAGGCCCAGCCTTCATTCATGATTTTGGTCTCCATTTGGGGCCAGAAATACAGCATTTCGTCCCGCAGCATCGTCATGATGTCCCGCTGCCAGTCCTCCAATACCTCGGAAAATTCCTGAATAAACCAGACAATATCTTTTTCAGGTTCCGGTGGGAACTGGCGTACCTTAATACCCTCGGCCTCGGCTGAATCATGCTGCTTTACTGTGTCCAGTGACCACAGATCATCGTAAGGTCCGATGGGACGCTGGTGTTTTTTAGGTTCTTTTTGCTCCTTGATTTTGAGTTCCATGTAGCGTTGTTTATCCAGATGCCTTGGTTTGATGAGCTGTGGGTCTACATGTTCCTGAATCGCCAGTACAGAGTCAATGAAGGATTCCACGGCCTTTGAGCCGTACTCCATTTCATAGCTGCTGATCCGTTCTGCGGTGGCAGACATGCTCTCTACCATATTGCGGTTGGAGGCCGAGAAGCGGGCGTTGTGTTTAAAAAAATCGCAGTGTGCCAGTACATGGGCGACAATCAGTTTATTTTGCACCAAAGAATTTCCATCTAGCAGGAAAGCGTAGCAGGGATTGGAGTTAATGACCAGCTCATAGATTTTACTCAATCCAAAATCGTACTGCATTTTCATCTTGTGAAATGTTTTTCCGAAACTCCAGTGGCTGAAGCGCGTGGGCATACCATACGCCCCGAATGTGTATACAATATCCGCCGGACAAATCTCATACCGCATCGGGTAGTAGTCGAGCCCGAATCCATCTGCAATCTCCATAATTTCTGATATCGTGTACTCAAGCTCTTTCTGATCGGTGCTCATCCTACCGTCCCCCCTTCCCGTTTGCGAAAAAAGGTACGTAAGGCTTGGTATACCTCACCTTTTTCCTTGATGACATAGTACATAAACTGATCCGTTTTAATATTCTTGTAGGCTGACATCAGCGTACTGCTGCGATTATATTGGTTCACTTCTCCATAGCCGAACATATTGCTGCGCTTCATAAGCTCCTCGATTAGTTTCACACACCGTTCATTGTCTGAGCTTAGGTTATCGCCATCGGAGAAATGGAAGGGATAAATATTATAAGTCGAAGGAGGATAGCGCTTGTCGATAATCTCCAATGCTTTCAAATAGGCAGAAGAGCAGATTGTGCCGCCACTTTCACCGCGAGTAAAAAATTCTTCCTCCGTAACCTCCTTGGCTTCGGTATGATGCGCAAGAAAAACAATTTCCACCTTTTCATATTGGCGACGCAAAAAGCGGGTCATCCAGAAAAAGAAGCTGCGGGCGCAATATTTTTCAAAAGATCCCATACTGCCTGAGGTGTCCATCATAGCGATAATTACCGCATTGGATTGGGGAATGGTCTTCTCTTCCCATGTTTTGTAGCGAAGATCGTCCGGACTAATATGATGAATGCCCGGATTCCCCTCACGCGCGTTGCGGCGCAGATTTTCGAGAATCGTTCGTTTCTTGTCAATGTTCGCTTGCATGCCTTTTTTGCGTATATCATTGAATACGATAGATTCAACCTCAATTTGATCCTTATCTTTTTGCTGCAAATGCGGCAATTCCATTTCCTCAAACAGCATATCTTCGAGTTCTTCTATGCTGACTTCTGTTTCCATAATATCGTGTCCCGGTTGGTCGCCTGCTTTCTCACCTTTACCTGGCTTTTGGGAAGCAGGATCACGTCCGATGACATCTCCCACCTGACTGTCGCCATCCCCTTGGCCTACATGCTTTTGCTTTTGGTAGTTATAAATGAAGCGATATTCATCCAGACTGCGAATGGGCACTTTGATAATCTGTTGACCGTCCGACATTATAATATTTTCTTCCGTAATCAGATCGGGTAGATTTTGTTTAATGACATCTTTGACCTTCTGCTGATGGCGTTGCTGGTCCTGGTACCCTTTGCGATGCAGCGACCAATCTTCGCGGGATACGACGAATGAATATGGCTGGCGTGGTTCCGTCATTGTTAGGCACCCCCCAAGTGGATACACGGCACAGTTTGGCCTTGTTGGTTATTAAGTATATTCACGGGGATGTACGATATGTGATGGAACTCGATTTAAATTCTGCCCGTTTGCTTTTATAATGAAAGTAAAAAATGTAAAAAAAGAATGGAGAACCTTGGTTATGGAAGAAATTGCAGTGCTTATCGTAGACGATGAACAGGGACTGCGAGATATGCTGACAAAAGTATTAAAAAAGGAAGGATTTCTTCATGTTAAGCATGCAGCCACGGGCCAAGAAGCGCTGCAAATCGTGATGGAATCTCGTATTGATGTGATTGTGCTTGATGTTATGCTCCCTGATAACGATGGATTTGAGGTATGTCGTCAGATGCGTCTATACACGGAAGTTCCTATTCTTTTTTTGACGGCAAGAGATACAGATCTGGACAAATTAATGGGATTTGGTATTGGGGGGGACGATTATATCACCAAACCGTTTAACCCGTTGGAAGTCGTTGCACGTATGAAAGCTCGAATGAAGTATCGAAATGTGACAACAGCGGATATGAAGCCTGCTTTACAAACCTTAGATTTTGGATATTTTTGTCTGGAGCTGGAATCAGGTGCATTGTATGTGCAAGACCAAGAGGTCGATTGTCCTGCACGTGAATGGCTACTGCTGGTATTTTTGTGTAAGCATCCTAACCGTATATTCAGTGTGCGTCAGCTATACGAAGCAATATGGAGCGAGACCTTCCTTGGTGATGAAAAGACAGTAGTCATTCATATCTCTCGTTTGCGAAAAAAAATAGAACCTGATCCCAAGCACCCGCAATTTTTAGTTAATGTAAGAGGGCTAGGTTATAAAATGATATCAGTCAAGAGGGGGGAGCAAGAATGAACTCTCTGGTCAAGATATCCTTTCGTTTTATAAAAGTAACATTATGTTTTGCACTAGCCTATGTTCTTTGTTTTCTTATCTGCACTGTTATATATATTTTTATAAAAAGTACATTTGGTACATCTCATAATATGAATATTGATCTCTTCTGGATAGGACTTGGAATCGTGCAGAGCATTGTGTTCATAGCTGTCTATGGATGGTATATAGGCAAACCCTTGGTGTATGTAATTAAATGGATTGGAAATATAGCAACAGGGGAATTCCAAGCGCCGCTAAGTGAGCTAGAACTGCCAGAGCGCAAAAAAAATCAGAGCAATAATTATAAGCCTCCGTATCAATTGTATAAAGAAGTTTTTGAACAAATGAACATCTTATCTGCTCAATTGCGCAGCAATGAGGAAGAGAGAATGGAAATAGAAAAGCGAAAACAGCAGTGGGTAGCAGGTGTAAGCCATGATCTCAAAACACCTTTATCTTATATTGAAGGATATGCAGCCATGCTGACTGCTCAAGAGTATGATTGGTCCGAGGAAGAAAAAAGAAGCTTTAGTATGGCTATCAGTGAGAAAGTGACGGAAATGAAGCAGTTGATTCAGGATTTGAATGCTTCTATGCAGCTCAAGGAGGGTGCCTTGCCGATCCAGTTAAAGAAGGAGGACATTGTGGAGTTTCTCCGCAATACGGTCATAGATATCGCTAACCATCCTTCGGCCGAGCAGTACGAATTTTCTTTTATGTCATTGGAGGCAGTATGTGTCGTGCCCTTCGATAGTAAATTATTAGGTAGAGCGTTGAAAAATTTTTTGATGAATGCAATCATTCATAATCCTCCAGGTACACATGTTTCAATGGAAGTAAACAAAGAGAGCGATAAGCTTCATATTTCTATCGAAGATGATGGAATAGGAATGAATCCAACTGAATTTATACAGATGACACCTTCCAAAGAGCATGGGATACCTATTGCCAAAAGCTTTATTGAAGCCCATAACGGAACGCTTCATATTCTTCCGGGAAGTCAAGAGGGTACCAGAATAGAAATTACGTTGCCACTGAATATGTAACTCTTTAACATCTCTCCCTCACATTTTGGAGTTCGCTCGTTTTTTTGCCTGTTGTTTAGGAACTGTTTACTTGATGTTAACTTTCTTTCAGTAAACTGTATGTAACTAACTTCAGCATTAAAAGTCGAGAGGAGAGCAGGAAATGTCTGAATATGTAATACGTACACGTCAGCTAACCAGGCGTTTTGGAAAAAGGGAATTTGTCAAACAAATAAATCTCCAGGTACCTGGGAAGCAAATTTACGGATTTTTGGGACCAAACGGGGCGGGGAAAACAACCACGATTCGTATGCTACTCGGGCTGATTAAATCCACATCCGGGGATATTGAGATTTTTGGGAAAAAGCTCAAGGATCATCGCATGGAAATATTAAAAGATGTGGGTTCTTTGGTTGAATCACCTGCCTATTATGCCCATTTGTCCGCATATCGAAATTTAGAAATCGTTACAACGATGCGTGGGTTGCCGACTCGAAAAATTCATAAAGTGCTGGATTTGGTGAGATTAAGCAAGGATGCGTATCGTCCGGTAAAAGGATACTCCTTGGGGATGAGACAAAGGCTAGGAATTGCCATGGCGTTGATTGCTAATCCCAAATTGTTGATTCTTGATGAACCGACGAATGGTTTGGACCCGTCCGGTATTCAGGAAATTCGGGAGTTAATTATGAGCCTGCCTGATGCTTACGGAATGACGGTATTAGTTTCGAGCCATCTATTAAGTGAAATCGAACAGATCGCAACCTATGTAGGGATTATTAATCAAGGGGAAATGATTTTCCAGGGAACGATGAAAGAACTTACAGACAAAAGCAAGCCTCAATTATTCATTGAAACCCAAAATCCTGTTCAGGCTGCTGGAGCCCTGATGCAGCATGGATGGATTGCCGGAGCTGAATCCATGGAGCAAAAAGAGGTCATAACTCCTATAGTAGACCGTGAGCAGTCATCGGAGATGATCAAAGTGTTGGTGGAGCACAATCACCCCGTCTACCGGGTAAGGGAGAAGAAAAAAACATTGGAGGAAATATTCCTGGAGCTGACTGGTAAGGAGCGAAGCTTATGATACTCCAAGTTATCAAGGCGGAAGGATATAAGCTGAAAAAAATATGCTGGTGGCTTCCTCTAATACAGGGCTGTGTTCTTACAGGAATGACTGCCATGGAATGGTATCTCTACTTTCGCCAGGGGCCAGGCGGGGTCTATGCTGGTTTTGCCGTTATGTTTATGTTCATCTCATTTGTGATGTTGCTTGGTTGTACACTTTTGGCAAGCATAATGGCAGGTACAGAGCACGATACTCAAACATGGAAGCAGTTGATGGCCATGCCTGTTCCTAGAAGCTATATTTATGTATCCAAAATAGTGTGGATCGTGATTTTGCAGCTTGGCACCGCCTTGATCACGATAGCAGGGATGAGTCTCATCTGGGTGTTGTATACAAACGAGCCCATTCCTTGGCGAGTTATGCTGCTGCAGCCGATTAATGCCAGCTTGGCTACCCTGCCTGTACTTGCAATTCAACTTTGGTGGTCTACCCTTTTTACTAATCAGGCATTTCCGTTAGCGTTTGGCATATTTGGTTCTATTGCCAGTTTGTTTTTGGCACGAACAAGTATTTTTTGGATTAAATTATTACCTTGGTCGTATCCGGCACTATCAAGTCCTCTGATTAAGGAATACGTAATGTGGGTGGTCATTGCTTTAGGTGCAGGGATCATCTTCACAGGACTCGGTACTCTACAGTTTACAAAGCATGAATTCAAATAGAGAGGGGAATCTGCATGGGATCCATTTTACGCGTGGAAGCGATGAAGCTTCAATGGGTCATGGTATGGATTCTCATTATATTGGATGCGGTTATCAATTCTTTAATGGGAGTCCTGGAACTGAACGATTTGAAGCAGTTTTATGAGCCTAGCTGGTTAATGTTATACACCTATGCGGCGCATTTTCACTCGATGTTTTTTTATCCGTTTTATTGTGGAATTATTGCTTCTCTTTTGTGTGCATACGAACATCGAGATGGGGGATGGAAGATTTTATTGAGCAGCCCGTATCCCCGTCAGCGAATCTATTATGCAAAATATATATTGCTCATTCTCATACTGTTTCTTGATCAGCTTACATTCATAGTAGGATATTTTGCAGGTGGGTATATAGCAGGTGCTCCAGGAGAAATCCCTTGGACTCTCGTCCTTTCTACCGGATGGGGAGGGTGGTTCGGAATTCTTCCATTGGCAGCCCTCCAGCTTATGCTTTCGGTAAAAATCCGCAATTTCGGAGCTTCACTAGGAATGGCTATTTGCTGTGTAGTGCCTAATATTGTTATGACAGGCTTTCACTCTTCTATAGGAGCATGGTTTCCCTTTACGATTCCTTATTATATTATGTTGCCGCAAACAGCGAGCTATGCTCCCAGAGTGGAGCCTTATGGTCTTGGTTTGATTGTACTTTTTACGTTTTTAGCCTATCTATATGGTGGAAGAAAAATGTTTGTGAATAGGGACTGGTTGTAGCTAGGATATCATGAGGCTGTAATTCATAAGTATCCGTTTTAAGTGATCCTTTCAGTCGACAAGTTAATTGAAATAAACAATGATTACAAAAATAACGACAAAATCTTGCGGAAAAATTGCGTTGTTTACTTTCAAATCAGATAGTAATATATAGAAGAAAGAGCACTCCTTTTGGAAAAAATGTGAAAATAAAAAAGTTTTAAATAATATTATAGGATACTCTATAAGGGGTTGGTATATTGGTGGATTATATATTGAATTGTAATAATGTTACAAAGAAGTATGGTAGTAAAAAAGCTCTTGACTCGTTAACTCTTTCAATAAAGCCTGGAACTATCTTAGGACTTCTTGGCCCTAATGGAGCAGGGAAAACGACATTAATGAAACTCATCGTATCTCTGCTGAGGGATTATAGAGGTGAAATTCGTATTAAAGGTTTGAAACCTAGTGTTGAAACGAAGAAGATCGTTTCTTATTTGCCTGACAGAGAATTTCTTTACCAGTGGATGACCATCGAGCAAGCTATTGCTTTTTTTGAACATTCTTTTGTCGATTTTAACCGAGGTTTAGCATACAAAATGGTGAAATCATTGGGTTTGGATATAAACGACAAAATTAAATCTTTATCTAAAGGAATGCAGGAAAGATTAAGTATTTCCTTGGCTTTTGCAAGGAAAGCAGCGCTGTATATTTTGGATGAACCTTTGGCGGCTGTGGATCCTTCTACACGGGATAAGATTATACAAATTATACTTGATAACTTTGATCCTACTAGTGCGGTTATTATAAGTACTCACTTAATTAATGATGTTGAAAAATTATTTACTGATGTAGCATTTGTGAATGACGGAAAGATACTGCTACAAGGAAATGTAAGAGATATAAGAGACGAATATAAACAGTCTATAGAGGAAATATTCAAGTCTATGATCTAAGATGAGGAGGAGTAATCTTGCAAATTTCATCTTACAACGAATATTTGCTATTAAATGATTCGGATGAGGAAAGTTATTTAATTTATAACAGCTTATCGAATGGATTCGGTGAATTACATAAGGATTTGTATAATGCCTTTATTCAAAAAGATATGGACTATCTTGAACATTGTACAGAGAAAGAACAATTACTGCAAGGTCAGTTCCTATATGTTCAGCCCATAAAAGAACTAGACCAGATGGAGGAACAGTTTAAGATATTTAGAAACCAAGATCAGACCTTGAACTTAACTATTTTGCCTACATTTAGCTGTAATTTTAGATGTTCTTATTGTTTTGAAAATTTGACGTCTAAATCAGGGAAGAGAGCTTTTTCTCAAAAAATACAGAATGAAATTCTGACTTATATAGAAAAGTCAATTGAAGAATTACATTTTAAACGCATCATAGTGAATTGGACAGGTGGTGAACCATTACTTGAATTTAAAAATATAACCAGTCTTATGGAGCGTATAAACTTTATCGCTAATAAAAATAAAATATCCATTGATCATTTTATGGTAAGTAATGGATACTTGCTTACACCTGACCGGGCTAAGAAATTGAAAGAATTAGGTGTTAAAAGAATTCAAATTACAATAGATGGGTCAAAAAAAAGCCACGATCAAAGAAGGATATTAGCTAATAAAGAAGGCACTTTTGATAAGATAATAGAAAATATTAATAAATCATGTGAATTTATCCACATTACGATTAGAACAAATGTGGATTTGGATAATATTCATTTTATGAATGAGTATATGGAATATATGGGGAGGCAACTTTTCAAAGAGAAAGTAAGCATTTATTTTTCAGCAACTACTGAGTATAGTGCAGGGGGGTGCGTCAGCAACAGCAGTTGTTATGCGAATAAAGATTTTTCAAAGGTAATAATAAAGTTATACGAAAGCGCATTAGAAAAAGGATTGAATATATCTTACTATCCTCAGTATGAACCGGTTGCTTGCGCAGCAATCGCAGCTAACTCTATGGTCATTCAGCCAGATGGAGGTATTCAGAAGTGTTGGAATACTGTTGGAAATAAGAACTATTTAATTGGACATATTAGCGAAAATTTTAGTATTGAACAACTTAATTCTAACAAATGGATGGATTATTCTCCTTACAAATTCGAAAAATGTAGAGATTGTAATGTTTTACCTTTATGTGGTGGAGGATGCGCTCAGCAAGCATTTGAAAGTGAAGAGAAGCAGCCTGTTTGTAGAGAATTTAAATATAATTTAGAGGAAATGCTTACGTTTAACTTTCGCCATCAATAAATCTGGAAAATTTAATTATAGCTATTAATATATTTGAAAGGAGGTGAGTTGAATGCGGTGGATTGTAAAACCTCAAAAAGTAATGAACTCTGTAACTCCTGCATTTTGTCTTGTAGATAACAAAAATTCTTGTGTCTTGTATGTTTAAACAAAATCTTCTGTATTACCGCCTGTTTTTTACTAAACAGGCGGCTATTTCATTGAAAAGGGGCTTAATATGTTATTTTCTCATATATTTAAAGTGGAAATCAAAAGACATTTTATGGTGTTTGCAATTCTTACGATCTTAAGCGGTATATTTAGTCTTCATTTTTTAATTAATAATCATCAACAATTAGCATTCTCTTATCTACTAATCAATATGGTTATAGGGATATTGATACCCATTTACATATTTATGGACTTTTACAATGAGTTTTTTTTAGGAAAAATGACACTTAATCATATGCTACCACTCAAAACATCAAGTCTATTCTTTATTAAATCAATAGTATTTTTAATTGGAATTATGGTTGTATGGGGGGCAACTCTCATAGAGATTTTTCTTAATCCGCAAGGGTTATACTTAACGCGCATTGTGCAGTCAACTAGTCCTTCCGAAGGTATTTTATATTTATTTTGCTCAAAGTTTTTTGGAATGTTAAGTGGGCTTTCATTGATGGGGTTTGCAATCTCTTTAGCAAAATGGGTGAGTAAAAAGGTAGCAACAGGTCACCTATTGATTGCCTTTATTTTTATTGCAGTAATCGGCTTTCAATTTGCTTTAATTATAAAAGGGTCTTGGCATTGGAGCATTGGAACATCATCACTAGAATCGTTTAAACAGTACGCCAATATGCTTACAATAAGTACCTTTTCCAATCGTCCAACCTTTCCCGACATTAAAGAAACAATTCATTGGGATTCAGTCGTAATGAATGTAATTGTTACAATAATTTCAGGAAGTTTTGCAGCTTTATTATTTAATTCAAAAAGGTATGAAATTTATGGTAAATAAATTGGCTTACATTCAGTGAGCCTTTATTTTTAGCTCTAGGAGGCAAGGGGATGATCGATATAAATACCATTGTAATCATAGAAAATCAATTGGCTTGGCAAAACAAACTCAAAGTATGGATTGAGCCGGAAAAGGACATGTATGCATTTTTTTTTAGATCGTATACTGATTTTATTGAAAAAGGTATATTTGAGGATTATCAACTATTAGTTTGTGATATAGAATTAATTAGTTTGGATGAGCTGGAGCCCATATACAGAAGAGATAGACCAATAATAATAAGCATTTCAAACCATAAGTCTCCCAAAATAAAGCAGTTATTGAAACTTGGTATCTCCGGCATTGTGTATAAGACAGCTACATCGGCACAATTGATGCGGACCATTCGTAATGCTTTAGATGGATTGGCTACGTTACCAATGGAATTATTTCGAAGCTTACATACCATTCCAGAATATGATGATATATTAATCAGCCCTAAGGAACGCTCAATTCTAGAAGGGTTAGCATTAGGAAAAAGCAACAAAGAGCTAGCAGCCCTTTTATATGTTAGCCAGAGGACAGTCGAATATCATTTGACACATATATTTAGTAAATTCAACGTTCATACAAGAACTGAGGCAGTAATGGCAGCTAAGTCTAAAGGAGTAATTCATGTGTGAATACTTTTTTCTGGAGGCAGGAAAATGACTTTATTTCTATTTAAATATAAATATAGGTTTTTTGTAGTCATTTTTATGATCAGTCTCGCTAGTTTGCTCGATATTTATCTAGCCTTTATATTCAAAAGTTTAATAGACACCGCCACATCGCAGGGGGAAAAGCAGTTTATTGAAACTTCCTTAATTGCAATAGGCTTTATTATAATTAACTCTCTCGTAAAAATGTTTTCCAATTTATCGCAATCTTCTTATCTCTGTAAGACAGTGTTGTTTTTAAAAGAGATTGTTTTCCAACATATTCTATATAAAGACCATTCTCAGTTTACTTCAAACCATAGTGCAAAGTACATTTCGATCATGAATAATGATATTAAAATGATTGAGGATGATTACTTGAAAAATATATTTTCTTTGACCAGCACAGGAGTTTCGTTTTTGGCGGCTCTTTTTGCTATGTTTGTTTTGAGTCCTAGTATTGTTGTTATATTACTTTTACTTACACTAATATCCATTTTAATTCCACGTATTTTTGAAAAAAAAATCCGAGCCAGAAAACGAAATATTGCAGATGCTTTAGAAAAATTTACGATAAAAATAAATGATATTTTTTCTGGATTTGCTGTTATTAAAAGCTATGGAGTAGAGCAACATGTGGAGCAGCAATTTCGTTTGAATAATACGCTCGTTGAAAATAATAAGTATTTATTTTTTAAATTAAATGCTTATGTAAGCTCATTGAGCGATGTATTTGGAGGAGTAATGTTTATCTCTGTATTTCTTGTTGGCAGTTTTTTATCTATTCGAGGAGCTATCACACTAGGTACTATGATCGCTTGTGTACAGTTGACTAATAAAGTTGTCAATCCAGTATATATGAGTATTCAATACATAACTCAAATTAGGGCATTGCGTGATATTTCGGCTAAAATATTAGAAATTTTACACGAAGATCAGGATGGTAACCAATATATAAAAAAAACATCAATAGAACACTCTGTTCGTTTTACAAATGTGAGCTTTGGTTATGCCCGAAATCACCCAAATTTACATGATATTAACATGGTTTTGAATAAAGGGGGAAAATATGCCCTTGTAGGGCCTAGCGGGTCTGGGAAGTCTACTTTGCTTAAGCTCCTAATGAAACAATATGATGATTATGATGGAATTATTTATGTAGATGATTTGGATTTAAAGTTCATATCTGCTGAGGATTGGTGTCGGTTAGAATCGGTTGTGCATCAAGACGTTTTTTTATTCGATAGAAGTATTAAAGAAAATATTACAATGTATCAATCGTTCCAAGATGAGATTCTATCCAATGTGATAAGTGCCTCTGGGCTTAATAAACTAATCGATAAATTGCCTTATGGTTTGGACACACAGATTGGTGAAAAAGGAGGGAGGCTATCAGGGGGAGAAAAACAAAGAATTGCGATTGCCAGAACCTTAATTAGGCAAACACCGTTATTACTCCTTGATGAAGCAACTTCATCTTTGGATAGTGAAACGGCGAATGCCATTGAAGAGGTGATATTAGGTCTCGAAACTATTACATGTTTGGTAGTAACGCATCGTTTGTCTGAAGCTGCATTGCAGCAATATGATAAGATATTTGTTATGTCAGATGGAAGAGTAGTAGAAGAAGGTTCCTTTGATTATTTAATAGAGAATAAAGGTTATTTTTATCATTTATATAAATTTGTAAATGATTCTTCAATAAATCAGACACAACCTATATATACTTGATTTCACTATTTAACTATAGTTAGTTCTACACCCTTTTTTGATCTACCCCATCCACAAAAGTCGAACTACAGCCATACTCACAATACCGACAACCACAGTAGCCAGCAAATTTTTACTCCACAAAGCGGTCACCAGCGTAGGAAGGACCGCTATAAGCACTTGCCCATTAAGAGTGACCGAGGTTTCGGTTCGTACGAGCAGATTTTCCATGACCAGTGCCGTGAAAATGCAAATGGGGATGTAGGACAGCCACTGCAACACGGGCTTGGGTAGCGTCAGTTTTTGCAGCACGACAAAAGGAATGATCCTTGGGATGGCTGTGACAATCATCGCACCGATAATGATATATAGCACATTGGGATTAATATTCATTTGTCGGTTAACACTCCAATCGTTGCGGTGATCATGGTCGCTACAATGACGGTGATATGTGATGGCACCCACCAGGATAAAAGGTACATTAGAACGGCCATACATAGCACAAGCAGCAGGCGATGCTTGAGTTTGGAGGTCTGGACACTTTGGAGCTGGGAAATGAGTAGGGCCAGAAACATTGCAGGTAAGGCAAAGTCCAGACCAAAAGCTTCCGGCTGGGAAATCCAATTCCCGAGCACTCCACCAGCCACACAGGAAGCAATCCAAGCGAGATAAGCTGTAATATTGAGTCCGTTCATCCAGCGGTCACTGACCTGCCCGCCTTTAGCCAATTTATCCGACGCTACCCCAAAGGATTCATCCGTTAAAAGGATACCGATGCCTATGTTTTTCCACAGTGAATATTTAGAAAAGTAAGGAGCCAATGATGCACTTAACAGCAGGTGGCGGGCGTTCACAATAAATGTCGTTAAAATAATGACAGATGGAGGACTGGCTGCAGCCAGCATCGAGCACATAATAAACTGGGAGGCACCTGCGTATACAAGCGCTGACATCAGACCAATTTCCATGGTGCTAACCCCTGATGAAGCGCCCACAATGCCTGCCGCGAATCCAATACATACATAACCAAGCAGTGTAGGAATACAATCTTTAACCCCTTGTAAAAAGCTGAGTGAATCGCGCTTTGTTCCACTCAACTCCGAAGCTATGGACATTTCAACCTTACCCCCAGTGTATAAATTTTATAATAGTATATAACGGAAATTGTAAAGTATCAATATATTATACGTTTGTATGTTATATTGAATATCTCCTATAGCGAACACGTAGTCTTATTGTACACTCTCGGCCACACTCTTCTAATCAGAAACAGTCTAATAAAGTAGACTACAGGAGAATTGCCCTTGAGCCCTTCAAAATGGCAAACGGACAAAAGCTGATGATTAGTCAAAGCAGCTCGGATGTGTTCATACAAGGACTGTTTTGACTGAACGGGGAGTTCGTAAAAAAAGGGCGCCCCAGTCAGTTCATGACTTATGGGACAACCCTAAAGTGGTGGCTTATATAAGCTCCTGCCGTTTTTTCAGATATCCGTAGAGAATATTTCCCGAGACCGCGCAGATGGCTGCGCATAGGCCAATAACTCCATATCCCGCCTGAAGCCCGCGCAGTATGCCAAGCTCAGTGGTTGCGCCGTAGACTATCTTGACTCCTTCGATTACCCAGCCGATCACATAGTTGCCAATGACACTACCTATGCCCATCAGCGTGACGACGAACGTAATAGCTGTATCACTGTCCTTAGGATATCTCCGTGCAATGAACGCCATCACGGTCGGATAGATCATTGCAATGCCTGCACCCGATGCGGCAAAGAGAAACGCCAGTCTCTCCCCACCCGCGATTGCTGCGAACGTACATATCGCTGAGAAGGCGGAGAATAAAATCGTCGAAAGCACAAACCCCATTCGGTCTGTGAGCGGACCAAGCAACAGGCGCCCCAACGAGAAGGTAAGAAAGAACGCGGAGAGCATGCTGGACGCCTTTACTGTACTCCATGAATACGCTTTCTCTAAAAAGTTAACTAGCCAGCCTCCAACTGCGAGCTCGGAGACTACTCCAAACGACAGGATCATTACCATCATCCAGAGTGCCGGATCGCGGGTTAGGGTCTTGAGTGAGGTCCGTTCCTCATGCTGCAGATCGTCTCCCGGGAAGGTGCTGAGCAGCGCGGCCACAATCGGCAGCAGACAGAGCGACAACATAGCCAGATACATCCCTCGCCAGTCCAGCGTATGTCCAAATACCGTCAGTGACATGATTCCCGTCGCCAGCAAAGGGGCGACTGTTGAGCTAAGCCCATAGAAAAAGTGGGACAAATTCATCATCGTGCCGGTATTTTTTACAAAAATCCTCGCCCCCAAAATTGCGAGTGCAATCTCCAGCATGCCGTTCCCGATATACATCAAGAAGTAGGACGAGGCGAAGAATGGATACGTATGCGACAGATAAATGAACACTCCCGAGATGATCATGGAAGCAAAGGAAATAATGCTGACCGCCTTGATTCCCCACTTACGGACAAGGACGGCGGTGAACGAGCAGGCAATCAAATACCCAAGTGCGTTTAGAGACAACAATGTTCCGAGCTGCTGTTCATCCAGATTGAAGTCGAATTGAATGCGTGGAATGGCAGGGCCTTTAATATTTTCCGAGATACCAAATACAATAAAGCCAATAAAAATTGTCGCCAGCTGCATCGTGTACATGTGGCGGGACTTGCGGGTTTGCGGATTCAAATTTAGTCCCTCCTAGATAGTTAACGTTGATTTTCTCACCTGTTGGGTGTTCAGAAACAGAAAAGACATAGGATAGCAACCCCTTTCAAGATATTACAATAGTTTTGAAAAACATTTTAATAAGTGAAGTTTAAGGACATTTATATTCAATGTCAATGTTTTAATTGGCATGTTGAAGTAAACGAGGAACCTGACCATAATAGAGTAAATTGTAGCTACAGCGGGTACTTTTGTGTATTCTTCATATATAGACTTTTGGATATGAGGAGGTATAATTCGGTGGATTCAATGCAATATATTATTGGTTCTAATTTGGCTCAAATCAGGAAGACTAGAGGACTTAGTTTGGATAAGGTGGCTGAACTGACAGGGGTTAGCAAAGGGATGTTGGCTCAAATTGAGAAGGGGAAATCCAATCCTACGGTAACCACGCTTTGGAAGATTGCGAACGGCTTGCACGTATCCTTCTCGACCTTTCTTAAAGAAGACCCGCCGCAAATCACGAAGATTCGGAGAGCAGATTTGCATCCAGTTATTGATGAGGATGGTAACTATTTTGTGTACCCTGTCTTCCCGTATCACTCGGAAAAGAAGTTCGAGGTATTCACGGTAAGTCTGAAGCCAGGCTTTACACACAAGGCAGAAGAGCATCTGGGAGAGGAAACGATTCTCATGATCCGTGGGGAAATGTACTTTGAAATGCAGGGGCAACAGCTCAAACTGAGTGCAGGGGACGCCGTGCAATTTCAAGGATCTGATTTTCATACCTATCGTAATGATTCGGATGAGGATGCCGATTTTTATGTATTGATTTATTATGCGGATTAGTGGGATGATTAACATAGTCTACAACAGACTTCGACACAGGATTCTGCAAAATCCTGAGATATAAAAAGAGAGCAACGAGGAAAAGAGAGGAAAGAACCCATGGAAAGCAAGTACATCCGAGAAACCTACTGCTTTAAGACGTCCCGAGTATTTCCCAACGATATCAACAATCATAACACGCTCTTCGGAGGCCGATTGATGTCGTATATCGACGATATCGCATCTATAGCTGCCGCCAAGCTGTGCCGTACGAACACAGTTACAGCCTCTACAGATTCGGTGGATTTTTTGCTGCCTATCCACCCGAGCGATTCTGTCACGCTGGAAGCGTTCGTAACTTGGACAGGCCGCAGCTCGATGGAGGTATTCGTAAAAGTGATTCGCGAAGGATTAATGACTGGCGACCGCAAAATTGCAGCCACCGCCTTCCTGACCTTTGTGGCATTGGACGAGAACAATCGTAAAGTGACCGTCCCACAGGTGATTCCAGAAACAGAGGAGCAAATACAATTACACCAGACAGCTCCATCGCGCGCAGCCATACGGCGTCAGCGGAGGGAAGAAAGCAAGCAACTGGCCAGTTTTCTGACGACAGATTTTCCGTGGGAAGTGTAGTGTACTAGACATCACCCATCTTATCGTTTTTGCGTAAAAAGGAGCCGTTTTTCCGTTACGATCACTAAGATCTGTTCGGATGACGGCTCCTTTTGGTAAGGATTTGAGCTATTCCACTTTAACTACACGGAAATGCTGATTCGTCCCGCCATTATCGCCCCATTGAATGGCTTTGGCTCCATCGCCAGTGGCGCCTTCGGAAATGTCGATCAGCTTGCCAGTTGCCCGATTTTTCAGCTTGTAATAGCCCCCGGTTACGGATACGAGCTGCCAATGCTGGCTGGACCAGCCTCCATCATTCCACTGTTCGATCACTGCGCCGTCCGCTGTAGCACCGCTTTCAACACCAATCAGCTTCCCGCTGTTCCGATTCACAATTTTATAGTATCCGCCGCCTGCATCCTTAAGCTGCCATTGTTGGCTTGGTGCTCCGGAATTCGCACGCTGCTCTAGATCTGCTCCGTCTATCGTCGCATTGCCAATGATGCCTAGCGGCTTGTTGCTCTTGCGACTTACCAGCTGATAATAAGCATCCGGGTCGATGACCATCGGCGTAGTTACGCCCTCAACCACACCACTGGCGGTATCAACGTTAATGCTGTCGAACCAATCCATGGCCAATGAAGTTGCAGTTGGAAAACGCAGTGGCAGCCACACATATTGCGAATCCTGCACAGGACCGCTCCACGCCCCAGCCCAACGGTCGCCCAAATACAGATACGAGGTCGTCTGCGTACCTTCAACAGGAATGACGTAGGCCGACTGTGAACCGTAAGTCGTCCCGTCCCCGAAGTTCATCGTATTGCTCCAGGTTCCTTCAATGCTGGACGCAGTAGCATACTTGGCCTGATTGGGATTCCAGCCAGTTGCCCCGGATGTAATCAGGAAGTAGACGTCTCCTTTTTTGAACATCGCCGGAGCTTCACGATATTGTCCTGGCCAGAGTGTAGCCACCAGCGATTCAACTTGAAGAAAATCCGGTGTCAGGCGATAAATGTTCAGATCCGCGTTTACACGGGTAGCCGATATCAGGTATGCAGTACCGTTATCGTTGTATACGGTCATATCGCGCGAATCATAATCCAGCGGACGGAAGCTGCCCTGATACGTATAATCTCCGTCTACAGTATCGGATGAGGCAACTGCCACTCGGGCTTCGTTGTAATTAATCCCGTTTTCCTTGTGCATCCATAATACGTATTTACGCGTTTTTTCATTATAAATCACTTTCGGACGTTCAATATTCGATACATTCAGCTCTACGGCCGAGCTGCTGGTCAGCACGTTTTTACGAAACTCCCAGTTTTTTAAATCCGAGGAACGATAAGCGGATACCGCCTTGAACGTTCCATTCGGATTACGATTTTCACCAAACCAATAATAATAACCATCCACTTTGATCATCCCGCCCCCATGGGCATGGACCACGTTTCCATCTGTATCTTTAAACTGAATGCCGTTCACAACATTCGCTGAAGCAGCTGAAGCAATCTTAGGTGAGAACATCTGAAAAATGCTTAACGAAAGCAAAATAGTGAGCATAATACACAGCAAGCGGGCAAAATCATATTTCATTGTTTCGTCCTCCTCTGTATGTGTTATTTTAAAGCGCTTTCATTAGTGGGTTCTATGAAGTAGCTTTGAAGGGCTGCTTATCCCAATTGTATCCATATTGAATTGAAAGTGCTAGAGTAGTATATTGACCATGTATATGGCAAGCGTCATCCAAATTTGACAGACTTCAATCGAATGGTGAGTGTTATAAACGTATTATATTCATTAAGATATACGGGAGGCGACCATGGAAATATACGCGATTGATACGAGCAAGCCAGAGGCTGAGAATCATTACGAATTACTGGTAAATCGGGTTTCGCTGGCAAAACAGCACAAGTTGGATCGTTTTTTACATCGGGAAGACGCTTTGAGGGGGTTATACGCTGATGTGTTGTTAAGATGGTTGGCTTGTCGACAATTAAAAATACCGAATGCCAGCCTTCAGTTTACATACAATGCTTTTGGCAAGCCCTCCTTGTTGAATGCGCCGGCATTTCATTTTAATGTTTCCCATTCGGGAAAATGGGTAGTATGCGCTATCGATGATCATCCGCTTGGCATTGACATTGAACAGCTCCGTCCTATTGATTTTGAAGTAGGCAGGGTGTGCTTCTCGGACACAGAGTATGATGCATTAATGCATCAGGATGCAGAGAGTCGTTTATCCTATTTTTACGATCTTTGGACGCTTAAGGAAAGTTTTGTGAAGGCCGAAGGACAGGGGCTAACGCTTCCGTTAAAGTCTTTTTCATTCGAGTTGGAAACACAACCGTCTATAGGTTTCACGACAGAGGGCTTTACTACGGAGTATTGTCATTTTAAGCAGTATGAGCTAGACCCAGATTATAAAATGGCTGTCTGTGCAGCTCATGATGACTTTGCACAGGTGGTACAGCAGGTAGATATAAATACACTACGTTTGGAAGTAGCAACCCTGGCGTAATATGCAGCAGATCAAGCGTATAGTTGGAAAAAAGGAGATGAGTGGCGTTGACATTCGTTTTGTTCAAGCACGGCAGGTTATATGGGGACTGGGCTACCAAAGGAGACTCCATCGTTGTACAGCATGGCCGCATACAGGCCATTGGAAATGCTCGGGAGCTTGAATTGCAGTTATCTGGTAAGGAGTATGAAACCGTGGATTGGGAGGGAGCCCATGTACTGCCGGGCTTAACCGATGCCCATATGCATTTGTCTATGCATGGTATGAAGCTAGCTATGCTGGATTTAACATCAGCTACTTCCAAGAACGAGATGCTGGCTATGCTGCGCAAGCGGGTCGCTGTAACACCGCCGGGAGAGTGGATTTTAGGTCTTAATTGGAACGAAAATGCATTTAATCCTGTTGAAATTCCGAATATAGCTGAGCTAGATGCTATTACAGATCAGCACCCGGTATATCTGACCCGTACGTGTTTTCATACGTTTTTAGCTAATTCAGAGGCATTTCGGCGTGCAGGTATTAATGAGAACACTCCTGATCCGGCTTCAGGAGCCTATGGACGGGACGCAGAGGGTCGATTAAATGGATTAATTTATGAGGAAGCATCCTTTGCCTTTACAAGCGTGCAGCCAGAGCCGGATTATTCGGTGAAGAAGGATACGATCCGGCGAGCTTGTCTGGATGCGCTACGGCTGGGGCTGACTGCTGCGCATACGGAGGATTTACGTTTTTTGGGCAGCGTGGAGACAATGCAGCGAATTTACAGAGAGCTGAGAGAAGAAGGTCTTGCATTTCGCACACACCAGCTCATCTATCATCCATTTATGGAAGAAGTGAAAGTACAGGAGCTGCGTGCAGGTACCGGAAATGAGTGGTTCAAAATCGGTGCGATTAAAATGTTTGCTGATGGCGCTATTGGTGGAAGAACGGCTTTATTATCCAAACCTTATAGTGATGCTCCACATACGTGTGGAATGGCCATCCAACCACAGCCAGAGCTAAATCAGATGGTGGCAGCAGCCAGAGCCGCAGGCTTTCCAGTGGCTGTACATGCCATCGGAGATGAAGCGGCGCATATGATTTTGACAGCGATGGAGGCTCATGGACCAACGAAGGAAAGCGGGTTGCCGGATCGTCTGATACATGGGCAGGTGCTAAGGGCTGATTTGGTCAAAAGAATGGCGAAGCTGCCACTGATTGCGGACATCCAGCCTCGTTTTGTCGCCAGTGACTTTCCCTGGGTGCTGGATCGAGTTGGGAAAGAACGGAGCGAATATTTGTATGCCTGGAAAAAGCTGCTGCAAGCAGGCATTCCGTGCGCTGGAGGCAGTGATGCGCCGATTGAGCCATTAAACCCATTTCTGGGCATACATGCGGCAGTGACTCGCGCCAAGCCGGAAGAAATGCATGAAGGTTATCTTCCAGCTGAGAAGCTGGATGTTCACGAAGCCCTTCATCTGTTTACTATGGGAAGCGCAGTAGCCGCTGGGGAAGCTAATGAAAGAGGGACAATCGCTGAAGGCAAAGCTGCTGACTTTACCGTTATTGACCGCGATGTATCGGAAAGTCACCAGGCTTTACTGGATGTTAAGGTACGGATGACCGTTGTGAACGGGCAAGTTGCATATCGGTCGTAGGCTGGTGATACGTATGTATGGCAAAAGCCTTCAACTTCACTTTTTACGTGAGGTTGAAGGTTTTTAACTTTTACAAGCCACGCTGTATAAAGCGGTCCGCATTTTTCACACTGGACCACAGATCAGAGCTTGCGCCGCCTGAATACCAGTAGGCGAAGCCGGCAAATCCTTCATCCTGGCCCAGGCGGTACTTACGAGTAAAGGATCGCCCTTCTTCCAGCCATAGCTTATGAAGCTGAGTATCTTTGTATGATACGGTATACTGCTGAATATCCTCGTTCCAGATCGGTTTGGAAGAGATACGGGATACTAGCTGATTTTGCTGGTCTAATGAAATATCAGAGGAAGCGATTGACTGTCCGCTAGCGTTAAGTGTCCAATTCCGTGTAAATAAGGGCAACGCCAAAATCGCTTTCTCCGGATCGGTGGTTTGTACAAAGCGCCGCACGCTTTCACGTAGCCATGGCAGTGAGGACACGGAGCCGGGGATCGAGCTCCCTCCCCAATGCTCGTCATATCCCATCAGGATGAGATAGTCTGCCGCAGCGCCAAGCTTTTGATAATCAAAAGCGGCAGTCCAGTCCGTTCCGTAATCAGGAGATACACAAAGCGCCAGTACCGCATTTTGACTTTTCAACTTAGCCTTTAATTGTTGGACGAACAATGTAAGGTAGGCACGATCCTGACCATCTACATTTTCAAAATCAATGACAAGCCCGTCCAAACCATGTACAGACACAGCATTGGCAAGTTGAGTTATGGTTGTAGCCCGTAGAACCTCACTGGACAGAATTTGGTGCGTTAGCGCCAGATTGGAGCGGTTGCCTACCATAGCCCAGATTTTTTTTTGATGCTGTTTGGACCAGGTAAGCAGCGAAGAATTGGTGTAATCGCTGATACTGCCTGTTTCGTTCAGAAAAAACCAGCGTGGTGACAGGGTGTTGATGTTGGATTGAAGCACCGTATTTTCAAACTGCTGAACGGTTTGGTCATATTGCCAGCCTAATCGAATGGAAGAAGTAGTGGAAGCAGCTTGGCGAGCATGCTGTGCTGAATACGTTAGCAGCCGCTCCAATAATACCGCTGTTTCTTCACGAGTGAGAGAAGATGCCGGGCGAAAATAGTTGTTTTCACCTTTCATAAAGCCGTAACGATTCACGGTGGTTACCCCTTCAAGAGCCCAATCTGCAATTTCGTCACGATCTGTGAAAGAGGATGTGGTGCCGCCTGATCCGCCCGAAGAGCGGATGAGACGTGCAATCATTAAGGCTGCTTCTTGCCGGGTTATAGAACTATTGGGTTGAAATGTAGCGGAAGAACCTCCCTGTACGATATCAAGCTGCGAAGCCGCCTCAATCCAACCGTAGTACCACGCCTGTTTGGGAACATCCCGATAGGAGGAAACAACTGCTTGTACAGGTTCTAGCCCGAGTGTACGGTCCAATGCGGTAACCCATTCAGCTCTGGTAACGGCCTTTTTAGGAGAAAAGTAACCAGGTTGTGTACCATTCAAAATTCCTTTAGCATGCAGGGAAATAATAGACTGATAGGCGTAGCTGTGTGCAATATCCCGAAAAGCTACGCCGGATGCTGCTGCCGGGGCAGCTAAGTATGAAGTGAATGTTGTGAATATTGTAATGGCTGTAGTTGCCGATAGAGTAAACCTGGTTAGCCAACGCGATCGTTTGGAACTCATCCCCAATAACCTTCTTTTTATGATAGATTGTAAGTGTATATATTGTTACTCGACGAATAATACTATCAAAAAGAGGAAAGTTATTCATTGCTAAATTGCTGGAAAAATACCAAAAAACCCGCTACCAATGGGTAACAGGTTTGATATTGGATAAACTATGCTTTTTTGCTATACATAATACCGATCGTTTGTGGACCACAATGACTGGATATAACACAGCCTGCTGTTGTTAGCAGTACCTCTTGTGCGTTTGTTTCCTCTTTCAGACGTGCTTGCAGCATCAGCGCATCTTCCTCAGCCAAAGCGTGCACGACAATAATCATATCGTTATCCATCAAATCCCGATGGTTCAGGGCATTTTGCAGCATTTGTTCTAGTGCTTTTTCACGTTTGCCGCGAACCTTGTAGGCGGGCGTCATTTTTCCGTCAATCACTTTGATTACCGGGCGAATTTTGAGCAGACTGCCGATCAGGTTTTGCATGCCTGAGCATCTTCCGCCTTTATATAGGTATTCGAGTGTATCAATCACAAATTCCGTGTCGATTAGCGGTCTGGTTGCCGTCAACATGTCTACAATCTGCTCTATCGTACTACCGTTAGCTGCTGCGCGAGCAGCTTTCATCACAAGCAGGCCAAAGCCGCACGACAAATTTAGGGAATCAAAAACCGTAATGCGACCTTCTGGAAATTCGGAGGCAGCGAGCAGCGCATTCTGGTATGTCGATGATAGCTCGGAGGACAGACTGATATATAAAATGTCATCTCCTTGTTCTATGTAGGGCGTAAAGGCTTGAATAAAATCTGCCGGAGAAGGTGCGGCGGTACGAGGTAAGCATCCCTCGCGGCTGACACGCTGAAATAATTGTTCCGGGTGAATGTTCACCCCATCTTGCAATGCTTCATCACCAAATACTGTATACAATGGTACAATGCTAATCTCGTACTGTTGACGCCAGTGGGCAGGAACATCACTGGTACTGTCTGCAAAAATTTTAATTTTGTTCATACATTAAATCCTCTCTGTGAGATGCAGAAAAATCATAAAGATTGCACAGAGGAAGGATAAATATCCGCTGTGCTATTCGGAATCGAAAGACCGATGGCAAGTAGTGCAATAAAACCTACAATAATGAGTGTATTAATGATTAATCCAGTAATAGCAAAGGTTTTTTTGCGGTTTTTTAACGCAATGCCGATGATCCCGACCACAAGTCCGCTACAATTGAGCAGCAGGCTGGCTAAAAAAATAAAGGGAATCAGCATCGTTCCGGTTTGCTGCAAAGCGACTTCCGGGTTCATTGTTTGGTATTGGCTGAAATGAGCCATCAGATTAATGACCATAATAGCCAAGATAATATATCCGATCAGACTGACGAGCGACATAATAAAAGAAGCAATTCCGGGACCGGAATGCTTGAGCTTGACCGGAGGCTGAAACACAGGAGCTTCTGAAAAAACAGGGTGCTCCTCAGACGCAGCAGGCTTTTGCAAATTAGGATCTTGGTAACTCATTTTTTCAACTCCTTGAACATAGTCCGAACAGGTACTAATTTTCCACAAAATAAACAAAAAAGCAAGCCACTTTACATATTAGCCTCCAATAGACAGGGTTTAATCATCGAATTTCGTATGCGGTTTGTTTACACACACTGGCTGGTAAACTTCATGCTGTTCCGATAAAATAAGAAGAACATTCGGGTAAAAGGAACAGTGAAAAGGAGTAAAAAAACATGCAACGAAGATGGATAATGGTAGGATCTATAATGATGATGTTGGCGGTAGCCATTGGAGCCTTCGGAGCGCATATTGTAAAAGCACGGATCGACGCGGATGCATTGGCGATATATGAAACCGGTGTGAAATACCATATGATTCACGCTGTCGGTTTGCTGATCATTGCGTTGGCTGCCGGACAATGGGGCCCTTCGACCCGCTTAAGATGGGCCGCGCGGCTGTTGTTCACGGGTATCATTTTGTTTTCCGGCAGTCTGTATGTGCTAAGTTTAACCGGAATCCGTGTGCTGGGTGCGATCACCCCATTAGGGGGCGTATGTTTTATTGCAGGATGGATATTCCTGGCATGGGCTGCTGCTGGTCTAAAGAAAGAGGCTTAGAAAACTTATCGGTCCATACTAAAAAAGAGAATCGGCAGGAAAGACGCAATGCTTTTCCACCGATTCTCTTTTTTCATGCTTTGTTGTTTTAGTGAGATGTTACACTTATGATGTGATTTCGTCGATCTCATTCATTTTAAAGGAGTATACTTGCTTCTCATCGACATGATACACACTCAGCAGGTTATTATCATGGTCCAGGTTGAGTATGCGGCAAGGAATGCTGCGCTGTCCTCCATAGCGGTTCACAATTAACCGTACAAGCGTATTATCATGTATATAGCGTTTGATCCATTCGTACGTACTAAGGTCTTGTTGTATTGCAGGCTTTGGCTGTACGTGGGATTGTTTGATCTCTTGAACAACGGGTGTCTTGTTCGGAATTGCGGCTGATTTCTTTTTGGAGAATCTTTCCGCAAGCGTAGCGGCTGCATCAGATGGGCTATTAACAGCCGACTGTTTTTTTAGATATAATGCAGCTTCAATTAAATTGCCAAGTTCGATACCAGATTGAATCCGACTATCCGCAATTTGTTCGTTTTGGCTCAAGAGATTAAGCAGGAACTGAAGGGCCTCTACGTTCGAACGACCTTTAACTAATACATCAACATTAAATAAATAACTGGTTTCGTCTTGATTTGATTCCTTTTTCATACATCCTCCAGCCCAAGCCCTGGGTAATTAGTCTTTTGTAGTATCTATCAATATATCATTAAAATGTAATCTGTCATAGGGCCTAGGGCCCTGTTATTGGATATTAATAAAAATTAGCTCTATATAAAGACCTATGCGTTACATTTTCTCTGAAAACACAGGAAATATTCATTCTGGCATGTGTACATGAACAAGGGTTGTATATGAGAAGATTATTAGAGCCAAAGTATGCATATACCGAGAATAAGCGAGGTGAGGAATGAAATCAAGTAATTTAAATTTAAAATATTTTACAAAAAAATATAACGTAACATGTCTGTAAAAAGGATCTCATCCGCTCAGAAGAAATAATGAAAATCCCCCTTAACGAAAGGGAGATTTGGCATAGCGAAAATAGGGTTTTATAGTAAGCGAAATTAAAACGGACTTTAATTTCCGATTAAAATGGGATTCGTTGTGAGTTCATATGATAGTCATGTTCGACTGCCCAGCTCACAAGACCACTCCAGAAATTTTCACAGGCTGAAATGATCTTTGTGGATTCCGCTAAGTCACCGGACATGACCATCTTAACCAGATGATCAAATCCTTGTGGACGACTCGGCAGTTCCAGTGCTTCCGGTAGAACCATTGAGCCCGTTGAGAAAAGCTTCTGATTGTGTAACCCAACTAACATAGCCCCATATTGGGCAAACTGCATGATCAAGTACGGCAAGTAAGTACGAGGGCCATTTATACTGACATTTCTAAGCTTTCCAATAAACTCATACATTTCACCTACAAGCACTTCGTTGATGGCATGCCTGAAATCTTCCTTTGTTGGGGATTCGGCAGCTTCCTTTAATATAGAAAAAAAGTCTTCAGGATCATACAGACGAAGTGGGGAAAAGAAGGGTCCATGTGTTAACGGCCAGTCGCCCTCAACAGTAGAGGCGGTTTTCAGAAGAATGTCTGAACTACAGACGTTCACCTCAGCTTTCCAGGGACCCGCCGACCATTCATGGCTAAAATCTACAGGAGCGTTGGATTCACTTAATACACAAAACATTTCAATATCTGAGAAAGGGCCGTCCGTACCTTTGGCAACAGATCCATAGACCCCTATAGCCAAAATTTTGTCTCTATATACCTCATGCAACCTAGTAGCTATTTCGTGGCAAGTCTGAAATCTTTCAATTCGAGAAATGTGAATAGGTCCATTCATGTTCATTAGTGATTCTCCCTCCGATTTATTGGGGTGAGTTGAAACTAACACATGGATGGAGGAGAACGGGCTTAACGAGGGACATTTTTTCGATACATTCCAATTCCTCCCAAGGGATTTTCTTATGGGAATTGTACTCAAACGGGTCTATTTTAGCAAGCATATTGCTCTGTCCATCTTACTTAGGCTATTGATAGAGCGGTCATAGGGTGAATCTACGGCTGAAGATTGTTGCTTGAGCGCTGTAAGAATTGGCGATAAGTTTAAGGCATGTATTTTATGAGTAAAGCGGTGATCCTCTCACATCTGAACTAGGCATAGAGAAATGAGCCAAGTGTTCATGACCTTGAGGGCAACAAAACCTCAAGGTCTTTTTTATATGGATCAAGTGAGAGAAAAGATGCAGATTAGGAGTCTTAGAAATGAAACAAATAAAAGCCGGACCGTAAGAGGAGGGGAACGCGTGGAGCTGACAGACGATCATTCCATTATTGAAGTTGTATTAAAAGGCAATAAACAGGCGTACGCAGACATTGTCCGGCGCTATCAGAATAAGCTTTACGGTTTGTTTCGCAAGATGGGGACTTCTGAAGCGGATGCTCAGGATCTGACCCAAGAGACACTAATTAAAGCCTATCGTAAACTGGCAGCACATAACCCGTCGCAAAGTTTTGCCGGTTGGATGTATACAATTGCCGTCAATTTGCAGAAGGACCGTGGACGCCGAAAAGATCCGAAGTCTCCGGTACAGGAAGATACATATGAACGTGAAACACCGGAATCAAAGTTGCTGCAAAAGGAACTACGTTTCGAATTGGATCGCTTGTTGGAGACGCTACCCGAACATTATCGACTTGTGTTGATTCTGCGCTACACTAACCAACTGAGTCACAAGGAGATCGCTAGTATTACTGGCATGTCGGTTCGGCAGGTTAACAACGCCGTCCACCGTGCTAAAATCAGCCTACGGAAAACCGTAGAAGCCAGGAAGGGGCAACGTTATGAGATTCTGGGGTCGTACAACAACGAAAAAAGCCAATCTTGAAGCAGTAGACGGTAAATCGATGATAGAAGATAGGAATTGGGAAAATTCGTTGTTTCACGAAAGGCTTCCTGATGAGTTTACCGACCAGGTGATGCTGGAACTGGAAGGAGTGGAGATCGAACCAGCTGACAGAGCCGACGCGAGCGATCAGGATCTATCCAGATACTCTGCGAGCGGGCAACCCGCGGAAACGGAGGCACAGATTATGACGGGATCGACTGGACACGGGAAGCGGCAACAGAACGCAGCAGCGTACGATGACACGTCCATAGTTGCTCAGGTGAAACATTACCGCCTTACCAGATGCTCTTCACAGCTTAAAGTATGGAGTGTGGTGGTCGTCGTCTCTGTATTTGCGGTTAGCACACTACTGTATACGCAGCCAACTCTCGCAGATACGGTGAGATCGCTGTTTGCGAAAGATAGTTATGTGGATAGCGGTATGAAGAAGGCACGTGAAACAGGGCTGGTACAGATTTCGGGCGCCAGCGCTAAAGATCAGGGTTACACCCTGAAAGTCAACGAACTTATCGCCGATTCGACTAGAATGATTATCGGGATCGACGTTTTCGACGCCAAAGGAAATGCTATAGCCGGGGATTTTGGTCTTCAAGATGTCGATTTCAGTATCTTTGATAACCAGAGAGGTGATATTGGCGCTGTTCCTTTTGAAGTAAGCACAGGGAGCAACGAGACAACTAGCAGGATTGAGTTCGACTTTACGAGGCCAGTACTGACTGACAAGCTTCAGCTTAGTGCGCATATCCGTGAACTTAGGCTGTATGCGGATAAACTCAATGTGGAAGCTCCTATTAAAACGGTAAAAGGAGATTGGAGACTGAATCTTGAGGCAGATCTGACTAAAGCCAAAGAGCAAACGTTGCTGACTCCAATTGATAAAACGTATGAGACGCCAAGCGGCTTACAAATTCACATGCAGGGAGCTACTCGGACACCAAGCGGCGGATCATTGGAATATACGACAGAGTTGACTCCGGAAGCGGCAGGCCGAGCGCTGAACGGAAAAAGCGGATTCCACGAGCTTAAGTATCATCTGGAAGATGCACAGGGGAAATGGCTTGGGGATAACAGAGAACCTGAATTCGAACGCCGATCTAAATTGGACCGTTGGAGTGGCAAGACGCACTGGTTCTATCAATTTAATGACTTCGCTTATGATAAGCAGCAAATTCGATTCGTATTGGACGGCTATATAATTCGAGAGAAAAGCGAAATGTCGGTCGTGCTCGACCCGGCTCAAACCTCAGCTGTGCATCCCGTTAAATTTGAAGATTCGGGTGATGCTTATCTGTTCAAGGGGCTTAAACTTCGTCCCGACAGTTCCAATTCGGGCAAAATGTATGCGACCATTCCGGTTAGTGGTACGTTCAGCAGTCCAAACTTCACGAAAGATATCTGGGTTGCAGTTGACGAGAATGGCAGGGAGTATTCAATGTTTTTTGGCGGAGGCTATACCACAGACCGTGCAGGTGTGATCGAGCCGCAGGAGGATGCCGGATATTTCGTCGATGGTCTAAATCAAATGCCGAAACAGCTCACGTTAAAACGAAAGATTGTTAACCATTTGTACAAGGATGCCGATTGGTCGTTTGTCATACCGCAAACGGGAACGAACGGCGTCATCCTGAAATAAGCAAGCGGTTATGTATTGAGGTTGATGAATGAAAAACCTTTTTGGTATCTCCCTTGGAGCAAAGTAGCTGTGACAAGAACAGGAATGAGGTGGAGCACTTGATCATAGTAAATCAGATAACCACATTGAATCTGCTCGCTCTGCTTCACCTGACTTGTGCCGAAGATAAAAAGAAAAATTCAAACAAGGGATTTATAACAGAGGGCACATTCGGCCCTCTGTTTTCTACGGACGAAGAGACTTGTCCAATCTACCGATTCGCCATTCAGCGAGGGTTTAATTTTACCTGTGAGCCCTTGCCGCCCGTCTGGATTCCAGTTTCCTTTACGCCGACTTCCTTCAGATCACCCAGTAGACGCTCCAGCACCGCTTTGGCGACAGGTGCTTCTTTTGCGCCTGAGGCCTTAACGACCAACTGTACCGGCTTACCAGAACGAAGCTGTTTGTCCGCCTGACGCAGCTTCGTGTCGTAATCATGATCCTCAATGTGAGCGGTGAAGCGGAGCTCCTTGACCTTTTCTTTGCCGCTGTTTCCTGCGGCTCGTCCGTTGTTTGTTTTGCTTGCTGCGGCTTTTTTTTGCGCAAGCGCTTTTCCTTTACCTTTTGCAACCAAACTGCATGGTGGTGGACTACTCATCAGTGAGGTGCAGACCAGATCCACTCCTTTGGATCGGGCCATAGCCAAGGCTTCTGACTTGGAAACAACGCCGAGGTTCTCCCCTGAGAGTCCAGTGAGCACCACCTCATCAGCTTTAATTTGCTCGTTGATTAATACTGCCACTTCAATGTAGCCTCCCTTAAAACAATGATAAAGCTATCATATACGGAACCTGTGTGCGATTCAATTGAACTTCGATATATCCTTATTGACAAAAATCACTAACCCCTATACTCTTTTACTGATAATGATTATCATTTTCCGATGCATATACATACAGGGGTGATTGAGAGAAATGAAAAAGATGTTGAATGGCCTATTGTTATTTGTAGTTTTCGCGATTGTATTGGCAGGTTGCGGTTCGGCTGGGGATAGCTCAAAGACGGAAGGTGCTGCAGGATCTGAGCAGACATCTACAGCGGCTGGTCCAGTTACGGTTAAGGACGACCATGGAGAAGTCAAGCTGGACAAGCCAGCGGAACGTGTCGTTGTACTCGAATGGACGTTTACCGAAGATCTGATTGCCCTTGGCGTACAGCCGGTCGGCAATGCGGACAATGAAAACTACAAGCTGTGGGTAACACCGGAGGCGAAGCTGGCTGATACCGTAACGGATATCGGCACACGGGGCGAACCCAATCTCGAAGCGATTGCGGCGCTCAAGCCAGATCTTATTATCTCTAACGCCGATAACAATGCAGCGATTTATGCGCAGCTTAAGGGAATTGCACCAACGATAGAGTTCGATCCTTACAAGGGGAACGGCTATGATTACGACCGTATGGTCGAGATTTTCAAGCAAATCGCTGTGGCTACTGGTAAAACGGAACAGGCTGATAAAGTCTTAAGCGAACTTGACCAGCACTATGTAGAGGCAAAGGCTACATTGGAAAAAGCGGGCAAAGCAGACTTTCACTATGCGCTGACACAAGCCTTTACATCTCAAAATGCTGCCAGTCTGCGGATGTTCAAAGAAAATTCGGTTGTAGTGGGAACACTTGCGAAAATCGGTATGGTGAACGACTGGAAGTCGGACCAGACTGAGAAGTACGGATTTAGTACCGTTGGAATCGAAGCTCTTCCAGCTGTACAGGACAGTAATTTTATCTACATTACGCAAAAGACGGACGATATATTTGGCGCCGCGATGAAGAACAACACGGTATGGAACGGACTGAACTTTGTTAAAGAGAAACGGACCTACCCGCTAGACGGCACAACATGGACATTCGGTGGCCCAATCTCATCCAAAGTACTGGTTGATCAAGTAGCCGGAGCTCTGACGAAATGACCCGAACGGACACAACGGGTTTATCGAAGACTTGGCGTATAGGAAGCATCTTTGGGGGCGGTTTGCTCGTCCTCATCGTGCTTTTTTTTGTAAGCTTGTGTTATGGGGAAGCTTCGATCCCGCTGCATACAGTCATCGAGGCGTTGACCCAGCGTCAGGATACGCTTGAGCATAACATGGTGTGGGATCTTCGGATGCCGCGTACGGTTATTGGAATCCTGGCTGGCGGCGCGCTGGCTATTGCCGGTGCTTTGCTTCAGGCCATCACCAAAAATCCACTGGCGGCTTCTGATACCCTAGGGATAAACGCTGGTGCCTACTTTGTGGTCGTACTTGGTGCGGTGATGTTTCCTGGCTTGCTGCACCAGGCGCCATTTCTATTTGCCGCCGCTGGCGGGCTGTTGGCAGCGGTGCTAGCTTATTTTATGGGTGGAGGAAGAGGAGGAACACCGATTCGGTTGGCGCTTGCCGGCCTGATCGTATCCATGGTTCTTGGTTCATTTACCGGAGCGTTGCATATCTTTTATTCATTTGAAACACAGGGGCTGTTTCTCTGGGGTTCGGGCTCACTGGTGCAAAATGATTGGAGTGGGACGACTTACGCTTGGCCTTGGGTTGTAGGACTCTCGGTTATTGCTGTTATGCTGTCAAGGCAGTTTGATGTGCTTGACCTGGATGAGTCCACATCCACATCCCTTGGACAAAAGGTTAGCTTAACCCGGGCGGTGGGAATTGTGCTGGCGGTTCTGCTATCGACCATTACAGTCAGCGTCATTGGTCCCATCGGATTTGTAGGTTTGGTGGCTCCGCATTTGGTTCGCTTAAGCGGGCTGAAAATGCATCGTTGGGTACTGCCCGGTTCCTTCCTATGGGGGGCACTGCTGTTGATAGGCGCAGACGTGTTGGCGAAAATGGTTCACAAATCAAGTATGGATTTGCCAACCGGAGCGGTCATGGCCTTGATCGGGGCACCTTGGTTGATTTGGCTGATTTTGTGGAAGATGAAGCTGCCTTCCGGTATCGGTGGACAGTCTTCAATGAACATAGGTGTGCGCTCTCGGAAATTACCGTTTGGCAGACTGGTTACAATATTTGCTTGCTGTGCCGTGATATTAACGGTATTCAGTCTAATGTTTGGAGGCATGCGCATTCCGGTGGGGGATCTGCTGTCTGGCCTGTTTGGCGGGGAGAACGCGAATTCGGCTTTGCTACAATTTAGAATACCACGCACATTGGTGGCGGCCGGGGCTGGTATCGCGCTTGCGGTCAGCGGCGTCTTGATCCAACTAGCGGTTCGTAATCCTTTGGCGGATGCCTCAATCATCGGGGTTTCTTCGGGGGCTGGATTCGGCGCGCTTGCAGTGATTATCGTGTGGCCTGGGCTGCCTATCTATATGTTGCCCATCGCAGCAATTGCCGGAGCGACGGTGTCGGCAGCGGTAATCTTCTTTTTATCGTGGAACAAGCAACTCAATCCGTCTGTGGTCATTCTGCTTGGTATTGCCGTATCTGCCATCGGATCAGCGGGTATTCAGGTGTTGATCATCCAAGGTTCACTTTGGGGTAGCACAGGCTATATCTGGCTGACTGGTAGTACCTACGCTCGAAACTGGGGGCAGGTGGCGACCATTCTGGCCTTTCTGCTCGTGTTGTTGCCAGTAGCGTGGTGGCTGGCTCGCCGTTTCGATCTTTTGGTATTTGACGATAGCAGTGCCATGGGTCTGGGACTTCCGGTGCGTCGCACCCGGCTGCTGGCGATGGTAGTGGGTGTGCTGCTGGCAGGTGGAGCAGTAGCCTGTGTGGGTACAATTGGCTTCATCGGGCTAATTGCTCCGCATATTGTGCGTACGTTGATCGGGCACCATGTACGCCGTTCCATTGTTCTGTCGAGCATCTTGGGAGCGGTCATGCTGGTGCTGGCGGATACGATTGGACGGACCGTGCTTGCACCGACCGAAATTCCTTCTGGATTGCTGATTGCATTGATCGGGGCACCGTATTTTCTGTACTTGATGTACCGCTCGAATAAGAGTAAATCTGTGTAGTTGAGATGACACGAACAGGCTGTTTCCAAGCGGATTCTCCGTGAGGAAGCAGCCTTTATTATTTTTTATTGTGTAATCACCTGAATTAAATATTTACAAATCTAATAAAGTAGATATAATGTGATGTATGGAACCGTCATTGATTTATAAAGCTTTGTCCAACGAGACTCGTCGTCTAATTATGCAGTGGTTAAAAAAACCGGAAGATTATTTTGATGAACAGGCTTATTTAAAGCAAGGGCTTAATTTTCAAATTGGTGTATGCGTGGGAGATATTCAGGCCAAATCGGGACTGGCACAGTCTGTAATTTCAAGTTATTTATTAACGATGCAAAAATCCGGTTTGTTAGAGTCTGAGCGAGTAGGAAAGTGGACGTACTATCGTCGGAATGAAAAAACAATACAGGAATTTGCCGAGTACATCCAAAAAAAACTATAAACAGAAAGGAGTTTTTTTTTCACATAACATATCTACAAATCTATATATATAACTAATTGGAGGCTTATACTTAATATGAAAAAGGTTAACCCGTTACTTATTATCATTCTAGCTTTGGGCGTGTTCGGCATTATTACAACGGAAATGGGGATTATAGGTGTTCTTCCCCAAGTCACTCAAAAATTCAATGTGTCAGCTTCCCAGGCTGGTTGGCTCGTCAGTATATTTTCTTTAGTTGTTGCTATCTCAGGCCCGTTTTTGGCCTTACTCGTTTCTGGCATGAATCGTAAAGTTATTCTATTAATAGCTGTATTCAGTTTTGTTATTTCAAATATTGTCTATGCCTATACTACTCATTTTGAGGTCATGCTCATTTTTCGTGTTCTCCCTGCTATATTTCACCCTGTCTTTTTTTCAGTTGCCCTCGTGACCGCATCTCATCTTGTCCCCCCTGAAAAGAGCAGTAAAGCTGTCACCAAGGTTTTCGCCGGGATTACAGTAGGATTTGCTTTTGGTGTGCCCTTGACTTCTTATCTTGCTGAGAAGATAGCGTTAGAAGCTGCTTTCTGGTTTGGAGCTGTCGTAAGCATGATTGCATTTGTAGGAATCCTCATATGGCTTCCTTCTCTACCTGTCCAGCAAAAGATGTCTTATGGCAAACAGCTTGGTATATTACGCAAGCCTCAATTATGGTTCAATATTGTGTCTGTTATTTTTATCTTTGCGGCTATGTTTTCAGTGTATAGCTATTTTGCTGAATATCTTGGAGAAATAACTCTTATGAACGGATCATGGATCAGCATGATGCTGATGGTCTTTGGAATCGTTATGATTTTTGGGAACTTTTTATTTGGAGGGTTATTACATAAAAATCTGATCAAGACCGTCATCATGTTCCCGTTGCTATATATGGTCGTTTACGTATTCACTTATGCTCTGGGTACATCTTTCCTACCGATGATTGTAGTTGTGCTCATTTGGGGAGCTGTGCATTCAGGAGGGCTTATTATTAGCCAAACATGGTTAACCACAGAAGCGAAAGAAGCTCCGGAGTTCGGTAACAGCCTGTTTGTCTCATTTTCTAATCTGGGTATTACGATAGGATCTGCTATAGGCGGATGGTTTATCTCTCATCTGGGAATACACCAGCTCATCTGGAGCGGAATGATGTTTGCGCTGCTGGCATTCTTATCTATGATTATAAAAATAAAAATGTTCAATTCGAATGCAGCGGAAGCGAACGTGCGTTAAAATATGGAGAGACATTAGAAAATACTTTACAAGATGACCATAAAATGATGCATGGGGTGATGTTGATTGCATTTCGTATGGACTTCGATCTTAATGACCTTTGTAATCGTCAGTGGGATCTTGGCGTTGCTCATCTGGGGAGTGATATCTTTGATTAAGCGCTTTCGTTAATCGTAATGAAGGAGTAGACATCTCTAAGTGTTAGAATTTATATTATCTATGGGGAGGAATCTGATGGATATTCGAATGTATCAGGATCTGGAAGCTCAATTGGTAGAAACGATTTGGGCTCTTGGAGAGGAAGCAGCTCTTACACTCCCGTTAGATAGCAGCTTGGCCGAGGAAAAGGCACAGAAGGCTTGGGACCTCATCCCCGAACCTAAGCATACATGGGGCATTACAAGTGTAACTTTGCATCAGTATGTTCAAATTCTCAATTATAACAGCCATATGCAGCGATCAGTAGAGCTTTTAAATGAGGAAATTTTAGATTTGGAAGGTGCAGGGTACCGGGTTATACATGCTGAACCTTATATTCAGATGGCGGAAACACTTCTTCATCAGAGCAAGCCTGTATTAGCTCATGAATATCTCCAGAAGGCATACTCGATTGGGAGGGCAAGAGCGTTTCGGGACCAGCCCAAGCTTTATCTCGAAATAGCAAAAAGTAAAGCTCTAGATGAACAGGATATACTACTTCAATTTGCGGCGTTAGATGGGAACGCCAAATTTTTAAGCGACTTAAAGGATAATAAACAAACATTGTAATGACCTCATATAGTCTGAGATAAAATGCTGATATGGATTAGACGGACAATGGGTTTCAAAATTATTTGTGGGGAGGACCAATGCATTGAAATTAAAAGAAGTGCTCTTAGGCACCCATAGTTTCGAAGCGATAAAAGCTTTTTACGGCTCTCTCTTGGATTTGCAGGTTGTGGAGGAAAGCCCTTCGCGGTTGTCGTTTCAAGTAGGGGAATCGGTTCTTGCTTTTCAGGAATCCTCCCATATGGAAAATGAGTTTTACCATATTGCATTTACGATTCCAACAAATAAATTCACAGAAGCAAAACAGTGGGTAATCGACCGTGGAATTTCATTGATTTCAAGACCCCAAGAAGATGATGAGTTTTTTTTCGAAAACTGGAATGCAACAGCGCTTTACTTCTATGATTCGGATCATAACCTTGTCGAGTTCATCGCTCACCATACACTCGACAATGCAGTCACTGAAGCTTTCGGGCCCAACTCTCTACTTCGTATAAGCGAGATCGGTCTTCCTGTCGATGATGTCCCTGAAGTATCTAGGATAATCACCGAAACGTTCCAACTTGATCCATGGGGAGGGGCTGGACAAAAATTCGCGCCGCTAGGGAATGTTGAAGGATCATTTATAGTCATAGACAAGCAACGGCCTTGGTTTCCTGATGATAGGCTTCCGGCCGTATTTAATACCAGTGTCTTGTTTGAAGGTCCATACTCTGCCCGTCTTTCACTGCATAATGGTTTGTATGAATTGAGGTCAACCTGAGTTAAGGCTTCATTCATCGCCATCACCCCCGGATTTCTGGAATAAAGCTTACGATAAGGGGGGAAATCCGGGGGCCATAATACATTCAGGAGAGAATATATGAATATTAGACTACTTAATTCAAATGAAAAATATCCAATAGAGCTTTTGTTACTAGCTGATCCTTCGCACCAACTTGTTGAGGAATACTTAAAAAGAGGGCAGTGTTTTGTAGCAGAGATTGACCATCATATTGTTGGAGTCTATGTTCTTTTACCTACAAGACCTGAAACAGTTGAGTTAGTGAATATAGCAGTATCAGAAGATATGCATGGTAAAGGAATAGGCAGACTATTAGTGACACATGCCATTGAAACAGCTAGGGCACAAGGTTATAAAACGATGGAAATGGGCACAGGAAACTCTAGCATTGGGCAGTTAGCTCTCTACCAAAAATGCGGGTTTAGAATTGTGGGTGTAGATCTAGATTTCTTTGTCAGACATAACTATCTAGAAGAAATTTATGAGAATGGCATACAGTGCAGAGATATGATTCGTATGTCTCAGGATTTATAGAGCTTAATTTTCTTTACAAACCCTTCAAAGGTATCTTAAGTAAGGTTCTGAAAGGTATATGATATTGTGCCAAAAGATGGTACAATGAATTGCGGAAAGGCTATACAATCATTGGATTGTAATAGTCCTTTTTTAATGAGTTGATATCCTACTAAGTTCCTGACAAGGGGTGGTTACTTTGTACAACACAACAACCACGATACTCACAGAGATAACAAAACATATGAAAGATCATGATTTAATCCTAAGTGATTTAGCTAGAGAAGCAGAAATGAATCCGGGCACCATGAGCAGTATTATTAATGGGAACCGCACACTTTCAGTTGATCAGTTAGATCGAATCACAAAAGCAATGGGGCTTCCCGTTGGCTATTACTACGAACGGTATGTGTCTGAGTATTTAACAGAGGCTAATCCGAATTGGCGTCGAATGAGTCCTTTTATACATAATTGTGCGAGACTCAATAAATTGGACTGCATTCATGATGTGGTTAATTTATTGATGGATAAACTAGGCTATTCAGAATCTTTATTTGAGCTTGCCGAAGAACTTTTTAGAGAAGGGCTTTACGAAGCGGCAACTATTCTATATGAGAATGTGGCTCTAAGTGAGAAAAAGCAATATTCAGAACGTCTGGCTATGTGTCAGTACCGTTTGTTCCATACAAGGCAAGGAGATAATCAAGAGAAAAACTATGAAGCAGCCGTTCAATTTGAAATATACGTTGATCGACTAGATGAGATAGAACAGTTAGATGCATTAAAAGATCTGGCGAATACATACCGTTCGTTACGAAAATGGGACAAAGTAGAATTATTCGCTAAAGCTTTGGGAGACAAGGCAAAAATTCAATATAACATGGAGCAACAACGGCATCCTTCCAAAAAAGAAAATGCAAAGAAACCAAGCTTTCCTCTGTTTGCTTATTGGGCTTTTTCGCATTTACTTCGTGCAGAAGTCTGTGAAGCTCATAAAGATTATCAGACGGCACTTCAACATACGTACAAATATGGTGACTTAAGTTGGGTGAAAGAAACCGATGAAACTACTCTGAAGTGGAAAAAGCAATATGAAGAGTGGGCTGTGGGGAATACCTATTTGAATAAGATTCTTGCTGGCGAAATAAGCGTTCTATCTGATTATCTAGTTTATATATCATCAAGAAAAGATGAAATTCTTCCTGCACTTGATATTATAGTTGATTCCGCTAATAGGTACCATTTTGATGTGGATGATATTTTAAAGCAATTCGAGGAGGCAATTGTAACTTTTCTAGAACAACAAAAAATCGAGGGTTTTTACACTAAGCGTTTCATAACAGAACGTTTTATGCATTTTTCGAAGGAATTATCGATCTACTATTTGACCAAGAAAAGATATTCTGATGGCTTCAAATTTTTAATAAGTTGTTTGGAAAAATCTACATTAATCAATAATAAATCATATATAATTACATGTATGCGGCTGTATGAGTCTTATCGAGAATATGCATCATCTGTTGTGAAGACAGCATACAGAAAATTGATTAATGAGGTGGATAAGGATGAAACGTAAAATAATTTTTACCTTATTGGTAACAAGTTTTATGTTGTTGACATTAGTAATTCCTTCAGCGGGTTATCAGGATTCTGAACATAGCTACCAACCTGCACAGCATGGCGAAATGTAATTATTTCCAACAGAAAAAAGATGCTTGATATTTAAAGCACTTAACTTGATATTTAAAGCACTTAAAAGGTACAGAATATTAAACCAAATGGATAATGGAACAGGTTAGATGGAATGATCCCTCTAGCCTTTTTATTGCGCGTTTTGCTGTATATAAGCAATATGAGGAAATCTTCTTTTGAGAAATATATGTAAAAAGTGCAAAAATGTAATGTGTGTTGTTGTAACAACTGAAAGGTATATGACTTTGTTCCAAAAGACAATGATGGGCTAAAGTAATTTTTACTAACTGTTTCTCTTTACATGGTTTAATTATGTATCATATGCCGAGTCTACGTTGAAAGGGTGGCTTATCTATGGAGATTACACCTACGATTAGAGCAGAAGTTCAAACCTATCTGATACGGAAAAGCTTAACCATGACCGAGTTTGGTCACATGATTGATTTGAATGTAGGAACAGTTAGTGGCATTGTGACGGGCAACCGATCAATTTCAGTTCACCAGCTAGATCGCATCACTATGGGAATGAATTTACCACCAGATTATTTTTATGAACGTTATATTGATGAATGTATTGAAGAAGAACCGCTCAACTGGCGAAGAATCAGCCCTTTTTTGTACCGATGCGTGGAGTTAGGACGACTTGATTGCTTGCGAAGAGTTGTAGGTATGTTGCTAGATAATCCTGTTTATCTTCCTTCACTTTTTGAAGTAGCCGAGGATTCTTATAAAAAAGGTTATACTGAAGCAGCGGCGTTCCTTTATGAAAATGTAGCAGAAGGGGAAAAGTATCAGTATTCAGAACGCTTGGCAGTTTGCCAGTATCGATTGTTTACGATTCGTATTAGAGACGATCAAGAGAAAAACTATGATGCAGCCGTTCAATTTGAGCCTTACGTTGAACGGTTAGATGAGGTAGATCAACTTGATGCACTAAGAGCGTTGGTGAATACATATCGTTCTCTACGAAGATGGGCTAAATTGGATGACTTCGCCAAAACGTTAGGGAATAAAGCTAAAATACAATACAAAATTGATCAACAGCATCATGAAAATAATGAACACACAAAGAAGCCGCTTTACCCTCCATTTGTCTACTGGGCATTTTCGCATTTAATACGTGCTGAAGTTTGTGATGCTCATAAAGATTATGAGACAGCACTCCAACATATTCAGAGATATGCCGATTTAAGCTGGGTAGAAGAGAAAGATGAAACGACTCTAGAATGGAAAAATCAATTTAAAGAATGGGCAACTGCTAATATTTATGTGAATAGGCTTATGTCAGGCGACTTAAGTGTAATTCCAGATTATGTTGCTTATTTTTCTTCAAAGAAAGATGAAATACTCCCTGCAATAGATAATATAATCGAGGCGGCTAATCGATATAATATTAATGTGGATCACATCCTTGAAATGTTTGAAACAGAAATTCAATCTTTTTTGAATGAACAAAATCAGGTAGGCGTATATACTCAACAAATCAGTTCAGAACGTTTTACTCATTTATCAAGGGGATTGGCAATCTATCTTTTGCGTAAGGGCAGATTTTCAGAAGGTTTCGCATTTTTGTTCAGTTGTTTGGAAAAGTCTGCTGAATCTAATAATAGAATACAAGCAATCAGATGTATGAGGTTGTTTACACATTTTAAAGAACATGCATCTGCTCACACGAAGGAAGTCTATGGAAATCTGATTAAAGCGGTTAACGAAGAGGAAGAGTAAGCTGATCCCACCATTCCAGTTTATGTTAGTAGCAGTGGAGGCACCTCCTATTGAGCATTGATAGAATGGCTCGAATTACAGACCAACGGGTCACCACGTGGCAGTCTGAGAATAAAATGCTCTCAAGTTCAAAATCACAGCCATTAGAAGGAGTAAGAGTATGAAGACAGATAAAATAAATGATACCTACTATGCTGGATTTGAAGGAGAACCAGAAATAAGATTGATTTATACAAATTCAGATAAAAGCTATGTATTGAAGATATGGAATGGATACTTTGATACATTAATGGATTGTTTGGTTCAACTAGAATCTGCACAAAGTAATATACTAAGTGAATATTATGCCCACGAAGGCTGGTATGAGGAAAGTCCATGGGAAGTGGAAAATATTAGAGAGACCCTACAATTGTTTGATTCATTTGATATTAAATATTTCACAGAGGAAGAAGCGAAAAGTTTGACTAATATATTACCTGTACTTCCTGACCTTAAGAACGATATAATTATATTGTTACAGAAAGCCGTCAATGGAAACGGCAATGTGTTCATTGAGTATGATTAATATTTTATAAGCTTGCTCCTTAACATTAAAATGGGAGCAGGCTTTTTTGCATAGTTAGTCAATTAAATAAAGGGTCGATAAAGAAAAGGAGCTATTGCGATGGGTTGGCTCCTTTTGTTTTGGGATTATTCTGGGAAATCTACTTATTTCCTTTTATACATAAAAAAACGATTGTATACACCACTCCAGCAATGAGGCTTAGTATAAACGAGATTGATAAAGTTCTGAAAATAAAAGTAGAAGTGGGTACTGTATAAAATTCAAACATACCGTTGATTGAAGAACTCATTGTTGTTGGCCCTTTAATAAAGGAATAATAAATTCCTACACAAAAACCGTAAGACAAATACTTAATTAGATTTTTTTCAAATTTACTCATTTACTAGCCTCCAATAATGTTTATGGAAAAGGAGAATTTTGTACTATGAAGCCATTCAAAGTTATATAGGAAAAGCCTTTAAATATAGCGTCCTAGAATTATATAGTAAGGATGTTTATTGATATTATGTCAATTATATTGTTATAAATCAAGAAAAAGTAATAATGATATAATCAACATTAATCAATACTTGATCACTAGCCTATGGATAGAACAGCTAAAACTAACTTAGGCATTATCTAACAGCGTTATACACTACTTTATACATAATAAATCTGTTTATTTCAGTTCAAATGTCACATGGATTAAAAGGAAATAACAGGATAGCAGATGGATTTCCCTAAATCATCCCTTCTCTATCTCAAAGTAATATAGAAAAATTAGATAATATCAAGAAGCTAGGAGTAACTGTTGTAAATTCCTTGGAGGAATTAAGAAAGGTGGTTAAGTGATGGGGAGTTCGGCTTTTATTTTAATAGAACGAGAAAAATATACACCTGAGAAATTACTAGGAGATGCAATCGTAGCTGCCTTTCATGCAGATGCTGGATTATATTTTGACAATGATAAAAAATATAAGAACGAACAGTTTTTTTCAACAACTCTAAATATATCTTACAACCCACTAGGTGCTGAAAATAACCAGCAGTTTATATTCTATATTGATGGAATTTATAATTACGAAATTAATTATGAGCATGATGAGAATATTAGTGGATTAGATTCAAGCTTGTCCTTGTATCAAGTAGGATGTATTGAAGATGTTTATGGTGTTGAAGAGCTGATTTTTCGATTTATATATGAATATCTCAAGCTAAATCCTACTGACTATTTTTGGATTCCTGATTACGATTGGGTCTACAGTTGGGAAGATATGCAGAAGTTCAGATCTCTGCCCTATGATCCAAACTGGTGCTATAAAAATCCTAAATCAATAAAATTCACAACGATTAATGAATATCTATAAGCTCGCTCCTTTAACAATAAAATGGGAGCAAGCTTTTTTCATAGTAATTTATCTGATAAAGAAGATAATTTGCGTGCACCTAAGAATTACGAGGCGGGTTTAAACAGGAGAGTCTTCAATCAGGCTACTAACTTAGCGATATGGGTAAAGTATACGGAAGGTGCGTGAATGTTATGAAGTATGATACATTCTTAAAATTATGGGAAGAACAAAATAGTCTAATGAGACTATTGTTCTGTGAAAATAAAGTGTTAGACTGAAAAACAAAGCATTAGACCGTGAAAAATAAAGTTGTAGACTGGCAGCCGGCATTAGCCAACGGGCAGGATAACGCAACCATTAGATGGACTTATGGTTCTCATATGATACAATTTATCCCAGAAGTATCTTCGCGGGTTAATGAAAAGCAGCGGTGATGAACTAATAGGAGACCAACACAATAAGTGGTGGTTTTATGGATATGCAATAGTTTGCTATAGGATCTTATTCCTCGGTTCGTCTGAACCGATTGTAACGGAGATTCATGAAGTGCCTGGAGAGATGGAAATAAAAGTGTTGCCTGACAATGGACAGAGCGGGATTGGAAGAGCGGAAGTGAAGTGGCAAAGCCCGTAAGCGTAGGTCACAGCTCATAATACGAACGGTATAGCTTAACCAAAAAATTACTGGAAAATGCGGAGGATAATTTGGATCGTAATTCGCTGGAATCGAGCGGAGATTCACTTCGCAGACAACTGGTGGCACTACGCGCCGAATGGAACTTGGTACTAAAAGGAGGGGCAGGACACATGCAAGAAGAACAGGAAATATTCGCGGGCGACGGATATAACAGGTCGTACGCAATGGCTACGGGTATGCCGATTTTGAATCTTAGGGGTAGCATACCGCGTGAAAGTAACGGCCAACTACCGTTTCCGTGGGTGACAACGGGCATCAGGATTGATAAAGAACAGATGTTGGAAACCGTTATGAAGCAAAAGACACTCGAGTATTTGTTTAATATGCAATTCAGTAAGGAGGAAATGACCGACCGCAATTTGGTTGTAGGCTGTTATGAATACAGGAATCCGAATGACAAGGAACAAATAATGCTATATGCGCTGGTTTCGTTGAAGGAATTTCTCGCGAGATACGGCGATGAACGGGCATTGGAGATTCTGATGCGAGTTGGCTGCACATACGAGAAGATTATGGAGGAATGTGATGAAGCCATTAAAGAACACTTTGCAGTGTTGCGCCGGTCACTTCATTTAAAGAATTTGAGGGACAAATATGATGTCGTTTACGAGTGGAGTGAAGAGGAAGGGGTAAAGACGTACATAATCAGATACACCAAATCAAGTTATACGAAGATTAAAGCTAAATCATTCGAAGAGTTGACCAAACTCTATGATGAGCAACGGAAGAAGGATGCAAAGAAGACGTTCGCGACTCTGGAGCCGTTAGAAGCATTCATGCAAGCATAAGAAAACCGCCCCTTTACGGGGTGGTTATTCAACATTTCATTGAACGAAGATTCCAGGAATATCCAGTGATAGAGAGGATTCTCGACAGTCGCATCGGAAAGTGCTGACCCGTACGCCAGATATGGTCGAATGGGGACTGATGGAAGACGTTGATCCAGCCGATTATTTCGGCAAAACCAATAGAGGTAGAACGATTTAAGGCGATTGGAAGCCTAGCGATTCAGGGAGAATTTATCGCCTCGGTGTTTCTTACTGACGGCAAGCCGATCGGCAGCACCGAAACGGTTGTATATATATCGCATGAAATAATTTTGCACCACTTGTTACGCTAACAGAGAACGTTACTTCAATAAACCAGCGGCAGTCTAGGACTTTATTTTCAGGTCCTTGACTGCCGCTGGTTTTATATTTGGGTCAGTCTAAAACTTATTATTCCAAGTCTGACGATTTAGCAATTCAGAATCAGCTTAGGACCAACAAATTCAGTCTAAATCTTTATTTTCATCGGACAACTATTAGAGAGGAGGGATATAAGAATCGGAAATTTTTTATCATGGCTTTGGTAAGGGGCATTTTCGGGTATTTTCCTTGTGGGCTGGGACTTGCAAAAATATTGGAGGCTTATAACAGATACAGTCTAAGAGGTTTTTTAATTGGTGCTACATTTTTCCTTATCGGAGGTTTGGGGCTTTACTTCCCAAGGCGCTATGAATCATCGGTAGGTTATTATAGATAGACAAATATTTTATTAAAGGAGTATACAATGTTAACACCAAAACAAGAAGAGAGCCTCAGTAAGTTTATGAGTAAGATTCTTAGGCATACACCAGAACAGTTTGGTCTTGAGCTAGACCATGAGGGTTATTGTGACATTCAAGACCTGATTCAAGGAATAAGATCAGAGGATAGATGGTCTGATGTCAGCGAGTCGGATATCAAGCAAGTAGTAAGCCATTGTCCAAAACAAAGATATGAGATTGTTAATGGGTACATAAGAGCTAATTATGGGCACAGTGCAGGCAGATTGGATTATAAGGAGGCCACTCCACCAACGATTCTCTATCACGGTACAAACACAAAGGTAATCCATAACATTTTTACTGAAGGAATTAAGCCAATGGGCAGAAAGTATGTACATCTGTCTGAAGCCCTTGAGTTTGCAATTCTAGCAGGTAAAAGACGTGGGGAACTGGTGATCCTTGAAGTAGATACAGAAAAGGCATTGGCTAATCAAGTGAAGTTTTATAAAGCAAACCATGGTGTTTGGCTTGCTGACCTTGTGCCGTCACAGTATTTAAAGAAGTTTGAATAAAGCATAGACCTAGAACATTAACGATGATCAAGAGACTAGATGGAATGATTCGTCTAGTCTTTTTGATTTCGCCTGTTTTGCTGTACATAAATAAGATTTTTAATATTTTGAATGTATCCACGAGTGTCCACACTTACCCGCAAATGCCGCATAAAATATCCCGGATGAAAAAAGAGGAGGTGCATGTAATAACCATGATACACATGGAACCCATTCAAGTGGGTGAGCATACATTTATCGGAGTCGAGGTCAAACTGCCTAAAACAACGCTGTTAACGATCTCTAACTCCCGTGGTTACATCATGTGTGGTGCGTCTAAGATGTACCGAATTTGGGGTAGTAAAATTTTTCGATGTTTAAGCCGTAAAGTCAAGCGGGACAAGCTTTCATAGCAATTTTCAATTTACTGATCTGTACTGATTCATTCTATTAAAATCTTATAAATGACTGAATTTTGTGACCACATTTGTGACCTCTTGGAGTTGGACAAGCATGTGACTGTGCATTGCATTTCCGTTATAATCCTTCAAAGAATAATTATACGCCCCATCATCTACTCCTTTAATGGGGGCTTAGCTACGCTGAATAATTTTATCTTGCTCTTTTAAAATACCTTGCATTGGTTTCGTCCTTAAAAATAACTTGTGTACTAACTAAGGTAGCTTTACCTATTTGAGTTTTACTGAATAAATTTTAGATGGTTTGTATCCTTGAATTTTTACAAGATAATCGAATACCTTGTTTTGAGTATCACTTTTAGTGTAACTACTAAGCGTCCAAACGCTTGCGAATATCATTACTATAAAAATTGCTATTCCATATTTTCTTATAACTATCTTCTTTGTTGGAGCAAGCTAAAGTAGCGCTACCAATGACGTAATATTTGCTTCGAACCGTTACTTAAGAAAAGGAGCCGTTGCGATTTGGACAGCTTCTTTTGCTTTGGAGTTATTCAAAGAATCTACTTATTTCCTCTTATACACAAAAAAGTAATTATATACACCACTCCAGCAATGAGGCTTAGTATAAACGAGATGGATAAAGTTCTGAAGTAGAAGTGGATACTGTATAAAATTCAAACATACCGTTGATTGAAGAACTCGTTGTTGTTGGTAATAAAGGAATAATAAATTCCTACAAAAAAACCGTAAGACAAATACTTAATTAGATTTTTTTCGAATTTACTCATTTTCTAGCCTCCAATAATGTTTATGGAAAAGGAGAATTTGTGTACTATGAAGCTATTCAAATTAGTATAGGAAAAGCCTAGTATTTAAAAGAAATCCTTGTTAAGCTAACGGGAAACGCTAGTTGAAATCTGTTATGTGGAGGTCACTATATATGAAATATGCATGTCCATGCTGTGGTTATAAGACACTGGATTATGAACCACCAGGTACCTATGACATTTGTGATATTTGTTTTTGGGAGGATGATGTTGTTCAATATCACGATCCCGACTATGAAGGGGGGGCAAATATTGAATCGCTAAGGCAATATCAAAAAGCTTATTTACAAGGACGTGTTAATCGTAAGCCCACGATTAACGATGAGCGTAATGAGAACTGGAAACCACTTTTGAAAAAGTGACAGTCTCATTACGCTAATGGGAAACATTAGTTCAATGACAACAGTGGGGTTTCAAGACTTTATTTATCAAGTCTTGTGTCCGCTGCTGTTCCCTTTAATAGACTGGTCCATATTTAGCTGGTGTTAAATCTGGAAGAGAAGAATTATGGTTTTTTCTTAGTTTTAGGCAATACTTCGACTGCTATCTCAGCCCATTTGACAGAGCCGTACGGTGAACTACCTCCCACGAATACATCTGGGCTTAGAATATTGACCAAATAAGTACCAGGTTTTTGAATAACGACAGAACCGCTAAAGGATTTATCCTGTTTGAGGGGAATAACGGTCTTTTTTTCAACTTCAACAAAATCACCGTTTTGAAATGCTGCCACTCCAAAAGAAACTTCATTGCTTTGGATATACGTGTCCATCACGACTCCAGCAATTGCTATTGAATCTCCAGCCTTTACACGGAGATATCCCTGGCTCGGTTTGGTAAAGCGGATGTCTTGCTCGTTACCGGCATGATTGTATCTGATAGGAACGGATGATGGGTTTAATACTTTGCGATGGACCATTATCTTAACAGATCCTTTATCATTAGTGTGAATTTCTAATGGATTTGGACCAGGACGAAGCTCAACTGAATATTCAATCCGCCGAAATGTTTGCCCATTTATTATAATCGGCTTTCCAATGCTTTTTTCTTTTCCCTTAAACGTGCTAATGCTACCTCCAATGGAACTTGTCATGCCACCGTGCCCTGTATTTACCATAAGATAAGCATGCCCGAACTCTTTTTGTACTAATGCACTAAAAGTGATTTTTTCCTTATCCGTTGTATAAGTTGGGTGAAGCGCTTTAACTACTTTGTCGTTCCAGACCCAGTGCATGACTCCATTACTCCATGTATAATTTATTCCCATTTTAGGCAGAAGTGACGCTGGAATATACAATTGATCGTTTTTCATAAAGGTTTTAGGGATTGGCTCATCCAGCGCTGTCATTGTTCCGTCTTCGTACCTGAAAATCTTTGATTGGTTAGGCATCAACCGAAATGAGGAAAAAGGTACCGAGTTCTCAATGTCAAACTCCGCCCACGTGCTGCCTGTCTTTGCATCCCACTTGATGGTTGCCAAGTGAACTGTTTCCAGCCATTTGAACGGGAAATATAAATGATTATTTTTCTTCAGCAGGGGAGCGGTTTTTATGGAGACGGAATCCAGCGATAAAGAAGATTTGTTTACTTCGGCAGTCAGTTGGTGCGGAACCAGATAGAACACAGCCGCATCCTCTACTACAACGGGAAGATTGGAATTTGAATTCTCCGCATAACTCAGAGCCGTTGGAAACAGACCAGAAATAAGAAGGCAGGAAGATACAAGTAGAGAAACAAAAATTCGTCTCATTGAATAAACACCTGATTTCATTTTTTTATCATATATACCAGAAAAACGAAAAAAAGTTGCGTGTATATAAGTCTTTTATTCTGACCATTTTTGAATAACTTAGTTCTTTCATTCAACTGCTTTCTTATTTTGTTTTATGACAAGCTTTATGATACTTCGACACGACTTTTACTATAAGATAAAAAAGACTAATTTACTTTGGAGGTGTCTTTTTGGAGTTATTCCTATTTATACTTAATATTTTAGTTATCCTCCTTTCTATTGCTGGCGGAGTGCTTTTAATTGGATTAGTGTACAGAGGATATGTACTACTAGGTTTACTTGTTGCTGAGAAAAAGAGAAGAATAACGGATCAATCTCAAAATCAGGCTTGACTATTAGCCCAACATCCGATGGCGGTTACATTCAATGAGAATGCCTGCTTTATAGCATCTACGCTTGTTGCCATCGGCATATAAATCCCCCCCTCAAAATGAGTGCAAAAAAGCCACCATAGCTTTGGCGGCCGTGATTGATATGTTTATACCGATTATAAAATTGAGAAATCCAAGCGGACGTCCAAAGTCAACACGGAGTCAATGCTTCGCTTCAACTTTTTCAGCGCAGGATGAATCGAGCGTTTGCTCTTATTCGTCCCGATCATTCTCGAAAAAGCTACGCTGCATCAAAATTTTGACAGTTTGAATATCGGCCTCAAAATCTTGCGAATCCCAAAAGCAAATACAGTCATTGCGGTCCATGAGCTGCGCATATTCTGGATGTATTGATCGTTGATTATATAAGTCCGAGTGGAAGTAGGGCTCTTCAGACCGAACTCTTCCCACTTCGCCGGATCATTCGAACCTCCGAGCCTTACAAGCATATTCGCTGACTTGCTATTTATTTTAGCTCGAATTTGCTCGTATGCTTGGATGATTTGCTCATGAAATTCGTCGATCGGATTGCGGCTAGCAAGGCTCTCCAAGTGGATGCCTTCGCGAAGGTAAGAAATGTATGCCAGATGGTCAGCCCAGAACTTGTCAATATAATAAAGCCGTACCCGCTGCTCCGAAGGGCTCATCGGCGTCTCTCCTTTCAAAATTGCGAGCCGCTCCTCGTATAGAATACGTCGCTGTTCCTCCACCATATCCGAATAACGGTTTAGTTCCTGGTGGATATCGAAGTTCTGGCCCATAATAACGCGCTGAATATGCGCGATTTTGCTGCGTAGCACCGGGTCTTCGAGAGTCTCATCCTGCCTGTGGGCGCGAATCGCTTTATCGATGCCGAACCGAAGTAACAACTCGTCCTCCAAGCTTACGAAAAATACGGAAGCTCCAGGGTCGCCTTGGCGTCCAGAACGCCCGCGCAGTTGGTCGTCGATCCGCACACTTTCGTGCACATGTGTACCAATCACGTATAACCCTCCCAGCTTGGCGACAACTTCTGCTTGCGTAGGGTTACCACCGCCGAGCCGAATGTCGACGCCGCGTCCCGCCATATTCGTAGACACCGTCACGGCGCCGATTTCTCCCGCTCTTGCAATGACCTCGGCTTCTTCTGCATCGTTTTTTGCATTCAGAACATGGCAGGGTACGCCGGCAACTGCTAGCGCCTCTGCCAGCATGTCCGACTCCTCCACGCTTGACGTACCAATGAGAATCGGCCGTCCCATCGCATGGACGGACAAGATTTCTTGGACAAGCGCCTTAAGCTTGGCTTCCTTATGGGTATAAATCCGATGCGGTTGGTCGATCCGTATGTTTGGCCGGTTCGGTGGAATTTGCACGACCTGAAGTGCATAAATCTCTTTGAATTCCATTGCGGAAGCGTACGCGGTAGCCGTCATTCCGCAAATTTTTGGATACAGGCTAATGAAGTGTTGAAGGGTGATCGTTCCGAGAATTTTCCCGCCGACTTTCGAGTGCAGCCCTTCTTTGGCTGCAAGCGCGGCTTGCAGTCCTTCTGGCAAATGCCTGTTCTCCGCCACGCGGCCAGTATATTCGTCGATCAGCTCGATTTTACCGTCCCGGACGATGTAATCGACGTCTTTTTTCAATAACGTTTCCGCATACAACGCGCAATTTAACGACGACAACAAATGACTATTATGGCTTTCGTACAAATTACCGCATCCCAGCAGCGACTCCGCTTTCGCAGCGCCCGCCTCATTCAAATAAACGTTCCGCTTGAACTCGTCGAAGTCGTAATACTTATCTTGCTCAAGCTGTCTAGTCACATCTGCGAAACGAATTACGTCGTTGCCGGAAGAATCCGGCTCGCCAGCGATGACTAGCGGCACCCGAGCTTCGTCGAGAAGCAGTGAATCCGCTTCGTCGACGATAACGTAGTGGAAAGGACGATGCACGGTATCGGCTTCGCTTAGTGTAATCGTGTCGCGCAAATAATCGAATCCCGCTTCTTTGGCCGTAACATAGGTTATATCCGCGGCGTACGCTTCTCGTTTCTCGGACAAGCTCATGCCCGCTTGAACCGATTTTACCGTTAATCCGAGGAAACGATAGATCGGACCCATCCACTCCGCATCCCGATTTGCCAAATAATCGTTAAAAGTGAGCACATGAACGCCTTCGACGGTCAGCGCATTTAGATAAGCAGGCATAACAGCAGAGAGTGTTTTTCCTTCGCCGGTATGCTGCTCGATCACAAACCTATCGTGCAGAGCGATGGCAGCCATGATCTGGACATCATAAGGCTGTAATCCGAGCTTTCTCTTCGCTGCCTCGCAGACTAACGCATAAGCATCGACAAGCAGCTCATCCAAAGGCGTACCCAATTTTGCTTCCTTTTTCAGCCAGAGAGATTCCGCTTTCAGCCGCTGATCGTCCCATGCTTCCAAATTCCGTTTCCTAATGAGCTCCGCTTTGTCCCGATAGCCTTTCAGCTTATTCTGGGTATCGCGGTCTTTGAATTTTTGCATCAACTTGACGGCTAAATTCATTGGAATTTGATCCCTCCTCGGTAGAAACACGCAATTCTAATAGTGGCTAAAGTATAATCAAACTCTGTAACAATAGCAAAGTTTGGAATAAAAAACTTCCTTGCTTTATTCTTATTATTAGGCAACGATGTATGATTCACAGGAAAAGTACATCTTGGAGGTCAGAAAGATATATTTTCAGTAAATTGTTAATTTTAAACAAAGGGAGAGATGGATGCATGATGAAAAGATTCTTTCCGGTTTCCGTATTTCTTATTTTTTCACTTGTATTAAGCGTACAAGCCAGTGCAACAAAACATCCTTATAGTTACACAATTAATGTACAGGTAAACGGTGTTCCTATTAATTTTGGAACTAATTCAGATTCACCTCCTTATATTGAAAATGCTACAAATACAGCTTTTGTTCCTCTTCGCTTCGTTTCTGAAAATCTAGGAGGGAGAGTAAGAGACTGGGACAAAACTTTACAACAAGTCACAATCGAATCAAAGAATGGAACTGTAATTAAATTGGCGATCGGTAGTAAGATTGCATATGTCAACGATGAAGAGAAAATGATGCTGGCGGCACCGCAGATTCCTACAACTCGTGTTCAAGTTCCTTTAAGAGTTGTTTCCGAAGTGTTGGGAGCTAAAGTGGATACCCAAAAAATAGGTGGAACATTAAATGTGAACATTACAACCTCTAATTAATAATTCTTGGAACTAAACTATCCTATTTATGCGGCAGTTTTTCCTCATTTAATTGATTAAATTTATTTTCATCGTTAAACATTTGTTTTCAAAAGAAGATGCTGCTGTATTGCTAACGATGGGACGCTTGTTATAGTTATTCCTAAGGGTAAGTATGGTGATGCATATAAAGCACTATCTAAATCGTTATTTGGAGAATAGGAGTCTATAAAAATGAACAATGATATAGTACAAATGATTAATGAATGGAACCCAATCGAAATATATCCTCTATTAGAAGATGAATATTATTCAGAAATACATAAAATTCATGAAAAAAGCAAGGAAACAAACTCTATTAGAGAATTAGCCAAGCAGATCCATTCTGTATTCGCTCAATCTTTTAAAAAGGAATTCGATAAAAGCATTGAAGATTGTCAGTCAATCGCTGAAAAGATAATGAATATTACAAAATAATTTATTTATGAGCTTGCTCCTTTAACAATAAAATGGGAGTAGGCTTATTTTTGCATAATTGGTCAATCAAATAAAGGACACGAGTTTTTGAATACAGCAAACAACAATATCATCCATGATAAGATGGTTGTGTCTGGATAGGTTAATAAGGAATTGGGACAATGGTTTATTTATAGCGAAACACTCCATTGAATTTGAAGACGAGAAGAGCCTTAAACCAAGGAGGAGTATATGGGATATGATTCTTTAATTAAAGCTATTATTTCTGTGCCAAAAGATGAATTAACTATTCATTGGGGGAATGGATTAAAGATTATTGGCACTAGGGACACCATCTATGAAACAAACAATGGTTTAGATGAAGAAGATAATGGGTTCCTTGAATATGCTGCTGCAGTTATTGAAGTTGAAAAAATAGTATCTAAGCCGATTAACGATGAAGGAAGTATATATAAATGGTTGCAAAAAAGAAAAAGCTCCTTTATTGAAATTTCTCTCCATGACGATCCCCCTAGCATGATTACATCTTCAGATGGCTCTATTATCTGGAAAAATGAATAGCTTAGGCCATCCTCAATTGAGTTTTTTCACTGAATTGAGGATGATCTTTCGTTTTTATTTGTTTTCATGATGTTTATAAATATAAGCACCATCATCTACTCCCTTAATAGGGGCTTGGTTATACTGAATAATTTTACCTTGCTCCTTTTTATAAAAATACCTTGCATCGATTTCGTCCTTAAATATAACTTGTGTACTAATTAAGGGAGCTTTAGCTATTTGAGTTTCAACTGAATAAATTTCAGATGGTTTGTATCCTTGATCTTTTATAAGATAGCTGAATACTTCGTTTTGGGTATAACTTTTAGTGTAACTACTAAGTATCCAAATGCTCGCAAATAGAGTTGCTATAAAGATTGCTATTCCATATTTCTTCATAACGATCTCCCTTTTTAATTGAAAGAATAGAAATAATTCAGTTTTTCTTCTAATGCTTTTTAATTATATTTACTCTTACCTTCATTTCCCTTATGATAATTGTACTATTACCAGACAAGGGGATAAATATGAAGAAAGCTATTCTACTATTATTAATGATTGTTGTTTTAATTCCATCACAAGTATTGGCAGCAACATCTACAAAAGCAATGTCAACAAGTGAAATCGAAAAATTATACTTTGAGAATTATAAAGATCGTGTAAAAGAAATTAAAGCTGCACAAAAAAAGCTTAATGCTGTTCTGGGGGCAGAGGTTCGTGAGCTAACTCAGAGATTAAACCAAGCCTCTGCACGTTATAAAAATGAAGTGAAAAATAAGTCTAGTAAAGCGGTAATAGCTCAAGCCAAGGCTGATTGCGATAAATTAAAGAAGCAACTCAGCGTGGCGAAGGTTGAACTAAGTAAAAGTATTAAAAATTACAAGCGAGAAAGTGACCAAGTTTTAAAGGATATTGCAAAACAGAAAGCAGACCTTATAAAATTCATTAAGAATCACACGGCAGGAAAAGACAAACTTACGGAATCTCAATTTAGCCAACAAGTTAATGGAGAAATTATGTCGATCGGCAATTCATTTACTGAAGCTTTAAAAACATTAACAGAAGCTGAATAATAGGGAGTAAGGCAGCAGGTATTACCTGTTGCCTTTTTAATTTAGACTCTTTTTTTGTTTCTAATTCACTATATTCATCTAAATTTTACGGGAAATTGTACCTATTTGTTGTATTATAAGCAAGTATGGAAAAGAGTTGAATAGCTGAGGAGGAGCAGAGTTGTACATATTTATAGTTGTTGGTGTCATTGCTGTATTACTTGCTTTGGCTCTATTACGTTTTCTTAAAAAGCCTAAAGTCCAAGAGCGATATAAAGTAACGCAGGATATTGACCCTTACAAAATCGGAATAAATGAGATCGATCGTATGGAAGATGGCAAGGATTTTGAAATGTATCTGTTCAGGTTGTTCTTGTGTTTAGGCTATAGTGATGCGTATAAAACACAGGACAGTAGAGATTTTGGAACAGATTTGGTATTTACGGATAGAGAAGGATATCGCAATGTCATTCAGGCAAAACGGTATGCATTAAGCAATCCTGTAGGTTTGAGTGCAGTTCAGGAAGTGTACAGTTCTATGCGATTTTATAGAGCTAAGAAATCTATTGTGATTACTTCAAGTAAATATACTCCCTCGTGTGAACAGTTAGCCAGTTATAATGGAGTGAAGCTGCTGGATCGTAATGATTTAATTCGAATGATTGAGCTATTCAAAGAACAACAGCACAGCAAAGTAAAAGATATCATCGAAGCAGAGCCTTACTTGAGTCTGGATTCATGGGATGATTATAGGAATAACAGTAAAGTGATAAAAAAGGATCGTAAGACTGAAAAATAACAGAAACAAACTGTGTTGTAACGAAAGAAAACAAGACCGGAACGGTTAGGGATACCCCTTACAGTCCGGTTTTCACTTTTTTCATGCAAAAGACTGTCTAATGGTCGAAGAAAAACTACTTTTGGAAGAGATCCATTTGTAGACGGAGGGCTAAACAAGAAGGGATGTGCAAATAGAGTCAAACAAATTGCAGAAGGCAAAAGTTACAAAAACGCTTCTCACATTATTCCTTTGTTAAAGATTAAAGAATGAAGATGAAGATTAAAAAACGATGAATTTAAGTCTTTAGACATAGGTAGAAAGGTTAATCCTTCATATAACAATTAGGAATTAAGTTTATTTTCCATAAATCGGAATAGTGTTACTATGTCATAACGAACTCATGACTAGAGGTAAACTATGACAACTATTAAAGTGACACCTGAGCAAATTATGACTGTCTCCAAGCAGTTTGAGTTAGCACAGCAAACGGCAACTCAAATGAACAGCAATTTAGTACAACAAATTTCATCTATGGGACAATTGTGGGAAGGACTGACTAAAGAGCACTTTTACTATTCCTTCCAGACCTCTCAGAAGAATATGAATGACTTTGTTACCCTAATAGATTCTATTGCTAGGGGAGTTACGTCAGCATGCAGATAAATTCAGATTAGCGGACCAGATGGAAGCAGGTAATATTGACGCAAGTTGTTTACCGCCTCCACCGAATTCATGTGCTGTTCATGCCCCAGATACACGAAATGCATTCCAGAAATCGGTAGATAGCTTAACTGAACTAGGTCAGGATTTTGTAGATGCTAATTCAGTACGCTATGAGAAAAAGTTTGATTCGGTTTGGAGCTTCTTAGATTATATGTCGTATGGTATTCCAAAAGGAATGTATCAAGGGTAAATGGAACGGGCAGCTAAACAAAATGATTCGTGGAATGACATGCTCAATTTCGGTATATTTGGAATAACGGGCATGATTCAGGGAGCATTTAATCCTACCAATGCGTGGTCAAAGGAACACTGGGCTAATATGATCGGTACAGCAGGATTGTTTGGAGGAGTTAGTTCGGTAATTAAGCCTAAAATTGGGTTATCAGGGTCTATAAAATATACTCCGTTAAAAGATGGAACTACCCGAATAATAGAAGAGGCGGGCAATGCAAGGAAAATTATTGATACTAATGGCCTGCGTAATGAAGTGCCTTTAACTGTAGCACAAATTGAAGGTTTAACTCAGTACGCAAAAAAATTAGGGATACCACAAGAAAATATCCGTGTAGCGGGGCCAAATGACACATCTCCTACTGGATTATTATTTGATACGATTCTCAATATAAATAATGATGTATTACCTTCTAATGCAACAGGTAAATTAGCAGCTAATAGCCGGATTACTGGTCATGGAACAATAGCGCATGAAGTTGTCGGACATTATGAAGCAGGACTGGCAGGAAAATCCTTTCAGGTTATGGATGATGAATTTAACGTTATAACTAGAAACTTTGCACTTGACGAAGCTCAAGCAAGTATCCGAGCTGCACGGTTTGCTCCTGATTTGACCCAATTAGAAAGGATCATGCTATTAAGAGATGGAATTACTAGATTAAAAAACGAAGGTATCAAAATTAGGGAAGTTAAAGATATACTGTTTATACATGAACGTTAGAATGGAGAGGTTTTCTTTTGGAGATTATGAAGTTAGACGATATTATTAAAACACCCAATAAAGGAATCATTTTAATTGGAACAAATCTTGGTTTAGATAAGCAGGATCATACCAATTTGAAAGGTTTGATAGGTTCAAAAATACAAGTAGATAAGATAGATGGAACGAAATGCGAACTGGACGTATTGGATATAAGCATTTCTTTCTCCATTGCTAACCATCCGCTAATTGGAATTAATGTAAAGAATTCAGGAAACATTGAAGATATAAAAAAGGGAACACAAGTAACAGTACTTAAAAAAGTTTGAATAAAGCGTAGAACTAGAACATTAACTTATGATCAAGAGACTAGATGGAATGATTCGTCTAGTCTTTTTGATTTCGTCTGTTTTGCTGTACATAAATAAGCTTTTTAATATTTTGAATGCATCCACGTATTTCCGTTATAATCCTTCGAAGAATAATTATACGCCCCATCATCTACTCCTTTAATGGGGGCGTGGCTATACTGAATAATTTTAACTTGCTCTTTAAAAATACCTTGCCTTGGTTTCGTCCTTAAAAATAACTTGTGTACTAACTAAGGGAGCTTTACCTATCGTTTTGAGTATGATTTTTAGTATAACTACTAAGCATCCAAGCGCTTGCAAATATCATTACCGTAAAGATTGATATTCCGTATTTTCCTATAACTATCCCCTTTGTTGGAGCAAGCTAAAGTAGCGCTACCAATGACGTAATATTTGCTTCGAACCGTTACTTAAGAAAAGGAGCCGTTGCTTGGACGGCTCCTTTTGCCTTGAAATTATTCAGGTAAAATCTACTTACTTCCTCTTATACATAAAAAAGTAATTGTATACACCACTCCAGCAGAGAGGCTTAGTAGAAACGAGGTTGATAATGTTCTGAAAATAAAAGTAGAAGTGGGTACCGTATAAAATTCAAACGTACCGTTGATCGGAGTACTCGTTGTTGTTGGCCCTTTAATAAAGGAATAGTATATTCCTACAAAAAAACCGTAAGACAAATACTTAATTAGATTTTTTTCAAATTTACTCATTTGTTAGCCTCCAATAATGATTTTGGAAAAGTAGAATTCTTGTACTATGAAGCCATTCAAAGTAATGTAGGAAAAGTCTATAAATATAGCGATCTTAAAAATCTTTGGAAAGGATGTTTATTGATATTATGTCAATTATATCGTTTTAAATCAATAAAAAGGACTATGGATAAAATCCTTGAAACTCTAGGTCACGCTAAGAATGTACACAGCGTCTAACATTAACAATACGTGAAATCCCGTCATATCAAGGCTTATGACAGTTTGTCAAAAGTATTAGGAAAATTTACAACAAATCAGCCTAATAAAATGATTTAGGCTCTTCGCCATGTTGTCTATGTGAGGCAAATATAATAAAAAGGCAGGGAAGGATTGTGTATATAGGAGTCAGATAGGAGTGATTTTACCCCTTTGATATGTAACTAAGCATCTAGCAATAGGCGTTATTTATTGTCGATTTACTATAGTTATTTAAAAATAATTGGGAAATTGTCCCTGAGTGTTGTATTATAAGCAAGTGTGGAAAAGAGTTGGAATAGCCAAGGGGGAGCAGAGTTATCTATATTTGTGATTGTTGGTGTCATTGCTATATTGCTTGCTTTGGCCCTGTTACATTTTCTTAAAAAGCCTAAAGTTCAAAAGCGATATAAAATAACGCAGGGTATTAACCCTTACAAACTCGGTATTAACGGAAATAAACCGTATGGAAGATGGCAAGGATTTTGAATTTTATTTGTGGAAGCTGTGCTTGGGCTATAATGATGCGTATAAGATACAAGACAGGACAGTAGAGATTTTGGAGCGGGTTTGGTATTTATGGATCCTTGTGTGAACAGTTAGCCAGTTTTAGTGGAGTAAAGTTGTTGGATCGCAATAATTTAATTGAAATGATAGAGCTTTTCAAGTCACAGCAGCATAGTAAGGTAAAAGATATCATTGAAGGAGAGTCTTATCTGAGTCTGGATTCATGGGACGATTCTAGGAATAAGGTAAGTGATTAAAAGGATCGTAAGGTTGAAAAACTCATCGCTTCAGGTAACTAGATACTGAAGACTTTTGAAGTAGAATGATGATTTTACAATCATGTTACATAAAAAATAATAATACAATTAGGAGAAGGTTAAAAAGTGAACAACAATATCAATTATATCAAAGACAAATACGACAACAGCAATGATCAATACCCACATTTCAGTGAGGTAATCAAAGAAAGATTTACAACCTTTAGCAGCAAGCCGCTTTTCACAACTGATTCCGATGGAGTATTTGACGCATTTCTTGAGGGCTTACCACATGAAGCAAGACAACATTATACTTGTAAATGTTGTAGAAATTTCGTGAATCGTTTTGGTGGGCTTGTTTCTATTTCTGAAGATGGCGAAATCTATTCTGTTATGTGGGATGAAAGCAACACTCCTGAGTTTTTCATTAATTCTGTCAATGCAATGAAGCAAATTGTTCTTAAATCTAGAGTTACAGGGGTGTTTGTTTCTAGCGAAAGGAATCTTGGTCAGCCACACTCTAATGGACGGGATCATATGTCAGTTACGCTTCCAGCAGAAAAAGTTTATCAATCTAGACTGAAAACTGCTGGACAGGAACTGGCAGAGAAGAAAGAGGATTTCAGAATTTTGACTGCTGGACTTACGGAATATCCGCCGGAGGCTGTCGACCAAGCTGTGACTCTCTTGGAATCAGAATCTTTGTATCGGTCTGACAAAATTCTTGGTGTAGCTAAATTTCTTCAAGTTCTTCACTCAAAACATCAAAACATTCGGAACAGTCAAATTCGTGAAAACATTACTTGGATGGCTGTTGCAACCGCTCCATCTGGATTCTGCCATGTGAAAAGCAGCATGATCGGAACTTTGCTTGACGATATTGTTAATGGACTTTCATTTGACTCTATAAGTCGCAGATTTGCTGAAAAAATGAGTCCTTCCAATTATATGAGAGCGCAAGTTGCTCCATCTCAAGGGAACATTGAGCAAGCTGAGAAGATTGTTCAGAAGCTTGGCATTGCTAATTCGCTACAACGAAGATACGCAACGATTGAAGAAGTCCCTGAGACCATTTGGAAGAGTAAGGGTTCTTTTGTGAATAAGGGTGTTGTTAAAGCTGGAGGTATATTCGGTAATATTACGCCGAAAGAGAAAACTAATACTGTTTCAAACAGAGGTGACCTTCCAAGCGCGGTTATGACATGGGACAAATTCCGAAAAACGGTAATGCCATCAGCAGAAAGCATTGAAGCGAAAATCGATAATCCAAATAGATTTATGGCATTGGTTACGGCTTCTGATGATACAGCACCTAACATTCTGCAATGGGATAACGCATTTAGCTGGTATTATCATGGAGGCATTGATGGAGAGATCAAACGTAGGGTTGAGAGTGCAGGTGGTCAATATAAGAACAATGAAATCCGATGCTCACTCATTTGGGAAGGATATACGGATCTTGATTTGCATTGCGTGACCCCTAACGGTGAACATATTTACTACGGAGACAAGCTAAGCGGGTGTAATGGTTGGCTAGACATTGATATGAATGGTGGAGGTCATAGAGAGTACTCGCCAGTAGAAAATATCAGATGGAGCGAAGGAGAAGCTAGAAATGGAACATATAGATTCTATGTTCATAATTACTGTGAACGAGGAAAAGGAAGCACACCATTCAAGGTAGAACTTGAAGTCAATGGAAAAATATATTCCTATCATGGTGTTGCTGGCGGTGATGGCTATCAACAAGACGTATTTATATTTAAACATATTAAGGGCCAGCATCCGGAAATCGTTAACTCAAATTCATATTCTTCTGATGATGCATGGAATGTTTCAGTTAATAGTTTTGTCAAGGTAAACGGAATTACGAATTCTCCAAATTTGTGGGGCGAAGAGAAAGTTACTCATACAGGCCATCATATTTTCTTCTTGTTGGATGGATGCAAAGATTTGTCGGAAGGTAAAGGCAGAGGATTCTTCGTTGAAACACTGAAACCAGAACTTCGTGAAATCAGAAAGACGCTTGAAGCGTACACCGCTAACACTCCAATCGAAGGAATTGAAGCAGCGTCAGCTAGTGGTGTGGGTTACTCTAAGGATAGTGAGTGGAATTTGATTGTGAAAGTAACATCAGGCAACTTCGCACGAATCATCAAGATTGATCGTTGGGATTAGTATTTAATAATTATCTTGGAAATATATAAAAGCTTGGGAAGAATCAAAATGAATTTTTCTGTCCATGAGGAGGGCGATTGTAATGAAAGAAGGGTTGACACTAGAATTTCATAAGAACAAATTAATTTTTTTTGAATTCAAGAAAAAGGCTGTCACTCTGATACCTGATATTATTCGCGAGGAATTCAAGGATGCGCAAGTGATTAATGAGCATAACAGTAAAGAAAAAGTGATTTACCAGGTATACCTATATGAAAACGACATAGAATTTACCATTCGAATTATCGCTTCTTATTTCTATGATTCCATCATCATTATCGCTGACGAAGTAAATATAACAATCAGAGCTTATCAAGTCTTGCATAAAATACTTGCAAATGGCTCATTGGCTTGAAAGATGGCTAACCTAGCTATATATGGTGAGAGTAAAACAAGATTTGACATGAGAAAGGATAAATAATGAACTACATAATCTTTGATTTAGAAGCTACCTGCTGGGAGAATGATCGAACAAGGCAGAATGAAATTATTGAAATTGGTGCTGTCAAAGTAAATGTAAATTTAGAGATCATAGGCGAATTTCAAACTTTTATTAAACCTAAATTGAACTCACAATTATCTGACTTCTGTAAGAGTCTAACTTCAATTTCGCAGCAAGATATTGATATGGCAACATATTTTCCACAAGCTATCTATAAGTTTCAAGAATGGATTGGTAAAGAACCCTATTATCTTTGTTCTTGGGGATTTTATGATAAGAGCCAACTGAAGAAGGACTGTGAGTTACATAAAATCAGAACTGAATGGATTAGAAATCATATAAGTATTAAACATCAGCATGGAAAACTGATTGGAAATGATCGTGGAGTTGGTATGGAGAGAGCTTTAAAGATGCTTAATCTGCCATTGGAGGGTACTCATCATAGAGGAATTGATGATGCAAAGAATATCTCAAGGATTTTTGTTAAGATATTTGACCGTTTGAAGCTTTAATTAACCGCACATATAACAATGATTTTTTAGTTGGATAAAAGGAGACAAACATGGATATACAAAAAATTAATTCGATTACGAAGTACCCTAGCATTCTTACATATCATGAAATAGGCGAAAGAGGGCGGCTAAAAGATACTCTTACTCAAGCTAAATTCTTTCCTTCTGATGAGATGCTATATTGTTATGAGAAAGTAGATGGTGAGAACTCAAGAATGATATTCATCAACGATGGTGAAGAAGCAGATTATTTTATAGGTTCCAGAGAGGAGCTTTTAACTTCTAAAGGCGATAGAATAGCAAACCCTTACGGTAATATTGCAGAATTTTTAAAGCCATTAGCAGAAAAGCTGAAAGGATCTATTTTTAAGAATCGAAACGATCTTGCGTTAACTGTTATCTATCAAGAATCTTATGGAGGAAAAACTCCTAAATCTAAAAACTATACGCAGAATAAAACACAAGGTTATCAAGTATTCGATGTTTTTTCCCTCACATGGGAGCAGTTTAATGGATTGATGGATAGGGATGTATCTGCTATAGCATCTTGGAGAGACAATGGAGGACAGCCATTTTACAATGGGACAGAGAAGCGTAGATTGGTTGATGGCTTTAAATTGGATGCTAGCCCTATCGTAGACTATTTAAGTTCAGATCTTTTTCCTGAGTCAATTGATGATGTATACGCGTATTTGAAGAGGTATGAATTTACTAAGGTAGGTATTGATGTAATCGGTAAATCCGAAGGAATTATTGTTCGAACAGAAAATAGAAGCATGATTCGAAAAGTTAGATTTGAAGATTATGAAAGAACCCTAAGAGCCAGATAAAAGATTAATTTGGCCAAGATCGCTTAGGCGGTCTTTTTTTGGTAATTTAAGTAGGAAAGATATTTGAAATCTAATCCATTGATTTTATTAACCAGGAGCATATCAATCGTTCAAATGGTGGTTCGGTCGTACCTTCTTAAAAAATACGATAGAAACAAACTAAGGAAAAGGCTAGATGGAATGATTCGTCTAGTCTTTTTGATTTCGCCTGTTTTGCTGTACATAAATTAGCTTCTTAATATTTTGAATGTATCCACGGGCGTCCACACTTACCCGCAAATGCCGCATAAAATATCCCGGATGAACAAAGAGGAGGTGCATGTAATAACCATGATACACATGGAACCCATTCAAGTGGGTGAGCATACATTTATCGGAGTCGAGGTCAAACTGCCTAAAACAACGCTGTTGACGATCTCTAACTCCCGTGGTTACATCATGTGTGGTGCGTCTAAGATGTACCGAATTTGGAATAGTAAACTTTTTCGCTGTTTAAGACTTAAAGTCAAACGGGACAAGCTTCCATAGCAATTTTCAATTTACTGATCTGTACTGATTTAATCTATTAAATTCTTATAAATGACTGAATTTTGTGACCTTTTGGAGGGGGAGAAGCATTTGACTGTGCATCATACTCCTGTGAGGTTTGCTCAGATGGTTGTTTGAGTTGAGCCATAAAAAATATATTAAAAAGAAGATATTTGTGTAAATGGACAAAATGATCGTACGATATAGCATTCTTCGTAACAATGGCTTTGGAAAGTTTATTCTGGAGAAAAAAACTACAACTGTGAATTGTGAAATGAACTTAAAAGACTACGAGTACTATCAAGAGAGCATAGTAAATGAGATAAGCTCAAAGGAAAGCGTACAAAGGACAACATATGTTTATTCATTCCAATTTCGTATAAAGTATCAATTGTACACATGATATATTTTAAATTCAAAGAGCTGTTCACATTATATCCACTCTTATTAACAATTGTTTCAATATTTTGTTTACTTTTGGTAATTTTTCACTATTATAAATGTGTATCCCAAATATGAAAGGATGATAGAGATGAAAAAGAAACTATTAGTTGGTCTGTTGACTGTCGTTGCTTGTTTCACACTTGGATCAACATCTTTTGCGGCTAGTGCTACCACACAACCCTCCAATACTAACTCAAGTAAAATTTCATCAATAACACCTTTTGAAACAAAATATGTCACCCATCAAGAGGTTTTACCAAAATCATCTTTCCCTGATCTTGCTAGTTTACCTATGTATTATGGTTACAATCAGGATGGATGGACGGGCACCATACCTTTGCGTTAAGTCGATGGACAAACAGGTTTCACTTGGACAGTCACTTATGCAGGATGGGTAAATCGATAAGTTTAGTTAATTAATTTTATGAATAGTAGGCTCTATATTTCTCTATTTACCTGAGCCTACTATTCATATAGTGTACATACATTATCATCAAATCTTTATTTTGCTGGATTCTTTCTTCTTCAAATAAAGGTGAATTATTCTATATTATTTTCAGTACACTAGATAAAACACCAATTTTACCATCCAGTTGCCCCCATATTGACGGTGACTGGATTTTTTATCCAATATCAATATGCACTTTTTTTGTGTAGATTGATAGATACCTTGATATTTGGAAGCTTCTACGAAAATTTTTGGGAACCTTATTGATGTCCTAAACTTAACTTAGGGCATTGTTGCCATTACTAATACTTAAACAATATCAGTATTAGACTACTAAGTTAAGCTTAGTACGTTTAAATGGTGGGATTTCCTACATTTCTGTGTGTGTGAATATCAAACAAAATGTGTGTCATCAAGTGTCCCCCCAAGGAAATATCATTTTGTAATGTCGTTACTGTGTAGATGTCACTAAGTGACACGATTCCTCCTCCGCGAAAACGCGGAAAACTCATTCACGAATGAGAGCGCAAAATTGCGCTGTCTTCTTTTATTCGTCGCTGGTCAGAATTGTCCAATGTAACGATGTCGTTACAACTTGATGTCCGGTGAAAATAAAGTTTTAGACCAAGAAAACAAAGTTGTAGACTGGCTGCTGGTATTAAGCTAACGGGCAGTATGGCGTAGCCATGATATTTGAATATATGATACGGTTCACCGTACCGTAGTGTATTTAAACACAAAGTACAATTTGACCACAAAATATACCTCTATATAAAGACAAAGCCACTCCTTACAATGGAGTGGTTTCTTTGCATGGAACTTCTCTTTTACTTATAACTGAGTGACGGTTTTTTTCTATGTTTTGTTCGTTGTTCATATGCAAATGCTATACGAATTAGCATAGGTTCACTAAATGCCTTTCCTGCAAACGTAACTCCAAATGGTCTGCCGTTGTCTTTGAAGCCAGCGGGAACAGCTACTGATGGATACCCTGCCCTTGCACAAATTTCTGCTCCCACATATGATGGAAACATAATTGCATCCAATCCGTATTTCTCTATGGCATAATCTATGCCTTCATTCTGGGAATAATATAAATCAGTTAAAGACTCTAATATATAGTTCGGATTCTTCAATGGATTCACTAAATGTTGACGGTTCTCCAGTAAATCTTGTCCATATTTCAAAGCCTTCTCGGAGTTTTTTTCGTTCCACTCAACCAATTCACTAAAGGTATGTACAGGCATACTTTGTGGAAGGTTTCGGAGATAGTTATCAAGACCATGCTTAAATTCGTTATTCAACTTGTTCCAATTCCATTTCCTATCGAAGGCTGGCATTTCAATGTCTTCAATGACGATTGCTCCCGCTTTTGTTAGTTCCTCTACAGTATTATTAAATAATATTTTATCATATTCGTCAGGGTCACGAAATTGCTCTAATGGTACATCTCTATAAACCCCAATTTTCGCCCCTTCTAAGCCATTCTTGTCTAAGTAAGTTGAATAGTCAATCGTATCATCATTTTTCCATGTAGCAGGGTCATTATCGTCTTTACCTACAAGTACACTAAGTAAGATTGACGCATCTGATACTGTCCTTGCCATTGCTCCAGCGGTATCTTGAGAATAGGAATAAGGTATTATACCTGTACGACTTATAAGCCCAACTGTAGGCTTTATACCAACAATCGAGTTTTGAATAGCTGGACTTAAAATTGATGCTGAAGTTTCCGTTCCAACTGCAACACTTGTAAAATTTGACGCCACAGCTACAGCAGAACCAGTACTTGACCCACCCACGAAAAAGTCACCGTATGGATTTAATACTTGTCCGCCTTTAGAACTGTAACCTGCCCACATTTTTGAGGATACGCCGTTTGCCAATTCAGTCATGTTTGTTTTTCCAAGGATAATGGCTCCAGCTTCTCTAAGTTTTTTTACAAGAAAGGCATCCGTTTCGCTAATGTTGTTTTCCAGTGCCAACGCTCCCGCACTCGTCCGCATTTTGTCCTTTGTTTCAATATTTTCTTTCAACAAAACAGGTATACCATGTAAATACCCTCTAATTCCTCTTGTTTTTCTTTCTTTGTCTAGGGCTTCTGCAATGAAAATCGCATCTGGGTTGATTTCCATTATAGAATTTATATTTTGACCACTCTGGTCGTGTGTTGCAATACGATACATGTAGTACATAACAAGTTCCCTAGAAGTAACCTCCCCTTTTCTCATTGCTTCTTGCAATTCAAAAATGGTTACTTCCTCACCATTTAGATTCTTAAGTTTAAAATTAGGTTCCATTTAGTTGCTCCTTCAATGATGAACTTTTTTATTAGAAATTACATGAAATCCATGCTTTGTGTACTGTCTTTTATACTACCATATGTTGGAACGACATACTATATCCGTTATCGCTTCATATTCTGCTTATAGTCGGTCTATGGAAGTGCCTACGGTATATGTGATATCGACTAAACAGCCTTCACAGGCAAGTTTCAATCCTACATTAAGGTCTATCACAACCCTATCAAAGTCGTTCATAAGCCCACACAGACCCACTCCTGCTCAAATATACAATGTCAATAAGTTCGAGGGTGTAGGAGTGTCAGAAAGTCTGCCTAATGGATTTGAAATGTTTCGTATGTCTATTAGTAAAATGTAAAATTAGCTAATCTATCCGATAATTGTAGGATAACTCACGGTGAACCGCATCATAAAGAGTGTGAAGTCATTGAATTAACGGGATAAGTTAGTTTAATAAAACAGCAGCAGTTGCTATCCAAGTATTTGAGCATGGCACTGACGATAATTGGACTCGTATTATCGAGCCAGCACCGTACAATCCTAACTTGTCGATTAATGAGCTAATCAACATGCTCAATATTACTCCTGAAGCAACTGGCATTCGCAATGACATGCAAATCATATTGAACACAGTTGAACGCCGCAATGAATATGTAAGTCGTATCGTCAATGTTAATCGTGAAAGTAGATTTCTTCTGCTTCATCAAATGAAGGATGAATATTTGCAACACGATCAACTTACAGATGAACACTTTATGCAATTGTACGCTGGAAATCCCGTTGGAGCTCTGTCCATGTATTTCTTACAGTCCATTGATATCATCACGTATTGGGAATGGGCTAACGCTAATGGTACTGCTGAGAAGGCTATACAGTACAAACGTGAGGAACCTTTGTTGCCGTTTATACAAGCTATTGAACGTGCTGAGGATGAATCGAGAGGAATTGTTTCAGGTTTCTAGGGTGTCACGTGACACAACTATTTTCCAAAAGGAGAAGATACATAATGACAATCACATTGAACAACAAAGGGATAGTCAATTTGACCACTACTCAAACTCCATATCACTCTGATCTGACAATTGAAAAGCTTTGCTGGTTTCTCGAAGTTTCACCTAAAGCAGAGATCCTAGTTACCAAAATGAAATTTATGCTTAAAACGGTTGAGCGCATGAATGAATTTCTTCAACGTAAGTTGCCCACAATGACTGAATTGTCGTTGCTTACTGTTATGCGTAAAGAGGATATTGATGCACATGGATACACTTTTAAAGCTGACTTTGTATACGACTATTACCGCAACAAAAAAGCAGCGCTGGAGAAATTGTTTCAAGAGGAAATGCCAACTTGGAAAGTAAATAGGCTTAAAACAGATGATCCAGAACGTATATATGACGGTTACGTTGAACGTGGAAAGTATTCAACCTCGTTGGAAGTGGCATTATCTATCTAACTGTTACCTATTGAGTTGATAAAGGAGCGATAAACAATGTATATATGTAGACGACTCATAAAGGGTAAACTTTTTCTACAGACTTGGGATGGTCAATTAATCAGTCTGAAAGTGCTGGCTCAAGCCAACAGGTAGGCATATGTTAAAACAAGAGAGAATGTGTATATAGGAGTCAGGGAGGGTTAAATTTAGCCCCAAGTAAAAAAGGAGAAGTAAACAGGTATAGCTCTTTAGCATTTATTGGATTTATTTAAATATGAAACAAAATTCTTCCTTATTATTGGAACAATGTGCTAATATAATAGGTATATAATACCAAAAAATAGTTGTAGAAAAGCGAAAAATAAAGTATTAGCTAGTTCATTCGCCTTAGTATTAATTCTTTCCAGTGCTAGTGCATATGCTCATCCGGGTAGAACTGATTCAAATGGTGGACATTATTGCCGTACTAACTGTGCTAAGTGAGGACTCCAAGACGGGGAATATCACTATCATAATGGTGGAGGATCTTCTTCACGTAGTTCCTCATCTTCAAGTTCAAGTAAATCAACTCCTAAAAAGAGCGTTGCAAAGCCTAAAGCAGCAAAGCCAGCTTATAAAGAATCTGGAATAAGAGTTTACGTGAACGGAAATAAATTGAGCTTTAGTAGTGAGCCATTGATTTATCAGAATACCAATTTGGTTCCACTTCGCGAGATTGCTGAAGGCTTGGGTGCTACCCTGAACTATGATAATAATAGTGGCACAATTGGTGTAACTAAAGGAAATAGTAAAATGACACTTACCGTTGGAAGCAAAATAGTGTTTTACAATGGATCATCTGAAACAGTGAGCGCAGCACCTAAAGTAATAAAGGGAGTTACATATGTTCCTGCTCAGGTTTTTGCTAGGGGATTAGGTGCAGGAATTGAATTAGACAGTAGTAATAACTCTCTGAAAATAACATATTAGAGCCGTGTAAATAAGATAGAGAAGTTTTGTGACTACCTTCAATATACCAATTAAAGTATCACAGGTTTTAGAAAGTTGCATAAAATTTGTATGCTTTTCTGCTTATATATTGATGATGTGTTGTAAGTAAAACGATGATTTTATAAGGAAGTGATTTATATTAAAGAGCGGCTAAAGATGGTGGCAACCAAAGTAAGGAGAGCAATTGAGAGCATTGATCCAAACAAATTCACTATGTACTGCCAGTTCCATCATGGATTTCCCCATGGCGCCTGTGGAGATTCAAGCATGATCATAGGGAAGTTGTTGCTGGATGAATTTGAAATTGATTGTGATTATGTTACTGGCAATTGTATTATTGAAGGTCACGAATCAAAGACTCACGTATGGTTAGAGTACGAAGGATATAAAATTGACATTACGGCGGACCAATTTAGAGATTTATTTAGAATAACTGAAGAAATTGTAGTCAGCACAAATCATGAATTGTATAAATATTTTGAAGTAAAAGAAACAAGGAAAATATCTGAGTACTTCCCTAATGAATTAAGGGCAGCTTATATTTTGATAAGAGATTTAATCTATAACTAAATTAATCTCACACAGGATAAGGTGAATTCATGAATAAGCAGGCGCTCAAAGGGTTTGCTCTGATTTGTATCGTTGCTTTACTCATACATAAGTGGCTATTTTTAACGCTTTTGTTTGGTAGTATAGTTTTCTATGTTATTGGCAAAATCGACTTTTATCAAATGAAGGATGCCTATAAGTCAAAAAAGAAAAGGTAAAACGAATCTTTGATTTGGGTAGTATCAATTAAAGGAGAGGATTCCATGAAAAAAGGCATAAAAATTAGCGGAGCAGTTTTTGCTACTAAAGGTAACATTGATCACGATGAATTTATTGATAAGTTTATAGAGTTTGTTGAATCTAATGGCTGGGAATTTGGTGGAGGAAGTAGATTAATAGATGAGATGGAAATGATATTAAAGAAATTAAATATGACTTTCATAAGCTGATATAAAGAAAACTAGATTTTGATTAGGAGGTTGTAAGATGAATTACCCTTGGAGCAAAGATATTGACTGGAAGCTACAGTCAAAAGACAAGCGAGTGTATATTATGCGAGATCATAACTGGTCATTTGCTGCTTGGGAAGTATCTAAAATAGAGAATAGAATTCAAGAGGGTTCATTGGTTGTTCATGTTGATTCACATTTTGATGATGTGCCAGATGGACTAGTAGTAAGAAGTTTATTTGAGGCGAAATCCAAAGAAGACATCATGAAGGTAAGTAGAAGCTATGACAGATCATTGGGGCAAGTTCCTGAGTCTAATTTGATGCATATAGACAATTTTATTTGGGCATCGATTGGAAGAGGAACCATTGAAGAAGTAATTTTTGTATCAAGCGACAAACTAGAACTTAATGTTCTATCAGATGTGCGAGAAGAGTATGCACATTGCCTCCCTGAAAATTGCAAGTATAGTTCAAAGCTATTCCCTAATACTGAAGAATTTTTGAATTCATATGATGGTGAAAAGTTTTGCAGAGTACATAGGTAATAGGTCTGCTATTCTAGACCTTGATATTGATGCTTTCAACAATAGCGACACAATCGGAGAGTCCGACTTTATTTCGGAAGAAACAATAAGAGGATACATTAAAGGTTTGAAAGACTTTGTATCCATGGGATTTGATAACAATTTCCATTTCGCCCGATTATTCTGGTGGAACCACAGGGGCATCGTATTTGTTAAATATAGTTTTGAGTGAGTTGGGTATAGATTTAACCGATATGGAGAAGTGGTAGGACTATGTTTTATTCAAGTCGATGAAACAAATACTTCATAACAAGGAGTACATGAAAATGGGACACGATATTAGTGGGTATAACAAGGAAAACAAAGAAGTTGTGTATACTCGATACGGATCTTGGAACGAAGGCGCAAGGTATTTATATAGAGTTCTAGATGTTCAATTATTAGACGGTGGGGTTAGTGGTGTAGGTGAAGAAATTTATTTCGATGAAAACCAAATTAGACATGCTATTTTAAAGTCCAAAACAATTGATTGGTCTAACATTGAACAAACCGAGCCTGAGTATGAGAAAGACAAATTAGCCAAATTTCTCGATGGACTTTTAAGCATAGCTACCAACGAAGGCAAGGTAAAAGTTTATTTTGGATAAATCATACATTTCATTGTGAGGGGACTTGGATTGGAAACAAACTACTGGAGTAAACTTTACAATTCTTTTGAGAGTGACTCAAAAATACTTGTATATTGGAACTTATTTATAGCGCTATCCATCCCTTTCATTATTTTTATAAATAGTAGAATGGGCATAGATATGTCTTTGATTTATACTATCATTACTAGGGCCTGTACGCAAACTGTACAACTCGTAGAAATCTAGTAAAATAAGGCACATGAGACGAAGATACGAGTTAACGGATGAAGAATGGAATATAGTTGACCCCCTGTTG